>NZ_AUNE01000050.1 GCF_000447755.1 Bacteriovorax sp. BSW11_IV | reverse complement strand
ACAATACGCCAAAAAAAGAACAAACAATATGGCCTAAAAAGTAAGGGTCCCAACAGGGACCCTTTTTTCTAATTAAGCTGAAGTTCATTTGTAAAATACGTGCCGCGAACAATTTCTAGCCACGGATTCATATTAGCATCTAACCTCCTTACATTTAGTGCCACAATCCCTGACGAACTTGTCTGAACTTCAATTCCCTTATATGTAAAAGTTAATCTTCCCTGATCAAGCCTTTCTACTTCACCAATTGCAATCGCTCTAAGCATTTCACTAATTGAAATATTATTGTCCCTCGCTTCACCTAAACACTTGCTTGAAAAAGTAACATCGAGATCAAAAATCATATTTTCCATTAGGTCCCCCTTGCCTTGTTAAAATCAGTTTGCCAGAAAAAAAGAATTGAGTGTGTATAAAAACTTAAAATATACACATACGTACACATTTCAATAAGTTGATACATATTATAGACACAACAAACAGGAATCCCTGCACCTATAGAATTGCCTACTTTATTCATCAACCTAAGTATTTTCAATAATTTAAAAAAGCTAAATTAACATCTACACACGACCGATAATAATATACACACTGGAGATCTTATGAGTCGTGATACCGAGATGAAGAGAGTCAATATTATTATTTCTAAAGAACAACATGAAAAAGTTCATGCCAAAGGCCTAAATCTAAGTGCCATAGTTCGAGAGGCATTAGAAGATGAACTCAATGCCCACACCATCACTCTATCTGTGACTGAGCAGACGAAGAAAATCTATATGCAACTTTTTGAAGAAACACAATTTTCAGATTCAGACTTTGAACCTTATTTAAAAGAAGCTCTGAATAAATTTGTAGAGGAATTGATTCAAAAAAAACAAAGTGCACTTAAAGACATACAAAAAAGACTAAAAAAGAAATAAAAAAGGCCAAGTAAAACTTGGCCTCTTTTTTATACGATATAGGAAGAAATTCTTATAGGCTTCTTAGCAATTCGTAAGCATCAACACGTCCTTCTGTAATAGAAGTTCTATCAAGAAGACCATTTTTAACAGTTGATCTCATAAGAACTTCTCTAGCTTCAGCTGGAGACATGTTTGGAGCTTCTGTCTTTAATAGACCCATTAGACCTGAAACATAAGGAGCTGCCATAGAAGTTCCACTCATTTTTTGGTATCTATTGTTAGTTACAGTTGAAAGAATATTTACACCTGGAGCAAATACGTGAACAGAAGATGCACCGTAGTTAGAGAAGCTTGCCTTCTTTCCATTACCGCCCATAGCTCCTACAGAAATTACATTTGGAACATCGTAGTTTGCTGGGAATGATGCTGTTCTGTCATTATTAGCAGAAGAGTTTCCAGCTGCAGCAACAAAGATAATTCCTGCTTCATTAGCTTTTTCAATGGCCTCTTTTAGAGCTTGAGATTCTTCTCCTCCACCCCATGAGTTACTCATAACATCAGCACCCATTTGGATTGCGTACTCAATTGAGCGAATAGCATCAATAGTTTCACCGCTCCCACTTTTTGAAAGAAACTTTAGACCCATGATTTTAACATTGGCCATTACACCCATGATCCCTTGACCATCGTGAGAAGCACCGATAACACCTGCACAGTGAGTTCCGTGAGCGTGATCATCCATTGGGTCGCCATCATTATTTACAAAGTCATATCCGTAGATATCATCAACAAATCCGTTTCCATCATCATCAACGCCTGGTTGACCATTTAATTCCGCGTCATTTGTCCACATTTGGTTTTTAAGATCATTGTGAGAGTGATCAACACCCGTATCAATTACAGCAACAACTACGTCGCGTGACCCTTTAGAGATTTCCCATGCTTTTTCTGCGTTAACATCTTCTCCGGCCTTACCTGAAGAGAACCAACCACCAGAGTTTTTCCCCGTATTTTTAAGGGCCCACTGGTCTCCATACTTTGCATCAGTTGCAAGACTTGCGACTTCGTCAGCAGAAACAGGACTAATTTTATAGATGTAATTTGGTTCGATATACTCTACATCTGGGTGATTTTTAAGTTCACCAAATGACTTATTGCTAAGATCAAGATCTGATTTAATGACTGCGAAATGACCAGTCTTTCCTGAAAATTCTTGAACTTTTTCAAAACCAAGTGAAGATTTTTCAGAAAGAAGTGAGCTGCCTTTTTTTAATTTAACAATATAACCGTTAAACTCTGCTGCAGATACTGAGCTTAGAACGCAAAGTGACATTAATAGACTTGTAATTTTCATTTTATCTTCCTTGATAACAATTTCCTAACAGATTCCTAATAGAATGACCGTCGGGACAGTCTCTGACAATTAATTGTAAGAATTTGTTATATGCTTTACTTTCAAAACCTAGAGGTTTATTTTTTTTAAATGGAAAAATCACAAGAAAAAAAGAAAGAAAATGGACTCGTTAATATTCTTATTAACGTTATTATCCCCTCAGTAATCCTCACAAAATTTAGTACAGACAAGTATCTTGGCCAACAGCTAGGACTAGTCGTTGCACTGGCCTTTCCCCTAATTTATGGCGCTGTCGACTTTTACAAGAGAAAAAAAGTCAACTTTTTCTCGGGCCTTGGACTTGTGAGTGTTCTGCTTACGGGCGGAATAGGCTTGTTTAATTTAAACCGAAATTGGATGGTGGCAAAAGAAACAGGTGTCCCACTACTAATGGGTCTGGCCGTTCTTATTTCTCAGTATACGAAGTACCCTCTTGTTCGTACTTTCATGGGTCAAATTCTAGACCTCGAAAAAATCGATAAAGCATTTGAAGAAAAGGGGCACAGAGACGAATTTGAACAAAGCCTTGGTAAATCATCTTTCTATCTTGCAGGTACATTCTTTCTTTCTGCAGTTTTAAACTATGTGCTTGCTGTAAAAATACTCGTCGGAGAACCTGGAAGCGTTGAATTCAATGAATCCTTAGGAAAAATGACGGCACTAAGCTTTCCAGTTATTTCGGTGCCAACAACTATAATGGTTGGTTTTATTCTTTTTAAACTTCTAGGCTCCATCAAATCAGTTGCTGGACTGGAGTTTGAAGAAGTTATTAAAAACCCATAGGAACTTTTTGCCGGTTCTATATTAAGAAAAAATTCATCGCTCCTTCTTTGGTAAAATGTCGATAGGCCCTTTGCAACAAGGAAGGAACGATGACTCAATTTAAAGCACAAATCAATCCCATCGCTAAAAGAGATGAAAAATCTTATAAAGAAACTATTTTGGCGAGATATTTTCACGATCTAGAAGGCGAACCAGATTTTCCATTCACTATGGCCCTTCAATCATTTGATAACTTAGAGAAAACATGTCCTACGACAGAGGATCTTTTCAATTATCTTATTGAAGATTGTATTTTCATTTCACTCTATGCAACTTTCTTTGAAGAGCTTTTAGTTGTCATTAGAGAAAATCCAGAATATGCCCTGCCTCTAATTGATAAATTCTCATCAGAGGCCAGCGAACGAGAGCAAATCATTGCTGAACAAGCACACAATCATATGAGCTTTATTGAAAACAAAGGAATCTGTAAAGGATGTTCTTGTTGCGAAAACCATGAAGATGTAGCAGATCTCATCCGTTATTATCAACGACAAGATATGGCCTTCTTCTTAAATCTCTATGTCGGTATGCAAACAATTCAATATACTATGGAGCATATCCTCTACGATATCATTCCAAGTAATCCCGTGATGACAGATGAGCTTTCACGCTCAAATATTTTGGCCCTTCGCCAATATGTCATCGACTACGTTGAAGCAAGAATTTAAAAAAAAGGCCTTCGTAAGAAGGCCTTTTTTATTAGTAACGATAAATTGAAGACGCCCAAGTAAAACCAGAACCAAAGGCGGCCGAGGCCACAAGCATTCCACGCTTAAGAGCTCCTGCTTGAATAGCATCTCTCATTCCAAGAGGGATTGTTGCGGCCGTTGTATTTCCATACTTTTGAATTGTATTGAAAATTTTCTCTTCAGGGATTCCGAGAATTTCTGCAACCTTTGAATTGATTCTTAGATTTGCTTGGTGAAATAAGAATAAATCAATATCTGATAGCTCTACTCCCGCTTGCTTACAAGAATTAAGTAGTGTTTCTGCCATTCTTTTTGTGGCGTGAACAAATACTGTTTTACCGTTCATTTGTGGATAATGAGCGCCCTCATCAATCATCTTTTGAGAGATTCGCTCCATTTCATTAAAGCCCGTTCCAGGAGCAGGTAACCACAACTCTTTTGCATATTCTCCATCTGCATGAAGATTTGAAACGAGAATATGCCCATCTGTTTTCTCATTATTTACTTCAGTTCTTTGAAATACCACAGCACCAGCACCGTCACCAAAAAGAACTGAAACAGCTCTACCGTTTGGTGTTCTATCTAATCCTTTTGAGTGAACTTCTGCACCAACTACAAGAATATTTTTATAAGTACCCGTCTTAATATATTGATCAGCAATACTCATGGCATAGAGAAATCCTGAACACTGTTGACGAATATCAAGGACAGCAATACCAGGAAGATCTAATTTTGCTTGCAAGAAACAACCTGAACCAGGGAAGTCATGATCAGGGCTCAACGTTGCAAAAATAATCATTTCAATATCGGACTTATCAAGTCCGGCATCATTCAATGCTTCTTCAGTTGCTTTAAGAGCAAGATCACTTGTTGATTGATCCTCACTTACCCATCTACGCTCTTCGATTCCTGTTCTTTGAACAATCCAATCGTTGGTTGTATCCATCATTTTTTCGATATCATAGTTTGTGAATACATTCTCAGGAACGTAACCACCAACACCAGCAATACGAGATTTAAAACTCATAAAAATTCCTCTTATATTTAATGAATTCTTACATTTTACATCATCTCTTCCAAATCGCAAAAACAGATCGGCAACTAGGAATTAATTATTGGCCAAACTATAAAAACATGTTAACATTTTTAATATATTCCAAGGAAGGAAGTGTTTCATGTCTAGGCCTAGACTTTTATTTATCTTATTGGCCATGGTGCCAGCTAGTTACTCTCTTGCAAATCTGCAAGAGCAATCTTACTACCCTCAAAATTTTTTAGAGGCCTATCAGCAAGATGAATTAAGAGATGATAAACTCAAAGAAAGTTTATATGACATCTTAAGTTCGTATCATATCGAGAAAGAAGGCGAACAAGATAAAATTCAACGCAAATGCGAAGAAACTGAAGTATGCTTTATTCAAAGAAGTGATCTATCGTACAAAGAGGCCAGAACTTATCTTTTCGGTGAACTTCATCTAGAAAAGAAAAATGGTAAAAACATTGTTCGTGACGTTTATTGTAACCACGAATATGGCAAAGAATCTGGCGTTGGGGAATATAGAATTCCAAACCCGCAAGTTATGAATTGTGAGCACACTTGGCCACAGAGCAAATTCAACAAATCACAAAATATAAATACGCAAAAAACTGACCTTCACCACCTGTACCCAGTATATTCTCCGGCCAATTCGACGAGAAGTAATCACAACTTTGGAATGGTAAATGGTCGTGTGGTATCAAGCTCATGTACAGACTCTTCTAAAGGGACGATTCAAGGAACATCTATTGTCGGTTTCCAACCTCCTCCTGAGCACAGAGGAAATGTTGCAAGAGCTCTTTTTTATTTTTCAGTAAGATTCAAAATCGATATTCCTGAATACGAAGAGAAATTTCTTAGACAATGGAATACCGAAGATCCTGTTGATGAATTTGAACGCGCTCGCAACGAGGCCATTTTCAAAATTCAAAAAAATCGTAATCCATTTATTGATGACCAATCACTTGTGAGCAAGATTAAAGATTTCTAATGAGAATATTTATTTGCCTCTCCCTCATTTTTCTTTACTCATGCTCACAACGCCAGATTATTAAAAGACAATCCACTGGCCCTACAAGTACGTTTTCAGATATTGAAAACTCAAATGACAACAATCTACTTTCCCCTGAAGAAAAAAGACGCATGGCCGTTTTAGAGTATTATAAGAAACTGCGTGAACAAGACAGTAAGAATGGTGGTAGACCAAAAAGTAGCTACAATGCACCTGTAAAAAAAGCCCCAGTCAAAAAGCAAGAAATAAAAACGGTAGATACTAAGGATCAATTTGTTGAAATTGAGCAACATTCAATTTTCTATTGTATGGACAAAAAGACATCCGGCCAATTTAACACTGATGATGAATGCAAAACATATACAGATAACTTGATTTTAAAATGTCAAAATGAGTTTGATCAAGGGGACTCCAGACTCACAAGCTGTGTGAAATCTGGACTCCGCTAAAAGATTTATTGAACTTTTATTTTTGATTCTTCTTCTGTGTGTGCAATCTCAGCACTTTCTTCTTTAACTGCACTTTCTTTAACCGGTAGTCTTGAACCAGATAATAATGCATTTGTTTCAATCTCTTCTAATCTGAGTCTTTCTTTTAAGCTCATCATACCCTCCTGAATATTCAATTGTCTGCGGCGATCATGCCCGAGTTCGAAAAGTCTTAGTTGTCAGCATCTTATTGTGCAACCCTCGCGACCAAATCAAACTTATTTACTTTACCATCTTATAGTCTACTCTGTCAAACTACGGCCAAATAATACCTATTTTAACATTCTGAAATTATTAAGATTGATTTCATTTTGATTTTTTTGTACAAGACGTCATGGAGAAAAAAAAGAGAGAGCTTTGCCCAAAGTGTGATCGTCCATTACCGACATGTTTATGCGAATCCATAAGGGCAATCCCTAACAAATTACACTTTCTCATTCTAAGACATAAGAGTGAGTCCAAGCATGCCCTTGGAACAGTAAAAATTTGTGAACTCTCATTAAGTAATATTACCGTACTCGATGGTGAAAATTTTGATCATTGCGAAATCCTTGATCACTTTTGTTCGCAGAATGCTTATCTTGTATTTCCCACTGAAAGAAGTGAAGAAATCTCTTCAATTACAAAAATAAATCCTGAGTCTATGTACTTCATCATTCTTGATGGAACATGGAACAAGGCCAAAAAAATATTCTTTGAAACTAAAAAGCTACATTCTTTAAATGCTATAAAGCTTACTCCAGAGCATGCTTCCAATTATCGAATTCGAAAGAGTAATGTCAAAGGTGGTATTTCCACATTAGAGTGTGTCAACGTTCTAGGTGAAAACTTTGATGACGTTTCTTACTCTCCTCTATTGAGTGCTTTTGAGTTTATGATTAATAAACAAATTGAGCTCATGGGTGAAGAGGTTTTTAAGAAAAACTATTGTTAGATTTCTGTGCTCGCTTGAAAGTTGTTCGGCGACAGAAGCCCTGCGGATGCCTGATTCTCGTTACGCTTCCAGCTCCACTCGAAGTTGTTCGGCGTCATCCGCTCCTGCGGATGCCGCCTCCAAAAAAAAAGGGAAACCAGGTTAGTGGTTTCCCTTCGGTGACGGAGTCAGTATAGATTTCTCTATACTTCGGAGAGATAAAAAGCTGCCATCTTTTTACCTACCTATAGAATAGTGAAAATTTCTTCACAATCAAGCCCTAAAACATAAAGATTTCCTAAGTTTATTTAGCAAAACTCAAGGGTCATTTTTAACCAATGGAATTCATTAGAATAAAGAAGGCCCCATGTAAGAAACGGGGCCCAGATGAAATAATTTTTTAGAAAAGAATTATGCTTTTTTTGCGTAAGATTTACACCATCCGCAGGCCGAAACATATTTGTTGGCCATCATCGGACATTTTCCATAACCCGGTGTTCCTGCATCGGCCTTATAGAACTTACAATTTGCACAGTTGTCACCTGCTTTATATTTAGCATTTCCCTTGGCATCATCAGCATTTACAACGTAATCCAATCTTTCTTTATTTTTTGCAACTTTTTTTCCAGCTGGCTCTGGCGATACAGCACAAGCAGCAGCAAAGGCCTTAGGAACTGCGATAAAAGTTGTTAGACCAAGCATTGCTGACTTAAAAAGTGATCTTCTATTTAATTTTGAATCCATATTAACTCCTCTACAATGTTTTACAAATCTCCCCCTCATGCTAACATTTCAAACAATTGTAAACCTTGATCTATATCAGGTAAGCTTAATTATTACAGACACTTACCCTACTTTTGTTTGACTATTCAAACATGTATAATTTCGATAATTTGCTATAATAAAAGTATGAAAATAATCCGCCCTCCAACAATCTCTGAAGAAGAAGAGTGTCCGTACATCAAAAACTTACAGGCAAGGCACCACTATTTCTTTGCAGTAGAACTAGAAGATGTTGAACTCGAGCACTTACTCTCTCACGGTTGGAGAAAGTTTGGTTGGTACTACTTCAGACCTGAATGTAACAATTGTCGCAAATGCATCCCGATTCGTGTTGTTGTCGATAAATTTACTCCTAATAAAAACCAGCGACGCATACTAAAAAAAAATCAAGATCTTACTATTGAAAAAAAACCTCTCCTCTATCGCAAAGAGCTTTATGATCTTTATGTAAAACACTCTAAAGGTAGGTTTGCCGGCAGTGAAATTTCATCAGAACAAATGTTCAAAGACATCCACTTTTCTCTCTCGACCAATACTTTCTTGCTGGAGTTTAAACTTGAGGGTCAACTTGTCGCTTGCGGTATTCTGGATGAATCGAGCGATGCTTTAAGTAGTGTTTATTTCACTTATGATCCTGCTTACTCAAAAAGATCACTAGGAATTTACGGCGCATTGAAAGAAATTGAACTCACTCAAAAAAAAGGCCTCTCCTACTACTACTTAGGTTATTGGGTAAAAGAGAATCACTTTATGAGCTATAAAGATGGGTTTAACAAAAGTGAAATCATGGACTGGCTGGATTTCTCTTGGAAAGAACTGGAAAAAAAGTGATGTAGCTCATTTTTTTTTAGCTGATATTTTTCCATACTGCGAGTATGGAAAATCTAATAAAAAAATACAATGTCGCTATCCCTCGCTACACTAGCTATCCAGCAACACCCGCATGGAATAAGGAACTCAACGAGTTTGATTGGTTCAGCTCTATTCGATCAGTATACAATACCAACAGTGGGCTCGATCTTTATATCCATATACCATTTTGCGAAAAGCTTTGTTACTACTGCGGTTGCCACCGCTTCATAACTAAAAATAAAGACAAAGGTCTTACATACGTTGAAGCATTGATTAAAGAGTGGAATCTTATAAAAAAAAGATTAGGTTTTCGACCAAAGATTCACACCATACACTTTGGCGGGGGAACACCTACATTTTTGCGACCAGAGGATCTTAACTTTCTACTAGAAAGTATTCTAGAAGGTGATCAGACTATTAGTATTAACTCCATTGAAATTGATCCTAGAACTTGCTTAAACGAACATCTAGATGTTCTAAGTAAATTCAATTTCAAAAGAGTTTCCATGGGGATTCAAGATTTTGATCCCAAAGTTCAAAAGGCCATAAATAGAGAACAACCATTTGAGCTTGTAAAAGACCTCGTTGATAAATTAAGAAAGAGAGGAATCCCTTCAATTAACTTTGATTTGATTTATGGACTTCCCTATCAAACAAAAGAAAGTATTGAAGATACTATCAGCAAGGTGATTGAACTTGGTGCTGATATGATCGCTTTTTACAGCTATGCTCACTTACCTTCGAAATTTTCAAACCAAAAACTTATTCCAAATGAGTCCCTCCCCTCTGGCCTTGAAAAGAGAGAGCTCTTTGAAGCTGGAAAAGAAATCTTTTTAAAAAATAGAATGATTGAAGTTGGGTTGGATCACTTTGCAAAAGAAGATAATTATCTTGCCAAGGCCAAGAATGAAAAAAGATTGGTTAGAAGCTTTATGGGCCACACTGATAAAAAGTCCGATGTTCTCTTGGGGCTTGGAGTTTCTAGTATTTCAGAATCTCCAGTGGGCTTTTATCAAAATACAAAAGATGTAAAAGATTATTATGAAATGATAGAGGCCAATAAAATACCTAATTCAGTCTCACATCTTCATACTAATGCTGATGTTAAAACAAAGGCGATTATAGAAAGTATCATGTGTAATGAGTTTTTTATGTCTCAGGATTTAAAAGAGCTACCTTACCAAAAAGATATTCTTACTCAATTGGAAGCGATGATAGAAGAAAAGTTAATTGAAAGAAATGAAGACTGTTGGAGTATAACAGCTTTAGGTAAAGTTTTTCTAAGGAATATAGCTCATATTTTCGATTATAGAATGCGTGAACAAGAGATAAAAACAACGTTTAGCCAATCATTGTAAGTCAAATAGACAAAAAAAAAGGAGCCTTATAGGCTCCCTTCTTCACACTCACCTTCATGGAGAAAAACTGCTCTTGCCGCGTACATTTCGCAATTATTGCCAAAAGTCACACTTCGCGGCATGCTTTTTTCGCACATAAAATCATCTTCACATTCTTGAACAACTGGAACACCACAAACAGGGCTGAAGATCTTTGGACAAGAATAAACATCCGCAGTCTCGTCTACCCATTTATTACAACGAACAACTTCGCGTAATTCAAAGTGACCTGCACCAATTTTTTTAATTTTAAATTCACCATCAACACAACTAGCAGTTTCAATATAGTCATTTGCTAATTTGATTGTTCTCTCTCTGTCTGTAACAATCATTTTTTTGATATTACCAACCATCTTTAAATCATCAATTAATCTACCGTTTACAGTTTGAAGCTCGCCAGCAAAAGAGCAGAAGATCATCATCATTGAAAAAATAGAAATCATAAGTGTTGCTTTAAACATGGAAATATCCTCATCAGATTCATTTAAAAAGTGAGGCATATCTATAATTCTTTTTTAATTAGTAAAAATTATATTATTTAATAGTGATTGATAAGTTTTACTTATGATGTGATATAATAACAAAATAAACCTTAACTGGTCGTAATTACAATGCTTATAGATCAAATATCCATCCCTTCACTAAGAGTTTTTGAAAGAGTCTACTCTGTAAAAAATATGTCCAAAGCAGCAACTGAGCTTTTCATGACTCAACCAGGGGTAAGCCAGCATATCCAAAACCTTGAAAGCGCACTTGGAGAGAAGCTCTTTGATCGCATCAATAAACAAATCATCCCAACTCCTTTTGCAAAAGAACTCTATGAAAATGTCACTCCTCTATTATTTGAATTAGAAGAAAAATTAAGACAATTAACGGATACAAAAACGACTCTTAAAGGAAAAATATCGATTGGCCTGCCCATAGAATTTGGAAATAACGTAATCCTACCTATCATTGCTTCTTGGTCAAAAGAATACAAGCATGTGAGTTTTGAAATTAAATATGGTCACGCGGCCCAATTCCAAGATGATTTAAATAATGGGACACTAGATTTTGCAATTGTAGATAGTTTCAACTTTGGCCCAAGAATTCTGACTGAAAATATTTCTCGCGAGCACCTTGTACTTTGTGCGAGTAGTGAATATTTAAAGACAAAAAATTTAAAAAAGAAATTAACGTACGCAACACTCTTAGAATTGGACTTTGTTGACTATATTGAAGGAGCACCAATTTTAAAGCAATGGTTCCAACACCATTACGACGGGAAAACTCCAAAGTTTAATCTTAAAGCGCACCTTATGGATGTTCAAGGAATGGCCCAAGTCATTCTCTCTGGTCTTGGCGCAGGTGTGCTACCAATGCACATGGTAAAAAAGCTTCTTGACCAAGGAAAGGACATAGAAGTCATAAAAGGACCAGGAGCACCCTTGTTTAACGAAATTAACATGGCCTACTTAGGTGGAAAAACTATGGGACTTGCCGCAAGCAATTTTACAAAGTTTCTGCTAGAATCATTACAAAAGCGCGTCATCTATTTGAGCTAAATAAAAAGGGAAACAATGGGATCACATCATCACGGACATAGTCATGGTCATAGTCACGGACACGGGCACAATCACCACCATGGCTCGAAAAATATTCTAATCGCTTTCTTTTTGAACTTTACCTTTGCAATCATCGAACTTATCGGAGGATTGTACACAGGTAGTATGGCGATCCTTTCAGATTCATTACACGATTTTGGCGATAGTATGGCCTTACTCATGAGTTTTTTCTTCGAAAAATATTCTAAAAAGGCCGCCGACAATAAATATACTTATGGCCATAGGAGATTTTCAGTTCTCTCTGCACTCATCAATGGGCTTATCCTCTTTCTAGGATCTGTCTTTGTAATCAAAGAGGCCATTGAAAGAGTTATGGCCCCTACACCTATTAAACACGAAGGAATGCTTATCTTGGCCATTCTCGGTATTGTGGTAAATGGTATTGCGGCGTATCGCCTTTCAAAAGATGATGGCCTTAACCAGCGAATGGTTATGTTCCATCTACTTGAAGACATTCTTGGGTGGTGTGCAGTTCTAATTGTAAGTATCGTTCTATTTTTTAAACCTTGGTTTATACTGGATTCCATTCTTTCAATTTTAATCTCTTTAATTATCTTAAGAGGTGTTTACAAAAATATGATTGGTATTGGTCAAATCCTCTTACAAAAATTTCCAGATGGTCTTGAAATGGAAGATATTATCAAAAGTATAAAGGCCATAGCCGAAGTGAAAGACGTCCATGCAGTAAAAGGATGGTCACTTGATGAGGCCCACCATGTACTAAACTTCCACGTAGCTGTTACGGACACGCTAACAGTCGTTAAACTGGATGAAATAAAACTAAAAATTAGAGAAATTCTAAAAGACCACCATGTTGGTGAGAGCACTGTAGAATTCGAATCAGAAAATTTTCATTGTGAAATGATCAAAGAATAATCTTTCTAAACGTTAGATTAATTCTAGGATCAACTTTCTTGGCCGTCTTATTTAATTGGTGTTTCCAATTGTGTTGAAGAGGGCCAAGCATAAGAATCAGACTTCGATCAGGAATATTGATTTCTATAGGCTCCACACCCTTATCAAATTTATGCTTTAATACAAACTTTCTTTGCTCTCCAAAACTCGCAGATGCGATCACAGGATTTCGACCAAGTTCAGGTTCATCATCAGAGTGCCAAGCGGCGTAATCTGCTCCATGGCGGTATAGATTGCAAAGGCAAGCATTAAAAAAGTATGTCGTCTTTTCTTCAATTTTTGATTTTATGGCCTCAAGTTCCGAAGTCCATGGATTCGCCTTGAGCCTAATGCCAGAATAAGAATATGAAATCCCCTCATCTCCATAGAACGACTGAAGTCTTGGAACATTATGGGTTTTACCATATAGAGTTATTTGATCTTGTTGCCACTTTAAAGATTCATGTAAAACTTTAAAAAAATCTTTATCAAAAAAATCGTGATAGATCCTTAATTCTCCGTCTCTATCACATAAAACTTGATAATCGTCATTTAAGAAGAAGTCGCGCATAGTTATTTTTTATTAATCACTTTATGGGCCGCTTCCTCTAACTTTAGCAGCTCTTCTTCAGTCATGGCCTCTAGTTTTTTATAGGCCTTCTGGGCACTTTCCTTATCTAAAATACCACTCTTTTCTAATTCAAGAATTTTGGCATGAATGGCCTTTTTCGATAGCTTTTGCGTAGCAAGTACTGGTGATATAAAAGAAAAAACTATTAAAAAAGTAAAAATCTTTTTCATAGAAACCTCAGTGTAAAATTTGTGATAAGAATTCTTTCGTTCTCTCGTGCTTTGGAGATGCAAAAAATTCTTCAGGACTATTTTCTTCAAGGATTTTTCCAGCATCCATAAAAATCACTCTATCCGCAACAAGTTTTGCAAACCCCATTTCGTGAGTTACGCAAATCATCGTCATTCCTTCCTTAGCAAGCTCTGTCATAACTTCTAATACTTCTTTAACCATCTCTGGATCTAGTGCAGAGGTTGGTTCATCAAAAAGCATAATTTTTGGTTCCATACAAAGACTGCGCGCAATAGCTACACGCTGTTTTTGACCACCTGAAAGTTGACCTGGATATTTGTGTGCCTGTGAGGCAATTTGAACGCGCTCAAGGTATTCCATCGCTTTTCTATTGGCCTCTTCTTTAGAATGATTTAAAACAAAACGAGGGGCCAGTGTTAAATTTTCAAGAATTGTAAGATGGGGAAATAAATTAAAATGTTGGAAAACCATTCCAACATCTTTTCTCACTTCCTCTATGTTTTTCAAGTTTTCAGTAAGTTTAGTACCTCCGACATAGATCTCACCTTTTTGGTGGGCCTCTAGACGGTTAATACATCTGATCATCGTCGACTTTCCAGAACCAGAAGGTCCACAAACAACGATCTTCTCACCTTTTTTCACTGTCAGATTTATATCTTTAAGCACATGGAAATCATCA
Source organism: Bacteriovorax sp. BSW11_IV (assembly GCF_000447755.1). Classification (GTDB taxonomy): domain Bacteria; phylum Bdellovibrionota; class Bacteriovoracia; order Bacteriovoracales; family Bacteriovoracaceae; genus BSW11-IV. The sequence continues at coordinate 145,792 of NZ_AUNE01000050.1, read as the reverse complement.
TACCATTTGTTGAGATTTTTGATTTCAATAATGTTCTCACTCATCTGTTGTATCCTGTGTTAAATTCTTTTTCTAAATTTTGTGAATATCGAGACATTGAATAGCAAAAAATAAAGTAAATTACGCCAGCAAAGAGATAGGCCTCAACACTGAAACCCAACCACTCTCCATCTTGAATAGAAGATTTGGCGCCACTCAATAGATCAAAAAGAGCTATTATCACAACAAGAGATGTATCTTTAAATAAACCAATCGAAGTGTTTACAGTCGGTGGGATTACGATTTTTAATGCCTGAGGTAAAATAATAAATCTCATTGTTTGAAAATAGTTTAATCCCAAAGAAGCTGCAGCTTCATATTGACCTTTATCTATGGCCTGTAAACCGGCCCTAATAACTTCTGCCATATAAGCTGAAACAAACATGATGATAGCGATCTGTGCACGAAGAAGCTTTTCAATTTGCAGCCCCTCAGGCAAAAACAAGGGGAACATCACCGAGCTCATAAAAAGAAGAGAAATCATTGGAACACCACGAATAAGCTCAATATAGCCTACGCACAGAGACTTAATAAGTGGCATATCAGATCTTCTTCCTAACGCCAAAATAATTCCCAGCGGATAGCTGGCAATTATCCCAACGACAGAGAGAATTAATGTTAGAGGCAGACCTCCCCATTTCGATGTATCAACGTGTTCAAGTCCAAAGAAACCACCACGAATTAGAACAAAGACGAATACAAAGTAGCAAGTCCATGTAATAAAAAGTTTTCGCGACCATCTTCTTGTTGGCATTGAATAGAAACTAAGTCCAATCAAAGAGAGAATCATGAGGATAGGACGCCATAGCTGATCATCTGGATAAAAACCAAAAAGAATAAAGCGTGCCTTATGGATTACAAAACTCATGCATGCCCCAGAGGCCTCTCGACAAGAATTGGCATCACCAAACCATACAGCATCAAAGAAAAGCCAATGTAATAGAGCTTCAAAAACTTTCCATATCAATGCGAGAACAAAAATTGATATAACGGAATTTACCGGGCCATTGAATAGGTTTTTCTTTGACCATTTTGTTAATTTTAGGATTGAGAAATTCTTCATCTATCTCTCCCTCAATGCTTTTGCCTTGTTATAAGAATTCATTACAAAGCTTGTTGATAAGCTAATAACTAAATAACAAAGCATAATAAGCGCCACGGCCTCAATGGCCTGACCAGTTTGATTCATTGTTGTATTGGCCACAGAAACAAAATCAGGAAAGCCAATGGCCACCGCCAATGAACTGTTCTTCGTTAAATTTAAAATCTGTGAAGTTAAAGGTGGTATAATGACTCGCATTGCCTGAGGTAAAATAACAAGCTTCATTGTTCTATACGGGCTTAAGGCCAAAGAAGCGGCCGCTTCCCATTGTCCGTGATCTACTGATTGAATTCCTGCACGAACAATTTCAGCATTAAAAGCACTTGTATAAAAGACTAGCCCTAAAAGTAGTGCTGAAAATTCAGGAGAAAAGCTCATTCCACCTCTGAAATTAAAACCGGCCAATTCAGGAAGATCAAATTGTAGACTCTCTCCAAAGAAAAAGTACAATAGCGTTGGAACAAGAATAAAAAGTGCGATGTTAATAGCAAGAACCGGATATTGCTGTCCTGTTCTTTCTTGCTTTTTCTTTGAAAAATAAGCACTCACAAATGAGCCCACTAGAGCAATAGCAAGTCCGATAAGAATCATAGTCAATCCACTGTTTCCAACAATTGAAGGAAAAAAGAAACCACGATTACAGATATAGATAAGATCAAAAAAATTATGGGCGGCCTTAACACTAGGAAAACTTTCTGTGATGATCGCATACCAAAGAAATAATTGTAATAGTAGAGGCGTATTTCTAATAATTTCAATATAAGATTTCGTAAACGACGAAATGAGGAAGTTTTTAGAAAGCCTAGCGATCCCGAGAATGATTCCAAGAAAAACCGCTAAGACATTTCCGATAACAGCAACTTTTAGTGTATTAATGAGCCCTACGATGAGGGCCTTTGCGTATGAATCACTGGGCAAATACTCAATTAAGGACTCTCCAATTTCAAAGCCAGCTTCTTTCTTTAGGAAATCAAAGCCACTCGCTATATTTTGTTTCTCCAAGTTCAATTGTGTTTCTTTAAAAAGTCCTACTCCCAGAATTAAAACTGTGAGGAAAATAACAACTTGAAAAAATAGCGATCTTACCTTTGGATCGTTGAGTACATTTTTCTTTTCCAATGAGACATCCTTATCTTAATGGTGGTGCGTACATTAATCCTTTATTTGTCCATAAATCGTTTAGACCACGGTCTAATTTCAATGAAGAATTTTGACCTAAGTTTCTTTCAAAAATTTCTCCGTAATTACCAACTTGCTTAATAATTGTCTCGGCCCAATTTTCATTTAAACCTAGTGCCTTACCGTTACCATCTTTAATTCCAAGAAAGCGTTGAACATTTAAGTCACTACTTTTTTTCATTTGGTCAACATTCGCCGTTTTGATCCCTAATTCTTCAGCTTCAATTAAAGCGTAAATACTCCAAGTCATAATATTATAGAGATCGTCATCACCAAGCTTAATGGCAGGAGCAAGAGGCTCTTTTGAAATTCTCTCAGGTAAGATAACGTGAGCTGAAATCCCTCCAGACTGAGCTCTTGCAGAAGCAAGGCCAGAGCTGTCGTTAGTATATCCATCACAACGACCCTTGAAGTAGGCCTGAATACTTTCATTATAGTTTTCAAAAACGATTGGCTTAAACTTCATCTTATGTGTTCTAAAAAAATCGGTCATATTAAGCTCTGAAGTTGTTCCTTGTTGGGTACAAATACTGGCCCCTTCAAGTTCTTTCGCACTTTTTAGATTTAGATTCTTTCTAACCATAAAAGTTTGACCATCATAAAAAACAACGGGTCCGAAACGTAGGCCAATTCCTGCATCACGAGTCAAAGTTTTACTAGTGACACGAGAGAGTATATCTACTGTTCCCGTTTGAACGGCAACAAATCTCTGTTGACCACTAAGGGGAACAAATTTAACTTTTCTAGCATCACCAAGAATTGCTGCGGCCACAGCACGACAAATATCAGCATCAAAACCGACCCAATTTCCTTTGCTATCTGGAGCAGAGAAACCTGCAAGACCAGTTGAAACCCCACAATTAAGATGATCGCGCTTTTTGATTTGATCTAGTTGAGATCCCGCAAAAGAGTTTGCACCCACAAAAGCACTCATAACTACTAAGGCCGACTTGGCCAACCATCTTCTGTTCATTTATTCTCCTTTCTGATAACCATTAAATTATAGGGCAAATAGCGGTAATTGTTTGAATATGGCAGGATATTCCGGCCCCATAAAATAAAAGTAATTGCCTACATAAATAGGCGGTCATTCACAACCCTTTTTTACTCCATCTATCTAAAATTACAATAGATTTAAGCTAAGTCTTTTCCCTAAGAGATCGATAAGTCACTATAGTACTTAAGACAAAAAGGAAATGGCCCCACAAATGAGACAATTTGTAAAAACACTCACCCATTTACTACTTATACAAGTATTGTTGATGAACCCAATATGGGCCCAATCAACAAGCACAATGAATTCAAATTTCTCTGAATTAAATTCTTGTCGTGAAGAAAAACGAGCACAAGTAGACAAATGTGAAGGGTCAAATGGTAGAAAGTGGAACTGTGTCATGGACACATGTACTACGAAAAAAGATAACGACCTTTTTAATCAGAAATATGAAAACTGTAACAATGCTCGCAATGTCGCAGACCAAACAAATTGTAAGGCCGAATTAAAATCAATTGGTCAAGAAATCAAATCTGATGAACATAAAATTAAAAGTGAAGAATTCAAAGTTACTGAAGGTGGCGAGGCCGTTAAAACTATTGCAGCTGGTTTAATAGGTGCCGTGGTTTTCTCAACGATCTGTCCTGCCCCATCTCCGAGTTCTCCAAGAGTTGCTTATATTGGCGCTGGTATTTCTGTTGTGGCCTCTATTTGGAACCACATGCAGGCAAAAAAGAAAATGGAGAAGCATCAAAAAGAATACAAAAAACTCGTTGCACAAATGGAAACGAATGGAATGAGCGTAGAGATTCAAATTCGAGTCTTTAGACTGATGATCCAAGCGCTGAAGGACATGGAAGAGATCGCTGATAATAAATATAAAAAACATATGATTGTCACAACTCTATACGCTACAGCAACGGCCATTGCAGCTGTTGAGGCCGCAACCTTTCCTTACACTTTCACAGCTTGTTCTATTCTAAATATTGGTGCACTTGCAGTGGGAACAGCGCTAGAAATGAATGAAATGATGAAAGCAAAAAAAATGAAAAGTGATTATGCCTCAAGAAGAAGTGCTGTCGAAAAAATACTTAAAAGATTTGAAGATGCTCTACTTAAAGGTGGCATGGCCATTCCTCCATCAGGTTCAGAACTTGCCAAAGGTAATGAAAATGAGGCCATCAAATATCAAAAATTAACACCTGAAAATAAGGCCCTAGAAGATAGAAAGGAACAAGTTGTTAATTCAGATGAAGACAAGAGTTCAGGGCGTGTTTGCTTATCTAAAAGTGGAAACGAAGACCTATCATGTACATGTAAAGAAACCAACTCATGTTTCAAAGTTGATCAAAGTGTCGTGAAGTCACTTGGACAAATGGGAACAGACTACTTAAAGTCATCAAATTTCTCAAGTGTTGTTAATAATGCTAATCAGCTGGCATCTGGTAACACAGACCTTTCAGAACTCAACACAGAGAAGCTAGAGGCCAATTTAGCTATGGCCATGGGGATGAAAAAATTTGTTTTGAAACAAGTTAATGAACAAAGAAAACTTAGAGGTGAAAGTGAAATTAGTGACGAGCCAGACTTCAAGCAATTTGAAAAGGCCGTCAATAGTATGTCACCACTTGAGCGCGCTATTGCTACTCGCTATGATGAGAGCAATATGGACGTAAATAATTTCTTACAAGATGGACTTGAAAAAACACTTGAATCAGCGAAGAAAACAGGTACTTCAGTGGCAAATAGTCAAAATCCCAAAGTACAAAATGCGATAGAGGCCATTGATATTGATGCTCTTAGAAAAAATCTACTGAGTACTACTGACCTAAAAACTGACAGTGATTCTCAATCCGATATGGCATCAAATACACTAAATGATTCGGAAAAATTAAACGAAGACGATATTGAGATTAAAAATGAAGATATTATCAGAAAGCCCGAGGCCTCAATCTTCAAAGTAATCTCTAATCGCTACAATTTAATCAGACTAGAAAAGAGAATTGGCTACTAACAGCAATTCTCTTTTTCATGATGCGCTCTTGGTGTAGACTCACCCACGATACGATCAAGTCTTCTTTTAAGTTCGGCCTTAAATTTAATCTCGTGATAATTAACGGCCACTGCACGTAGTTTTTTGCTATCAAAACGCTTCGGGTCTTTCAATAGATCTTTAATTAAAGAAAAGATTTTTGATTCATCTTTAGTTGTGAAGAAGACACCCTCTCCACTTAGGTACGAACGATTGCTCGCGCTATCTAGTGCAATAACAGGTCTTCCCGTTCCTAAACCCTTTAAAGAAGCTTCTGGAAAAAATCCATCGCTTAAATCTATAATAGCAGCACTTCCTGACAATAATGGCGCTAGCTCACCTGAACAGCGATCGCCAAAGAAATGAATATCTTCAGGTCCATTTTTAATCTGGGCCAAGTGTTCGTCATCACCAAAGAATTTAAACTTAATTGATTCAGACACAAGATAATCTTTCAGTTTTTTTGCCATGGCCACATCAAGGCCATTGGCATTGATACAGAAGTGGTCATAAGTAAAAACGGGAGACGGGATAATTTGCCAATCATTAATTTTAAATGGCGGTTCCAAGACTGTTGCATCTGCTCTAAAGCGCGAAACTTTCTCAAGAAGAGAGTCATTACTCACATAGAGAACATCTACGTTTTTCAGAGATTTTTTAAAATAAGATTTCAAATAACTTGAAAAGATTTTTTCTAACCAAGATTTTGGAGAATTTAAAAAAGCGTCGTTATAAAGATAAGTTACGACTTTCGTTTTTTCACAAGTCTTAATTCCCTGAGATAATCCACTTGAAATATTAATAACAAGATCCACAGAGCATGGAATAAAAAGATTCTTTGCTGCGGAAGGGATTAAGTATGAGAAGTTATGAAGGTCCGCACTACTTTTAACTTTATGTGATAAAAAAGTAGAGTGAATTTTTCTAAGTTCAATTGGTCCAAGAATCGCCTTTGGTCTATGAACTAGCGTATAGATTTCCGCTTCATCGTAGAGTTCGAGGACGGCCTCAACGACTTCTGTTAAATGATCACGTTTTAAAAGTTCATCACAACTAACTACTACTTTCACTAATAATCCATTCCGTGTTCTTGAAAATATTTTGCAGTTTTCTCAATACCATCTTTAAAAGAAACTTGAGGCTTATAATCTGAGATGGCCTGTAGCTTATCAAGTACAGGTCTTCTTCTTTTTGGGTCATCTTTTGGAAGTGGTAAATGAACAATCTTTGACTTACTTCCAAGAGCATCAATAATAAATCTGGCCGTATCAATCACAGTGTACTCATCAGGATTTCCAATATTAAATGGTGTTGGATCAAAACTGAATAGAACATTATGAATAGCGTTTACAAGGTCAGAAACAAAACAGAATGATCTAGTTTGAGTTCCATCGCCGTAAACAGTTAGGTCTTCATTTTTAAGGGCCTGATTAATGAAATTTGGAATAACCCTTCCATCATTTGGACGCATGCGTGGCCCATAAGTGTTAAAAATACGAATGATTCGCGTATCTACACCATATTTGCGGTGGTAGCTCATAGTCATGGCCTCTGCAAATCTCTTTGCTTCATCATAACAAGAGCGTGGGCCAATTGGATTTACGTGTCCAACATAATCTTCTTTTTGTGGGTGGATTTCTGGATCACCGTAGACTTCACTTGTTGAGGCTTCCAAAAAGCGTGCCCCTTTTTCTTTGGCCAATTCAAGAAGCTTCATTGTCCCCTCTGAATTTACTCTCATAATTTCAAGAGGAATCTTTGCAAAGTCAATTGGCGATGCTGGTGAAGCAAGAGAGAGAATATAATCAATTTTTGTATTAGAAAAATCTGGAAGCGATTCATAAACATTACACTCATGAAATTCAAACTTCTCGTACTTAGAAAGAAGAGTCACGTTAATGCGGCTTCCTGTAATGAAATTATCAAGACCAATAACTTTTGCTCCAAGCTTCAAATAAAACTCAGCAACGTTTGATGGTACAAAACCAGCAGCTCCAGCAATTAATACAGTCTTCCCTTCCATTGTTGCAGGTAGTTCAACTCTTCTTTTTGGATCAATAATTATTTCAGACATTTCATCCTCATTCTTTATTTTAGTAGTGTTTAATTTGTATCACAGTTGAGCCTAAAAGTAACAATGCACCACCGAGAAGTTGCATTAAAGTAAGCTCTTTACCTAAAAAAATCCAATTGATTGCGACAGCGCAAAAAGGAAAAAACATTTCCGCTAAAGCACAAAGCCTGGCAGGAATTTTTTTAAGCCCGTTATAATAAAAGTACATTCCAAGCAGACCTGAAATGACAACCATTGCCAAAATTTTACCCAAGACTTCCCCTTGCGGAATTTGACCACCTGTAACAGTTAGCCCAACGGGCAAAAGGCATAGGAACCCCATAAAGAAGCGACCGGCCATAATTTCAGTGGTATTGAAACCTTGAAGAGAGAGTTTTTTCCCAAATACAGTACTAGATCCCCAACTCACAACAGCGACTAATGTATAAAAATATCCTAAGACTGTTGAGCTTGTAACAAGTCCATGCCAGCTCCAATCCATACCAGAAAGTCCTGTAGCGATATCTTGGTATGAGATGAGTCCAGCACCGACTAAGCATAAAAAGGCCCAAGCAAAATATTCAGGCTTAAATTTTTCCTTCAAAAAGATGTAGGCAAAGACGATGGCGACGATAGGTTGGAATTTTTGTAAAAGTATGACGAGTGAAGGATTTAAAATACCAAAGGCCTTAGTAAAGGCCAACGTCCCCAAGGCAGACCCAAGTCCACCGATGACAAAGAAGTAAAAAACGCCCTTTAGTTTAAGTCCAAGAAATTTTCTACGAGAGTGGTAAAGAGCATAAGAGAAAATTAAAGTAAGAATTATATGTTCAGTGAATACGATACTCTCCGCACTTACTCCTCCCCAAAGAAGAGGATAGCGAATTAGGGTATCAATGGCCCATAAGATACAGGCCGTGAATATAAATATAACACCTTTCATATATTGAAGTTCTCGCTCTCGAATTGATCAAAAGATTCACGGGCCCTCGTTGCGGCCAGCTCTTTTTTGATCTTTTTCTTATCTTTTCTCATTTTTCTTTGCTCTTTTGTAAGAGCAACTGTGGGAAGTAGACCAAAGTTAATATTTGAAGGGCTTGGTCTATCTGCAGTCATTACATAATTTACAAGTGCACCCATTCCCGTTTCAACAGGAAATTCAACAGGGGCATGGCCAAGAATTTTTCTATAGACTTGGTAGGCCACATAAAGACCCATCGAAGCACTTTCAGTATAGCCTTCAACGCCACTGATCTGACCGGCAAAGTGAACACTTGGCAGCTCTTTTGAGCTCATATCAAAATTTAAAAGTTTCTTAGCGTGTAAGAAAGTATTTCTATGAACAGAACCCAAGTGAATGAAACTTGCATTTTCAAGTCCTGGAATCATTCTGAACACGCGAACTTGTTCTTTATAAGTTAGTCTCGTTTGGAAACCGACAAGATTAAAGGCCGACCCCATAAGGTTTTCACGACGAAGCTGAACACAGGCATATGGCATTTTACCATCGCGCATTTCTAAACCGATCGGCTTCATACAGCTAAAGCGAGCTGTCTCAATCCCTCTTTCGGCCATAATATCTACAGGTAAACAAGATTCAAAAAACTTATAATCTTCAAAATTTTTAGCTGGAACTTTTTCAGCTTCAACAAGCGCAGCAATAAAAGATTCATACTGTTCTTTATTCATTGGAGCATTGAGATAATCGGCCTCTATCCCCTCTTCTTCACTCACTTCTTTGTGGCGATCTTTAAAATAAAGTTTTGAATAATCCAAACTCTCAGCATCAACAACTGGTGCAATAGCATCATAGAAATAAAGATCATCTTTACTAAGATTGTTTAATATCCACTTTTCAAGAGTGTCGGTTGTTAAAGGTCCAGTGGCCACGATCGTATAATCACAACCATATTCGTTTTGAAGAGCAATAGGGTCGCTCCCCTCTTTTTCAATAAACTCAATATTTGGTTCATCTTTTAGGATTTGAGTTATACGTTCTGAAAATTTCTCTCTATCTACAGCAAGAGCATCCCCAGCAGGTACAGCAGTCTCTTCACCAACACCTAGAACAATTGATCCCATCTTTTTCATTTCATACTTCAAAAGACCGTGACCAGAATTAGGGTCCATAGACTTAAGTGAATTTGTACAAACAAGCTCCGCGCAAGTCTTCAGTTTTTGGGCCTCAGTTGGCTTAAAGCTTTTACACTCTAATAAAACGACTTGAACTCCTTTTTTCGCAAGGAATAATGCCGCTTCACTGCCCGCGAGTCCGGCGCCAATAACTAATACTTTTTTACTCATTTCACTGCCCTTATTTTGACAAATGCCAAATAGATTAATCTATGATAAATTACTCAAAAACTTATAGTGGAATCTACATTCTAGGACGCATTCATGCAAATATATATGCACCAAACCCACCATACAATGGCCGATTTTGAGGCGATTTATTCATACCTTGAAAACGCCGTTTCGATGGCCATTAAAGATCAAAAAGATCAACAAAATCAACAACTTCACACATTCCCAGAAACGTTCCTGACGGGTTACCCTTTGCAAGACCTCTGTCTGGAAAGAAGCTTTATTGAGCGCTACACAGAATTTATGGAAAAAGTAGCGGCCTTGGCCCAAGTTTTGGCCAATGATTCTGTCGTTTTTCTCATTGGTGGTCTTAAGTATAGTTTTGATGCACAAGGCCTCCCTTTGACCATTGAAAACGTCATTTATGAACTTAAAAAAGGAAGCTTCACAGATATCTATACTAAAAAGCTCCTCCCAAATTATGATATTTTTGATGAGAAAAAATACTATACGCCAGGTCAAAGAACTTCACTCTACAAGGCCTTTGATAAAAATATTGGTCTGCTTATTTGCGAGGATATGTGGTACTCAAGCCACCATAGTGTTAACCCACTAGATGAACTTGAAGAAGATTGTAACGATAATAAAATCGCACTCGATGTTATTATCAATCTAAGTTCTTCTCCGTTCAATCTTCAAAAAGAGGATTCTAGAGTCAAAAGAGCAAGCGATATTTCAAGTCGCTTTAAATGTCCTTTTGTCTATGTCAATAAAGTTGGGGCAGAGGATGAGATTCTCTTTGATGGCTCAAGCTTTGTTCTCATTGGTAACAATGTTCTTATTCGTGCAAAAATGTTTGAAAAAGACCTCTTATCTTTTGAGCTTGAAAATATCGCATGGAATGAAAAAAAGGCCGAAAGCAATAAAGAAATGAAAAACTCATGGGAAGAACTCTTTGCGCCTTCGCTGGACTTCTCAGGAGAATTACCAAAGTTAGTTTCTCTTAGTGATTTTGAATTAGAGAAAACTCTTCATGCTATTAAACTTGGAATTCAAGATTATGCAAGAAAATGTGGAATGAAGCATTTTCTTGTGGCCCTGTCTGGCGGAATTGATTCGGCCCTTGTTTTGGCCATTTTACGCCTTATCAAAGAAGAAGATCAAAATATCGAAGCTGTTTATATGCCAGGTTTTTTCTCTGCAACTCTCAGTTATGAACTCTCGAGAGATTTATGCAAAAACCTTGGGATAAAGCTTTATAATCTTCCAATAAAATTTCTCCATAGCAACACTCGAAATCTTTTTAAAGAAACATTTGGAACAGAAATGGTTGGTCTTGCTGATGAAAATATCCAGAGTCGTTTAAGAGGCAATCTGTTATATGCAAGATCTAATCAAACTGGGGCCATGGTTATAAATACGTCGAACAAATCTGAACTCTCAGTGGGTTACTCGACTTTATACGGAGACTCAGTTGGGGCGATTAGTATGCTCGGAGATCTGTATAAAACTGAAGTCTTTGCCCTTGCTCGTTTTATCAATAAGAAATTTGGAAATATCATTCCAGAGGGGATCATTGATAGGCCACCAAGTGCTGAGTTAAGAGAAAATCAAGAGGATGCTCATTCCCTACCTTCATATGAAAGATTGGATGCCATGCTTGAGGGACTACTTTCTTATCGTTTAGGTCCGAAAGATCTTATCCAAAAAGGTTTTTCAACCGATGAAGTGACAAAAGTCTATCGCCTTTACAACATTGCAGAATACAAGCGATATCAATTCTGCCCGATCATCAAGTTGAAAGCGAAGAGTTTTGGTTTTGGATACAGAAACCCAATTTGTAAAAAGTTCTAATAGGAGTACTTTATGAGTAAAGATTTAAAAGAGCTAATTAAAGGAATTCAAGGTCTAAAGAAACAAGCAGAAAAGGCCCTTAAAAACAATGACCTTAAAGACATTCAAAAAACTTTTAAGTCCTTTGTGGTTAAGACTGAAAAAGATATCAAACTCATGGTTGATAAAGATGTTGAACTCCTAAAACATAAAATCATCGATGAGAAAAAACACATTGAAGAACTTCTAGAAAAAACAATTCAAGAAGAAATTAAAAAGGCCAAAGAGTTTGTGAACAATCACCTTGAGGAGCTCACAAAACTTCAAGCAAAAGTAGAAGGAAGAATTTCAAAAGGTGCTCTTAAAAAAGGGGCCCAAAAGGCCAAGGCAACTGTTGAAAAATCTAGTGCGACTAAAACAGCTAAAAAGATCATTAAAAAAACGAATAAAGTGACTAAAAAAGTCACTAAAAAGATCTCGGCAAAAAAACCCCATAATACTATTCAAAAAGTTAATTCTAAGGGCGCTGCCAGAAAAAAATAGCACCTCTCCCCCTTCGCATTCATGTGAAGGGGAATAAAATCCTAGGTACTTCCTCAGTTAAATTAAATATTTCTTTAGAAATACGCAACATTTTCTCCCCTACAGTTAAAAAATATAGCTGGGAAATTAACTTGTGCTATTATTAATGGAAGTTAGTTTTTGCAGAAGGAAATTCAATGACAACAAAGAGGATTTTGATTGTAGATGATGAAGAGTCAATCAAACTTCTTTATGATAGGATGTTTCGCAGAGAAATATCATCAGAGCAATATGAGCTCTATTTTAGTTTATCTGGTGAAGATGCTCTCGAAAAAATAAAGAATGATGCCATCAAGGATATCACACTCGTTATTTCTGATATCAACATGCCTGGTCTTAGTGGATTTGAACTTTTAAAAGAATTAAAAGAGTTTAAACCAGATCTTCCTATATTTATGTCATCGGCCTATACAGATCAAGACAGACAAAACTTAGCAATGGAGCTAGGTGCTCTTGAGTATATTACAAAGCCAGTTGACTTTGCTTTGTTAAAAGAAAAAATCAAAAAGATCTATTCTATTTAATTTCAAGTAATTTCAAAATATCATTTGCAAGACTCTTTGGAGAAAACGGTTTACCTATCCAACCGAGTGCATCAGTTTTTGAAATTTCTTGCCCTTTAAAATCTTCTTCTCTAGCTGATATAAAAACAATTGGAACCTCTACTCCAAACTCTTTACGAATACCTTGATAAACATCTAGGCCACTTTCATTTCCAATCATCAAGTCTAGAACAACAAGCGATGGTTTACTCGCTCTCATTTTTTTGAAAAGTTCATCAGAACTATGGCATAAGGCTATTTTAAAATTATCCATTTTTGAAAAAGAAGTCTCGATTAAATTTAATGTATCCATATCATCATCGAGAAAGTAAATAGTGCAGTCTTTAAGTGGTTCAAACTTTGTTTCAAATAACACTTCAATATTTTCGACGATAGCATGGGAAAAGTTCTCATCTGTGAAGACAATTGAATCTGGTACACACGAAAGAGGTAGAGCTTGAAATTCTTCTGGACCAATAAGCATAGTCTTTGTGTATTTATCATGTTTACGCAGTGATTTAATGGCCCCAATAAGTGAGACTCCATCGAGATCTCCGACATTGATTCCTGTAATCACTAGGTCATAATATTTTTCTACGATTTTTTGGAAGGCATCTAATCCGTTATCACTTATTGTGACACTGATTTCACTTGAAGACAGTATCTTCTTCAAATGAAATGCTGTTATTTGATTTGACTCAACAATAAGAACTTGCAATTTGTGACCAATATCTAAAGATTTCAATGCCTCAACTAAATCCTTATGTTCATGGGGTAAATTTTTATAATAATCTTTTACCAAAGACAGAATTGGCATTATATGAGTCTTTTCATAGAAGCTATCTGTGATAATTTCCCTGACTCTTAAAGCGGCCTCATAAATAAATTGAAACCCCATACTACCTGACAAAGAAATAAGATCATCAAAGGCCGTTCTGAGTTCTCTTTTAGACTTCAAAGTATCTAAATCAAGAAGTTCCTCTATTCTCATCATTCTTTTAGGAAGGTTTTTTAAAAATTCTTCTTGAGTCTTAACCAGTTTATTGTTCACTTGATATTCCTTCAATGAGCTCTATGATCTGTTTTTTTAAAATCGGCTTTATAATATGACGGTCAAAACCAGCATTTAATATTTGTTCAACTTCCGAATCGACAGTTGTCCCAGTTAGTGCACAAGAGATCGCTCTTTTTTTATTGTGAGTTTCGCAAAAATCAAAATATTTCTTTATTAATTCTTTGCCATCCAATCCAGGCATTTGAATATCAACAAAGCATAAGTCTACTTCCAAATCTTTTAATGCCTGTAGACCTTCTTCTGGATTAGAAAAGAAATGGCATTCATGAGAAAGAGCTTTAGTATATATTTTAAAAAGTTTTAAATTATCAACAGCATCATCTATAAAAACTATCTGCATCTCATCCTCACTTCACATCATTAAAAATGACACTAAATACAGTTCCAACACCAACTTCACTTTTCACTTCGACTCTTGCACCGTGATTATCTGCAATTTCTTTGACGATACTCATCCCTATACCTGTACTCTTTTCACCTTCGGTCCCTTGTCTACCGATACCAGACATAGATTCAAAAATTTTGTCTAAAAATTCTTTGGGCATCCCAATTCCATTATCTTCAATATCAACTTGTACTTTTTCACCTTTCTTAAGAACTCTAATTACAATTTTCCCATCGCGACCAGTAAACTTATATGCATTACTGAGGAGATTTTGAAATAATCTCGTTAACAATGACTCATTTCCAAGGATAAAAATACTTTCTTCAATAGAATTCAATTTAATTTTAATATTTTTAGTATTCGTTACTTCATTCTTTTTTAGAATATCATTTAAAAGTAAACAAAGATTTACTTTAGTGACTCTCATCTTCTCTTTTTGCATTTGAACTTCACTCAAGTCGAGAAGATCATTTACCATATTTAATAATTGAGTGGATGATGTATAAATTTGGGAAGACATTTCTCTGACATCATCTGAATTATCTTCATCTTCACTCATAACGTTTGACAGACCAAGAACCACATTTAATGGTCCACGCAAGTCGTGAGAACAAACTGCAATGAGATGATCTTTTAACTTATCCATCTCTTCCAACTTTTTCACTTGTTCTTTAAGCATTAAGGCATACTTTCTCACGTTAACAATTTGACCAACTTTAACAAAGAACTCTTCTTTGATAATAGGCTTAGAAATATAGTCGTTTCCACCGGCCTTATAAAAACTTAAAATTTCCATTTCATCTTGAATTGAAGATATGAAAATAACTGAGACGTTTTTCATTCCTAATTCATTTCTAATTTTCTTAATGAAATCAATTCCTGTCATCGAAGGCATCATATGATCAGTTAAAATAAGATCAACATCCATATTTTCTTTTATATAAGAATAGGCCATGGCCCCATCAGAGAAAACTTCTACACTGGCCCCTTTGCTTTCGAGAAGATGGCGAATGAACTTCGAAGTCATCTTTTCATCCTCAACAACTAGGACTTTTAGTCCACGCCAAATCATACCAGGTCTTAGATGGGAATCTATTTTTAAGACAAGTTGTCCACTTAATGAAAGCTCAACAATCTCAGAAGCTCCGCTATTAAGCGCTCTAATGCGATTTTCTAACGATTCTTTTTTTGTGAGAAAAAAAATAGGTTTCTTATCAGCTTTCTTTCTACCCTTGCGGTAAAGTTCATTTATCTTAGCAATTAATTTAAAACACTGAGATGATGCTTCTTCATGAACTAGAATTAAGCTAATGTCATCGCTTGGATCTGAACTGAGAAAATCCGACTCTGTTTTTATAATCAGATTATAATCATGCGAACTCAGCTGCTCTCTGAGCATATTTGCTAAATTCAATTGATCACTGATTAAAAGTATATTCATCGTAATAGTTGGCCTTTATTTATTTTAAAAATATTCTCAATAAAAACTGTCAGAAATTAATAATATTTATTGTCTTTTCGGTTTTTCTCCAGAGAAATTGAGGAATTAAACTTAAATTAACCTCCAGATTTCAAATACTTAAAATATCTTTATCACTTGATAAAAAATTAAGATTAAAGCTTATAATCTTGAGGAAAAGTTGCCGATAAGCGTTTAAAGGATTTGTTAATTGGAAACTAAAAACCACAAAATTTTATTCATAGATGATGACATCTCAATTCTCGAATTGTTTGGAGTCATCATTGAAAATATGTATGGTCCAAACTCCATCGACAAGGCCCAGGGTCCAAAAGATGCGATCAATTTTTTAGAAGAAAATCAAAACAGTTATTCACTCATTATTTGCGATTACGATATGCCTCCTCAGGGTACAGGCCAAGAAGTCTACGAATATTTAATGAGTAAAAAAATTGATATACCTTTTGTTCTTTTCACTTCAAGAACACAAGAAGATATTCCATTTATTCAATATGTAAAATCTTCAAAATTCTACTATATGAATAAGATCACAAGGCCTAAGGATTGGCAGAAAAAAATACAAGAGATATGCCACTCCTATAATGATCTAGAAAATGAAAAGCAATCTCAATTTAAGGCCGTTCGTTTCTATCATTTTATGCGACACTCCCTTTCTCACTGCGATGTTCATATAAAATTAGCGGATGAAAAATTTGTCAAAATAATCAATGCCAATGAGCCTTATACAAAAAGTACAATAGAAAAGTATCACACAAAAGGTGTTTCCCATCTTTATATTAAAAACGAAGACTATGATAATTTTCTTGAAGAATTATCTGAAATATCTTTTTTGGCCATGCCTCATAAAGATGATGACTTTATAACTGCGGCCAAGAAAAACCATGAAATATTAGGCAGTATGATTAAGTCATTAGGCGTGACTAACTATACTTTAAATCTTGCTTCTCGAATGAGTGAACAGGTACTGAGTGAAGTCTCAAAAGATGAGGCCCTTAAACCTTTATTAGACAAGATTGTCCGCTCACATGACTATTCTTATGATCATACATTTTTGGCCACTTGTTTTACGACCGCTATTTGTAATGAACTCAATCTGGATAGTGGCATTATCAAAAAACTATCACTCATCTCACTACTTCATGATATTGCCATTACAGATCCAAAAATTTGTAAACTTCATGACCTGTATCCAGAAGAGCTTCAAACACTGAATAAAGATCAATTAAATGAATTAGAAAGTCATCATTATCTATTTGAAAAAATAAGTTTGAATAATGATGTCGTAAGTGATCTTGCCAATATTCAAAAGCATCATCACCTTGGTCAAGAAAAGTATCCCTTCCCTCCGGCCATTGGTTTAGAAAGAGCGAATATACTTCTTAGTATCTTCTGTGTTGCCCATACCTTTGTGGTTGAAATCTACAAGTCTGATTTTAACAATGAAGATATCCCTAAAATTTTGGCCAAAATTAAGGCAATCTACCATACCTCCAACTTTGAAAAGGCCACATGGGCCTTGGATCGCGTAACCCTAGTGAAGAAGAATACCTGATTGTAGCGGTTTGACTCTAAATAAATAAGAAATAATTAAATTAAGGTGAAAGCGTTTTTTGCACGATAATGGGTTATAATTATTTAGAATTAAAGAATTAAGGAGAAGCTCATATGGCCATTAAGATCGAAATAGATGTGGACCTACAAGATATCGTTCCTGGTTTTTTAGAAAATAGGTCTAAGGATTTAGTTGAACTTCATCGTGCAGTGGATGAATCTGATTTGAAAACAATCGAAAAAATTGGGCACAAAGTTGCTGGAAGTTCAGGTGGGTATGGTTTCGATGAGCTTGGTAAAATGGCAAAGGAATTAGAGCTAAAGGCCATGGATGGAAAATTTGAAGAATGTGTAGAGCTTATCAATAAGATTGAAACACATTTGAAAAACGTTGAGGTCGTATTCGTAGAAATGGAGTAACATGGCAACGAGTAAAAGTAAGTCTATTCTTATTGTAGATGACGATCCTGATTTAAGAGTCTTTTTTAGAAAGCTCCTAGAAAATATGGGCCACGAAGTTTTTGAGGCCACAAATACAACTGACGCTGCTAACCTTGTTGAAAAGGTTGTCCCTCACCTCATCCTTCTTGATATTAATCTAGACGAAGAAAAAGGTTTTGTTCTTCTCGAAAAATTAAAACAATTAGACCCCTATCAAAGAATAAAAGTTATCATGGTTAGTGCGAGTACTGCCAAAAAAGATATCGCTAATTCTAAAGCTTATGGCGTACATGGTTATCTTGTAAAACCTGTTACAAATAATCAGCTCGTAACTTTAATGAAGAAGTTACAAGCCCAACTTAATTTTCCAAATTATATCATCCCTGAAGGACAAGAAAATTTACATGTTAAGGCAAAATGCTTTGGTCAAATGTCTAAGGTGAATGAGCTTTCATTCAAATTTGTTTCAAAAATCAAATTCAATCTCCCTCACAAGTTAGAATGTAGTTCATCTTTCTTTGTAAAACATAACATTAAACACGCGCAGTTCACAATCTTTTTTCCTAGTGTTTCCATTACGCCAGGTTTGTATGAAACTAGAGTTCAGTTCATTGGTCTCAGTGATAAAGATATGGTGGCCATCAGAAAGGTCAAAACGAAAAAGGCATAAGGGCAATGTATCAAAAAAAGAAAGTACTTGTAATTGATGATGATGAAGATATCAATAAGTACCTTGAAACAAAGTTCAAGCTAAACAACTACGATATCCGTTGTACGGATAATACTGAGAGCTTTCTCAAAGAACTGGTGACCTTCAAACCGAATCTTATTCTAGTTGATCTTAACCTCAATGGTAAAAATGGTTTCGGTTATAAAATCATCGAAACAGTTCGCAAAAAGATGGGGCCAGAACTTATTATCATTATTATGTCCCGTAGAAATAACCATGAAGATATTATTAAAGGGCTTGAAGATGGTGCGAATGATTACATCACAAAACCTCTAGATGAAGTTATCCTCTTTTCTAAAATCAAACTCTTTCTTGGTCAGGAGATCAATCCAGAAGAGGAATTGGCCTTCTACTCTGTTCCTAAGGGCGATAATGACTTTGAATTTCATGTGCCTTTAAAAGTCAAAAGAATAAGTGAAACGGGTATGACTCTCTTTAGTAGCGCCCTAATGGCAAAAGAGACATTAATCATTCTAGAAGGCGCCCTCGCGAATATTATATCGCCTCAAGGAGCTGTTAAATTTGTCGTAAAAGACGTAACCATTGATAAAAGACAAAACGGCTTTCTTATAGAAATTGAATTTGATCCTGATGAGCACAGTGCTGTCATTAGAAATGTTAGAAAGCTACTTTTAAAAGTGGCCCCAATGACGGAAGAAGACCTCCATAAACTCTAGGCGGCCTTCGGGTCCATCATATTTTTCACAACACCTAAAAAAGTATTTTGATCAAAGGGCTTATTCATAAAATATGAATTGCGTTGATCTTGTTGATAAAACTCTTTCAAGCAATTATTGTGAGAAGATATATAGATAATGGGAACATTTACCTGTAGAAGATTTCTCAAGATTTTTCCAACCTGAAATCCAGTAATAGAATCTAAAAACACATCGATAATTACGAGATCAACCTTTTCTTTAACAAGATAATTGAGGGCATGATATTCGTTGCTAAAAAGCTGATATTCACCGATTTCGCCTTTTGTAAGGTAGTGGTTCATAAGATCAAGCATGTCTGAGGAATCATCTATAACGAGAATATTGGGCCTTTTATTTTCACTCATAATTCATCTCCCTTAATCTCAGTATAAAGCATTTAGAATTTGTATAAAGTTTTAAGATTGACCAAAAAGAGAGAATCTAATTGTCTGAAATATGGAATGTTAAAATGAACATTAGATAAGGCATTTGGCAACAAATGTTGCCGATAAGTACTATGAAGTCGCAATCTCTGATATATAGGGCTTCCACTTACCTTTCCAAACATTAATCGATGCCTCAATCAATGTTCCAGATTTCGGGTGAACTTCAATTGTACAATAACTTAATTGAACTGTATTCATATGCAGAGCTGCATCAATTGAAGGAATCGCATTCCATGTTCCTGTATTAAAGTAGAACTTTCCTTCGGGAAAGCGTCGCCATTCTTGAAGATGGGTATGCCCCATGATTACAGTATGAATAGAACTATTGCGCTTAAAAATCCTCTTCGCTTGTTTCTCATAACGAGGATATATAGTAATTTGCTTCAAGACTCGCAAAGTCGTTTTGAAGTTTCTGTTTTGCTTTGTATAGCTATCAAAACTAGTGGAGATTAAGTAGCGAAGAACAGTGATCACCAACTTCCAAAAAAAAGTAAAATCATGCAATAAGCACCACTTCACATAAGAGCTCATTGGACGAACCTTATCTATATAGGGGCGTTCTTTTTTCAACACTGGTAATACTGAAATACAAAATAAACTTCCCCACGGTAAATTTAAAATAGATTTACCATTTGGACCTTTCACAAAAAAGTCCTTAGGAGGAACTGTATTAATGGCCTCAAAGCGATGGCCATGTTCGATGTGAATTCCATCTTTGACAAATGTTTCAGTAAAATCTACATGATGTCCCACAAGATCACAAAAAACTTTCTGTGCCTCTGGAAACGCCATTCCTGCATCGTGGTTACCGATTACATATGTTACTTTCTTATTTGGAGTTGATAAGAATTCTTTTA
This sequence comes from Bacteriovorax sp. BSW11_IV, assembly GCF_000447755.1. GTDB lineage: Bacteria > Bdellovibrionota > Bacteriovoracia > Bacteriovoracales > Bacteriovoracaceae > BSW11-IV. The sequence goes on along the minus strand of NZ_AUNE01000050.1, from coordinate 125,469 downwards.
ATGCCGCAAAAAACTTTGGATGCCCCTTTCCTATACTCTTAAGGGAATCACTTGTGACTTCAGCATCGATGATATGTGTAAATATACCTTCATGATCAATTTGAATGAGATTTAGAATATCGCCATTTAATACCAAATGAATAGAAGATAAGTAATTGAGTCCGCTTGAATAATACTCGCAAAACTCATAAAAACGATCATCTTCAAAAAAGTCTTCTAGGATATTAAGCTGACCATTTCTGAGGTAGCGCCCTTTCCCTAAATGAAGATCTGAAACAACAAGATAGAGCATTACTCCTCACTTACAAGATCATTGGCCGCACAGACTTTGCCACGACCAGATTTCTTGGCCGCATACATCATACGGTCAGCAATACTTATAATTTGAGTGCGAGAGTTTGCATTTTCTGGAAAATTAGCGATCCCTACAGATACAGTGAGACGAAATGTTCCTTCACCCTTATGACCTTCTTCATTAACTTTAAATTCTTTATTGGCAATGGCCCCGAGGATACGCTCCCCTACAATGCGAGATATTGTCAGTGTCGAGTTTGGAATAATGAGAACGAACTCATCTCCACCATATCGATAGCAAAGGTCCTCATCTCGCGTACAATCCTTAATAATTTTGGCAACCTCTTGCAATAAAGAGGTTCCAACCAAGTGGCCGTGACCATCATTAACATCTTTGAAATGATCAATATCAATGAATACAACTGAGAAAGATTCATTCACATCTTCATATCGTTTGATACTCTCATCAATATCAAGTGAAAATTTCCTCTGATTATAAAGACCAGTCACATCATCAATATGAACAAGATTTTTTAATTCAGAAACTTCGCTATAGCGATTTAGTTTTACAAAAGTTGTTTCAAGATATTGTGATAAATAATCCAAAACAATGGGATTAATACTTTTACTCGATTTAAAAATTCCGAAATATTCTTGTTTTTCAGTATTTCCGCATTTAATCACATAGTACTGTAGATCGTTATTTTGATCTACGAACCACTTCTTATCATAAGAGTCCCACACCTTTTCAAGCAAGGGTTGAATTTCAGCTGAATCATAAAAGATGGCCTCTTTTTCTTTATTCCAAAAACTTCTGAAATGTTTTTTTAAATCTTTGGGTCTGACCTTCCTCTCGATACTCACAGAATAAACGAGCATAGGAGAACAGAAATATTCTGTTTGAAAAAAGCCATCGAAGAGCTCAAACAACTTCTTAACTGTGTCGACATCATCTGAAGTACAGACGAAATCTAAGAGCTTTTTATAGTCCTTACTTAGTTCTTCAATACTCAATTTAATACCTATTCTTTATGTTCTTTCTCTTCACCTGTGTATTCAACATCATCTTCAAGAAGTTTGATCGAACCGCGAAGAGTTTTCATAATTTTATCTAATCTTTCTTCAATCTTAACCTTGTCATCTTTAAGCTTCTGCTCTCTGATTGCGACATTTTCCATATTGAATTCGAGAGCATCAATCTTACGTTTTAGCTCTAAGATCTTCATGTCTCTACTCTTCACTTTAGATTCAGAATCCATTGTGACGAGTTCCAGTTGGCTTTCGAGTTCTTTTTCTCTTTGTTTTACTTTATTTATATCAATATGAATTTTGCTTGCGAGCCTATCAATCTCTTTTTGAGCATTCTTGGCCCTCTGCTCGTACATATCCTTCTTTTCTTCACTCAATCGCCACTGATAACGCAACTCTTCCATTTCGGAAAGATGGCGCTTTTTCAAAATTGAGAGTTCAATTTTCAATTCATCAAGTTCGGCATCAGTAGTCGTTTTATCTTGGTCTTTGAGTTTCAGTTCACTTTTTAAAGAGTCTATTTCTTTTAGAAATTCTTCTCTTTCTTCTCTCAACTGGCGAATCGTTCCCTGTAGTCTTAGGAGTTCATCCTCCGCATATTGAGAAACACTTACAATTTCTTCCCTCGCGACTTGAGGTGTCGCAAAAGCAGTTTGTGTTTGAGAATTAGCGACTGGTGGCGCAGCTATTTCTGTCTTTATCTCAGAAAACTCTAGAATTGTGTCTTCATCTCTTTCTTGTTCAATTTCACTTTCTAAGACAGCATCAGTAGATGTAATACTCTTAGTCGGCTCATTGATTTCTTCAACACTTGAAAAATCAAGTTCTTCAACCCCATCTAGATCTTTACCTAGATCAGAAACCATATCGGCCAATGATGAGTCGTTATCACCGTTATCCGCAAATAACATTGTATTTAAAGTCTTATCCAATTCATCTTCATCAATTTGATGTGATCCAGTCGAAACGACTTTTGTTTTGGCCAAATCTTCTTCGTCTTCATCTTGACCAGCAAAGAGTAAATCCACATCAGAAAACTCATCTGAGATGGATTCCTCAGCATTTATCTGCTCAGAGGCGCCAAATTCAATTTCCTCGATTTCTCCAAGGTTATCACCCAGATCATCATTGAAATCATCTGAACCATCAATTAAGTCATCGCTGGCCGATAATTCATCTAAATCATCAGAAAGGTCATCCCCTAGATCATCAGAAAATCCTCCATCAAGATCATTTGATAAATCATCATCCATACTGGCATCAAGGCCATCTAGCCCGTCTGCATCCATGGCCATTGCATCGTCTAGCTCTGATTCTTCTGAAAGAAAATCTTCTTCTATTTCCTTCATTTCCTCTAGTTCTTCAGACGCTTGTGCTTCTATTTCCTCTTCTACAGGAGAAGGTGTTGCTTCTTTTTTTCTATTGAAGTCAATGTCAGAGTTATCTTGTGGCATATCAGCATTATATTGAAAATTATCATCGGCCCCACCAAGTGCGATGCCAGGAGATGATCCTTCAGACATTTCAAAATTAAGGTCATTACTGCTGTCGGCCTCAACTGTGAAACTTTCATTTTCACTATTATCTTCACTCAGAGTAAGACCGCCGTCCGAGACATCCATTTCAAGATCATTGTCATTTTCCACAACACTACTGAGCTCTACACTGTGACCAGTTGCATCTCCATCAGGGATGTTAAATTCCAATCCTTGTTGTTCATCTTTGTCATTCTCAGACATATTACTTTCCTCTGCTTTATGAAAACTCTGGTAATCATCTTCAAAATCGTTTGAAGTGCTCTCATCACCAAACACTGCATTGATGATTTCATTCACTCTCTCAAGCGCCTGGCCTGTTTTAATATCAGGGGCATCGTTCACATTGATATTGAACGTTGATGACTCAAGTTCGTTAACCAAAGTGTTCACAATATCTTTTTTCAATGGGAGGTATAGAGTGTGGTCGAAATTTAGGGCAGGCTCTCCTGCACATAATACAACAACTTTTATAGCACTCTTGCCTTCTACAGCTTGCAAAGCAGCATCCAGAATTGGGAAATCTTGCTCCCCATCTAGAAATAAGACCCCATGTTCTGATATATTTGTTGGCAATGTGTCGGGAGTTAATAAGGAAACCTCGCTGTCACAACAGCTTTGAAGCTCTTTATAAATTTCCGTACTCCCTAAATAATACAATGCCATAGGCTTCAAGACTCCCTCAGACCTCATTCAAAGGCGTAACTCTATGATAACTCAAGACCTCGCCCAACTCAAAGAGATTAAACTCTCAAAAAATAAAGGGTTTTCATATTGATATATCGTCATTTTATGAACTAAAATTGAGGTAATTATTTTACTATTATAAAAGAACCAATACCCAATAAAAATCGTCAACTACGGAAGCAGCATGATGAAAAAGAACCTTGTTATTTTGATGGCCCTATTCTTTGGAACCAATGGATTGGCCCAAGATGGATTTATGCCAGAAAACATTTTACAGATGGATGACTATTTTACTCACCATCTTCTTGTTGCCGAGAAGTCAACACACTCACTCCACCTTTTCGCAAACGAAAATGGATTACCAAAACTTGTAAAAACATTTCAAATGGCCACAGGTAAAAAGGCCGGAGATAAAATTTTCCAAGGTGATCACAGAACACCTGAGGGAATTTATCACTTCACAGAATTCTTACCTCACGAAGAGCTATTAAAGCGCCACGGTAAGGCCGGTGAAATCTATGGAGTTGGTGCGTTTGTTATGAACTACCCTAATCCCATTGATGAAAGAGATGGCAAAACTGGTGGTGGAATTTGGCTCCACTCAACAAATGATGAGACAAGAATTGAAAAGGGCCTAGATTCTAGAGGCTGTATCGTTGCTCACAACGGTAATCTTATAAATATCTCTCAGTATATCGAACTTAACCGTACAAATGTAATCGTTGTTCACAATCTGAAATTTCTCCCAACAAAGACATGGGAAACGAATAAAGCAGATATGCTTGCAACAGTGAATGATTGGGTTGATGCTTGGACGACTGAAGACTTTGATCGCTATATCTCTCATTATTCAAAAGAAGAATTCAAGGATAAGTCAAAAGGTAGTTACCAGGCCTACCGCAATTACAAGAAGGCCGTTTTTCAAGCTCCGGGAACACCGAAGATTTCCCTAGAAAACGTTTCAGTAATGAGTGCAGAAGATTATGCGGTTGTAACATTTAAGCAAAACTATGAATCAGCAACAATTAAAGACATTGGTAAAAAAATTCTTTATATGAAAAAAGATCAGTACTACAAATGGAAAATTGTAGCTGAAATTTGGACAAAACAAGGAATCGAAGAAGAGGAAGAAACTCAAGTCGCCTTCCAACCAAAAATGAGATTTTTCACAACAACAAATCCTTCACAAATTTTAGGAGAAGGTTTCGTTGAGCACAAAACAACTGAGAATAATTAGAAATGGAACAAAAAGCACTCGCAAAAGATAAATTCTCCTTCATCGTCTATGAGGGAGAAAATACCCCAAGATATTTTGAGATTAAGAAAGCGGCCATCCGCTTTCTTTTTTTCGGTCTACCATTCATAACTGTCGCTTCATTAATTGTGACTGTTGCTATGGTTATCTACTTTAAGGAACTAAGAAACTCAGCTCTAAGAAAAGAGCCAGGAGTTATTAAGGAGCTCAAAGAGAGAAACTTAGAGCTTGAGCAAAAGCTCGAACAAGTGGCCCTATTAAATAAAGAATTTGAGTCAAAGCTAACGTCTTCAACATCTGCCTCTTCTGGAACAGGTCTTAGTAAGCTTTCATTATTTAAAACGACACTTGGACAGCTTGATAAAACAAATCCACCACAATTTTCAATTGATGATGCAGAAATTTTATCAGACAAGACAAATATCGTTTTCAAATTCAATCTTAGAAATGTAACTGAAAATGGTGGTCGTGTATCGGGTTACTTGCACGTACTTGCAAAGGTTAATGGTGCCTACCACCGTTACCCGCCGCTAGTAACAACAACTGATGATTTTGCAATTGACTTTAATAGTGGTGAATCTTTTGCGACTTCACGCTTTAGACCAGTTGAGGCCACATTTACAAATCTTGGAGCAAGAGGAAAGGTTGTATTTCAAGTTCTCATCTTCTCAAGAACTGGTGACCTTTTACACAGACAAACTATCTCAAAAGAAATTTAAAAGCTGAGACTAATATGGCCGAATATATTGAAATAAAACAACAGGAATTCTCTTTCTTTGGTAAAGGAAGCTCTATCACAGGTAAATTCAATTTGCGTGGTACGACAAGACTTTCTAGCTCTGTAGAAGGTGAATTAACTATGACTGACTCAAGTGATTTAACTATTGAAACTGAAGGTCAATTTCTTGGGACTATCAATTGCCATAATGTTGAAATTCACGGTCGATTCTCTGGAAAAATAAACGCAACAGGAAAGGTTACTATCTTTCCTTCCGCTTTTGTAAAAGGTGAACTCATCGCCCGCTCAATTAATATCGGGCCTGGCGCAAGCGTAAATATCAATGGACATACATTAGAAAAATAAAAAGGGCCTTACGGCCCTTTTTTTATAAGAAGTTTTTGAATGAAACGACTTTTACGTTTTTAAATTTCTTCTTCAGATCTTTTGCTAGTGACTTATCACCAACAATAACAATACTCTGCTCATTCCAATTAAAGATTTGTTCAGTTGTATTTGCAACTTCTTCTTTTGAAGTTTTAAGAATTTGAGATTGAAGATTATAAACATCGCTATACGGTCTTCCCAAGTGATCCATGAACATTAATTCATTTAAATATGAAGATGTTTTCTCAAATCTAAAAGGATCACTTCCCGCTAAACTATTTTGTACGAAATCAAAGCTTTCATTATCCATTGTTGTCTTTACATCTTTAAGTGTTGTTTCAACAACATTTAAAAGCTCCATCACATTTTCATTTTTTGTGAAAGTGGAAATCACTGAACGACCATAATCTTTCTGTCCACCAGAATAAGCGGCCACACTATAAACCAATCCTCTATTTGTTCTAAGCTCTCTCATTAAACGAGAAGTAAAACCTCCACCAAGGTAGTGGCCAGAAAGAGCAAGTGATGCTCTTTTTTCAAACTCTCCTTTATTTAGAAAGCGTCCCATACGTATTTGAGCTTGGTTAGCATTTGGAACTGTAACTAGAGTAACTTCAATCCCACTGCTTTGAACTGGCTTATAAGTAATTTCTCTAACTTTCTTAGCTTCACCTGTCCAACCGCAATCTTCATTGATGATTCGCTTGATTGAAAGAACATCTTTTGGACCTGAGAGATAAATCCTCTTCAGAACGTCTTTGTTGAAATAATTTAGTTTGTCCTTAAGGGCCTTCGAATTTAGCCTATCCCAATCCTTCAATTTACCATCTACAGGGTATGAGTATGGGCTACCATCTAGAGAGATTTCTCTAAATGCATTTGATGCAAGCGCCGAGTGATTTGAAGAAAGGTTTCTTGCTTCGTTTTTACTTTTCTTAACAAGATTATCTAACTCAACCTTAGGAAAAGTAGCATCTGCAAAGAGATGACAAATCTTTCTCATTGTTGGATCAATATCTTTAACGAGCCCAGAAATTTTAAATGTAGAGTATTCGTGATTGACATCACCACCATAACTCACACCGTAGAAATCGAGATTCTCAGCAATATCTTTCTGAGAAAAACGTCTTGTTCCTGCGTCAATTAATGAGAACATAAAACGAGTTTCACCTTTGTGAGACTGGTCACTCAATGCTCCATCAGCAAAATAGATATTGATATTATATGTTGGATAGCGGTTATCTTTTAACCAAACAACCTCAATACCATTCCAATTAAACTTCTCAACATCTGTGTCCATAGCATTTGCACTTGTAATGGCCGCTAGACATAAAAGAGAATTAACTATTTTTTTCATCACGATTCCTTACTTGTTAGGGTGCTTATTCCAAATTGATACAAAAATCTTTTCGTCATTGAAGACTTCTTTACAGACCTTCATCACTTGCGAAACAGTAATGGCATTAATGATATCAATTTCTTTTTTATAAAAATCATAACTACCTGCAAAGAACTCATTATTACCTAGGAATCTTGCAACTTCTGCATTTGTTTCAAGAGAGCCGTAGTATTGAACAAGAAATTGATTTTTTGTTTTCTGTAGAGTTCTTTCACTAATGGCCTCATCACAGATATTACGAGTCATTTTTTCATAAGAATTTTTAAATGAGCTAAGGCTAACTTTATGAAGAAGTTCTCCATAAATATAGAAAACACCATTATTTTTCATTGTATAATTGGCAACATAGGTAGCACCTAGCTTTGGATGCTTGCCTTTTGTCCACAATTGATTCAAATAACTACTCTCACTTTGTCCCAAGATAGAAGAAAGAATATCTAATTGGTATGACTTATCCGATCCAACAGGCTCGCCTTTGTAAGCAATCATAAAAATCGGGTTTTCACTCTGTCCATGAAGACGAATCTCATTTTCAAACTTCTTTTTAAATTGATAGTGCTTAGGAGCATCTTTTTCTCGTTTGTACTGAGCTAAATTCTCACTCTTTTTGATAGATCCAAAAGCACTTTTAATTTTGCTATAAACATCACTGGCATCAACATCTCCAGAAATAACGATTATGGCATTGTCTGGAGTATAGAATCTTTTGAAGAAGTCCATCATCTGATCGCGATTTAGATTTTCTACATCTTTTTTATCCCCAATTACAGAACCGCCATAAGGAGTTCCTTTGAAGACATCTTTCATCATCGCAAGATATAGTTTACCCTTGTCACTATTTTCATAACGCATCTTTCTTTCTTCTAGGACAACTTGTCTCTCTTTTTCAAAAGACTTCTCTTCTAGAAGAAGATGCTGAAGACGATCAGATTCCATATCAATGATTTTATCTAGTGATGCTTTTGGGAATGATTCATAGTAAACAGTGTTATCAAACGTTGTATAAGCATTTGTAGAGCCACCATTACGTTCGATATAGGTATCAAATTCACGCGGGCCATATTTTTTGGCGCCTTTAAACATCATGTGCTCTAAGAAATGTGTGGCACCAGTGGTACCATTTTCTTCATACCTTCCCCCAACATCAAAGAAAGTATAATAAGAGACAATAGGTAGACGATTGTTTTCATACACAAGCAGCCTAAGGCCATTGTCTAAGGTAAACTTTTTAACATCCAGGTCTAGATCAACTTCACTTGTATGAGATTGCTGCTGATTATGCGAGCAACTTGCAGTAAATACTAAAGCAACAAGCAAAGAAAAGATTTGAAATTTTCTTTGTAACATTCTCTACTTCTCCATTAAAATATAAGAAAGTATAAATAGAATAAAAACATGCACAAGTTTTGACAAGTTTATGAGCACTTATAATGATAAATCAAATACAGTTACAATACTAGGATCAGGAACAAGTACTGGTATCCCAATTATTGGCTGTAAATGTTCCGTTTGTTTGTCTGAAAATCCTAAAGACAAAAGGCTTAGAACAAGCATTCTCATTGAGACAAAGTCGAATAAAACAATTCTTGTCGACACAACACCCGACTTCAGAACTCAAGCATTGCGTGCAAAAATTGACCACGTTGACGGTGCTATCATCACACATGACCATGCAGATCATGTTCATGGCATCGATGATCTTCGCCCTCTTTGTTTTGGGCCGCCTCCAAGAAATATTCCTGTATTTGTAGAAAAGAATATTAAAGAACATTTAGAAGAGAAGTTTCCCTATATATTTAAAAGAGAATCTTATTTTTCAAAAGGTAGACCTATCCTTGGTGGAGGAATACCAAAACTTGACCTCCATGAAGTGAAAATAAATCAAGAAGAAAAAATTCTCGAAGAAGACTTTATCTTCTTCTCTCTCCCCCACGGTCATACAAATTCACTAGGCTTCTACCATCAAGGTTTTGCCTACATCATTGACTGCGAGAGTATTCCGGAAGAAGTTTTAGCAAAATTAGAAGGATTGAAGGTTGATCTTCTTATTATAGATTGTGTTAAATCAGGAACACATAACACTCATCTTACATTTGAAAAGGCACGAGACTATATCGAAAGAACAAAACCAAAAAGAGCAGGTCTTATTCATATGGGTCATGGACTTGGACATGAGCAACTAGAGAAGATGTGTAATGAAATTAAATGTTCTGACGTCTTTCCAACATACGATGAACAAAAACTAAAATATTAATTGGGAAGCTTCAACTTTTTTAAACTGACCAATTGCGAGATCCCCTAATCTCATTTTACCAATACCTGCCCTAACAAGACGTAGTGTCGGGTGACCAATCGCCGCAGTCATACTGCGAACCTGGCGGTTTTTCCCCTCGACAATAGTTATCTCTAACCAACTCGTAGGTACATTTTTTCTCTCTCTAATAGGAGGATTTCGATCCCAAATATTAGGCATATCAATGATACGGGCCTTACAAGGAAGAGTTTTATAACCACCTTTAATAGTCACGCCTTTTTGTAACTCCTTCATACTTTCTTCACTAGGAATCCTTTCAACTTGGACCCAATAGGTTTTTTCTTTTTTAAACTTGGGCGAAGCGATCTTATTTATCAGATCCCCATCATCAGTGAGAAGTAAAAGACCTTCACTATCTTTATCCAAACGTCCAGCAGCATAGACATCCTTTGGAAGATCAAAATCACATAGTGCCATTTCATCTTCACTGGACTTCGTAAACTGACAAAGAACGTTAAAAGGCTTATTGAAGAGAATATAGGTCTTTGACTGTGATTTTTTTACGCTGAAATTCTCTAATGAAAACTCAGGATTACAATGAATAACAATTTCTTTATCCTCAATAGGATCATGAAATTTGAAAAAACTGGCATGCAATAATTGTCCATCAACTTTATACTGCTGATTTACATTATTTTGGCCATAGAGTTCATCGCCTAGAATAGGAAAATTTCTCAGAGCACTTTGAACTCTAATTTGATGCATTCTGCCCGTGACTAATTCAAATTCGATTAAAGAAAGATCATTGCTCGATTTTAAAAAACGGTATTTAGTGATTGTTTTCTCCCCGCCTGATTTTACGGGAACCATTTTTTCAATACGACCCACTTTTTCTTTTTTTAAAAAATCTTCAAGAACCCCCTCATCTACTTGAGGTCTACCAACACAGATGGCCTGATAAATTTTTACGGCCTTTCTGTCTGAAAAAACACTTGCGAGTACAGGATTTGCGGCCTTTGATTTTGCAAAAAGTACAATTCCTGATGTTTGAGCATCTAGCCTATGGTGAAGAGCGATATAGGGTTCAGAATCTAACTTATCACGTTGTTTAATAAATGATTTCAAAGCACTGAAAAGATTTGGTCTATTGGGATCTAGTGTTTGATGAACAGGCCATCCACTTTTCTTATGAACAGCAATATAATTATTGTCTTCGAATAAAATGTCTGAGAATGAAATCCTGATTTTCATGGATTCATTATATATTAAAAATGTTAGTTAATCTCTTTCTTTATCACAGCTTTTTTTATCGACGCTATAGAACTCTTTTCTGTTTAATAAATCAGCACGAGATTTTTCGATATTGAGAAGATGATTGATTTTTTTTATGCCCTCTTTATCAAAGATAGAATCACAAATCGCATCACTCATCTCAATATATTTAATAAGAAACTTAACGGCCTTTTTCTTACCATTAAAATTCGAACTGGCACTGGCCATATAACTGACTTCTTTTACAGATTTCGTATACTCACCTATTTCTTTAAACCCTAGTGTCGCCGCAGTACCGTAAATTCTATCAACAAGTTGACCACATTCTTCAAAGTAGCGTGCATTTTCCATTTTGGATTTAATAATATTAGAAATGGCCGTCGTCATGAGATGGCGAATCTCTTTTATCTCATCGACAAAAAACGTTATGGTCTCGCGATCCATAGTGCTCTCCGCTTTACAAATAATCTTGTAATTCGATTCGACAAATGAGCTAAATATATTAAATAATATTCTTTAACTAATACGTAATTACGGCAACTTAATTAAGCATCTGTAAGAATTTTAAGGGAGAGAAAACTCCATTTCTAATTTGTCTGCGCCCATTAATCTTTTGAGTCGAGGCCTTAATAACCATGTCTCTAATCTCATCCACAGTTAGCCAAGGCCTAATAGAAAGGGCCAGTGCAATTGTGGCAGCAATCATGGGAGTTGCAAAGCTAGTGCCCGTTGATCTAATAATATTGCCATCACCAGCTAGACCAAAAATTTCTTCACCATAAAAAGCAGTCATAATGATGCGTCCATAGGCCCTTTTGATTTCATGGTTTAGATTTACACTCGTCACGGAAATAACATGTTTCAAGTCTGCGGGATAGTTCGGGTCAAGCGTTTGATCCCTATTATTGTTATTACTAGAAGCGCCCATTAGGACGACATTTTTTTGATAGGCCCTATCAATAGCATCTGTTAAGTACTTTAGAGATTTTTGAACATCGTTATCCACGAAGCGAAAAAAGCTCTTATAGTCACGACTAACACCAAGACTCATATTGATTACTCTTGCTCCTCTAAGAACAGCGTAATCAATAGCATCGGCCAGTTTTTTTACATAGAGATCATCAAAGTGATTGTCTCCAGTTGTAATTTTTAAAGGAAGGACTTTAACTCTGTAATCATTCTCACAGCGAGAACCCGAGATTGTAGTCACAAGAGAGCTTACAAACATTTCATGAAAACCAATTTCAGAGAAATCTGTTCCATGTCCTGTTGAGAAGTTTACACCGTAATAATCATCAACAATGCCATTATTGTCATCATCAATGCCATTGTCAGGAATTTCTTTTTTATTGAGTGCTAATGCACCAGGAAAGTCTTTAGGATTAACTCCATCACCAATTACGGCCACAATAATTTCTTCACGAGCACTTTGTGAAATCGCTTTTATTTCATCAAAATTAATTCTCTCCGTTATATCCTTGTTTAGCTCTTCGATTTTTGGCAACCAAGGAAGCTCTTCACATGAATGTGTAACTTGAGAAACTAAAATAAGTGTTGATAAAATAAAATTACGAATCATAAAACCTCAAAAAAAAATGAGGGTCTCTAAAGACCCTCACCGAATTAATTATTCAGCGTCAAAAAGAAGAACGGCTTCAAGAAGATCTAAATCAGAAGCGGCACTTTCTGGATTTGCAGCTCTAAGATCAGAAGCAAGTCTTTGAAGCTCTGGAGATAGTTCAATATCCATCCCCTCTGATTCCGCCATAAGAGCAAAAGTGATTTCACTTTCGATCATATCTTGGTTTCTACCATTTGTTAGAATGTCTGAAGTAAGAAGCATCATTGTTGAAGCAACTAGACCGTCAAAGAATCCATCTCCATAGTCTGAACCAGAGTGAGTATGAGGTGTATCTCTACAAACAGTCACTCTTTCACCGTAACGATTTGTTCTTGTTCTACAGCTTCTCTCTACGTGAGCAAAAGCACTTGTTGTCATAAGTCCTACGAGTAAACCTGCAACTAATTTTTTCATTTTTCCCTCCATTAATACGCCCTAAGAGCGCAAGTAGTTTTTTATCAAATTCTTGTTGAATTCTGATTCTTCAATCAATTTATATTCATAATCAAAAAGTTCAGTGAAAATTTCTCTTAAAATACTTGTGAGATCATTCAACTCTTCTTGTGCTTTTACCATTTCATCAGTAATAACACTTTCGACCTCATTTCCTTGAGGGATTCCATATCCCGTCCCTTCAATATTTTGCCCAAAAACGATCATATTTTTTAATTCAACAATTCTCTTGAAGATATTCAATGAATCTCCAGATAATTTATCAATCGACACATTTTCTTGAACAAAGTTTAAAATCTTATTCGACGTAACAAAATGAGCATGTGTTTCGGCCACATATAGACCAAGAACTGTTTTGCGAGTTGGTTTGGCCTCTAATACTTTCTGAATGATCTCACGACGCTTAAATACGTCTAGATCTGAGTACTTTTCAATATCCTTTACACGATATGTAACTTCACGCTCTTCATCGTGTCTATCGCCGCTATGATTGCGTACCATTTTCTTGGCCTTAAAATATCTCGGGTACTGCTTGTAAACGAATTGAAAGCCCTCGTCCAATTTATCAAAAAAGCTCTCATATAATAGCCCTTGAGAAACAGCACTCTTTCTATCAGCTAAGATACTTTCATCAATTAGACCTTTCTTTTTTAAAAATTTCTTAATTCCAATTGGTGTTGCGACTTCTTTATCATAGATATAACTTTCATCATACGCGACTTGCAGTAATCTAAAGGCCTCATCGGCACAATTATTAGTGAAAAAATAATATCTTCCAGAATATTCCCAATAAAGATTTAAGAAATGGTTTACGAATCTCTCTTTTTGATTTGGAGTAAGTTTTAATGGATAACTTTCCAGGTCTCTAAATTCAGCGCGATTGTATTGTCTTTTCATTGAATCAATATCTGAAACAACAATATCAGCGTTATATTTACCAAATATACCTTTGAGCATATTGAGGTTTTCATCCCCATTTTGAGCAAGAAATCCAATAACAACATTTTCACCACGAATTCTGCAATCTTTTAAACTTAACTGCTTATCACAAAGAACAAACTTAAACATTGAGTGCCCAAATCGACTCATGATCGCTTGACCTTTAGATGCAAAAAGGTAATGAATTTCACGAACACGTTCCATGTCCATATTCACAATTTTATTAATCTGGGTGTCTGAAAGTGAAATCATTCTATTTTGTTCTAAACACTTTTGTTCAGGATAAGGCGTAACGCTAAGTAGTGATTCAAATGCCTTATACAAATTTGGTCGACGACATTTAAATTGAGAATCTAAAATGAAATATTCAAAATTAACGGCCACAAATTCACGTGTATTTGTGTACTCATATTTATTTGGTGATCTCATTGGAAAAGAATTAAAGTTTTTTTTCTTTCTGTCTAAATCGAAAAACCCTAAACTTTTAAATAGCTCATCGTTTTCAACTCTGTCTTTTTTATTCTTTGTTAAATCATAAGCATGAAAGGCCTCGTGAATAACAGTACTCACAAATAGTTTTTTATAACTTTTATGCTTACAAGAGTAATCCTCACGATCCAATTCACTAACCAATGCTCTTTCAAGTAAGGCCTTGTCTAGAGACACCACACCATTTTGATATTCTCCATAGATATAAGGAAGTTGATCACAAGGAGTGTTCAGTGCATTTTTGTTAAGTGATTTTACTTGGAATTTAATAGCAGAAGACTTTATCGAATTAGCTATTTTTGCAGGAAGATAAGAAAGAGAATATTCAATAAGTTTTTTTTGTGTTGAATTAGCATTTGAAATCACAACGTCTGCAAACGCTTGTTGTCCAAATAGAATGGTCAATAAGATAAATAATTTTGACACAAAAAACCTCGCTTATGACTGGCATTTTTATCATAAAAGCGAGGATTTAAGGTTCTCTATGAAATTTTTTTACTGTGTTGTCAGAAAGTGACAGAACGCACAACATGCTGAATTCAATGGGAAATTACCATTCTCCAGTGTTCTGCATCTCGGCCCATGGACTAGCTGGTGCCAGTGGTTCACCTTTTTGTAAGAGCTCAATTGAGATTTGATCAGGTGAGCGAACAAAGGCCATATATCCATCTCTAGGAGGTCTAAGGATTGTCACTCCCATACTTTGTAAATGAGCACAAGTTGCATAGATATCATCAACACGAAAGGCCATATGACCAAAGTTTCGACCGCCAGAATAGGCTTCTTTTTGATCCCAATTATATGTTAATTCAACCTCGTGAGAAGTGATTCCATCACCAAGATAAACAAGAGTAAAGCGACCGGCCTCATATTCTTTTCTTCTTAGCTCTTTTAGTCCAAGTCCTTTTTCAAAAAAGTTCATTGATGCATCGAGATCTTTAACACGAACCATTGTATGCAGAAATTCCATATATCCTCCAAGTATTCTTATTGATTGAATTAGAAAAACAGTCTTAATTCTAAATCAACTCTATCATACTTTGGAGTGTTTTGTCCTTCGACAACACTTTGCATACTTAAATCAAGCATGACTGGTGCCATGAATTTTCCAGTTTGGTACAATTTTACAGTAGATATATTTAATCCAAATTTCAAAGTATGAGTTTCTGTATCCGAGTTTTTGGCAAGATATTCATTGGCAAGTTCGTATTGAGAAGTATATTTCGATTTTTCTTTTTGAGAGTAAGTGTAACTTGAATATGGACTCAACCAACTAAAAAGCTCTATAGCAAAATGTCCTGTGATATCTATTTTGTTTCCAAGTTTTTCTTTAAAAATACCTTTTTTATCAGATAGCGGATATTCATCGTCCTCAGGGATTCGCAGCTCTTTTGTACTTTCAAATTGATGAGTGTATCTACCGCTTAGAGATAGATCGGCCTTTTCGTTGAAGATTTTAACACCACCACCAAACTCAAAGAACAGGTCAGTTTGCCCATCTCCAAATGCTATATCTTGTAAAATATCAGGATCATCAATACGCCCAGTTGGTAAAATGGCCCCTAATGTTGCAGCTAGACCTGCAGTTTGCCAATTTGTAAGTCGATAAATCATTCCAACTTCGGCATCTCCAAATCCTTCACCCTTCCAATCACCAATTGGTTTATAACCATAGTAATTAACTGCTATTGATTGAAGTAAACTCTCCTTAGCGTCTGGTAATTCTTTTGTTAATTGGGAAAGTAGATTTGAAACTTCTGAAGCTTCACTTTCATAAATTTCTTTGGCCACAGATGAATGATTATTCCCTTTGTTTCTAATGAGATTAAATTTTACATCGGCCTTGTAATAAGGAACAGAAGCATACAAGGTAACTCTATTCGTTAGTCCATAGCCTAATCCATATCCATTAACTTGAACATTTGCCGAACCTGATCCTTCATATTCTCCGAAGGTAAAATCATTATAGGCCTTCTCACTAATGCGCTTTAATTCATCAAAGTAAACTTCAGTCGCACTATTTAAGCTGTGTAATGTTTTGGCATCAAAATTTTGTTTTAGAAAATATGAAGACTCTTGGCGATTACTTCCATAGGACGAATTCACTTCGCCAGTTTTAACATATCTAAAAGCAGCAAGGCGAACACCCTTAGGTAAAGTGTCGTAATAAGCGCCATAGCTCACATTCATAATGAATAGATTTAAGATAAGAAATCTCATTTTCATGGCCTATTTTTACCACAAAAACGCATCGCAGCATCGTCGTAAATAAAAATTACATTGTTCGTTATGTAGCTGAAATTACAATTGTAATTCTTTCAATCCCCCTTTTTCAGGATCTAAAGCGATGATATTTACGCACCATGACAAAATACTCAAAAGTAACAAATTTTTTGCTCCTTATAGGTCTGACTTTATCTCTTTCTTGTCAGAAAGAGAGTATCACACCAATTGCACCAGCACAGACAATCGTCGAACAAAGAAATGATGCTCCAATTAAGATGAGCTACCCAATTGTAAATATGGGCGTGGATAGAATTGGCGGAACAATAAGAAGAGTCCCACTGATTGGTGGAATTTTGAGAAAGTTTACAGAGGTCTTTGCTGATATCACGATTAAGGCCAAAGGAACTGTTGTAGATATTGAACCGACCCACTTTTCATTTCCAGAACTAGATGATGTAGATTTTGATATCATCAAATTCATTAATCTCGATAATGTCGTCTTGAAGATCAATGATGTAAAAGAAAAAAAGAAGAATATTGATTTTATTAAAAAAATGAAAATTCATCTTACAGTATTTGATGACATTGAAGGAGAAATGAAAGTACGTATTCTCGAATTTGATAGAGAAACGAGCACTGATAACTGCAATGGTAAGTGCATACGAATGGAAGTCGTAAAAAGTAATTGGAAAGAAATCCTCTCTCAATATAGAGATTTTATAATTTCCGTTGAATTAATTATTGATAAAGTTCCAAAATCTGAAATGACCATTGATGGACTTATTGATTTTTCATTGGCCATTGATCTAGGCTTCTGATTAAGAAAAGAATTCATTCAATAAGGCCGTGAGCTTATTGCGATTAATAGGCTTACTCACATAATCATTCATACCAAAAGCAACACATTTTTCTCTCTCACCAACCATAGCATTTGCAGTTAGAGCAATAATAATTGCTTTTTTTCCTTTCTCATGTTCTCTAATTTTTTGCGTGGCCGTGTAACCACTCATAACAGGCATCTGACAATCCATAAAAATGATATCAAAATCTCCGCGTAAGAATTTATCATAGGCCTCTGCACCATTATTGGCCATTTCGATGAGAGTAAAGCCCATCTTTTCTAAAAGCTTTTTAGCGACAGTCATATTAATTGGATTATCCTCTGCGATGAGAACACTATATTTACTAGGATCAAATTGTATTCGCTGCTCTTCTACAATACGGACCATACCTTGAGGAGCGAGCAAAGGAATTCTAATCGTGAATGTCGTACCAACACCTTCTTCACTTTCAAATTTATAATGTCCATTCAATAGGCGTATGAGCTCTTTTGTAATAACCAGTCCCAAACCTGTCCCACCAAAGCGGCGTGAAGTTGAGGAATCGGCCTGACTAAAAGATTGGAATAGTTTTTGAATTTCTTTCTTAGAAACTCCAATTCCGGAGTCACGACAAATGAATTCAATATATTTCACATTCTCTATTTCAATGGTATCAACAGCAAGCTCAACCTTACCAACATTAGTGAACTTCACAGCATTACTCAAGACATTCGTTAAGATTTGTCCGATTCGATGAGGGTCACTATTCACTAAACCAGGTAAATGTTCCGAATAGTATAGTTCTGTTTGAATATTCTTTTTACCTGCAATGAATAAAAATGGTGTGAGCTGAGTATCGATAACATCTCTTAAATTAAAATCGATATAATCAATATCTAATTTCCCGGCCTCTATTTTTGAATAATCAAGAATGTCATTTATAATTTGAGATAAATTATTCGACAAACCATTTATCAGACGCAATTTATCTAAGACATTTTCAGAGAGATTTTCTTCTTCTTCTAAAATACCTATTAAACCAATAATACCGGCAATTGGTGTTCTCACTTCATGGGATGTGTTGGCAAGAAATATACTCTTTGCTTCGTTGGCCTGTTTCGCATCTTTTAAAGATTCTCTCAATCTTTCAAACGAATAAACAAGAGCATTAGCGAGGAAGAAAACAATAACACAAGAAAGACCATAGATTGAAAACACAAAAAAGTGCATGCGAGAGTCATATTCACTCAAGCTTAGTAAAGTCCAAACTTCACCATAAATATTAATTTTCACATAATCTGATATGTAATCTTTGTTTTTATATTTCGCAATTTTATCGCCATCTGAATATCTTAAATCTGAAATAGTATCTTCAGATCTGTTTCCGAATTGATAAATATCAATTTTTAAATTGGGGTCTTTAAAGTGAGGCATATTGTAAAACAGCCAATCTTTACGGCTTGATGAAAAAACAACTCCTGCTTCTGTCACCAGACTATAAATATCTGTTGAACTATTCAAAATAAAATCAAAACTCTCGGCATTCATCTTTATGACAAAAACACCTAAAATTTCATTTTTATCAGAGTATACAGGGGCAGAATAATAAATCCCCCTTAGTTTAGTGGTAACACCAAGAGCGGCATATACATAGGGTCTCCCCTTCATGGCCTCTATAAAATAGGGGCGAAAACCATAGTTTTCACCAATGAGACTTTTATCTTCATCATAGCGAGTACTAGCGATCGTTTTACCACCCCTATTAATGACATATACAATAGAGGCACCAATATCTTCTCTTAGAAGTTGTAACTTATTTGCAAGCTTAGGATGCATTTGATTCTTTTTCAAAGAGAGCTTTAAATCTTCATCAAGTCTTGCAATATTTTTTGCTAAGGAATAGGCATGATTGTAGAAGAAGGTTGAACGAACAATCTGGGCCAATTGATTTAATTCAACTCTTTGTCTTTTATACAAGTCACCAACAAGGCGTTCACGAACAAAGAAATAACCCGTCACACCAATAAGCAACACAATTAGATTAGCGAGAGCAAATTTCATTATGAGAAATTTCTTTTCCAAATCATTTCCAATCTTTCAAACCGTATTTCTTTAATATACTTTCTAAGCTTCCATTTTCTCGAGCATTTTTAAAAGCACGATCTACAATCTCTGCGTATTTTCCGCTTTTCGGGTTCTTTGGTGAAAAAGCAATGTAGACTTTTTCTCCCTTCCCCTCACAACCTACATTCACTACTTCATCGCTCAACTTCATACGATTAAGAAGTCGATCCATAACGTTTCTATCCTCAACGATTAAATCAATATTTTTATTAAGAAGTTTTCTCACATTCATATGGGCTGAATCCGTATCGGAAACTAATTGAACTTTTGTACTATTATGACGGAAATAACCGTCTATTTTCTCCCCATATGAATAATATTTGATAGCGCCAATCGTTTGTCCCTCCAAATCCTTAAGATTTCTATATTTAACTTTTGATTCTTTGAAAGCATAAAAGCAGGAAAGCGAAATCCCCTGTTCTTCGTCAGGATAAATGAAATCTGGAACCTCTTCTTTTAGGGCCCCTATAACTCCTGCAACAAATCCCATTTGGGCCGATTTTACAGATTTCGCCCACGGCCAGATTTGATATTCGATAGTAATCCCTTCTTTGGCGAAGCTCTCTCTCACAACGTCCAATATGTATCCTTCATTACGACTTTTAGGAGAGCAATTATAAGGGCACCATTCATCAGAGCGCAAAACAATCGTCTCAGCAAAAATAGATTGCGCAAAAATAAAAGAATATAGAAGAAGAAGTTTTCTCATGAATCCTCTACATTAGAATTAAATACTCTTTAATTTTAACATAGAAGCTGAGTTTGGGGCCGAAGATTACTTTAAAGAATTTGCCTCAAGATTACCTCAAGGCAAATATAATAACTTAACTTTTAGATGCTAAATTCTACAAATACCAAGATAGAACATTCGCCCTGTTTTACCTGTAGTAAACATCTTCGCGAAATTCTCATATTTATCTGCACCCTCTACGTACAAACGACTATTACCATGAAGCTTGTATTTATTTTCAAGTGTCATTGCATTTACGTAATAAGGTGTTTTTGGTTTTAGTGTATACTCCAAAGACTCGAACGGTGCTACTGTAAAATAACTTGGCCTAATCCACTCTCCATCTTGATTGGTATAACGAACGGCAATGTTTAAGGTTTCGTTGCAAAAATTTACAACACTCACTCTTTCAACTTTAACCACAGCTGGATTAAAACTCATAAATGAGGACGTTTCTTCTGGTAGCTTTTCTTTTATATCATTTATTTCAGCAATAATTTTTTCAGTGAATTTATAACCACGATTATAAAGATCGCCAATCCCACCACTATGAACACCGATTAGAATATTATTTTGGAACTTGTCTTTACCAATAAGGCCAGAACCACTCATACCGCCTGTTGTATCACATTCGTAGGCCAAGTAATTATCTCCAACATATGTGGAATACGTACAAAAGCTTGTCCAAAGTGAATACTTTGCTTTATCAACTGGAAATCCAGAAATATAAAGCATCGAATCGTCAACATCACCTTTAACGCTTACAATGGGAATGGCCTTTTGAAGGGAATCAATATTATCTGAACCATCGTCACTGAGTTTTAAAAGAGCTATATCATAATCTGCAACAGGATATTTCAGATATTCTTTATGAAGATATATCTTTTCAACATTCATTAAAGTTCGAGTTGTCTTTAATTTATCTTCACCACTAATACTTTCCTGGCCAACGCTTGCGTAGATTTTATGAACAAACTCTTTTGTCTCACCGTCATAAACACAATGGGCCGCAGTTACAATATAGCGATCACCAATATATGTACCACTACAAGTGAATTTCTGATCTTGCTGACTTGCAAAATACACTTCTAAATATTGAGCATATTTGCGCTCTGATTTTTCATATTTAAATGACCCTAAACGATCATCAGATCCTATGATAATATTTCCTAATTTTGCCTGTGCTCTTGAATGAGAATCATCAATTTTACAAGAAGCGAAGTTAAGAAGAATGATCAATAGTGAGAGGTATTTCATAACAATTCCTAGAACAATATTTGCCGTAAGTATAAGGGGTTATGCTGCTTCTATCATTAAGGGAAGTAATACTTACAAATAGTGTTTAATACTTAGTCAGCTCAATAAATTCTTCACTCCCTTCATACTTTACACAATTTTTCCTCTATAGTGCTTTCATGAAAAAATCGACTATTGCATTAGCTTTGCTTTCAACACTTTTGACATTGACACCTTCACAAGCACGATCTCTTTTTTGTGAGGATAAAGATAACTTTATCTATAAAGGTATCTCATGCTGCTCAAATGTTATTGATCAAAAAACATGTATAGACCTTGTTGATAATCATGTGAGTGATGAGATCCTCTCAGAAATTGCCCTAACCCAAAATGAAATTCACGATGGTCTTCACACCCCTGGCTCTCTACCTAATTGCCATTGGTTTGCCCTTTATAATTTGGACCCACAAAATTATAGTGCGCCAAAATATCAGGAAGGTTGGCTCGTGCATGACATCATCGAACAACTCTCTCCCATCGCAAGAGATGAATTGAAAAAAGGTGACTTAATTTACTTTGAAGAGCATGTAAAAATGCGTGACAATAATTTCTTTAATAATGGTGGCAAGAGAATGAGCTATACTCAGCTACCTCCTGCTCCATCACACAGTGCTATTTATTTGGCAGATAACTTTTTAATTCAAAAAGAGAATGTGACGACGGAACATTTCTCTATTGCACCAATAGATGCAACTTTTGAGGCCTATGAGAAGTCTTTGAATTCAAATGTGGCCGTAAGAAAAGGTTTTCTAAAACAGTATTTTTATCGTCACTAATCAAATTGGAGGCCTTATTAAAAAAGGCCTTCTTTTTCTTTAAGTTCTAAAACGCGTTTTGCTTTTTCATGGATTTGTTCAACGCTAATTTTTTTCTTTTTAATTAAGTCTAAAATTGTATTTTTAACTTTTAAGGCAGTCATTTTATCATAATGGATGTTATTACCAAACAATAGGACATCAACTCCTGCTTTTAAGGCCAATTCTATCGCCTCTTCTTGGCCAAAATGATCTTTAATGGCACCCATATTCATATCATCGCTAATAATAACACCTTTAAAGTTCATCTTATTGCGTAAAATTCCCGTCAAGATCTTCTGACTTAAGGTCGCTGGATAATCAGGGTCAAGATCTCTTTGATAGACGTGAGCACTCATAATAAAATCAACTTCTCCGCTTCTGATCAGTCTTGAGTAAGGAGTAAGTTCTCTCTCTTCCCAACTTCTTGTGACATCAACCATGCCAAGATGCGAATCCGCATCAGAACTGCCATGACCTGGGAAGTGCTTTAAAACAGAAAGAACATTTTCATCTCTTTGACCTTTAATAAAAGCAGAGGCATGAAGAGTGACGATATGCTCATCATCAGAAAAACTTCTTCTAACTCCACCAATAACAGGATTCGTTGGATTCACATTAACATCAACAACAGGGGCGAAGTTTAGATTAATGCCGTGGTCATAGAGCTCTTTAGCTAGTTTACGCGCTTGTTGATATGTTTTCTTCGCTTTTCCTTTACCTAATTCTTCTGCACTTTTTTTGGTGCTGAACCCATAGCGGCTTTTTAATCTCGATACAAGGCCGCCCTCTTCATCAATACTAATGAATAACGGAATATCACTAATGGCCTGAAGATCATTTGATAACTTTTTTAACTGAGCAGGGTTCTTGATATTTCTTTGCCTTTTTTTCAATTCGGCATCGTAATCAAATAGAATAACTGAACCCACTTTAACTTTTAAAATATCAAAAAGAATACTCTCTGATTCATTAATTGTTTGCCCGCGAAAGCCAATAAGAATGAGCTGACCAATTTTTTCGTCCAGGCCCATTTGCCTCAACATTCTATCGACTTTCTCACTCGCTTGAGCTGGAAAATTGAGCAAACACAATACTAATATGATTCTTATAAACATTTAAAATTCCTCTTGTTTTTCAATAATTTAAGCAAAATAGATGCCAAGAAATGGCCTCTTTAACCCCTAAAAAGTGTCTGAGCTTTAAACGGCCATTTGTTTTGTTGACGATTGGTCACTTTGGGCCTAATTTCTGCCCAAATCACACACTAGGAACACCAATGAAAAACATTTATGCCTGCGCCTTAATTGCGCTCGTTTTCTCTAATATCGCTATTGCAAAAAATCCTGACAAAATGATCTACGGTGAAGACAACCGTTATGAGATGAGAGATTTCAGGGCCCATAAATTTATTGAACAATCAAAATCAATCGCAGGTCGTGTGAGTACAGAAGTACTTTGGTCCATCGATAACAAAACTTTTCACTATGAATACATGTCACTAGATGGCATTGGTATCAGTGGTGGAAATTTTTCACGTCAATCTCTTCTTCCCGACTGTACAGGGTTTCTTGTATCTGAAGACATTCTTGTAACGGCTGGACATTGTATGATGTCACAAGAAGAATGTGATAAAAATGTATGGGTATTCGATTTCGTAGAAGAAAAAACAAGTAAGAGAATTCTAAAACAAGAACAAATCTTCAAGTGCAAAGAAATTATTAAGCAAGAGCTAGAAAGCACTGAAGAAGGAAAATACATTGATTACGCAATCATTAAACTCGATAGATCAACTCAAAGAAAGGGTCTAAAGTTTAGAACAACAGGAACAATTGCCAAAGATGAGCCCGTAGTTATGATTGGTCACCCAATGGGATTACCAATGAAATTTACTGCCGATGCTTACGTTTTTGATAGCACAGATAAATGGACGCTTCAGGCCAACCTTGACGCTTTCCAAGGAAATTCTGGTTCACCAGTATTTAATGAAACAACTGGTGAAGTAGAGGGAATTCTTGTTCGTGGTAGCGAAGACTTTGTTGAAGATGAACAAGGTGTTCCTCATTACAATATCTGCCCAGAGCAATCACCTTTGCCTGAGTGCAACTATGGTGAAGATATTCTTAAAATTGAGCACGTAGGACTTCAGAACTATCTATAACCCTCAATCTCGATATCCTGTGACTCTAAAAGAGCAATCACTTCAGGAAAACTAAATTTGGCCTTGCGTATTTTCGTATAGGCCAAATCGATGGAGTAATTCGTGGCCGATCTAAGGTCGGCCTTCATTAGGTTCGCACCAGCAAAAGTCGTTTCCCTAAGATCACTACCGCAAAACACCGCCTCTTCTAAATTACTTTCAGAAAAATCTGCTTGATGAATTTTAGAATTCTTAAAATTCATTTTTTTAAGATTCATCCCACTAAAAATTGAAAGATCAAGAATACACTCATCAAACTCAACGGCCGACAGCGAACTGCAATCACTCCAATTGATACCGGTTAATTTTGAATGATTAAATTTACAATCACGAAATGTACTACCAGAGATTAGTGCATTTGAGAAATTCACATTTTTAAAAGTACACTCAAGAAATTTCGAGAACTGACAATCCTTACCCACAAAATTGAAGTTTTCAAAATGACAGTTATAAAACTCACTACTTCTCAAACTATTTAACTCTCCGTTCAATGAGGAGGCATCAGAATTAAAAGTTTCATCTTCATAACTGTTCATCTAATTCTTCCTTAAATAGCTGGCGGTATTTCTCTTTTGCTTTATTTTTAACATCGTCATTCACATAGAATGAAACAATGGACAAGGCAGCGACGATCACGGCCAAATCATCGCTATAGCCAATAAGTGGAGTTAAATCAACGATAGCATCCAAAGGTGAAATAAAATAAACAAGGGCCGAAGTTACTGCACTTTTCACCCACAAGGGAACATCTTTTCTTTGGAGAACATAAAAAAGAAGTAGGGCCTTGTAGATCAGATCTTTTCCAATGACTTTAAAATGCTTTAAAAATTTTTGCCAAAGTTTCTCTTCACTAAAGCTCATAGGCCCTCCAATTCCCCTATTATATCATATCGAGAACAATTGGGCAGTGGTCACTACCTTGAACCTCAGGTTGATGGAAACAATTTTGAATACGCTTTTTAAATCCATCAGTTGTCCAAAAATAATCAATCCGCCACCCAACATTTCTGGCACGACAATCACCTCTAAAAGTCCACCATGTATAGTGACCATTTTCATTAGGTGTAAACTCTCTGAAAGCGTCGATAAAGCCTTTCTTTTTAAATTTATCCATCCACTCTCTTTCTATAGGAAGAAATCCCGTAGTCTTTGTATTCGTTTTTGGATTGGCAAGATCGATTTCATGGTGTGCAGTATTGAAGTCACCTGTGATAACAACTTCTTTTCCCGTTTTCTCTTTTAGAGCGAGAGCTTGATTTGCAACTTCATCACTAAAAGATAATTTATAGGGAACTCTTCCGTGATCGCGTTGACCATTTGGAAAGTAGCAATTGAAAAGAATAAAATTATCAAATTCAGTGATAATCGTTCTTCCTTCACTATCAAATTCTTCTTTTCCCAGCCCAATCTTATTCTTAAAAGTAATTCCTTTTTTTATCCAAGTAGAAACTCCTGAATAACCTTTCTTTTGAGCGGGAGCATAGAGAACTTCATAATCATCTGGATTAACAAGTGAATCAGATAATTGTTCTGGAAGTGCTTTTGTTTCTTGTAAGCAGATAACATCAAATTTATTGTCACTCACCCAATCAAGATAACCTTTTTTTTCACAGGCCCTAAGTCCTGCCACGTTCCATGATGCAATTTTCATACAAACCCTTTTTTATTGATTACTAGAGGCATTCGTTTTTCCCGTTCTAACAAACTCTTAACGGGCCTCAAATTATAATTGAATTTAGAATTCAATTTATGAAAAAAACGAAAGCAATTTTTGTTACAACAATATTTATAACAACTTTTTCAACATCAGTCTTTGCGGCTTGCACGACAAAAATGAAAAGTTACCTCAGGGCCGCCAAGGGAACAAAATCATCAATAATTCGCACACTGCCACGCTATACCCCATTGATTATTGAACAAAGAGACAATGAGTGGCTCAAAGTAAAAACTCACGGTGCCATTGGTTGGATCTATCATTCTCTGGTCGATGAAAGCATGCAATGCATGGTGATCAAAGGCGCCTCTTCACCCAAATGCCCATCTGATAATGGCCTTACTCATGAGCTTGCCCACAACGAAGGTCTAAAAGTCCTTAAGATGGAAATTGGTTGCAATTATGTTCAAGACTTATGGGGCCGTAGATTTTGGGTGAATAACTTTGAAGCATGGCCTCCAGAAATAAAGAAATCACTGGCACTATAAAATAAATTATATTTCCACAAGAGTATTTGGGACTTTTTGCTGACAAATGCGTCATAGTTTTTTATAGTGAAAAGCTTAAACCCCAATAAAGGAAATACAGTGCCATCAAATGAAAATTTGACTCGCTCTTCTGAGTCAAAAAATAAGTTTATTGACCTTATTATCAAAAAGCCTCGCAACTTTAAAAACGATATTTTATCGGGAACTACAGTTGCTCTCGCCTTAGTACCTGAGGCCATCGCATTTGCTTTTGTTGCGGGTGTAAATCCAAAAGTCGGACTCTATGCTGCATTTATGATGGGACTTATTACTGCGATCTTCGGAGGAAGACCAGGTATGATCTCTGGAGCAACTGGTGCAGTGGCCGTTATCTTTGCACCATTAGTTGCAAAAGTTGTTAACGATACAATGGCCACAGGTGTTGGATTTGAAGCGGCCATGAACAATGCTCTTGGCTATCTCTTTGCGGCCGTTATCATGATGGGGCTCCTACAAATTGCATTCGGACTTTTAAAATTTGGGAAATTTATTCGCCTTGTTCCACACCCTGTAATGCTAGGCTTTGTTAACGGTCTTGCTATTATTATTTTCAAAGCTCAATTTCCTCAATTCACAGTGGGCGGTCACCTTCTAGAAATGGCCCCTCTACTCTTAATGATTGCTCTTATTGCACTAACAATGGCAATCAGTATCTTTTTACCAAAGCTCACTAAGTCTGTACCTGCAACTCTTGTTGGGATTATTGTTGTTTCTGTAATAGGTCACTTTATCAATCAAATGTACCCGGGACTTGTAAGAACAGTTTTAGATTTTGTTCAAGATCGCGATCCAAATATTCAAACGATTGCAGCAGGACTTCCACAATTTGGCATTCCATCAATGCCTTTTTCATTAGAAGCACTAAAGATGATTTTTCCTTTTGCGGCCATTGCTGCAGCCGTTGGTTTAATTGAATCTCTTATGACTTTAACTTTGGTTGACGAACTTACCGAGACAAGAGGAAAAGGAAATAAGGAATGTATCGGACAAGGACTTGCGAACGTTGTTAATGGGTTCTTTGGCGGCATGGGTGGTTGTGCCATGATTGGGCAAAGTATGATCAATATTCGTGGAGGAGGAAGAGGAAGAACTTCTGGGATATCTGCCGCGATCATCCTTCTGTTCTTTGTTTTATTTGGAGCTTCATTTATTGAAAAAATACCGTTAGCAGCATTAGTTGGTGTTATGTTCATGGTTGTTATTGGAACATTTGAATGGTCAAGTCTCAGACTATTTAACAAAATTCCAAAGAGCGATATGTTCGTTATTATTTTAGTTTCTGTCGTAACTGTTTTTGCAGATCTTGCCATTGCTGTATTTGTTGGAATTATCGTCTCTGCGCTTGTCTTTGCATGGGAGCATGGAAAAGTCATGAGAGCAAATAAATCTGTTCAAAATAATATGACTGTTTATGAATTAGATGGGCCGCTCTTTTTTGGTTCAATCACTTCATTTAAGGATCTGTTCAATTACAAAGAAGATCTTGAACATATTGTCATCGATTTTAAAAACTCAAGAATCTGGGATCACTCAGGACTTGAGGCCCTACAAAATGTAGCGGACAAATATGATCAGTATAATAAAAAGCTTCACCTCCTTAATCTAAGTGGTGACTGTGAACTGCTGCTAAAGAAGGCAAAAAATATTGTAGAACTCAATGTAATTAAAAATGTTGATTGGCATATAGCCGATGATGAGCTTGACTCATAAGCTCTGATATAGGATATTTTTTCACCCTCAAAATCTAGAATTAAAATAATGCTATCGTTTTCATAAGGACACTCAGGAGACCTTATGAAAACGATAATCTTCATGCTACTCTTAATTCCTTCATTAGCTCATGCCCTTCTTGTAGGTGAACTTGGTTTAATGACCTCATTTACTTCAACTGATTTCACAGAAACTTCTGCAACTCCAGGTAAGCACTCTGGTTCTTTTTCACCTGGTATTGGTTTTGAAGGCAGATTTGGTTTTGAATTTCCAATTGTTACTCTTGGGGCCATTGGTCTTATCGACTGGGAAAGTTCTCTCACGAGATACCAACCCGACAATAAAACGCTCTTCTCATCAACAACCTATTCTAATACAAGAAGAAGAATTGCCTTTGGGCCAACGGCCATGGCAACTCTCCCATTTTTTAATCTTAGGCTAGTTGGAGAATACTTTATTCATGTACAAGACACTTTCACATATGCAAAACCAAAAGGTGAAAACCCTTTTTCAGAGAAAGACGAAATTAAAGGAGATGGGTACGGTGTGGGTATTGGTTATAAAATGCTAGGGTTTTACTTTCAGGCCACTTATCGCAAATTCGTCTATAAAAAGGGAAAAATTGGGGGAAGTTCAACAGCAGACTTACCAAGTTCTTCATATTCAAAAATTGATACTTCGGGAATGTATTTGAGTATCGGAGTATCAATTTAAGTGATTTATCAATAACTTGGCCTTTTATTAAATGAGTGTTTTTTACCGACACTCTTTATTTTAGATGAGAATTCGCTATAGAAAGAGCATGAAAAAATCATTAATTCTTATGCTCCTTTCTTTCTATTCATTCAATTCATGGTCAATGAATAAACAGGAATTTGAAAATACAATTTCAACTATTTTTAACCTCTATAAAAATGAACTTGATGAACGTTTTTCCTCAATTTCAATGAATGTTAACTGGGATGGTAAAACTCCAAATGCCAGTGTTTCAAGAAAAGATGGTCAATTAAGAGTTTACTTTGATGGTGAATTTGTAAGAAAACACCAATTGAATGCCCCTGCCTTTGCCATTACAGTGTGCCATGAAATTGGACACGTCCTTGGTGGAGAACCTAGAGTCTATCCTTCAAAAAAGTATTCATCAGAGGCCCAGTCTGACTATTTTGCGGCATCAGAGTGTTTACCTCGCTATTATAAGACATTAAAAAATCCAACTTTTAAAAAAGCAACACTTTCACAAAAACTGGCGTCCAAATGTCAAAGTGAATACTGCCAATGGGCCATGTCGGCCCTAGAGCGCGAACTTGTTATTTACGCAGAAGAGGCTTCATTACTAAAAGAAGATACAAAAGTTGTGACATACACAAATATGAACGACTATCCTTCTGCTCAATGTCGTGTAGACACAATCGCCAGGGCCATACTTGGAGATGAAAGACCACGCTGCTGGTTTAATGAAGAACAAGAGATTAAGCCTTGGGAGTATATTGTAAATTATGACTATGAAGAGGCCCTAATTTCAGGAGTAGTAAAAGAAGTCATCCCAACTGACTTGGGATGCCTTGTTAAGATTAAGTCATTGGACTTCTTCTCTCCTAGTTATATCTCTCCTTTACAAGAGAACTTTATCTTTGCCAGCGGAATTCAAGTTATTGGCGAGTGCAAATACCTATCAGGAAGCAGTATTTCTGGAACAGTGAGTGAATACAGAGGCTTGCTATACCTTAATCTCAATCCTAACGATAAATAATACAAAATCAGACGCTCTTTTTTTTAAAAGAGCGCTAATCATTCAGGCCGAATTGACTCCTCACGAAGATATTGTAATTTCCAATTTCATCATTTTTAGAGAGAAAAGAATATGAAAACGAAATTACTTTCAATGCTATTTATCGCCCTATTAGTTGTCTCATGTGGAAAAAAAGAAGAACAAGACCCGTTGGAAAACAATCCAGATTTAACCTTTTCAACAATGGCCAATACAAGAAAAGAGCTTTTAAATGTAGGTATAGCAATTGTTTGTTATGAAGACCTCAACGAAACAATTTACGAATGTGACTTAGATCAAAATTACTTTTCTGATTTTGTGAGAAATTCTAATCTTGAAACTGAAGAAGAAGTTATCGCCTACTACAATAGAACGATTTCACTATTAGAGGCCTATCGTCACCAAAGTTCACTTATCATCAAACAATGTGCAGATAAGTATATTGTGAATTGTGACAAAATTTATCATGGTAATCTTACTGGAGTGGAATACTTTTCAAGAATTATTATTACTGTAGATTCAATAATTGAATATTTCAAAGAA
Organism: Bacteriovorax sp. BSW11_IV; assembly: GCF_000447755.1. Taxonomy (GTDB): domain Bacteria; phylum Bdellovibrionota; class Bacteriovoracia; order Bacteriovoracales; family Bacteriovoracaceae; genus BSW11-IV. The sequence continues at coordinate 94,684 of NZ_AUNE01000050.1, read as the reverse complement.
ATGGCCTCTCTTTAATAAATTAGAAAGAGGCCAAATTATTTAGTAATTTGATTTTATATAAGCAAGCATTTGATCGAGTACAATCCCCCAACCGGTCTCAAAGCCCATCTCAGCGTGTTTCTGTCTTGTTTGCTCATCCTTATGAAGTGCAGTTGCTCTATAGCGAGTGCCACTTCCTTCTGGAGTAAGTTCTAACTTTGCCGTGAAGAAACCATTTTCGCGTGGTCTGAAATCAGAATCGAGACAATCAGTCCAAACTATTTTTCTATTTGGAACAATTTCTAAATAACAACCTGAGTTTGGAAACTCCTCACCGTCAGGTGATTTCATTTTAGTAAAAAACTCCCCTCCTGGACGCAAATCAATACGACATTCACAGACACTCCAGGGGCTTGGGCAAAACCAATTCTTTATTCCTTTTGCATCAGTCCAGGCCTTAAAAATCAACTCTGGAGAAACATCAACGACTCTCTCGAGAACGAGATCCAATTTATCATTCATAGAACACTCCCTTGTTTTTAATAACAATAGCATAGTAAATAGAATTCAGTGTCAAATAATAAGACAATCAAAACACCTAACCATTTGAATTTATATAAATTAATAATAAGAAAGTTGGCATACTTTCTGCTTATTAAATAACTCTATGATGAATCTTATTATTGTCTTTCATTTCATTTTTCTATTTGTTGGTCAAAGTTGGGCCAATGAATTTAGATACGCTGATTTTCTAAAGTCCACTGTAAAAATTGAAGATCACGATAAGCTTCTTATTCCCTACAAGGATGGTGAATTACTCATTGAGCTTCATTCCTTATTAGGAGCAGGAAATACAACCAATGTTTTAGATGCAACTTTTAAAAATAAACGAGTCGCTCTAAGACTTCCAAAATCAAATGGACAATTCAACACCTACTCCGCCTATGTCGATTTTTTAGAAAATTACTATCAAGGTCAAATGATTCTTGAGATGCAAGGGGTATCAGTTCCTAAAATATTTCACTATGAAAAAGATAAATATATCATTGTCGAAAAACTTTCTATTAACTCTGGTCCAGACTTAGAAACATTATTTCTAAAAAAAGAGACACTTGATGAAAATATCTATGTTAGGGCCGTTGCCAGACTCGATGATTTTGCGCGTGAGCTTGCGCCTTTTTCTTTAATTAAAGACTTTCATTTAAAACAGGCACGTTACTCATTAGAGGAAGATAAATGGTATCTTCTCGACTGGATGGACTCGCACGAACTGTTCACCGATATAGAGGATTCAGTGGCCTTAGAAAAGAGAACTGTTGAGCAAAAATATGAAGAACTTGCCCAAGCAATGAACTCAGACTCAGAGTCTCTTGATTTAAAAAATCATGACATGCCTGATGATGCAAATCGTTTATTAAACAATTTAAAAAAGATTATAACGGAAGAAAGAAAAATTATTCTAGAAACTGAAAATGAGTTTCTAACAGAAAAGTTACAAAAAATAGAAAGTGCAAAATCTGTAGAAGAATTTATAGACCTTATAACATCACCGGCGCCAAGGTTTTCACGTCATTATGTGGAAACAATACTTGATATTGTAATTGAACAGTCTCGATTTGATCGTCTAAAAATACTCGAGAAAATTCCATTCTATCTTATCTCTGACAATCAGGATTATCTTCGTCTAGTCACAGAACTTACACAAAAAGAAATGACTATTCATGAGTTGGCAGAATTACTTTCATTAAAAAAAGTTCGAATAATGAATATTAATTGGGAGCTTACAATGAGAATTCAAAAACTCATAACCGATAACCAGAATATCCTATCAGCTGCTGATTACGAAATTCTTATCAAGCATCCCTTTGTTACAAATTATGCTAAGAATTGGATCGAAAAGAATTCAAGCTGTTATACAAAAATGGGTCACCACTTTTCACGATAAAAGCACCTTTGTCCGACCTCTTTACTCAGTAAAGAACCTCAAAAATCAAGAAAAAATAAAATTCTCCGTAAAGTTCATATCAATCAATACGGAGAGACTAAATGAAAGTGACCAAAATTATAATGGTACTTGCCCTATTGGGTCTAGGTGCCAATGCCCTTGCTGAACCAGTTGTAACCTTTGAAGAAGGAACAAATCAGTTTGAAGATGCTTCTCAAGCAAATGAACATGAATATGTTTTAAATCCTGAAGAAGAAGAGCGCTACTACCTTGAGGCCCAACAAAAAGGTGATTTTGATATTCTAAACTTCAAGTTCCCACAAGAGCATTGGTTTGAGTGCGAAGATGAAGTCACTGGAAATTTTCTAAATTATAAATGTGCATCTCGTAGACAAATCTCATCTATTCTAAATGATTATCTTCAAAAGCATGTTACCGGTTGTGTTCAAGAGGCCCTCGATTCTGTTGATGGGGGAACTATTGAAAAGCTCCACATTGTTCACGATGGAATTCTGGGTGACAAACGCCATTCTCCAAGAAGTTTACATGCAGAAAATCGTGCCATCGATATTCGTATCTTTGATGTGACGACAACTGAGGGTGTGAAGAAAAAATATGTGTATGAAGATAAAAAGAATAGAGATTTTTTCTTAAAATTTAGAACTTGTTGGGGACACGTCATTAGTGAGAATAATGATTGTCCAATTTATGCAGGAACTCCTCATAGAACGGGATCAATCGGTTGGGAGGATAAAAACCACCAACACCATATGCACACTTCGGTTCCCTATTGTGTGAATGGAAAATATGGAAATTACTTTTATCAAAGATAATAAATAAGAAGCTCCCGAAAGGGAGCTTTTTTATAGGTCTAAATTAAAGCGAATAAAAAAATCATACTGCTCGCGCTTCCCCTTAGATTTAGCAATATATGCCCCTCCTAAATTTAATGGGAAAATCTGCCACAAAATCGTATTCGTATTTAATTCTAATCCGTAGCTATTGAGTGTTGTATTATTCTTGTTGATCTCAGTAACTCTTGTCGAGTCAAAAAATAATGAGGCGTAAATGCGTTTCAAATAGAACCAATTCCCAAATTCTAAGTCAGGATAAAATAGTGGAAAATAATAATCGCCTGTCACTTTTTGATATTCCGGGACATTCTCATAATCATATCCTCTAGAGAAAACATAATAAAGGCCAGGAAGTAGCATTGGTGTAAATTTATATGAATATTGATAGGCCCTTGTTTTTTCACCTGATAAAGTAAAACGGAAACCATTATTAGCAAAAAAACCTGGAATAGTAATCCCAGTCTTATGCAACAAACGATAGGATGAATCTAAAGAGCTTTTTTTATTTCGTGCATTTTCATAAACAAAAGTCTGACTAAAGCTCCAAGGTGAGATTATTGATCTCGATGCCTTATCTTTTTCCATAACAAAATAAAACTCTCCACTTGTATGTAAAAAGTTTCGATCTTGAATGATTGAATCACGTCCAACAAATTTATAGTCTTCAGTTTTAAGATAATTAACAGACCCAGAAAGCTCTAATGTATATGAATATAAATTCTTCGCAAAAACAAAAGGAACGAGGGCCTTAATCCCTGCAGACGTTTCTTGCCATGATAATTCATAATCTGTTCCAAAATAATTAACTGCTCTCTCTCTTTTGCTCGCTTGTAATGAAAAGACAGGGTAATACTTAAGTATATTTAATGAAAAGTTTGCAAATGTAGTCTTCTCCTCACTGTCCTCTCCTACTGTCGCAGACATCGACAATGTATTCAAATAATTTGCAGTCTCAACATTTACTTGATAACCCCTCGTCCCAATAAAGCTCCAGCTATGAGGAATAAAAAGACGTTTATCCACATGGGAGTAATCTTTTTCGTCATAATGCTGATGATCTTTCTCATACATTTGCACTTGATCATCAAATGATTTTAGGGGGAATTTATTATAATCATCGGAAGCATTATCACTTAGATAATTAAAGTCAATGAGAGCATTAATTTTTAAAGCACGACACTTATCTAAGTCATAGGATTTGATTGTTGATCCATTTGTATCAATCTCACTTACGTAGATTTTTCCTTTATAAACAGCAGGTGTATGAGTAGCAATTTTAGAAAAAGTACACTGAGAGATGACCTTTTTTGAAAGAGAAAAAATTTCATTATAACCTAGGTATTGGGCCTCAAAAAAGATTCTATTTTCATCATCAATAAATAGATTAAAAAGATTATTGCGAGAGGCAGGAAGAAGCTCTTCTATAATCTTTTTATCCCTTAAAGATATGCGCACAATACTCTTATGACCTGTTTTAGAGCTTACAATAGCAATGGCCTCTTCACCTCTAGTATAGTGAACTTCGCTTGGTTTATTGTCACCAAGATCAAATGAGTTTAGGGTTTTGCCCTCTATTGAAAGTTCTGTAATATACCATTTTTGATCTTCTTTAAATTCAATGGCCACGACTTTAGTGCCACTATAATGAAGTCTAGGATTAAAGAATCTTTTGTTATTAGTTATTTTTTCTTGAACTCCCCTCTCAAGATCCACTAAAACGAGATCGGAAAAATTTCTGTAGCTATATCTTAAATCAGGAAGGTACTGGTTATAAATTGCCTTTGACTTGGCCACACTGAACTGCACAGACTCTTTACGAAAGGGAATTTCCAAGATGTCTACTTCTTTATCTTGATCTTTTTTAACAATGGTCCAATGACTATCCAGATTATATTTCAAATAATAGAGAGCTCCATTATCAAATTGAGGAGCATACTCTTCTCTAAAATCTTTAATTTCATTTTCAGCAATTATGTCGTTTTGCCACTGTTGTTTAAAATCTGCGATGGCATCATTGTAGAAAGTTGAAAAAGAAATCCCTGAAACACTTTCGATGGCCGAGTACAAACGCCACATATGAGGAAGATCTGATACTTCTTTTACAACTTTTGGCCAAAAGCTCTCCCCATATTTTTTAGTTCCATAAGAAACAAGGGCGTAGCCAAATACGTAATGATTAGGAAGAGAGTTCTTGTACGTCCCATTAACAAATTGATTAAACGTTGGAATCTTATTACTTAGAACAAGGGCCTTGAAACGCTCCATAAAACGTGGCGAGCGTCCTCTTCCCGCATCAGTGTACTTTGTTTCGGCCCAAACAGCATCTCCTTCCATAAACCAAGGACGAAGTCCCATAAATATAGCAACGGCCTTTCCCATATCCCCGAAGGCGAGATTAAAAAATTTAACAGTACTACCGCTGAAATAATCAAATTGAACAAGATGGCGATACTCGTGGATGGAGAGAGTTTGATACCACTCACTCGCTCCAACAAATGGCATAAAATTCGCTGAAGTGAACCATTCACTTCTCTTTGGCATTATTGTGACAAAGCCATTTGGTGAGGCCATTTCTGGCCGAATGATGAGAGTGAATTTTTCAGGATTAGTGATCCCATAGGTTTGCCCAACCAAAGGTCCATAGTGCTTAACGAGATTAGCGAAGTAGACAGATTGAGCACTCATAAATTCAGGATAGATCACAAAAACATTTTCGTTTTCTATACTTTTCCAATCAAATGATGGGGAACTTTGAGAGAAGCTAAAAGATTGAGCGTTTACACTGGCCGAACAAGTGATTAGTGCAACAAGAAGCTGGGCCATAAGACCAAGTTTTTTGATCATAAATATTCCAAATTAAAAGATTTTTATGTATTTTCCCCTCAGAGGAAGATCAATGTCAATAAGATATCCCCTATCAAAATTGGATGTAACTCCTATAAAAAAGGAAAAAATTTACAACAACCCTACCTTATTTTCTATGATTCCCTCATAATGCGCCAAATGACATTCATTGGAGAGAATATGATGAAATTGATCCTACCGTTAATTGGGCTTGCCTTTATACAAAACACATTTGCTTGGACATATAATTGTAATGAAGTCGTTTCTTCGCATCCCAATGCAAGAATCAATATCGTAAAGGCAAATATCATGGCCGATATTAGTTTAGATGGTATCTCATTAGACGGAACATATACTGCGCAGGGAGATGATTACGAATTGATGTTAGATCGATTCTACCATGGAGAGAAAATTGATAAGAATGGAAGCAATTACTACATGGAAAAAGTCATGAGAAGTAATCCCTTTGTTTGTGGAGATCCTGGTTATCCTTGTCTTGAAAAAGAAAGCGTTGAATTTGATGGGAGTAAAAATCAATTACGTTATACAGAAACATTTCGCATGAAGTATCTTTCTTCGACAGAAAATATTCAATTTGATTTCGTTCTTCAATGTAAAAAACAATAGTTTTTAAAGTACAGGTCCTAAAGGACCTGTACCACATACTTCTGCTCTTCGACTTCTTTATCACCAATAACAATAATCGAATAAACCATATCTTCACGAGCTTTTTTAACTTTTTCTTTTAATGGATCGCTACTTTGATCTATTTCCACAAAATGTCCTTTTGCCCTTAATTCAATGAGAAGTGAGTTGGCATAATTTAAAGAATTTTGTGAAACATTCAAGATTCGATACTGATTAGGGTGCAACCAAAAAGGAAGCTTCTTGCCATAGTGTTCAAGTAGCATTCCAATAAATCGCTCAATCGAACCAAAAATGGCCCTATGGAGCATATAAGGAACTCTCTTATTGCCTTCTTTATCGTAATAATGAAGTCCAAAACGATTCGGTAAATTAAAGTCCAATTGGATTGTTGAGCATTGCCATGATCTCCCATGACGGTCTTTAACGTGAAGATCTAATGAAGGCCCATAAAATTTGGCCTCCCCCTCTTTTTTATGAACATCAAGTTTCGAGCGAATAAGAGCTTTCTCTAAGATATCCTCACAATACTTCCAATCTTGATCTTCACCCATATATTGTTTCTTTCTTTTATCGCGCACAGAAAGCTCAAAATGATAATCTGGTAATCCGCACTTTTGCATAATCATTTGAATCAAGGAGATGATATTAGAAACTTCATTCAATAAATCTTCTCCTGCACAAAAAATATGGGCATCATCTTGAACAAACGAGCGAACTCGTAAAAGTCCATGAAGGGCACCTGACTGCTCATTACGATGAACATGACCTAGTTCACAAAATCTTAAAGGTAGTTCTGCGTGCGAGCGTCTTTTACTATTAAATGCCAAAATAGCTCCAGGGCAGCTCATAGGTTTAATGGCATAATCACGCTTATCAACTGAAGAAAAGAACATATTTTCTTCAAAGTAATCACAGTGACCAGATTTTTTCCACAGCTCTTTATCGAGCATCATGGGGCTTTCCATTTCTAAGTAACCATTATCGCGATGTATTTGACGCCAATATTGAATAAGAGAATTTTTTATTCTTAGGCCATTTTCATGCCAAACAGGAAAGCCTGGGGCCTCTTCAAAAAAAGAAAATAAGTCGTACTTCGCTCCCAGTGAGCGATGATCTTCAGGTAAATACATATAAACCTCAAATGTATTAAAAAGGATTCTAAATCCTGTTACCGTAAATATAAATGTAGTGGTGTCTTAAAAACGTATACTCAATATCAATGAGCATACATAAAAGAATGTAAATTACCCCTAAGGGGTGGTGATGGTCGTTGAGAATAGGTGAATGATATTAATATTCAACATAACGTCATCCTACCTGTATTTAAAATTTAATTCAAGGCAATTTTTTTCCACAATAGAATAAACTTACTTGAAACTAAAAGGTTATTTTGATAACTCATTGGTTACTTATGGATACCAATAAATTAAGACATTTCAAGGCCGTCATTCAAACTCAAAATTTAAGAGAGGCCGCTGATCTATTGAAAATTTCTCACCCAGGACTTTCTAAATCTATTCGCTCCCTCGAAGATGAACTAGGTGTTGAGCTAATTACTAAAGATGGACGCGGTATCCGTATCACAGAAGCTGGACTTCGCTTAGAAAAAGAAATTGATACCATTCTTCAACAAGTGGAGACACTTAAAAAAGTTTCCCACAATGAAAATATCTCACTTCAAAAAACTTGTCGCATTGGAACCTTTGAGGTGTTCTCAACCTATCTAAGTCCTTTTATTGCCGAAATTTTTGATGAAGATATCAAATTAAGCTTTCACGAAATGATCCCTGGACGAATGGAACAAGAACTCGTGGCAGGAAATATTGATCTGGCCATAACCTATATTCCCATCCCCCATCCTGAGCTTGATCACTTAAAAGTTGCGACAATAAAAATGGGAATTTTTGGTAAGACAAAATTTGAAAATCACAAAATTAGCGAACTCCCTTTTGTTATTCCCATGGCCAGTGTTAGTGGAACTCCCACCAAGGCCGATGGCCTAGATGGCTGGCCAGATGGAAAGATTCCTCGACTTGTTAAGTACAGTGTTAACCTCATGGAAACAGCACTGGCCCTTGTCAGAAAAGGACTGGCCGTTGGCTATTTTCCAAATTTTGTCGTGCAAAGGCACAATGAAGTTGTTCATAGTAAATTTAAGCTCATTGAAATTCCTATGCCCAAAGGAATTCATAATTCCCAAGAGATTTTCTTGATTAAGAGAAAAAACTCTAAAGAAGATATTCTCATGAAAAAATTGGGGAAATTACTGCGTTCATTATCTTAGTTTTTAAGCACTTAAGGTCTTGTAACTCTTACCTATTTAATGATAAATCGCTATCTTACAATTCTAATCAATGGTAATTTGACCCTATGCAAGTAAACGTAAGATTTTTAGATAATTTAAAACTAGAAGCCAGCTTTGATGACTTCACAATAACAACCGATCAACCTGTTCGCTACAAGGGCGACGGCACGGCCCCTAGTCCCTTTGACTATTTCTTGGCCTCGTCAGCTCTATGTGCAGCGTACTTTGTAAAAGTCTATTGCAAGGCCCGCAATATTCCTACTGACGATATCAAAGTTAGCCAGAATAATATTGTTGATCCTGAAAATAGATACAACCAAATTTTCAATATTCAAATTGAACTTCCTGAGAGTATTTCAGAACACGATCGTGAAGGAATTCTTCGCGCAATGGATCGTTGTACTGTAAAGAAAGTTATTCAAACTTCTCCACAATTTCAGATTGAAGCAAAAGATGTTTTAGGAGTTGATTCCAACTTGATGTTTGAAAAGAAAACTGATGGTGAATCAAAGACAATGATTCTAGGGAAAGATTGCTCCCTTGAAGAGACGATTGCCAATATGACGGCACTCTTAGATGATCTTGGAATTAAAATCGAAGTGGCCTCATGGAGAAATCAAGTCCCTCATGTATGGTCTGTTCATATTCGTGATGCTGACTCTCCGATGTGTTATACAAATGGAAAAGGTGCAACAAAAGATGCCGCTTTATGTTCGGCCTTAGGCGAATACCTAGAAAGAATTAGCAATAACTACTTCTATAATGACTTCTATCTCGGAGAGGAAATTGCCAATAGTGAATTTGTTCACTATCCAAATGAAAAATGGTTTAAACCAGGTCCTAAAGATTCATTGCCACAAGGCCTAATGGATGAACTTCTTTTAGAAGTATATGGTAACGATGGAGATTTAAAAGCATCACATCTCATAGATACTAATTCAGGTAATACTCAAAGAGGAATTTGCGCACTACCTTTTACGCGTCAATCTGATGGACAAAGTGTTTATATTCCAGTGAATCTCATAGGAAATCTTTTCGTTAGTAATGGTATGAGTGCTGGGAATACGGCATATGAGGCGCGCGTCCAATCGCTTTCTGAAATATTTGAAAGAGCAGTAAAAAATCAAATCATTACTGAAGAGATCACTCTACCAGATGTTCCAAAAGAAGTTTTAGCAAAATATCCTAAAATTGTTGAAGGTATTAATAAGCTCGAGTCCGAAGGGTTTCCTATTCTAGTGAAAGACGCTTCGTTAGGCGGGCAGTTTCCGGTAATGTGTGTAACTTTAATGAATCCGAGAAATGGTGGTGTATTTGCATCATTTGGTGCACACCCGAAATTTGAAGTGGCCCTTGAAAGAAGCTTAACCGAACTTCTACAAGGAAGAAGCTTTGAAGGGATGAACGATGTTCTTCCACCAACATTTAATGAATTTGCCATTAAAGAACATAATAATATTATCGATCACTTCATCGACTCAACAGGTGTTATCTCTTGGAAGTTTTTCAGTGAGAAAAGTGATTTTGAATTCTCTGAATGGGATTTCTCAGGTTCAACAGAAGAAGAATACCACTACCTAATGAATATTCTCGAAGAACTTGGTAAAGAAGTCTATATCGCTGATTATGAAGAATTAGGAGCAAAAGCATGTCGTATCCTAGTTCCAGATTATTCTGAAATTTATCTTGCTGAAGATCTTATCTGGGATAATCACAACCAAGCTCTAAAGTTTCGTGAAGATATTTTGAGTATTCACTCTCTTGATAAGAAGGCCCTTAAAAAACTTGTCAAAAATCTTGAAGATAGTGAAATTGATAATTATATGCCTGTATCAGAGCTCATTGGAATTTCATTTGATGAAAACTCTGCTTGGGGACAACTTGTCATCGGTGAGTTGAAGGCCCTATGCTATCTTGCTCTCAATCAATTAGATGAGGCCAAAGAATATGTTGAATCTATTATGACTTTCAACGATAACTCGGCCGAGAGAAAAAGATTCTATCAGGCCTTAAATATTGCCTTAGACATTGCTCTTTCTGATGAGTTAGAGATTGAAGATTACTTGCTAAATCTTTCAAGGATGTATGGCGAAGAGCTTATGAATGATGTTGTAGGAACTGTTAACGGAGATATTAAATTCTACGGATTGACGCCAACAAGTTTAAAGCTAGAAGGATTGGACAAGCATCTAAAGCTCATTGAAAGCTACCAAAAACTTCAAAAAGCAAGACAAGCATTTTACAAATAAAAAAGGGAGCAAACGCTCCCTTTTTTATAATTTCACACAGTATGAACTACCTTTATTCAAATAATCATCATTAAAAACGAAAAATAAAGTCCCCTCTTTGATCATGTCTCGTATTGATTCCCAATATAAGGGAGGAACAGCACTACACCCGTCTGACATTCCTGAGAGCATAGACAATTTTTCAATCTCTAATATTTTATCTTCACTAGAGATCATATCATTTTCAACATAACTTCCTTTTCTATTTTTGGCAGCATGAATAACAATACCCCTATCGTAAGCATTTTCATTCTCACCTTCTTGAAGGCCAAAGAGCTTGATGCCATAGCGCCATTTCTTTTTCCAATTTTTATAAACAGGTCCAGTAATGAAAAATCCTGTTGGCGTTAAATCTGTTCCCAATTTATTTGAAAAGAAAAGGGCCTTAATTTTGTTATTTTTAACTTTGCCACGCCCACTACCATGGGCCGAAGGATAAGCACGAACAACCTGTGTCTCAAGATCGATAATAAAAAAGCGATACTCATTACCTTTTTTGGTGAGATCGTGAATAGTTACGTAACGCTCTTTTTTAATCTTTAATCCCGATCGAAAAGTTTTATCTTGATTATTTTCAAGAAAACAATTGAGCTGGTCTAGAGATATAGGATTACCTCCGACTTTTTCAAAATTGTCATAAAGAGATTGATCAAAGGCAAGAATATGACTCGCGGCCAAACAGAATAGAATAGCGATTAAAAATTTCATTTCCTTGTAATAAAAGGCCATGATTCATCGGTAAAGACTAAGTGCATGGCCGTTGAATAAATTACTATAGACATCAATTTATTTACTCTTCAATAGGCATACAAAAACTCATAGGTCTTGAACATGTCCCTTGATTACAGCTATCCTCACAGTAAATCATCGCCCCATCAACACATCTGGTTACAGGGCCACACGTATTATCCTCAAGCTGAATTACAGTAAATTTTTTAATTTCAATCTCTTCACTCTGCGCACCATAACTATTATGGGCACTGAACACACCAACAATACAAATTAAACCGATTAAAATAGCTCTTTTCATGATTTCCTCCTTTTGCTCTTTCTTTCGTTGCAATGAAAGTAAAACGGCCGTCACTAAACAAAAAGATTCTTTTAGTTAATGTTTGGTAACTAAAAGGCAGAGGTGCAATTGTCATATTAGAGTCAATTTATTGTCATTCAAGCTCTAATCCATTGACTGTAAATAAATAAATCGTTCATCATTAAGTATTGATCAATTTGGAGGATATATGGGTAATGGCCTAATCGCAGCAATGAGTGCAATGCTGATTTTATCGGGATGTGCGAGCTACTCAAAAAAAGATTGTGAACAAATTAATTGGAATAATAGGGCCCATGAACTCGCCCTAGATGGATTGACAAAAGACGACGCTCTATCGAGAGTCTATGGCCAATGCACAAGGCCTTATAACGTAACTCCTGACTTCGAAGCATTCTCAAAAGGGTTTGAAAAAGGAGCTAATGAGTTTTGCGCACCTGAAAATGCTTTGGAATTTGGAAAGAATGGCAAAATCTATAAAAAGACTTGCCCAAAAGAATTGGAATCAGAGTTTATTAAAAACTATACCACTGGACTAAACATCTATCTCACTCAAAGAGTCGATGACTTATCAAGTGACTATGATGATCTAAAAAATGAAATCCAACAGTTAAAAGAAGATAACGAAAAACTAAAGAATAAATAGATTTGCCCACAAGTTCGAGGTGGCGTTAAAATAGTTAAAACAAAAATAGGAGCATATAAATGGCAACAATTACACTAAGAGGAAATCCCGTTAAGACGTCAGGAGAACTTCCTAATGTTGGAGAAAAATTATCAATCAAACTTACTGATCTTGACCTTCGCGAAGTAACTTTAGCTGACTTTGCTGGTAAGAAAAAAGTATTAAATATTTTCCCAAGTGTTGATACTCCAACTTGTGCAACAAGCGTTCGCACTTTTAATAAAGAAGCAACTGATTTAGGAAACACTGTCGTTCTTAATATCGCAGCGGACCTTCCCTTTGCTTTAAAAAGATTTTGTGGGGCAGAGGGAATCACAAATGCTCACTCATTATCTACATTTAGAAACTCATTTGCTAAAGACTTAGGACTAGAAATTATCGATGGGCCACTTGCAGGATTATGCTCACGAGTGGTTATCGTTCTAGATGAAAACGATGTGGTTTTATATACTGAACAGGTTGGAGATATCGCCGATGAGCCAAATTATAAGTCGGCCATCTCTCACCTAAAAGCATAGTAATTACAAAAAACTTACCCTCTCCCCATGGGGGTAAGTTTAAAAATACATCCAATTTCCGACACTTCCTCAACGATCTCCCCTTTTAATAGTCTTAGAGAATATAAAGCAATTTTTCCAGGCATCAATTTTTTCACTTATATCTTCGGCCAGCTTTTGAATAAGAGGTCATAAGTGAACAAGAACAAGGAATTTATGAAATCACACAGTCAATAGCTGCTTAACTAGACACTGAAGTCATTAATGATTAGTTCTTGTATCAAAAAGGTAGAAGAACTAATCTAAAGACAATCTCTTTTTTCAGTAAATCCTCTTACCTATGCAAAAAAAATCTTGTCCTAACTTTTGTTATCCTTGATACTGGTAATTCAAAGAAGGGTCAATTCATGACAGTAGAGTCATATACAACTATTACGAGATATTTCACTTGTTTTATCTTTTCGTTTTTCACTTATCAGTTTATTACAAGTGTGTTCAATTTTTCAAAACACAACATCAAGTCATCTCTATGGCACTCACTCATGTGTTTAACAACCGCCCTCTATTGTTTTGTCTTCGCTTTTAACACTCACTTCTTTAATCAAAATCTCTCAGACTCATTGCTCACCGTTTTTTGGATCTTGGCCTATATTTCATATTATTGCTATATCAAGGCCATTGAGGCCTATTTCAATAGGGATATTAAGCCCCTAAAATTTTCCAAACTCTATTGCCTCTTTCTAGTATCCACTCACTTTATCAACACTCTTTCAATTATCTTTTTCAAACATAATTTCTTATTCGTAGAAAATTTGAATCAACAGACTCTTTTTGCAAGAACTATGCATTTCACAGTTTCGCCAAATTTATTTTCTCTTTCTTTGGGGGGCTTTGGTGCTCTTGTGGTTTTTTACACGAGTTATATTATTTGGGGTGAACTAAAAAGAACAGGCAGCGACGAAAGAATGCTTCAAGTGGGTATCATTGTCTCAGTTCTATGTGTATTAAACGATTCGATCCTAGGTCTTGAGATCTCAGGTGCCCTCATCCCTCTTTACTATCTTGGAAACGCATTTGAGGCCATTCGACTTAACCTCCACTACCAAACCCTTGCCTATGAAAAAATTAATAAATTAGAAGGTGAAGTTAATAAGCTAGCGAGTGTTGCACAATTTAGTTATGCCGCGGCCAATATCTCACATGATATAAAAAATCATTTAATGATCTTAAAAGGTCAATTTAACAGATTAAACAAAAAATATGCCGATGATGATAATATTCTTAAAGCTCAAAAATATATAGATCAAATTTCTGAAATCACAAAAATCTATTCCAATCTTTTTAAACAGAATGACCACTTAAAGGTAACGAAACAAAATGTTCTCCAAATTGTAAACGATGCTATTGAATTGAATATCGATCGCATCCAAAAGGCAAAAATTGATATTAAACTTAATATTCCAGACAACCTCTTTGCCAATTGCAATGCAATTGCCCTTACTCTTTGCCTAGTTAATCTTATTGGAAATGCAATTGAAGAAATTTCTGCAAAAGAAAATCCGTGGATACACATCAACTATAATCAGAGTAATCATCAACTTGAGATCATCGATTCAGGTAAAGGAATCCCTTCTCATATTGCCAGTAAGATCTTTGAAGTGAGCTACTCAACTAAAAAAACAAAAGGTGGAAGTGGTCTTGGACTGACCATTTCCAAGCAACTCATTCAAAAAAGTGGAATGGATTTATTTCTCATTCCAAATTCAACAAATACGACATTTATCATTTCTCTATCGAAATAGTCAGAGATTTAGTGAAAGCTGCTAAGTACTGTAAATAAAAAACCTTCTAGAAGCAAATTCTTCACCGTGTTATCTTATTTGTACGATGAGAATTATGTTTTTATTTTTTATCTTACTAATAAGCTCAGCTTTTGCGGCCAATGAGGATAAGCAGGTGCAAAAGAGTTTTGATAAATTCGATCGAAGCTCTAGCGAACAAATCCGAAGGATCAAAGAAATTGCAAAAGATGCGACGAGATATATCTATACGTACAAAATTGAGTACGGGGATTTTCTACATATTATTGCCTTACGCTTATATGCAGATGCAAATATGTGGAAACAAATTGCAAAGTGGAACGATCTAAAACCACCCTACTCTTTAGAGACTGGTAGGGTACTCAAATTAAAAAAAGCTCCTGTATTAAGTCCAGAAGATGGAGTTAAGCTTGTCATAGATTTTTGGCGAAAGTTTTTATTAAAGAATGAGCCCCTTGAAAAGTACGAATTCAAAGTTGATAAAGACGACTATCGAAAAAAACAAAAACTGGAATTATTAAATCTTAAACTGAAACTAGCAATAAAAGAAAATAGGTATGCAGAGGCCTATACTTTAATGGTTGAAATACTTAATCTAACTCCTGTAGATACCAAAGTAATTTTTTATTGGTCGCTTCTTTTAGAAAAAAATGGCCTAAAATATGAGTCTGCAGACATTTACTCCGAACTTATTTACTCAGAGCTTAGAGACTACGATGATATTGAAGAAGCCCCTTTTGGGAAGCTCAATCCTCAGGCCCTTTCGTATGTATTTATAAGTGCAAGTAAGTTTTTAACTGTGTTTAAAGATGAAAATATTGACTTCGATATTAGATATAAAGCATTTAAGCGCGCGGAAATTTATTATAAAAGTCTTATCAAGCAAAAAAATCAGATTGGTAAGAGTCGACTTAATTTAAGCTATATGTATAGTGATTTAGGGATGTATTTCAATGCACTGAAAGAGCTCTATGAACTACAAAAAAATCCAGAGCTAATTTCAAATGAAGATTTAAAAAAGGCCACAGAATTTCATATTGCAGTTAATAAAATTTCTTCTGGTGCGCCAAACTTGGCCCTTGTGAACTTAAAAAAAATTGCAAATACTGATGAAAGTGATCACTTAGGAAATAGTTCTCAAAAAATCATTGATACACTCGATAAGAAGCGCTTCTCTGGTCATTTTGCCATAACAAGAGGGATTGGAACAAATGTATCAGCACTCCCCGATGAATTATCTGATACAACACAAGGTGCTGACGACGCAGGCTACACTCAAATGAGTACAGGGTTTAATGCCCAATCAATACATATAAAAGAATTTAAAACAAATTTTAGATTTCTAGCGCTCTATAATAGACAAGACCTCACTCGCTATGAAAATCTAACGAACGCCTATTTCAGTGTTAACGGTGAAATATATAAATCCTATTATAAAGGCCTTCTTCCTAAACTTTTCATGGGTCATTCTAGATTAATACTCAACTCTCCTTATAGTGGCGGTTATCATCTAAAAGACTACTCATACACCCATACACTTGGGGCAAGTGTAGAGACCGCACTTCGCTATGGTAGACTCGTTTTAGAGCTACCAATTGGAATTCATAGAGAAGTCAACAATAGTGGAAATGACTCGCTCTCTATTAATCTGAACCTCTCATTTCGTTTATGGGATTATAATAAATGGCTGGCCCCATCCTTTGATCTTGAATATGGAAATGAAAATTATTCAACAAACAATACAGAAGACCAATCAACCATCTTAGTTGGTATAACAAACTATATGGACCTAAAATTTACATCTCTTAATATGGGAATTGAATATGAAAACCTGACAAGAGATGCCAGTAAAGAAACGACACTTAAATACTCTCTTGGCAGCAATACGAAACTTGGATTTATCTCCAAAAAACTGTACTTGAAAATCTCAATAGAATTCGATAAAGAAAAACGTCAGTCAGATATCATTGAAAATATTGATAAGAAATCATACGAGGCCGGACTGACATTCTTTTTTTAATTATTTATTCTTTCCATTCCCTTTTGGTGTGTTCTGCTTTAATTCTCTTTCAAGTTCACGATCAATTTTATCTTGCTCTCTTTCAGCTGCTTTTTCGGCTCTTTCAACCTCTCTTTCAGCGGCCTTGGCGACACGAGAGGCCTCACGTTCGGCCTTTGCAGCTTCACGCTCAGCTTGGCGTATAGCTTTTGTAGTATCTGGTGTTGTTGTAGCACCTCCACCAGAAGACGTTCCACCGCTTCCAGAGCTTGATGTATTTGGCTCGTTTATTGTAATGTCTATAATTTCATCTGTTCTATCAAGAATGTCATTAAGCTCTTCTTCGGCCGTGATAATTGTCTGTTCTACAAAGTCATCATTGAGTCCATTTAAACCATCTTCAACCGTTTCGTAGTTCTCTTCAACGACCCCATTTATCTCATTGGATTCGTCTAAAGGATTTGAAGAATTATTTTGAGTGCTGTCTTCATCTTTTTCTTTTTGAGGAACATAAGATGATGAATCATCAATCTTTTCTTCAATGACTTTCATTGAATTATTTTCAAGAAAGGCATAAGAATTTTCTTTCAGTCTTTGTAAAACTTCAAAAGGTATTTCTTGGACAGCTCTTGTTATACCAACCTTCTTTGCAGTTTCTGAATTCAGATACTGCCCAGGGTTTAAAACAATTGTCATCGTCTCATCATAAGTGCCATCAGCATTGAGAACATTAATTTCAACAACTCCTTCTATGACGGCAATGTCAGCTTCATATTTCGATTTTCCAACATAGGAGTTTACAAGAAACTCTGTACCACGCACCCCCAATGTAAGAGCACGAGTTTTCAATTTAATATGCCCTTTACCAAGTTTCTTACTTACAAGGGCGCGAATTTTACCTAATTCTAAATTATATGTTGCTTCTCGATCTTCAGGATTTCTCATTTTGAATTCATCGAAAGCGAGAGTTGTATTTTGAGAAAGTTTAACAATTGTATCGTCCTTCATCAGTACTTGAACAAAACTCTTACGATTTGTTTTCACTGTATCTTTTTCTTCAACAACTGAATTGATGTTTAAAGGAAGGATTTTCTTTTCTCTAGTGACAAAGGCCTCGCCTCTGACATCCACGGCCTTACCAACTTCAACACTCTGGCCTTGTGCAATGGCATAATCGCACATAAGAATGGTCGCGGCCAAAATGATTTTAAATAATAAATTTATTGAATTCATAAAATCACCTAATTAATGGTCTAAACCAATTATACCTTTTCCCTTAAAAATAAAGGTCCTGAATAAAAAGTAAATTTTAGGAATTAATAATGAATATTCATTCAAAATGAAAAAAAATTAGAACCTTACTTCTCGTTTAAGGTATAAACACCATCCCAGTCAGATGGTGGCGGATTCACCTTAAAGAACTCACAACGCTCAATATAGACTAATGATGGGTTATTCTTAACAATGATATCTGGATAGCGCACAAATTCTAGTTCAGAGGCCTTAGTGAACTCATCTATGGCCTTATCCCACTCTCTTACTTTATAGAACTCTAAACCCCGTTGGAAGGACTCTACGAGATCAATTTTGCGCGGATCAGTGGGAACCTTCATATCAAGAAGCTCATAGGTCTTAGTGGCACTGCTGCGCCCAACAACTCTAATAGTATCAAGTTCCCTAAAGAGAAAATCTTCTTTAACGATCTCATATGTATGATCAGCGACGTGAACAAAAACCCCATACTGTTTGGCCGATGATTCGAGCCTGGCCGCAAGATTTACATCATCGCCCATCATCGTATAATTCATACGATTTCGTGAGCCCATATTCCCTGAAAGAATCATCCCCGTATTAATACCAATTCTCATTCTCATATCTTGAACGTAGCTTGGATGCTTTTCCCCTTCACTTTTCCACTTACTACGAAGTTTGGATAATTCATATTGCATCTTAAGAGCAACGACACAGGCCCGTTTAGCATGATCAGAAAACTCTAAGGGTGCACCAAAAAAAGCAATAATTGCATCCCCTTCGTACTTATCGAGCGTCCCCCCCTCGTTTACTAATGTATCAGTCATAACAGTTAGATATTCATTAAGAAGCTCAACAAGACGATCTGGAGAGAGTTTTTCAGAGAACGTTGAAAAGTTTTGAATATCAGTAAAGTAAGCAGTCAAGTGACGGGTGGCCCCGCCAAGCTGTGGCATATTTCCAGATTCATACATCTGTCCAACAAGTTCGGGAGAAATATAGTTACTGAAGGCCTCTCTAAAAAATTTCTTATCACGCTCTTCCAGAAAATATTTTATAAGCACCGTAGAAAAGTAGATGATATTAAACTCGATAAAGACGAATGCATTTTCCCAATTAAAGTTATTTTTGAATAAAATATAAAGATCGATATAACCAATGATCCCCATGATAAGAATATAGGACAAAAAGCTTTTGAGCGCACTCACCTTTAAACATAGGACATTAAAAATGACACCACCAAGAACCATAATCGCTAGATTGAAAAAAATCTCTTGAACAAGGGGCGCCTTTTTCAAATTATTATGATTCAGTAAATTCTCTAAAATTGTAGCATGCCCCTCAACACCTGGAATATTCTCTCCAGTTGGAAAACTTCGAGTATCGAAGGCCGCAACTGCCGTAAGACCGATAAGAACATAAGCGTCTTTTAGCAATTCTTTTTTAGAATAAACCTTTGAACTACCATCCATGAGTTTTATCTCATTACCTTCGCCCATAAGATCAATGGCCGAGATATAGGGAATTGAAAATTTATCACCGAGAAAATTAATTTCCATTGCCCCTAGTTTATTTACTTCAATTACCTTTTTCTGGTTTAAAAATTCTAACTTCGAATAAAGTGACTTATCATCTAGTTGAATCAAAAGTTTTTCATTTTGACCAACGAGGGCCATTTTCAAAGGTAAAATGGGGTAGGCCCTTCCATCCATGAAAAAATTTAAATCTGCTCTTCTGACAATTCCGTCTGAATCGGGAGTAATATTCAACAGTGCTGTGTGCTCAATAACGTCACGAAAAAGATCAATATTTACGATGGGAGTAATAATTGACATCAATGGTGTTTTACTTTGATTAAACTCACCAGTGATTAAATCTTTTTCAATTGCAAAACGCTCATAATTCTCTGGATGCATCTCGATATACTCTGGATCAACAACATACTTAGCACAGGCCCGATCAAAAGCAGGTCTACAATTTGTCTCAGTCACCATTCCTAATACAATTTTCTCTTTGTACTTTTGAAGTGTTTGTTGAAAGACATAATCAGTTTCAAAATCATTGACAATATCACCAAGCTTGTTGCGAATTAAAAATTCAACGAGTTCATCTGGAACCCTTTGATCCCTCTCGGAAAAAACTATATCAAGGCCCAAAACTTTAGGATCATATTGCATGATTGTCTCTGTCAGATAGGCCATATAATTTCTGGCCCAAGGCCAGCGTCCTATGGCCTCCAGAGAATGACTATCTATACCTACGATTATAATTTTCTTATCCAATTGTCTTTGGGGGCGTATTTTAAATTTCATATCAGTGAAATTTCTAGAAATAATTTGCGTTAATGGATAAACACCATCTCGAATGAAGCTGGATTGAATGAGACCATTTTCACCAAGTTTAAAGACAATCATTAATAATGACAGGGCAATAATTATTGGAATTTGATAGGGCCAAATTTTCTTTTTCATAAGCTAAAGACCATTATACGTTCGAAATCTAAACGATTAATGGTCTTAAGCTATTATTAAATCACTATTGAGAATAGATATAGAAAAGAGACGTAGCTCTCCAAACAAGGACCCTAAGTATTTTACTTTTCAAATATCCCCATAAAAAGAGGATAATCTCGGCCATTTTTATGAATATTAAAGATGATTTCAAAACCAGAAAGTTTGAGTTCAAGGCCATCAGTCCATGAGATCAAGTCGTCTTTATCAAAGCCAAAATGCTTTACACCCATTTTCGCATTATCAGGATGAAAGCTACCATCTTCTTTAAGAAGATCTATTACAAAAATCTTACCACTTTCATTTAGAACTTTACTAAGCTTGTCCAAAACTTTTTCAGGACGCTCCAAATGGTGGAAGGCCATGGCGGAGAAAATCGCATCGATATGATCCATAAGTCGAGAGAAGTCTTGTGTTTCGAGATTCTTATCACAAGACTCTACTTGATCAAATTTTTCAAATTTCTTATCGAAAGCATCGAGCATTTCCTTTGTAGTATCAACACCTAGTAGATAATTGGCCTTCTCTACAAAATGTTCTGATAATAATCCCGTGCCACATCCAAAATCAATATAGGAACCCTGAACAAGATTGAGATGTTTCTTAATGGCATCGGCGAGGGCCTTATTACGAATGGCCTTTTCATCTGTATCCCAAGTTTTAGCTGCTTCAGTAAAATGGTTCATATAAACTCCTACTTACCCAATATAATAAATACTTTTAGAAATCACACTATTGATCTTAATCATATTTATAAAAAAATATTGGTCATTAGGCCACTTTTCTCCCTTCTCCTTGCATGATTTGACTAAGTCCCGCAATAAGATCTTGGAGTTCATTTGATTGCTCTTTTAAATTATCAGAAAGTGTTGCTGAAGATCTTGCGCCATTAAAATTGTCTTTTGTTACTTTATCTAGCTCAATGATGGCCTCTTTAACTTCAACAAGTCCCTTAGACTGCTGAAAAGTTGCAGTTGAAATTTCTTCAACTGATTCAGTAACCATTGAAATCGAAGATGAAATTTCTTCAAGAATGGCCTTACACTGAAAGCTCGTTTTGCTTCCCTGTTTTACTGAACCTCTTGCTTTATCAACAAGAATTAACATCTCTTGTTCTGTACTCTTAGCAATAGATAAGACTTTCTTTGTACTATTTTCAACCATAGATGTAATTTCATGAGCAGCATTACCACTCATTTGAGCAAGATTTCCCACTTCCTCTGCAACTACCGCAAAGCCTTTACCAGCTTCCCCTGCTCTGGCCGCCTCAACAGAAGCATTGAATGAAAGAAGTTTTGTTTGGAAGACGATGTCATTAATTACATTTGTCTTATCTTTAATTTCAGAGATTAAATTTACAATTTCAATCATCTGCTTATTATTATTTTCAATTTGTTGAACTATTTCATCATTACTTCTATCAATCGCATCCATAGAGACAATCATTTCTTCAACTGCATGCTGACCTCTTTGAGCACTCTGCACAGAATTGCGAGCAAGGTCGGCCGAACTAGTTGAGTTTGAAGCAGTCAAATCAATCATTGAACTTATTTGTTCAACGGCCGCAGAAGTTTGTTGTAGTGATGACACTTGTTGCGATGATGAGCAAGACAAAGATTCAGCTGAAGTCGACACAGATCTAGCACTACGATCAAACTCATTAGCACTATGGTCTAGTTTTCTAATAACTTCTTCAATTGATTGAGAAATTTTACGAGAGAAGAAAACCGCTATTCCTAAACCAAAGATCACGCCAATTCCTAGGACACTTAAAATAAGAGTATCAGTTTGATCTGCGATGATATTAGATTCTTTCTTAGTTTTTTCTAGATTACTCTCATAGAAGGCCAAAAACTTACTCATTACTTCTTGATAGCTCTGTGCTGCAAGCGGACAATCTACTAAAAAGATATTAACGAGCTCGGACTTAGCTTCGGCCCTCTCATCCTTAGCAAGAGCAATCGCTCTTTCACCAATTTTTTTAAAATGAATCCATCTTTTATCAAGCTCATTTAATAATTTTTCTTCCTCACCTTTTAAATTGAGTGCAACTAATTTTTTATGAAGAGCTTCATATGTCCCGATTGCCTTTAGTGTTCCTGCAATTGCTGCATTTTTTTGATCTTCATTTAAAGCTATAAGTCCAAGAGTTCTAACTTCAATACGGATTTTTCTGTAGCTAAGGGCCATAGAATTGATGACTTCAACTCTAGGAATAACATTGTCTACAACAACATCATTGGCCTTATTAACTTTACTAAATCCAGTGTATGAAATGCCTCCGATGATGACGCTCACACTGGATAGAAATACCGATAAGGCCAAAATCTTCACTCTCAAACTAAATCTTCTCATTTTGATTTCTCCTAAAAATCATGGGTTCAAAACGATGATAAGTCAGTTCGGAGCTACCTTAAGTTTTCTTTAGTTTGTTACATTAACCGTCTAATATAAATCGAGGTTTAAATAGGCACTTTTTATTGTCTCTGAGTCAGTTAGACCTATAGCTAGCAAATCAATCTCGTTGAAATCAATGGTTAGCATATTAACCATCTACCTAATGACTGGTAAGTACAAGTAGAAATCTATGAGATCATAAAATTTCTTAATGAGAATTAAGATGAGAAAAATCATGTCAAATATTCGATAAAAAAAATGGGCACGGCTACTATTGGGCCTTGAAATGTCTTAAAACTCGCTCTAAATCTTCAAAACGAACAGGCTTACCTATAAAGTCCTTCATTCCGGCCTCAAAGCACTTAATACGATCTTCATTAAAGACATTAGCTGTCATCGCGACAATGGTGCAACCTTGATAGTCTTTAGAAATAATACGTGAAGCTGTAATCCCATCCATTGTCGGCATTTGCATATCCATTAAGATAAGTGAGTAATGATTCTTTTTACACTCATCTACCGCGGCCTGACCGTTATCGACAATAACACAATCATACCCCATCTTCTCAAGCATTTTTTTGGTGAGCTTTTGATTGATCTTATTGTCCTCGACAACAAGAATTTGATGAGGATACTTTTTAGCCAAATTTTCATCTACTACACTGTGACCTGCTTTGCTTTCATGTCCTTCCATTAAAGTAATCATTAATGAGAAAGTAGTTCCTTCCCCTTTTTTACTTTGAACTTCAATATTTCCCCCCATTAACTTCGCAAGACGCATAGAAATGGAAAGGCCTAGTCCTGTACCGCCATACTTTCTTGTAATAGAGGAATCGGCCTGGGTGAATTCTTTAAAAAGCCTATCGATAACTTCTTGCTCCATCCCAATTCCGTTATCAATAACACTAAATTTTAAAGTGTGCTTTTTCCCTTCATTAAAAAGAGATTCAACATTTATGACAACAACGTCATTCTCATTTGAAAATTTAACTGCATTACTTAAAAGGTTCGTTAGAATTTGTCTTATTCTCACAACATCTGAGATAACAAATTTTGGAACCTTCTCATCGATATTGAGTTGAATCCGAATACCTCTATCGGCAGACAAATTTGTCAACAAACGCTTTACTTCTTCAAGTGTAGTATGAAGATCAAAATTCAATTCTTCAAAAGTCAGTTTATCGGCCTCAATTTTGGAATAGTCTAGAATATCATTGAGAATCGTCATCAAACTATCACCACAGGATTTGATCGTTTCTAACATATCCTCTTGTTCATGGCTCAGCTTTGTACGCGTGAGTAGAGAAATCATCCCAATAATCCCATTCATGGGCGTTCTAATTTCATGGGACATATTGGCCAAGAAAGTCGATTTTGCATTGTCTGCAGTTTTAGCCTTTTCTTGGGCCTCTTTTAATTCGGTTATGTCAAAATGAGTACCTGTGAATCGAATGGGTTTACCGCTTTCATCTCTCTCAGAGAAACGACCGCGATCCAAAATATAAATCCATCGCCCATCAGCATGCTTCATACGATGAATATTTTCGTAACGTCCCGTACGCCCATCCATATAGTCTTTGATACATTTGTAACATTCATCCAAATCGTCTTTGTGTACACGACTCTCCCATGTAGAAAGCTCCATTGGAATTTCTTTGACATCAAGTCCGAGCATTTCTGCCCAACGGCGATCAAAGGTTACGCTATTTGTAGTGAGATCCCAGTCCCATATACCTAGTCCGGCACCATCAAGAGCAAGGTCTAAACGTTCTGCGTATTTTGAAAGCTCTCTTTCATACTCTTTTTGAATAGTAATATCTGAAAATGTTGAAACAACTCGCAAACCATCCTCGGCATTAATTGGAATGGCATTAATAAGAAGCCAGCGCAGCTCCCCCTTTCCAGAAATAATTCCCATGACCTCGCCACATTGTGCCTCACCTGTGGCCAAAACTTTCATAGCAGGGTGATCTTCACCACTGTAAGATTCACCATTCTCTTTTATTGATTTCCATCTTGAATCAAAAGAATCACGCCCTAGTAGCTGACCTTCACTAAGTCCCAAAATTTCGAGCGCCATTTTATTAAATTCAACAATCTTCCCTTCGCTATTTTGTACAACAATACCGTCCATCATATTGTTTAAAATTTGAGAAAATTGATCATTTTTCAAATCAATATCTTTATGAAGTCGATTAAGCTCAAAATAACTTACAACTAGTTTAGAAAGAGATTTCAATGCAAGCTTTTGATTTTCATCTAAAACTTTTTTTTCAGAATCTATGACACATAAAGTTCCAACTCTAAAACCATCTGGTGTAACAAGCGGTGCACCAGCATAGAAACGAACATGGGGTTCTCCAAGCGAGAGTGGATTATCGCAAAAACGTTCATCGAGATTGGAGTCTTCTACGATAAAAATATCGTCGCCCATAATAGCGTGACCACAAAAAGATATTTCTCTAGGAGTTTCATTGGCCCCAAGGCCATGCTTAGACTTGAACCATTGTCTATGATCGTCAACTAAGCTTATAAGTGATATTTTTGCATCACAAATGGCCGATGCCGTTTTGGTAATTTCATCAAAGATTTTTTCTGATGCAGTATCAAGAATATTATATGATTTCAGCTTCGCTAATCGCTGTTTTTCATTTGGTGGAATTGGCGCTTTTTTCATAATAATCCATAGCTAAATAACAGTATTAAAATTATATAGCGAGAAAGCGACATTACAAATAAAACTCATAAAATAAAGATTAACTTTAGCTAGACCTTTGAAAATGAGAATAAAAAAAGGAGGTTAATACCTCCTTCTATAGATCGATTATTTTAGAGTTTTACGAATATTTTCAAAGAATTTTTCAGGCCAAATCATTCCTCCACTCTCACAATCAAGGGGTCCATTTTTAGGTACATATGCACTTTTCATCATAATGCTCTTAAGTTGCATAGGACTTAACATGGGATTGATATTATGTGCCTTTAAAATAATGTTGAACACATAGGGTGCGGCCATTGAAGTCCCATTAAGGGCTATTGTCCCTCCACCAGATTGTGCCGATACAACTCCTTGCCCAGGAGCAAAAATTTGAACTTTTGTTTTCCCATATTTGGAAAATGATGCGCGTTTATAGTTGTCTCTTTCACTATTAATAATTTCAGAGGTATTTAGAGCACCAACTTTAATCATATTAGGATATTTGTAACTTGCAGGAAAATTGTCACTGCCCGGTTCATCGAGATCAAGTCCATCTCGTCCATTGCCCGCTGCAACAATAAAAAGGGTTTCTGGGTTTTGGGCAATCATTTGCTCAAGAAAATAGAATGAATCTCTTGGTGCTGACATCGGCGCACCTGGAAACCCAATGGCAAAGCTCATGTTAACAAATTTGATCTTCTTTTCTTTAATGTAGTTCGCGGCAGCTTGTAAGTGATCTGAAATGGCCACATCACCAGCAAAGCCAACCAATCCAAAATTTTCAAGATCTTTAAGCGCCAATGAAGCGACATGGGTTCCATGGGAAACAGGATATGGTGTATGAATTAGAGAGTGTGTTTCACGAATATTATTATCGTCGCGAAGAAGAGAGAGCCCCTCATCGTCTTGCCTTTGCCATCCCCATGAATCATCTACTCTACCGTTATTATCATTGTCGATGCCATCACCAACAATATCATAGGGAGAATTGTATAATTTATGAGTTAAAGACTCGTGCATGATATCAAAACCAGTATCAATTATGACAATGGGCTCACGAGTTTTATCGTTATAAATGTCAACTCGTCTTTGATATTCTATTTCAGAGAGATTAAATGTCTTTAAATGTTCTACTACATCAAAAGGTGAACTTTCGTTATAGTGACCGATGAGATTTTCATATAGATCAAACAGATTAAATTCTGTGACAAGATTCGCCAGTGGAGCAGCATCATTGTAAATGACTTCGTAATATTTAACAACTTCACCATTCGAATCGAGAACATCAATACGATAAGGCTTCAGTTCATCAATAAGAAAATGTCTAATCGCCTGTAGTTTACCACTGGAAGTTATCACCCATTGCTTAAGCGTTACATAGTCTTCAAGATCACCTAGGCGCTCTTCTCTAGACTCAAGCTTACCGTAGCTTTCCTTTGAAGTCTTATAACTTTCGATTGTGTAATGGTTGTTTTCTAGATAGAAAATTTTTGAGTGATAAGTAAAGTTACCATCGACACTCCAATTTTTCTCTTCAATTGCTCTGCCCAAACTGTCATAGAATTTTCTTTGGGTGGGAACATTGGATTGAATAAAGTATTCAGTTGAACTAATCAGCTCATTATTAACGCATTCATAAACAGTTTTCCATTTTCCTGAAACAACTGTATTCGGTGATGGGCATTGGGCCGCAAATGTTAGCGAAACATTTAAGGAGCTCATAATCAGAGCGATAAAATATCCATATTTTCTAATGTTCATTATAATCCTTTTCATAATGCATTAAGAGGCCCAATCAAGAAGAGCTAATGAAAGGATCTTATCATTTGACAAGACTTTTAAACCCTCTTGAATTTCGTCCTCGGTATATACTTTTGCTAAAACTTTTACGATTAGTGACATATTCGTGACATTGGCATCGATTATGGATTTCAAAATAAACTGAACAATAGGATTTTCAACTCCGTAGTACTCTATCCAATCAGTTGCTCTTTTTAGCTCCTCTTGGGCCGCGACTTCTTCAAAAACATCAGAAGAAAGGTCTTCGATTTCATAGTTTATTTGTCCATTATCATCCTTGAAAACAATGGCCGTTCTATCTTCAGATGCTCCGACCTTTCTCGCAACAGTAACGTCATAAAAGAGTTGCGCTGAATTGCGAACAGATTCAGATAAGTCGAAATCATACAGATTCAAGTCCATACGAAGGGCCCAGTAGGCCATGTGTAATTTAGAAGGATTATAGGAATCCCCTAGGATAGTATGCATGGCCTGCAAAAGAGCTGTGGAATTTTCTTTCACTGTATTTGCAGCAAAATTGGCATCATTAATTTTCTCGTATTCTTCACGAACGAGAACTCCAAGATCACGAACATTGTAAACCATTCTAAAAAATAGATGATGGTCTTCTGGATAGTAGCGGGTAATAAATCTAATACGAGCGTCTTTGCTCATATCTTTTCCAACGACTTCGCGAAAGACTTCTGCCAAAAAGATATGATTATTCAAAATATTTGTTTTTTTCGGATAACCACGAGAATCTAGAATTAATTTAATTCTCTCGAAATCTTTCTCTGTAGCGCGTTTTAAATAAAATTTTTCATAATCTAATGGAAAGGCCTCTTTTATATAATTCCTAAATAGACTAATCGAAATGTCATTTTTATAATACTTAAGAAGAATCTCTCTTGCTTTTGCAATATTCTCAGAAGGTGTTCCCTCTAATGGTCTTAATTTTTTAAGCTCTTTAATAAAGAGATTCTTTTTAGAAATGTCACTTGGGACATCATAAATGTTATTATAAAAATTATAATTGAATTTTTTAATCCAACCACGAAGACGCTCTTTTTCAATGATTTCCTCAAAATACTTAAACGCCATATCCTTGAGTTTATCGTCCCTTTCATTGACAGAGAGACCTTGAAACATACTGACTTTCAATCTTCTCGCAAATTCTTTTTGCTCGGATATGTTATATCTCTTTGCCAAAGTGCCCATCACTTCAGACTTAAATTGATCAAATTGAAAATCAGCTAAATGTCGTTTGGCCCCATAAAGGAAACTATTTGTAGTCACTTCTCTTTTGGTAAATTTTCTCAGTAATTCAGTAGCTTCATTATCAAGATTAAATCTGAAAGAATCCTGAACAAGAGTTTCAGGAGCTGAGTGAAATTTCAAAAGATATTGCATGGCCTCTTGCAGATTCTGTTCATTCCATCTCATAACACCAGAATTAAATCGAGCGATATACAGGGCCTTCTTCACTTCTTCCCAATTTTCTGTCCCTAAGACTTTTCTAGCACCATTTGCTAGAACGGTAGAAGTCATCGGATAACCAAAGTATTGTGAAATAAGATCACTTGCTTCTTTATCTTGATTACGTTTGAGAGTAGACATCGTAACAGACTGAGGGTTTGAATGGTGCTCTAAAAGGTACTCAAAGGCCTTTTTGAGTTTGTCTTTGTTCCATACAAGCTTTGGCCTTGCAACGACTTTAATATCATAAAATTTTTCAATATCTTCCCACTTACTAAGACCTGTTGATCTTTGGGCAGCTTTTAGGAGGGCCTGAGTTTTAATGTCACGACCTAGAAAACTTGAAAGTAGCTCGTTGGCCTTCTCATCACTATTTTTAATCAAGACATCCCTCGTAAGCACTTCACTATTTTCATGATGACTATAGAGGTATGAGAAAGAGGCCTTAATAATATCGTCATCCCAAGTCATACGTTGTCTAGACTTTAAAGATTCAATTTTTTGGACAAGATCAAAACAAGCGCCATCAGTTTTCAAAGAAGCAGCATAGATGACAGAATTATAAAAAAATGCGCCAAGAGCACACAGAAGATAAAAGGATTTCATAAATACAGTTTTAACAAATTCAAGGGCTTGGGTCTTAAACCATGAATTTCTTTCATAGACTAACCAAAAAACAGAATTGGCCATGTAACTGAAAATACGTTTAAAAAATCATGTGAAAGTGTTTAAAAATTAATCACGGCCTGTAAGTTCTATGAGGGTGCTTAATTATTTTCAAAAATCACATAATATTTGTTGAAAACAACAAGGAGAATAATATGAAAGCAATTCTGCTAACACTGGCAACTCTTACGACTCTTTCGTCTTTTGCTGGTTCGGGGGCGATTTCATTCAAATTCAAATTTGAAGGACCGAGAACAGAAGAGAAAGCACAGGCATGCTTTACACATGATATCGATGCTCTTGTAAAAAAACAGGCCATCAAAGAATGTGCGGAAAGGGCCATTCCTGAACAGCATTGTATGATTGTTTCAGAGTCAAAAGCTAAAATTAAAAAAGTAACTAGAACAGATTTTTTAAGAAAAACATCTATAGATAATATGGGGACATGGATTTACTTACCAATTCCAAAAACATATACACTTGGTTATTCTTGTACAAAGACAGTTAAAGTCGAAGAAAATATCTAAGAAATTAAAAAGGAGTACTTATGTACTCCTTTTTTTTTGTTATTTTCTCACGTAAGAACATTCCGTAAACGCTTTCACAACGGGCGCCTTGCCCTCTCTTTCAAGAGTATAAGAACTTAGATTTTTAGCATCACACGTATTTTCAATTTCTATAGTAATTTTCACTGTGCCCTTTTCACCAGGTTCGTCAGAAAAATTATTATCTGCCACAATTTTTGATGGCCCACATTCAGTGCCAGGATAAAACTGGCCTACAACGTTTAAACTTTCAACAAGATCACCTTGTGCATTGAGAAGTTCCACAGACTGAATAAGCCCATACTGTGTTCTTTGCTCATCAAAATATCCAAGTCTTTCAGAAAGAACAAAAAAATCAGTTACGATCGAGCCATTTTCAATTCGGATTTGATCAGGAAGGATATTATTACAACGTACTTTCAATTCATGCGAAAATGCCATCGAAGTTGATAAAAGTGAAAATAAAATAAATAGTCCCTTCATGCCCCTCTCCTATTATGAGCTCGCCTACTCTTACTGCGAAGCACATCGAATGAAAAATATAAAGCTTAATTCATGAAGAGATTGTAAGGCATGGTTGCCACACTACGATGGACGAGATGATCAAAGAAACTGAAATTTCACAAAGTTAATATAGACGTTATCAGTACTTGGTACTTCTATAAAATACTTA
The DNA here is from genome assembly GCF_000447755.1 of Bacteriovorax sp. BSW11_IV. GTDB lineage: Bacteria > Bdellovibrionota > Bacteriovoracia > Bacteriovoracales > Bacteriovoracaceae > BSW11-IV. Next base: position 63,777 of record NZ_AUNE01000050.1, on the reverse strand, counting down.
ATGACTGGAAGAAAATAAAAAACAATCGCCGTATAGACCTGAATATAAGAGATATGCTTGAATTTCCAGTTTATAAAACCAACTAGAGGAATTGTGGTCAAACCATAGTACACCATATTATCTTGGCCTAAAAATCTTTCCATAAAAATAAGATTAGTGAATAAAATTATATAAATAGAAACTTCTATGAATTTAATTATTCTTTTAGAATAAGACATTTTTCACCATTCACTTTATAGAGCGAATCACCCATATCATAATTAAATGAATTTATATCGATAATAGATTCTTCAAAACCAAACTTAACTGCAAGAAGATTTTGTAACTCATCTTTTGATAAATCACATACATTCATAAATATTGTATCACGATACTTGAATGAATTGAATGAAAATGGTTTTACAACTTTAAACCCTCTCGCAACAATATCAGTATTGTATAATTTCACCGTTGTTTCTTCTGAACTGACAAGATTATTAACACTGATTATAAAGCTACTAATTTTTGCTTCAATTTTATTCCTATTATCTCTAAAAATATAATTATCAAATTCAGTGATTTTAGCATTAAATAAAGTCTCGATAAAAAGAAATAAAGACTTAGTATTCTTTAAATTAGAAATATCGTCTTTGATAAAAATTTTTAAAAGCTTAATAAACAATTTACTAGGTATAATATTTGCAACGAACTCATCAAAAACATGATAAATCTTATCAGCTTTAAGTGAAGTCGATAGCAGCGCGTTTACGAAACAAGTTAATGACCATAAAAATTTACTCGAATCCGTTCTATACATGCCTGTTCTGAAATAAATTATGGCCTCGGCTGCACATTTTGAAAGACCAAAAATAGCAGGAATGACTTTCAACCCAACACCCGCTGGTGTAACAAGGGCGATGGGAGCAATCATAACTTCTGCAATTTCTAAATACTGGAGCATTTTTTGTGAATCATTGAACTGATCCACTTCTTTAAGTAAGCTTATTACAATCGCTAGGTCGTGATTTCTTTCCAGATCTTCTTTTGTCAAATCAGGAAATTTCTCTTTTAACTTTTCAATGAAGGCAATTGCACTGGCCCTTGCACTTCCAGTTGTGATTAATTCGAAATCAAGGGGGTTATCACTTTCTAAACTTACTGGATAACCATCCTCACCTAAGAGAAATTCTTGACCAGAAATAGTTACAACCAAAGTCTCAGAGTGCTCGGACTTCACTAATTGAAAAGATGTTGAGCTCATTAAGGCACGGATAAAAATCATGCGATTAATTTCATTATAAAAACTAATGGCAGTATTTGATTGGGACTGGGCCTTTTCACTCAAAATAGTAAACCAACGATTCAAATATGATACCGTCTTTTCAGAAGACAACTGGGTTTTAGAGATAATTTCCTCATCACTAATATCAGACAAATGGAGTGAATACTCTAAAATTTCAGTTTTTTTAGTAAATTCATTTAAGCCGCGGGTACTTCTGATACCATGATCAGCACGTTTTAATTTTAAGCTATCTAAGGAAACATCCAACCCTTGATAGAGGCGTTTTTCCAACTCCAGCAAATCAGAAAAGTCTTTGTTTTCACCCAACTGTAAAGAAGAAAGTTCTTCTTCCAATCGGCCTAGTTCAGCTCTGTAATCACGGATTTTTAAAGCATTTGAATCTTTATTCTGCCTAACACTATTGAGTTCACTAACAGTTTGATCAAATGAGCGCTGTAAATGGGTAACTGAGTTAAATTGCAGCTCTTTGTGCATATACTGCTCGTAGGTAGCAGCAATTTGAGACGATAGAGCTATAAACTGGTCCCCTATTTTAGTGCCTTCTAGAGCTTTTGTATCGATAAGTGGTGAACAACTGCTACCGAAAAAACAGGCAACCTTAGACTTGAGACTATCGACACTACTTAATTGTGAGGCATAATCATAAATGATCTTCCATGAAGAAGTAACGCTATCAATAGGACCATATTTCAACTCTACATTTTGTATAAGCGCCGTAACTTCGGCCGAAACCTCATTGTAATCAAGCTCTCTTTGTCCTTCAAGTGATGAAATTTCGTTAATTGTATTTCTCTCAATAGTCTTGAAGCGATTTTGTTGATCTTTTTGAAACTCTAAAATTTCCTTTTCAACAACAGATTTTTCTTTTGTATATTTATTAGAAACTCTATTCTCATAGCTTTTCGCTTCTTGGTAATATCTCTCATAGCGCTCGTATTCTTTAACGCTAGCTTTCATATTTGATTCTAAACCTGGTAGACGTTTATCAGCAGAGATTTTTAATCCAGTCCACTGACAATCATTTGGATTATGTCCAGGGTGGTTTTCGTTTGCTTCATATTGTTTACGCTTATTGTATAGGTCATTATAGGCATTTTCGGCACGATTTCTTTTATGTCCAACTTCATTAAGATTATTTTTAGCATCATTTAAACGAGATACAGCGTCATCATACTCATAACGAATAAAATCCAGAGATTTTCTTCTTTGAGCTTCGTATGACTTAATGGTAATAGTGATTTCTTCTTTAAAATTTGTCAGAAAGTCTCTTTTATCCTTTATTTCCATGGAAAATTTATCTTTACCACCTTTAAAAAGGTTAATTATCGATTCGAGTTCTGATTTTTTGGAAGAAAGCTCCGTGAAATCTTCATTGATATAATTAACGTAGTTTTTTAACTCGTTTACTTTTTGAATCAATTCGTTCGTCAATTGACTATATTGCTCATGAGATCTTCTAAAGTCCCCATCACGAGTTGATAAGCGACCGCTCTCTAATAAAGCTAAAAGTTCTCTTTCACGTGATGCGAGGTTATGAGAATTGTTTTCTAATTGCTTGATAGCATTTTTTCTACTTTTAATATCAAGTTTTAATGAATCAGAATTACTGTCATCATGAGAAAGATACTTTTGAATATACTGGTTCTCTAAATCTTTTAAATGTTCCGAAACAAGGGAATTTACAAGATCATCAAAGACTCGATCACCGAGATAAGAGTCTTCCAAAATTTCTTTGTGAGAAAAAGCACCATCAACCTTGTATTCATTAAGCTGATTTAAATCTTTTTTAGCTTCTGGTATTTTATTTAAATCCTTCGAATCAATGCGTGAGCTATCAAGCTTAACACCGACAATAGATAATGCATTTTGTCCTAGATCATTTCTTGAATTAAAGTCATATTTTAAAGACTGAATCAATTGAATATTATTTTTGATAACAGTAGGTGATACTTTTGCTATATACATAACAAGATCATCACCTTTTTGATTTTTAACATTTAGATTATTTGAATTGGCCTTTAAAATAGTCAATATCTCTTCAGGACTAGATTGATCCACTTCAATCATTGCGGGAGACTTACCTTCAGTATTATATTGTATGGTACTAACACCCTTTTGTTTTAGGATATCTAATACTCGTTTATCTGAATCATGCGTAAGGGCCAAATGAAGATAATTATTGTTATTAATATCACTAATTGCTAGATCTCGCTGCCTATTAATAAGATCAACAGTAATATCACTTGGTGCCTTGTGAACCAGTGCCAATTGAATAATATCTCTTTTGTTCTCATCTTGAAGATTAAATTTATATTTTGAGATCTCTCTAAAATGTTCAAAAAGCTCACTTTTGATTAGTTCTTGAGCAACACCATCTGCAAGAACATCAACACCGTACTTTGCAAGAACTTTTAAACTCCATTTTTTAATGGCACCAGAAACTATCAAGTATTCGACGACACCCTTGCCATCAATACTAAAATGCAAGGTTTTATAAAGACCAAGGTATTTTTCAATTTCTGAAACCTCACCAGAATCAAGGGCTTTTTGAAGGGCCAAATTTTGTTCTTTCGATGGCCCTTTTTGAGATAGCGCCTTATTCTTAATGAGTTTTTGAATGGATTGAGATTTATTTTTGGCCATGTAATAATCAAGGCCACGTCCCCTTCTATCTTTAGCAAAAAAATCAATGCCACTTTCCAATAGAAATGACATAAATGTACTTTGTTCCACATTCATTGCGGCAAACAATAAAGGAGATCGCCCTAGGTAATCACGCGCATTCACACCTAGATTTCTCGTGATAAGATATTTTGCAATCCCATACTCTTTTTTCTGAATTGCATACATGAGTGCCGATCTTCCGGCCTCATCAAGAGAGGCACCATCAAGTTCTTTAGTATCAAGTTTCTCAATACTTGAAAGATTGCCTGCATCAATAAGTTTTTTAGTATCTAAAGATAATGAGTGGGCCCTAAAGCTTAACAAAGTCATCACGAGGATAATTAGTTTAGAGATCATTTAAGAATCTCCCCGATGACTGGTTTTAAAACCGAGCTTGATTGTACGACGGCCTTAATTTTCAACATTTCATCAACTTTAATGAACTGAGATTCAAGAGTTGATATATGCTTGTAGTAAGTTTTAAAAATCTTGGCATTATTCTCTAATTCTTGTGCAGATTGAATTTCTGCATTGTCGAATAATCTATTAAATAAATTCATTATGGAAGTTGAACCCGTGCCTTTTAGCGTAGCACCATTAAAAAAGAGGAGTTCTAAAATATTACTATCTTTAACTAATAAAGCGTAATCAATCGGAGATTTTCTTAAAACATCTTTTTTATTAACATCTGCACCAGCGCTTAATAGTTCTAGAACTTTATTATAATCCTTTTTCTTAACGGCCATCGTCAGGTGCGTTTTACCATTATAAAAATCGTTAATTCCGCCTTTCGAAATATCATCAGTTCTATCAGAAATAATAGAAAGTGGAGAACAAAAATCATTATTCTTAGTCGCTGCCATTTCATAAGCATTGAAGATATTATTTCCACTTATATGGAGTTGAGTATCTTTGAATTTTAAAACACGTCCTTGACCATCGATTGGGAAATGGCCACCAGAAAAGATTAATGATGGAACTTCTGAATCGCTTACACTATTTGAGTTGACGATTCTAAAATTGTCTTGAAATTCTATTTTATATGAATGGATAAACTTTAGGCCACTTGTGAAAGTATTGAAAAAAGAATACCTTTGTGCTCCCTCATAAATCCATTTATCAGTATTTACTTGAGTATGGTATTTGAGAAATGACGGGGTACTTGATATCACAATCAAATCAATTGTCTCATAGCCTCTTTTTGAATTAAGATAAAATTTAAGTGAATTAGCGACATTTTCTTTTTCGTTTTTTAATTGTCTCACAACTTCATCAAAGTTTGAAATACCTTCATTCTCAGTTGGCAGATGAATTTTAGCAATTTGTGTTTGCAAAACAGATATTTGTGCGACTTTAGATCCATTTTCAGATGAAGATTGCTGAAACTTATAAAGCTTTACCCCTTCAATATCATAAGTTGCGATCACGAAGATATTTTTATCTATGGAGATTGCGCCCACAACAATCTCAGATTTGAAATCTACATCAACTAGAATTGATTTATCATTAAACTTATTCAGAAGAATAATTTTATTGTCTTCATAAACGAGAATTTTGTCGTCATAGTTAAGATTAAAAATCTTGGTCTTCGCTGAAACGGAGATATCAATTTTTGAAATATTTAAAAGTTCATTATTAATGGGATCATAAATAGCTTTTTTCAGCTCAACCGCTTTGCCACATTGATCTCCCTTATCGAGGATATAGATATTATTAAAGCGTGCATCACTATTTTCACACTCTGATAGGAATTGAATGTCACTTAAGCTAACTTCCAGTTCAGGATAAAGATCAGCAATATCGAGCAAATCTTGTGAAACAACAGAGCGAATACTCTTATTTTCATTTTGCTTAAACATCAAATTACGAAATGATAAATCCTCAGTATAAATACTTGATCCGAATTCAGTGTAATTGACGTTTTGGGCGATAATTTTACGACAAAAAAGGTTGCTGCCACTAAGATTCGAGGCGTCTAGAGAAGATTCATATTTTAACTCTCCACTTTGGATAAGCGAGAGGTCTAATTCTTTAGCTTGTACGTTGAAGAAAATCATCATTGAAAAAATAAGAGAGAATTTCATTCGCTTCTCTCCTTGTTGATGACTTCAACCTTACCTACATTTCCTAATTGTAAATATTTCGTTTTATCAATTTTATCCCAACCATGTCTGCCTTCATGCCCAGCATGACCACCACTTCTTCTTCCTACTTTTTGCCACAATACTTTACAAACAACTTCGTCACCGCCATTACCACCCGGACCACCGGCCTCAGGGAAGCCATTGGCACCTGGAATTTGAACAAAGTGAAGTCCAAAAGGAGCACTTCCCGTTTCTAGAATAGGGTTTATAGCTTTCCATTTAAATGTAATATTACCAACACTGCCACCAGCACCACCAATAGCACCAGCGCCACCATTTCCGCCATCGCCACCTGCGTTGCGATCACATTTTGCATCACTACCGGCCTGGCCTCTTCCTCCTCTTCCTCCATGGCCGCCACTTTGGGCCACAAGAAAGACCGTTAACTTATCAAGTCTTGAGATATTGGCATCAATTACGAGATGGTTAATAGAATTGCGTCCACTTCTTCCATTTTCGCCATCGCGTCCATCACGACCACGATCACCGCCACCATATTCAGGTTTATCATCTTGAGAATAATCAACTCCATTTTTACCATTTGCAGCGCGTGCAACGTGTTTTTGCCAATAATAAGTTCCAGGGTTCCCAACATTTTGTAAAACACCTGTGTTCTCATCAAATGTTTGACCAAGATAGGCCTCACCTTTTACGATTAAATTATCTATGACTAGTTTTACACTTTTATTTGAAAATCGCTCAGGTACGAGAAAGTATGATTTATCGTTTAAAATGAGATATTCGAGATGGGCCTTATAAACTTGTTCTTTTTTATCGAGTTCGAAATTGCGAAATGAGAGGATTTGACCAGCAGAAAGCTCAAGGCCATCTGCTAGAATGGCCTGAGAAAATACGAAGAATATTATTGCAAATAGTTTTTCCATATTAAATTTATTCTTTGATTTACCGACTCCAGTTGATCAAGAGCTACTTGAATTTCTACTGGCGCGTCTCTTAAGTCCCTACCGTAATCAATTAAATAGTTTCTTAGTGTCGTCACTTCTTCAACAGACTCATAACCCAGCTTTTGTTGAACAGTGACATCATCACCTTTTAAATGGGGCAAAAACAATCCTAGTAAAGAGCCCATCGCAATCATATTATCTCTTTGCACCATGAATAATCTTGAATTCACGGCAATATCTTGACTAAGGTTAACTACTGCTTGGAAGATTTTTCCTTTATCTAAAGCATTATTTCCAAGATCAACGAGTATTTCTTCTTCAATTTTATCAATCTGACCTAAGTATTTATTCCTTAATTGCTTGGCCTCATCTTCTAAATTTTCGATTCTGACAAACAAACCTTCAAGTTGTTCAGCATAAATATCTAGGGCCCCTCTTACATATTCATTTGATGAATTCAAGCAGCCATAATCAATAATTGGGGCCACAGGAAATTCATTTTTTATATATCGCTCAATTTCCACGAGACTGTTTTCACAGTAATTTGCTGATGCTCCAAATGAAGCAATTAACATGCCAACAAAGATAAGATATTTCATTAAGGTTCTCCCTTTAGATAATTAAAAATTAATGGCCTTAAAGTTCAGTAAGCTGTCAAAAACATAGATCTTTCCTGTCAATTGATCAGACTTTAGACAGTTTTGAACCATGCTTTTATTCACTGGAAGTGTGTACTTGATTCCATCTTCTACGCGCTTGGAAGTAATGCTTGAGCTGTAGCGGAAACCATTACACTTATGTCCTAGAGCACTTATAGGATTCGAAGTTACAAAGGCACCATTATCGTCTACATTTCTAATAACAAATTCGAAAATATTGTATTCTGAATCCAACTCTTTGTAGCTAACTTCAACTTTAAAATTATCTTCTTCAGCACTAGTCATATCAATGCTCTCGATAATTTCAAAAGAGCGCTCTCTAAGAGATGTGCGCTCATTTTCACGAACCATTTTTAATTCATGATTGAACCAAAATTCATAAGTTCCCATTTTTTTGGGACCGATATCGAGAATATTTGCCGTTAGATTTTGAATAGGTGCTTCTGATACGTCTTGGGCATAGTTTTGATACTGGGCCCTATCTTCTTTAGAAACTGTGATTGTATCAAAAAGAATATTCTTTTTATTGCCACCTTTTCTGTCATAGATATTATGAGGAAGGATGCGCTCTACATCTTTAAGACTTAAAATTTCAACGCTAAGAGATCTTTCACCATTACTAATATTTAGCTTTGGATTAGTCCCTGAAGTATCAATAGTGACACCTTTGATCGTAGAACCTTCTATCAAAGTGATTTCAGCAACACGCTCACCACTTGCCCTATCTCTTAATATATTGCCAACCGCTGTTTCAAAGTAGAGTGTTTCAGGATCGTAGAAGAAGTCGAGTCCGCCAGCACTAATTTTCTTAACTCTCTCTAAGGAAACTTCTGTCATAGAAGCTGTTGCGACGAGATTTGTAATATTATCATTGCTAACGCTGCTCTTTCGGCCAGATTCATTACAGGCCACAAGTGCAGTTGATAAAATCAATAATGGAATCAAATTCTTAATCATAGAAATACTCCTTAATAACTAGAAACTATAGTCGTTCAGGAATATTTGTATATTGAAAGGGTACTATTTATAAGGCCGTAAAAGAATTAGACACGAAGATCTTCTTTTATAAAAAGACCTTCGTGGAAAAAGCTATCTAGTTATAACTGTTGAAGTTTTGCAAATTCGGCAAGACCACTAATAACAGATTGGAAGACTTCTCCTCCAGATATTTTATTGGCGCCAAATACATTTCTAAGCATTTCTTGAATATAAGGTGACTGACCCGTCCCCCCTGTAATGTAGACTCTTTGAATATCTTTTGGTTCAAGATCGTTTTGAGTGAATGATTCCAACATTGAATCCTTAATTTTTGCCACCACCTCAGAAATAGATTCTTTGTAATCCCCTTCTGAAATATCTTCGTGGATTTTGATTCCTGGGTGTAAAAATTGGAAATGACCTACAGGCGTTGAACTGAGATCAATTTTGGTTTTTTCAATTTCTCTATAGATTGGGTAGGCCAATTGCTCCTCTACTAAAATAAAGAGTTGTGACAATTGTCTCTTATACTCTTCATTTACGCTGTATGTTTGAATTTCTTTTAAAAAGTCCCAAGTTTCTCTTTCACGTAAAACTGAAATATGAGCGGGTGAACAAAGAATGTTCATAAGTTTTTTAGGAAATTTTAAAAGACCATCATTAAAGGGAATACGATATTCAATGCGAGAGCCAAAGTGTGGAGAAATAAACTCCTTCATCATACGACCATCGAGGGCATCTCCAGCTAAAAAAACACCACTCATCCCCATAACGTCATCTGTAGAATAATTTCTATTGTGAACTTTCAGGATGGTAAAATCAGACGTCCCCCCACCAAAGTCCGCAATCATTACAAGTTCCTCAGTTTCACTTTTAGCAATACTTAAACCGGCGGCAAGAGGCTCTGGGCAAAAGAGAATTTCATCAAAGCCTGCAAGTTTGGCCGCGGCCATCATTCTTTGTTCTGCCAGTTTATCTTTTTCATCATCTAATGAATAACGAGCAGGACGCCCAAGAACGACATTTTTAATATCTTTACCAGTCGCTTTGTCGGCCTGTTTTTTCATATGTTTCAAAAATGTAGAAACAAGTTTTTCGATGGGCATCATCTGTCCGTGAACTTCAGTCCCTTTAAAATTTGATTCGGCCAGAAATTTTTTAATAGATCTAAAAAAGCGTCCTTCTCCGTCATTTTCCTCACGCATTTCAATAGCATGTTTACCAAAATACCATTCACGTAATGTTGGTGTAAAAATGAGGGACTTAAGCATAACGTCTCCGTCATGGTCCATGGGGATTAGTTTAGAAACTCCAGACGCATCAATATGTGCAAGTAAGGAGTTCGAAGTACCAAAGTCGATGGCATAAAATTCTTTCACGGTCGCGCTCCTTACTTTAAGAAAAGAGACCATTATAACAAACTGGACCTTATTAGTAAATCGCGAAGAGATGGTCTTATCGCAAGATTTAAGCTATAATTTGAAAATGTTTATAGATATCATTATCCCCACATACAACCGCTCTAGAACAATTATTAGGGCCATCGAATCTGTTCTTGGCCAGACGTATAAAGACTATAATTTGATTATTGTTGATGATGGTTCCACTGATGACACGAAAGATATCGTTAAACCTTATTTAGAAAAAAAGAATATTCATTACCTCTTCCAAAAAAACAAAGGTGTAAGCGCAGCACGAAATTACGGCATTGAGCATTCATCGAGCGAATGGATCGCATTTTTAGATTCAGACGATGAGTGGCTCTCTCATAAATTAGAAAAACAAAATCAATTTCACTTATTAAATCCCAAGATCAACTTTATTCATAGTAACGAGAACTGGATTAGAAATGGTATGAGAGTGAACGCTCCAAAAAAATTCGATAAAAGCAATGATCGAATTTTAGAGAGATCGCTTGCCACTTGCCTTATATCGCCTTCTACCGTTTTAATGAAAAGAGAATTGGGAAGTCAATTTAACTTTTTCAACGAAGAAATGACGATCTGTGAAGACTATGATCTGTGGCTAAAAATTCTACTCAAAGAAGAAGTCGGCTTTATTTCAGACTACCTCATTAATAAGTATGGTGGTCATGAAGATCAACTTTCAACAATGTATGATGCCATGGACTACTGGCGTGTTAAGTCTCTGATAAATATTTTAAATGAAAAACACACAGATGATGAAGTTAAAAGAAAGCTCATTGAAGATGAAATTGAAAAGAAATCCTCTATCTTGCTTAAAGGGCTTCAAAAACATAATCAAATACAAAGATATAATGAACTTCTGAGCCTTTTAAATGGGCCGAAATAAAGGAATATTTCCCAATCTATAAAGATGTTCATAAATGTTCATTGGAATAAAACTGATTATTCCTTATTGTCTCCAAAAAAAAGGAGAACAAAATGAAAACACTATTGATCACAGTTCTAACACTTGCCTCTCTATCAAGTTTTGCCAATGACAGAGTTGTCAAAAGCGTTGGAGGTTGTACAGATTATCTCTTTGCTTCTGAATACGAACACAAAAGATCGGCCGTAGAAGATTATAGGGCCAATGCTGATAGAAAATGTGCCAATGCAGGCTACTCGAGCTGGACGACGATCTACTCTAAATGGACGCCAGGTATAAACATAAGATTTATGTGTGTACGTGGAAAAGTTCGCTGCCACGATTAAGATAATGATTGGGACCCAAGAATTTGGGCCCCATTCTTCATTTGACGACATCACTTCTCATAATGATAATCTAAGTATTAAAAAAAAGGATCGTTTATGAGTGATATATTAGAACAAATTGATAATGGTATTTTAACTTTAACATTCAATCGTCCCGCAAAGAAAAATTCCATTACATCAGATATGTATGCCACTCTTGCCAAAGCTTTGCGCCAAGGGGCCACGGATCCAAAAATAAAAGTGGCCATCATCCAAGGTCAAGAAGAGGTCTTCACTGCAGGAAATGATCTTGCTGATTTTCTAAAAAATGCAGCGGATTCAACTTCTGCGCCCGCCTGGGATTTTATGTTGGCGTTAATTGAATTTCCAAAACCTCTTATTGCAGCTGTTTCAGGAGTTGCAATTGGAATTGGTACAACACTGCTATTTCATTGTGATCTAGTTTATGCCAGTGACACAGCAAAATTTATGCTTCCATTCGTAAATTTAGGACTATGTCCAGAAGCGGCCTCAAGCTTTTTACTACCTCGACTTATAAGTCACCAACAAGCGGCCAAACTTCTTATGTTCGGCGATATGTTCTGTGCACAAGAGGCCATGAGTCTTGGAATAATTAATGAGATTGTAAAATCAGAAGATGTAAATGCCCACGCCTTGGCCCAGGCCAATCGCCTTCTGGAAAAGCCACTTGTTTCTTTGATGGAAACAAAAAGACTTATAAAATCGCCACTTATTGGCGAGATGAAAAAGGCCATAGATGAAGAGTGTGAAGCATTCGCCTCTTTGCTCAAGGGAGAGGCGCTTAAAGAGGCCGTGGCGGCCTTTGGTGAGAAAAGAAAACCAAGGTTTTCTTAAGGTAAGATAATGTTCATGTTCAGTAAATGTTGGTGTATCATAAGCGAATAATTAATTTTACTGAATATACATGGCAGAAAAATCTCACACTAAAAATGCATTCATAAAATTTGTCTTCTTAATCGTTGGCCTATTTCTCTCTGCCTGGTTTTTTAAACTTACAAATGAAAAGCAAAATTTAAATGCCAGAGCAGGGATTCGAAAACAACTCGAACAATCGGCCGCACAAATAAATTCTGAGTTAAGTGTATCAACTGAAGTCCTTTACTCTCTTTCAAACCTATTAATTACATTCCCCGATTTAAATGCATCACAATTTGATCAATTCACTAGAAATTTAAGCACAAGAAAAGATTCTATCCTAATGGTTGAATGGCAACCAAGAGTTTTGGCCTCTGAGAGACAGGCCTTTATCAAGGATGTCATTTCTAAGGGTGTTAAAGATTTTAGACTTGTTGAACCTGATAAAAATGGAAAATTAATTGATGCAAAAAAAAGGCCCGAGCACTATCCAGTTCTTTACGGGATAACGACTAGAGGACACAAGCTCTCCATAGGTCTCGATCTCGCCTGGTCACCAGAGCGAATGCAATCAAAGTTCGAGTCAAGGGATGCTGGTGCACCTATGGCCTCTAATACATTTCCAGTTATGCACTCTAACACCACTGAAAACTCCGCCCCTGGTTTTGCGATCACCCTTCCCGTGTATAAATTGGGAGTTATTCCCAAAACTCTTGAGCAAAGAAAAGAATTATTAAGAGGCTATCTTGCCTCAGTCATTTATCTCGATGATTTCTTATCTCAACTCAGAAAAGAAATTAAAAGAAATCAATTGGAAATAGAAATTACTGATCTTGCGACTGACGAGCGCATAACAAAAAAAATATTACATAAAGATGACAATCTAAGTGAGATCAAAATCATTGATGTCTACGGTCAAAAATGGAAGCTTGAAGTATTTGCGACAGATTTATTTCTTGCTAGTTATGTGGATATTCCGCAGTATTTCTTTCCTGTCGCCCTCTTTATCTTTACGATAGTTCTGTTTTTCTTTCTTTGGCACAATGAGCGACAAAACAATGAACTGCTAAAGACAAGATCAGAACTGCAAAATGCCCTCATTAAAGCAAATGTTGCCACAGATTCTAAAACGATCTTCTTGGCCAATATGAGTCACGAAATCCGCACTCCCATGAATGCGATTTTAGGATATGCTAACTTAATTAAAAATGAATCTCGCGAGTACACAAGACTTGAGTACATTGAAAGAATGGAAAAAAGTGGTAAGCATCTTTTAAAAATCCTCGAAGATATATTACATGTCTCTAGCCATGAGATAAGTAAGATTCAATTGAAAAAAGATAATTTCAAACTTAAAGAACTAATCTCAGATGTGACGAACATCATGATGACAAAATTTACTAAATCAAATGTTAAGTTTGAATGCTCTATGATAGGTGAAGAGTTAAACTTATATGGCGACCCACTCAGACTAAGACAGATTCTCATAAATCTTTTAAATAACGCATACAAATTCACAAATGAAGGCTTTATCATTCTTACCTGTGAATCAACTAAGGATGAGCGTGGTCAAAACCTTGTGACCTTCACAGTAAAAGATAGCGGAATAGGAATCGATGAAAAATTTATTTCTCATATATTCAATCCTTTTAGCCAGGAGAATGAAACCTATCGCCGAAACCAAGGAGGAGTTGGTCTAGGACTCTCTATTGTCTACAATATTGTTGAGATGATGGGTGGAAAAATTGAGATCAATTCAAAAAAAGGTGAAGGAACGACATTTACACTCAACATTCCTTTTGAAGATGCAAAAGTCAAAAGTGTAGAGACACGCTCAACAACTGAAGCAAAGATAAGTCTTGATAACTTATTAACTGGTAAAAAAATCCTTGCGGCAGAAGATGATGAAGATGCGAGATTTCTTATTGATCACTATTTAAAAGACCATCAACTTGAAATCGACTATGCAAAAAATGGAATCGAACTCTTAGAAAAATTCAAAGAAAAAAGCTACGACTTAATTCTTACAGATATTCAAATGCCCGAGTTAGATGGAATTAGCGCTCTGAAAACTTTGCGTGAAGATGGGGTGACAACTCCTATTGTAATTATGAGTGCTCACGCCTTACCTGAAGAGCACGAACAAGGAATTAAAGCTGGGGCAAATGACTTTATCACGAAGCCAATAAACAAAAAGAAATTGATTACGGCCATAAGAAAGTATCTCGAAGCGTAAAAATTGAATTAAAATTTTTGTGCAATATCTTGAAGCTTATATTTTTTAAGTTCATCTATAAACTGACGATTGGCCTTCTTTAAAATTGACTTCAATTTACATGATGGACTCAACAAACACTTATTAGATTCACTATTAAAGCATTCTACGAGTTCAAACTCTTCAAAATTTAAAACGATTTCACCAACACTTTTTTGGAGGGTGTGAGGATTAAGGGAAACTCCGCCTGTGGGACCAGTTGAAGAGTGAACATAATTAAGTTCAGATAATCTATTCACCACAACACTAAGGTGATTTTTTTTAATATCATAAAACTCAGCAATTTCTTTAATCGTTGCCTTGTCCTTATTCTGTAAAAAAATCAAAACTCTAAGGGCGTAATCTGTCTTCGATGTTAATTTCATTCAAAATCCAATAATTGTTTTTCAAATAATTTATAACACAACTGGTTAAACATGTGAAGATCTACCCCCATTATAGATTAAGATAAGTAGAATCTTCACTGCGCTTAATATTTTGAGACAAACGGGTCACTCAAAATAGACCTTGAAGGAACACCTGCAAGAAAAATCGTTTGCTTCAAGCTCTTTACAATAACAGGATCACCACAGATCATGACAATCGTATTTGAAGCTTCAAAGTTAAATTTTTTAACAAATTCAACGATATCCCCCTTGATAAATCCTTCTCTCTCATCACCTTTTAAAAAAAGAGGATAGTAATCAAACGAATGATTCTTTTGTTCTAATTCTTTTAGGCGCTCACAATAGTAAAGGCCATCAAATGTAAAACTGCCATGAATGAGATTGATTTTTTCAACGATACTCGATTCAAGCGCATCTTGAACAACACCATAAAGTGGAGCAAGACCAGTCCCAACTCCTATTAGTAAAAGATTTTTCCCTTTCATCTCAGTTGTGAGACTACATTCACCATTGGCCTCAGATATTTTGATTTTTTCATTGATTAATTGTTCATCATAAAACCAATTTGACAGTATACCATTGGGCACTTTTCTAATATGAAGCTCAAGCTCTGAATCACCTGTACGGCCAGCGATTGAATATGAACGGCAATGACCATCACCTCTAACGATATTTATAAATTGCCCGGCCGTAAAAGAGAAATCCTGTAGAGGTCGAACTTTTACCACCACAACTGAATCCGAAACTCTTTTCTGATCGACAATAATTGCATCGATGAATAGAGTATTGGCATCTGGTGAAAAGACCTCCATCCTATCAGCAACCTGCTGCTGACATGATAGAAATAAACCCGCTTTCTTTTTTGAATCACTCAATCCTTTTTGTGATTTTCCTTCAATTTCTGACGTTGTTTTAAGAATGCAGGAATGGCAAACTCCACTTTTACAAGAATTCGTAACAGAAACACCAAGACGTAAGAGACAGTCTAAGACCGTCTCTCCTTCTTTCGAAACAAATTCTTTGCCTTCAAAAGTAATAGTCCCCATTTGGTCTATCCTTCTTTGCCTAAAACTTGTCCTCTTACACTTTCTGCAATGGCAGCAACTTCACCAATCAAGTTATCACCAACACCCAATTCTTTTAAAGTTCCACCGAGTAGTTCAATAACAACATCTACGTGAGAATCATTCATTCCCTTATCGACAAGTCTGGCATGGGCATCTTTCATATTTAGACCTGAATATTTATTTGGGCCACCAAAGGCAAAGGTCAAAAAGGCCTTTTGCTTATTGATCTGTTCATCCATGTCCACGTCTGTGAAAAAGTCTTTAATGCGATCGTCTTGTAGCACTTTGCGATAAAAAATATCCACCGCAGCATCAACAGCGCCTTCACCACCTAATTGTTCAAATAGTGTGCTCATATAATCTCCTTTCTTAATTAATATATTTTATATATATTAATTATAAAATGAAAGCAACAAGCTTTTGACCACAATAAGTGGGGCAAATTTAAATGAGATGAAATTTCAGAGATTTTTTCAGAAATAACTGAGATAAGACCACTGTAAACACTTTGTTTTACAGTGATCTTATATTGTGTCTTTAATGCTTTTTGATAATTTCGTAGTATCTTTTTTGAGGATTTCTATTTAGTTGATCTGTGACTTCCTCAATCATAAAATTGTCTTGAGCAAGCTTCTTTTCCTTTTTTCTAAATAAGAAGAACTTCTTTCTATCTTCTAACCTCTCCACAACCTCATCACTAAAAAGAGTTTTGTCATAAGGGATTTTGATTGTCGTATACTTTCCAATTTGTAACTTCTTCGTTTCTTCCTCAGAATGAAACGGATTAAATTCTTTATCCACCTTCTTATAAACCACGATCAGATTGATATTTTTCTGATCTTCTGAAAGTTCTAAGTCTAGAGGTTTAACAGAAAAATCTTGTCTGCTAAGTTCTATAATTTTAGGTCCACCACCAAAGTCCCCTCCAGCGATTGCTGTGGCACTAAAAATTAGCAGAAGATTAATTATAAGTGTCTTCATTGTTCTTCCTTGTAAGAGTATCAGTCGTCATATAAGTGAAAACTCTTTTCCCATTAACGGGATCTCTATATTTTTTTGCTAGTTCCGCTTTTTTAATAAAGGCCTCTTTATCTATTCTAAGCCATTCTTGATAAACACTGTCTGGTAGACAATCAACATAAAGAGCTAGGAAGTTCTCACCATTAACTTCTGAGTTCACTGGCTTAGAATATTTTTTAGAAAGAAGCACTCCTGCACTCTTGATAACTTCAGTATCAAAGTGCAATCTTTCTTTTCCAAGAGAGATCTGTCCATTGCTTTCATACTTAATCGCATTTAGCTTATACATGCGCTCAAGAGTATGAAGACCATGCTCTCCAAATTTGTAGACAATATAGTCTTTTGAAATATTTCCGGCATCAATAAGAAAGTAGATTTCAGAAAAGACTTTGTCAGTAAGAACTTCCCTTTTAATCTCTGCAGAGTAATTGATATCATCAGGCAAAATTGTCGCCTTATTCTTTAAAAGAACTTCTCGTACAACTCTTGGAACCAGTGATAATAATTTTTCTGGATGGGTCTCCCCATATATGACTCTATAGAGCTTGATCAAAGTGATATGCCCTGGGGTATTTTCTTTGCGACAAAGGCGCTGAATTGTCTTTAAATGGACATCACTTCTTCTCGATAAGTTCTTCTGTCCGAGAGCATAATCCTTGAAATTGGATAGATAATTATTCAAGTCGCTTTCGACCTGGTCCTTTAAGTCCCTGTTTTTGCATGTGCTTAAAATATCATTATCCATATTTTTGATATTTCTCACTGAATATTATTTTGAGCAATATTACCTGTAACTATTTCCTGAAGAATCTGTTCAGCAAAGACAAAGGCCAAGATATGTCCAAGAAGGCCCCTATTTCAGAGAAAATGGGGACATTTGTCTTTCAAAATATTTCGATTAAATCGCATTTCTTTAAAAGTCGTCTTTGCTTGGCCATATTCATTGAAAATTAACCAACACCCTTATTAAGGAGATCGAAATGAAAAAGATTTTTATCGCACTTGCAATTACTGTAGCTTCATTGGCAAACGCTAAAACTGTTAACTACGATGTTTATCAAACAGCTAAAACTGTTGAGTCTTCTTCATCAGTGAACTTGAACTACTTTGATTTTAAAATTCAAAATGCTGTAGTTTCTAAGACAACTATCGTTAGACCATGTGGTCATTCAGGTCCAGTTAGAGATAGAGAGCAACCAGGTCTTTGCTCTACATCAGAAGTTAAAACTGTAAAAGTTGCGACAGTACTATTTAGCTACAAACCTTTTGGTGTTGCTGATCGTGATGGTGAAGTAACTAATGGAAAGCAAACTTTCTTCGTAAGCTTTAATATCGAACTTTCACAACTAAGTGACGAAGACATCGCGACGCTAAAGTCTGGAAATAGAAGTGCAAGAAAAGCTCTTGCAAAAGAATTAGTAGACGTTATGGTTTCAAGATACAGAAACAACCACACAATCACTATTTCGACAAAGTAATAAAAACACTAAGTGCTATTATTCAAATTTACATTTGGATGATAGCACCTAGTTCACTTAATTATTTTTTGATTTTTTCAAGTTCTTCAATTTTATCAAAACTATTAGAGACCATTGTTCCAGACGTCGCCGTCCAATTGCCCATCATACCTTTTTGACCTTCAATTTTTGTAATCCACTTCCAAGTTAAGCTTTCAGTATCAAACATACCTACATTTAAAAAAACCGGTTGCTTTGCATCGTATTCTTTTTCTCCACCAGAGATGAGGGCCAATGCAAAATTGTGATTGCCTAGCTTATTCGTTACTTGTGAAATAAAATCTCTGATTTGTGGATTCTTATGCAACTGCTCTACTGCACTTGTATTGTCTAACGACTTAACAATTTTCATATAAGCATCTTTACCTAAGTTCTGTGTGATCTTTTCAATCACAGGCCCTGCTGGAATAACCTTATCCTTGCCGTATAGACTTCCCCAACTTGAAACAAGAGACATATTTACGCTCTTTGCTCCCTCACTGACAACACCATTAAAGTCTGTTGTTGGGAAAATGATTACTTTATTAACAGGTGTTGTAATATCTGGTCTATGATAGACAACATTTGGCCTTGGACCAAGTAGTCCACATGATGCAAAGAAAGTTGAAATCAAAACGAGTGACAATAATTTTCCCATATATCCTCCATAATATATTGAGAGCAGTACGAAATTGTAGCTGCATTTATTCCTGCTGAAATGAATCTCCCCAATTCTAAGGGCTACAATAATTTTTCAATACTTAAGTTTTTATTAATTGAATCTTTCCAAACTACGGAGAGATTAAGTCAACATTACTTTTTCTTAATGTATGCTTCTAAGAAAAAATACCGATAAGAAATCAATGAAGAAAATAATCATATTTATTCTATTCTTATACTCCTGTATTTCATTAGCAGATTGCCGTGGTTGTTGCTCAGGCCATGGTGGAGTTATTTGCCAAGATAACATCACAATGTGTAGAGATGGCTCATCACTATCGAAGCGCTGTGAGAACAAAGGCTGTAACAAGTGTCCAGTTTCAACAGAAGCTCAATATTCACGAAAGCTCTTCAAACATTGGATAGATGAAGATAAAGACTGCCAAAATACACGACATGAAGTGCTTATTGCAAAAAGCTTAATACCTCCCACTTTTAAAACAGTAAAAAAATGTGTCGTTCAATTTGGAAAATGGTTTGACCCCTATTCCGGAAAAACTTTCACAGATGCGAAAGAACTCGACATAGATCATATCATTCCACTCAAATATGCATTTCAAAATGGTGCAAAAAAATGGACGACTGAAAAAAGAGAAGCGTTTGCCAATGATACAGAAAATTTAATTCCTGTATGGAATAAACTTAATAGGGCCAAAGGTTATCAAGGCCCAGATCAATGGCTCCCGCCAAATTCAGAATATCACTGCGACTATTTTAAAAAATGGAAATATATAGAGAACAAATATCAGATAATCTCGCCAACGCGTAACATGGCCTCCATTGATAAAAAACTCGAATCATGTAAATAAATACAAATAATTTCAAAAACTTAGATCCTCACAAAATTCAATACAAAACCTATAGATTCTACAATCCCCCAAGCATTTTTTTTAAATTCAAGTATCCTGTTGCCAATGAATTATCATTTACGATTTGTCCTATTCACGCTGTTAAAACTCACGCTTTGTACATCTGCAAACGCGATCAATTGTTTTGACGAGATCTCACAAAATTTTTCTAAGCAAATTAATATTGCGAACTTCGGGGCCTCACTAGAATTTGAACTATTGCTCAAGAAATCAATTCTTCGTGTAAATGAGAATCTAGGCCCTCTAAAAGTTCCAACTGAATATCAAATAGAATTAGAAGCTGCTATTGAACACACCCAAAATGGAAATGGCCCAAACAATATGATGGGCGTTATTAAAACGGCAGAATTTTACTCTGTCGTAAACAAACAGGGTAAGCTCGTTAAAACTAATCCTAGTTTCACCCATGCCATTGGTGTTCATGAGTATGGCCATGAAGTATTTGCGGTAAATATTGGCCAGTATATCACTCACCCAGAGCTTAAAAAGGCCTATGACATAAGGGATAAATTTGTTTATCACAGGGATAGAATCTATAAGCTTAGAACAAAGATTTCAAGACTACGAAGATCTGGGGTTGAGGATAGTAGAATTAAAAAATCAAAATTTCATCACAATCTTCAAGAGTCCAGTGCCCTTTTAAATCCTATTATGCAAGAATATAATGCTATTGAATTAAAAAGCATAACAACACCCTTTGATGAACTTTTTGCTGACTTCATTGCAGTGATTGGGACAAATGACCCCAAAGCAATTCATAGGGCCTCAGGAAATAGTAGTTCTAAAAAGGGGCGAGATTTTACTTCAAATCTTCCTATACACAATTGGCAGGAAGAATCAGTTCACAGAATGTACGGCCCAGTAAGATCATTCTTATGGAGCCGATATATGAATAATCCAAGCTACAAAGAACATCTAGGCCTTGTTGCCGAGGGTTTAATAAAGGCCATTGCTAAAGAAATAGATGAAATCCTCTTAGAGGGATTAACTTTGACAAGTTCACAAAGAAATATCAGATTAATTGAAAAAATCATTCATGAGATTGAATAAAGATCATTTATCGTAATTTAAAACGGCACTCACAGGGAAGATTATTATAGAGACCCAGTAACAGGGGGAATTGTTTCAACTGAAGTTCGTCTAAAGCGCATGAGAAAATGCTGTAAAGATGGCCGTCGCCATTGCCCGTGGGGCTACAAAAAGAGAAGCTAGGACATTAATTTTAAAAGCAAGTATTTTGCTAAATATGACTTAATAAAATCATCTACATTTGACCCTACTTAATAAAACTTCGGCCTCTTTTTGAGATTAAATATTTGTGAATCCAATCACCGGCCCATTTGAAATGTCGGTAAAAGGGCCTATCGTTAATGAGGTCAAATTTAGTTATTTGATTCAATCGTATCGCATGGAGTGTAGGTTCTCATTCGCGCACCAATAGTCCCTCCCCCCACTCGTCTAAATTTTTCCCAATAAGAATTTGGATTTTGATATAGAAGGCCATTGGATTTATAGAGGCCATCCTTGCCTTTGAGAAGTTCGGCCAATATATCAAAACTGCATCGGATATTATTTCTGTGATCAAGAAGGTCTTCTAAACGACAATTTTCTCCACGCCACTTTCTATCAGCAACATCTTTTTCCATCTGTAAAAGCCCTACGAGCCCATTGTGATCCATCCACCTGTGTTCTCCACATTTAGACTCATCCCAGGCCATTGAGGCAATAATCCAGACCCAGTAGTGCTCTTTTTCATTCTGATTAAACTCAGGCCATCGCTTACAAACACTCGTCATAGCAAGAAGATCATTTTGATAAAAAAGCGAATCTATTCCTTCTTCTTGCAACCTCTCTACGACAAACTCTCCCCACTCTCCATAGTTGCCTTCTTTATCAATAAAATTATTGCATCTGCCGCGAGTACCGCCACTTGAAAAAAGCTTATCAGTAATCCCAAGAAGATCATCTTGGTTATCTTCATAATTTTCATTTGCATATGAAGTATTCATGAATAGAAAAAGGAAAAGAATAATTGTTTGCAGCATTATCTAAGGCCCAGTAACTTAAAATTTACTTCCGTCCTATCAAAAAATTAATGACATGAAAAAATGAAGTTCTTAATCCCTATAGGGATTACATGATAATTAAAAAATTTTTGAATGATCTAAGATGAGCATAGCATAATTTTTATTTGGATTGAGCTGAATCTCATTAGGCCTGAGCGTATTCATCCATCTTAAAAAAAATCAAGAATTCTTGAAGTATGAAATAGTGAAACTTAGTTTTTGTTTTTTACATAAACTAAGAGAAAAGGTGCTTAGATTTATTTGCTATAAGATTTACCAAGATGATTTTAGAAGAAGACGACTTATGAAATAACTTGATTAATAAAATATGCAAAGTTTAGGAGAAAATTATGAAACATTTGTTTTTTGCAGTAATCATTTCGGCCTCATTTAATGTCTTTTCCTCAGACAGCAGCGTAAAAGAAGCTGATTGGGTTATTGAAACGGGAACAATGTTAATTAAAGGTCAAGCTGCGGTAGATTTATATAATAGCTTAGACGCTAATTATACTTTAGATCCACTATCAACAAACTGGGACCAATACAGAACAAAAGAGAATGCCTTTGCAAAATGCAGTGCTAGCTTTTACCGTATTGATCAAGCTGATGGAGATACTGAGTGGATTATGCAAAACGATGCAAAATGCCAGATAACAGCGCCAGTTGAAACTGTCCTTAAACAGTAGGAATATTTCGATCTAGGTCACTGATCTATTTATCAAAGAGGTTCCAACAGACTTTTGCGTAAAAAGATGTTGGAACTTAATTGTTACTTTTTTCATAATCTAAGTAGAAATCAACAACATCTTGTGCAATATCATTTGCAGCACTGTCTTCGCAGCAATTTGAATTAATGAGCATGCCATAACTCTTATCAAGTCCCACCATGGCGTAGGCGAAATTATAACCATTTGAACCAGAATGTGCGAGAAAGGCGCCGGCCCATTTACAAGAGTTCTTCCCCCAGCCACCGTAAGTATAGTCGTCAAGGTTTTCTGTAAATATAAGTTTTCGAATGTGAGGTCTTAGATAATTGCGATTTTCACCATATCCCATAATGAATAATATGAACTTTGCCCAGTCTTCTTGAGTACAGCTTATTACACCAGCTGGCGAATATGCCATTGGATTGTCGGAGAACACAATTTTTGGGTCTTTAGGAATGTATTGTCCGTCTTCAAAATCATGTCCCCATGCCGTCGCAGAATTGCCTTCTTTTCCTGCTGGTCCAAACGAGCAAGAAGTCATACCAAAAGGTTTGAAAAGTTTTTCAGTGATAGCGTCTTCAAAAGGTTTTTGTTCAACATTTTCAATAATATGACCTAATAGAGTGTACCCAACGTTACTATACTCATAGACTTCGCCTGCGGGAGCAATTCTCTCTACTTGATTTAAATACTTCACCATAAGTATTCTGCCTTGCGCGGGAGTTAGATCATCAGAATACATTTTTTCTCTAACGCTTTCGTCGAGGCCATAAACGATTCCAGCAGAGTGCGATAAGAGATGCTTAATTTTAATATCAGAAAATTTATTCGCCTCAAGCTCAGGTATATATGTTGTGATGGAATCCTCAATGTCGAGCTTTCCTTCATCCATCATCTTTAATATGAGAGTGGCCGTAAATGCCTTAGCACATGAACCTAAATGAAATGAGTCTTGAGAAGTAATGGGATCACTCTTATCTATTCGTCTAACACCTTTTGCTGAGTGTAAGATGACTTTATCATTTGCAATGATCATTACAGACATTGCAGGGATTTTGTGTTTTTTTACTATTTCAGATAATTTTTTGTCGAAGTCATTTATTGTCATTATACGTATTGAAAAGTTGAATTAGCCCCAGCTTCAACAAAACTTTTTATCTCACGAGATAATTTTTTAGTTTCATTAACTTTAAGTGTTGGAACTTCGACAATCTGCTCAATTAATGTGAGGTACTGTCTGATTTTAGCAGAATGCTTCCCAAGTACGGTGAGATACTTCAGCAACTGATCTACAGTAAATTTATTAATCTTATAATTAGTAATTTCAGAAATACGACTTGTGGGAATCCCCGTTAAGTCACTCAAGTTTTTTGCTAACATTTTCTTTTCAAGAGAAAATTGAACAAAGTGCTTACATAGTCCCATCTTCACTTTATCTTCAACTGATAAAGATGCTTTATTTGTCACATGAGTTAATTTACTTTTATTTTTCTTTGCATTTGAAATTCTTTTTAAAATGTCTTCATTTGAATAACTCATATTACCACCCTGAATATAATGTAATCGTATGGATCTCGTCTTCTTTGTCATAATGTGTATCAAAAATCATGACAAATACTTTTCCAAAAAACTTCCCCTTTACAGGACAGTCAATTTTCACACTGAACAGAGATCGTTTTCCACTATAATCATCTGGAATTATCATTTCTCCGTCAAGAAGCATGATGAAATCCTCAATATCCTTAACTTTAAAATTAGTCCTCTTTCATAATCTGGCTTCTTTTTAGCCATTATAACTCCTATCGACAGACATCTACCACAAAATTACAAAATTTTGTAATTTTTCGATACACACACAAAATATTAAGCACTTAACAATAGCGCTTACTAAATTTTGTAATTCATATCCTTTACTCATCTCAGAGACTATTTTATAAGAAAATGTGAACTTTAGAAATTTAAGATTTCTTAACAGAGTCTAGTAACTCTTGAGGAGATTTGCGTCATGGCATCTGATTCAAAAAAAGTTAAAACCAGTATTATACTTTGGTCTCAAATTCACTTCTAAGAATTGACTTCACAGACATATCCAAATATTCACCAGCATTTTGCTTATAATGCTTTCTCATAATACCTTCGTGAGTCATGCCCGCTTTTTCCATAACCTTGCCGCTAGGGATGTTTTTCGTTTTATGCTCTGCCCATATTTTATTAACGTTCTCAAAAGAAAATCCGTATTTGATAATCTCTTTCAAGGCTTCGGTGCAATAGCCTTTTCCCCAAAAATCAAAACCTACCCAGTAGCCGACATAGCCTCTATCATGCGTCTCATTGAAGCCAATATTTATACAACCAATTAGCTCTAAAGATTCCTTTAAGCGAATAGCGAAAATATGATTATTATGCTCTTCTTTCTGTTTATCATGGCCCTTTATCCAATCTACTGCCATGTGGGGCTCATAAGGATAAGGAATTGAAGCAGTCATTTCGACAACTCTAACGTCTCCGGCCATTTTTGCAACGAGTTTAGCTTCTTCAATCCTAAAAGAATTTAAAATAAGTCTTTCCGTATTTACTCTCATAACTCAACACCATGTAAGAAGGCTCAGGTACCTATTTAATAACTATTCTCAATTTTAATAGAAACGAGCTCCATAGACAATTCATAATGAGAATAATTGTCGGTAAATTATCCTTTTGGATAATGATGGGGATTTCAATTTTCTTACCTTACAAAATCTGGAATTTTATGAAATGGTTAAAAATTTTTCCATCACAAAGACATGACAAGAAAAATCAAAAAGCTATTGGTGCTTAATTGGATTTTTAAATTTAATACAAGATGAGTAAAAGGCCATAGGCAGAGCTATTAAAAATATCGCATCTCGTGAAAGCAAATCGAAAAAATACCATAGAGCAAACTGGGGTAATAAAAAATATAACAACCACAAACAAAATGATGAGATCGAAAATCCATGACGAACAAGAATCATTTTCTTTGTGCGAATTAGATAAGAATTCATCCAAGCGATAGTCATAATCATAAAACAAGATATGAAGAACAACCTAAAGTGATCTTCTTCTCTAAAAAAAGTAAAATATACCGAACTTCCAAAAATAATAATTAATAAATGAACTAAGAACTTCTTTCTTTCAAATTTTGCTGTAAAAGGTCTCGTTTCATCTTTTAAATTATCAAGGTATTTTTCAGGATTAGAAGCAAATCTCCAACACGAAGATTTCTGAAAATCCTCTAATACAGACTCAAAACTCGGCCCAACAACTTTGCAATCCGTATTTAAAATGACACCATCGTTATCCTTAGCAAAGTTTATAACCATATTTATAAGATCTTTTATATTCGACTCTCTAATATCTACTCGAAAGCTCGCATAACGACAAAGACCTTCTTGTCTATACAGTGACACGTCAGTCTTCTCAGTATCTCCCCAATAAAGAGTATCTGGACCACCCCAATGTTTCTTTTTCTTCAAAAGTTTATCTACTGAACCTGTCTCAATGACATCTGCCTTCCATCCCTTAACTGAGCCTAGAAACGAATCATCACTTGAAGAAATCATCTCTTCATTAGACTCGAAGTCTGCTTTTGAAATTACATTTAATTCATATTGCCAAATTGCCAAGAAAACTCCAGTGTGCAAAGCTCTAGCGAACAAATTGTTATCTAGATTATATTAGTTAATATCCTAGTTCATGAAATTAAACTCTGACTGAGGTTCCAAGCTAAATGATGAGTCAAACTCATTGCCTATGTAAAAAGATGTTAAAGCCTAATACTGACCCTTGAACCCAACTTAAAATAACACCTATCCTTTAACCTTAAGGTTTCAACAGACTTTTACGTATGCACTGATAAAATGCGCTGTTTACGTAAAAAGGTGTTGGAACTTAATCTCATTCAATAAGAACTATGTTTTTGAGTTAATTGGAAAAATACCTTTGGCAACAACAACGACAAGTGCAAACACATTACCAAGACTTATTGTTATAACTGTATTCAAGACAGAGGAATTCAAATTAAAATGAATATAATTCTGTCCATTCAAAATAATTAAAATAAATGTTGCAATTGACCAACCAATTGCAAAATACATAATTCTATTTGCATACAGCTTACGAAGAGCAATAACACTCTCCAGTTCATCATTTCTTAAATTTTCCCTCCGCAATAAAGCAATCTTTGAATCATACTCAATCTTAAAAACTTCTTCCTCCGATAGAGAAGATCTTTCAGAATTCATAGAGTTTTTTAATTTTTTTATTGAAGAAGAAATTAGTTTCTTCTTATTCCTAGGACTCACCAAGGACCTTCTCGAAATAAGATTTGATCAAACTATTCTCGATAAGTGCATAACGAGAATTCTTTCCTTCCGACTCCCAAACGACACTCCATGGAGTGCCTTCCTCATGCGTTAAATCAGAAATGTCCATCCCATCCATATCTGATAGAGATTCATAAACTGCATCTAAAATTTCAGAATCATCAGCATCAATCTCTTCGCCATAACTCAACACATCAGGAAGTTTTGTAATTCTTCGATTTCCATAAATTTTTAATACTTGATAAAGATCTTTGAACACAGGACCGTACTTCCAAGCTTGGACAACCTCATCAACAAGTGGTTGGTTGTCTATTGCTAGTTTATATCCATGAGCAAAATAACAAAGCTTCATAACTTGTATCGGAGTTAAGTATTTTTTTTCATCAATAGATCTATTTAAAAAGTAAATTGCGATATCTAAAACTGAATACATTTAAACCAAGCTTATTTTTTATTATTAGATTTTTTAGCATTATCTCTAATTTTTTTGATAGACATTTTAATACGCAATTTTACATCATTTTTCTTAACTTTGTCAGGAAAATGTTTTTTCAATGATTTATTGCTCAAGACCCAAATCTTTTCCATCTTGCCTGTAGGTCCTAGTTTTAAACCTTTACAAATAATTAAACCTCTTTTCTCCAGTACTGAATAATGCTTATTCAAATGAACATAAAATCGCCACCCTCTCAATACTGCATGATGATATCCTTTCCTTACATCCTTTTTAAAAAAGCTATCAATTAGCTCATTCGCAGTAGCCGCACCAGCTTTGGCCAATGCACGCAATATCAACTTTTCCTTGTCTTCCTGTTTTAACACTTTATCCATAAAAAATGATCTCTATTTAATACACGCTTAGCTTTTCGTAAGCTGTAAAAATTCTTTTAATCAAGTTTTCTAAATCTTTTCGCCCAATTCTCAAATCCTCTATTATAATCAACCGAACAATTAAAACAAATACAGAAGTTCCAACACCTTTTTTCGTAAGCGCTGAATGAAATGCACTTCTTACGTAAAAAGGTGTTGGAGCTTATTTGGTGATTTTCTTTTCATTTACATTTCATCCAAGTATTTTTTTGTTAGTAACGTGGTTTGAATATGGTTGACCGTCAGTTGAATCAAAGTCTTTAAGTCTGAAATATCCTTGTTTTCCCACTTTCTAGTATAGTGGGTTTCATCATTACCCAACCATGCGGCTCTTTTTGCACATTGTTTTGTCGGTTCATTATCAATAAATTCATTTATACATTGCCCAAGCAACTTCGCTCTAATTTCTATTTCTTTTCCAGGGTTTTCAATTATAGCAAAATCTTTGATAAGAAATTCCAGCGACTTTCTATAAGTCGGCCCAGAAGCATGGTTGTAACCATGACTTTCGCATGCCACTGCTTGATTATAAATTTCTGAAAAAGAAGGTGAAATTTCATCTATTTCATGCGGCCAATCTATGTTTTTAGGTAATGAGGGTATTACAAAAGAAAGTTGATGGGTATATTTGTGACGATGTTGACTTGGATCATAACGGTAGTTGTAAACTGCAATGAATGGTTTCTGACAATTATCCCTCCTACAAACATACGTCAAAAACAAAGCATTTTTACGATCATATTGTGGATGTGCCGGAAGTGTATAAGTTGCATGATCAGGTGTTAGTGACATCGAATGCTTACAATATGGGCAGTGATCGATTGAATCTGAATAATACATTGTCATTGCACTACCCTTAGAATGATATGCCTGAACATTTTTTAAAACTGTATTTGACATAAAAAAATCCTTATAAATCTACTTCATTCATAGTAATATTTTCGCCCAGCACTGAACACTGAAAACAAAATTTACTTTGTAAAAAAACAAAAAAGCTCCTACAGAATTTTGCGTAAGCGCTGAATTCAACACACTACTCACATAAGTATTTCATGGAACTTAAATAAATACTTAAAAAATTTAATATCGAACAAAATATAGAGCAATAGCAGGATGAACTCCGACCTGCAACTCTAAATTAAAATCATATTTTTTACCTTCAATATCAGATTCACGACACTTAAAGTATTTTTTTCCATCGCTTCCAATATTAAAAATAAATGAGTAGTTAAATAACTCTTTTGCAACATTCAATGGATCCCGCTCCCTTAATTTGTCTTTAATGATATCTAATAATTCATATCCATAAATATTTGACACCCCCTTCTGAGAGACAGAATCAAGCACAGAAATAATACTATCAATTTCATTGTTACTATAAGCGCATGCCAACTCATTTCGAACCTCACTTATAGTCTCTTCAAAAAAATCACTTAATGCCCTATTTACGTCATATTTTTTCACAGGGATTTCAAAATCATGACGACCTAAAGCTCTTAAAATTAAAATTAAATCTCTTGGCCTATAAAATGTATGATCAAGTAAATATTTAAAAGCGACCTTATTCCCATCAAAACTCCCCTCATCAATCAATGCACTCCATGGGTCTAATTCATTTAAATCTAATGATCTTTTTTTAAAGGCAATTTTGATTCTTTCATTCACTAATTTGAGCAAATTAATCGGATTACCTTTTCCACCTTCATACCAATTCAACCATATACCGTAGCTACTAATAATCTTAGCAGTATCCGCGCCCCCACGATCTTTTATGAATTGAGCGATATCATCTCTTAAAAGTAAAATCACTTTAATATTAGGATAAATTCTTCCAAGAATCCTATTATTAATATCTCTCGTTACCCTTATTAAATTTGTCAAAGACTCCATATTATTTTCATCATTAATACTAAATTTTATATCTAAGTCATCCATAAAAAGCGCATAAGTATTTTGAGTTGAATTATACTTTGAAAACAACTGCTTTATTATATCCTCTAGAACCTCAATCAATTCATAGAAGGGAGCAGGTTTTCTAAAAATCTCGGAAGAATTCTTATAACCAACTCCAAGGTATCTCCTAAGATATTCTGGCTCAATTTTTATTTCTTCTGAGCTTTTAATTGACTCTAACTTTGTGTTATCTATTTCAATCATCTTCCGATTCTTATTGAAAAATTTTACTAACAATTGAACTTCTTCTGTTCCATTAAGGCTTTCATCTTGAACTATTAGAGAAATTAGCTTCGTATAAATTATCCATTTAAACAAAACCTCATGATTAATATTTGCATCAATTGACTCTAGTTTAGTTACTATTTTTTCTAACTCGATGTCACTTCGGGTAATGAAATCACAGAACAACTCCGCATCTTGACTTGATTTCAATGTCAAAAAATTAGCATATGCACTTTTACCAGACCCTTTCCTTCCAATTAATAAAAAAGATTCTCTCCCAAGTTTCTCAAATACATCAAATGGATCAAAGAATACTTCTTCTAACTTTATCTCTGAATTCAATACAACTTCTCCCTCTGATTCAGGACAACCAAATTGCATTCCCTTTGTCGTATATCGTTTCCCATCAAACTTCTTTATAAATTTATTAAACATAAAATTTCCCCAAAGACATACTCGTGAGCTATAAATAAAATCAAATAATAAGAAATAATCAAAAAGGTTCTAACATACATTTACGTAAGCGCTGAATAAAATGTACTACTCAACTAGAAAGCTGTTGAAACTGAATCATTACAAACTTTTATTCGGATAATTGATTCATAATTATTAATCAAGTTTTCTTAACCTCCCCCTCCCAATCCCCAAAACCTCTGCTATAATCAACCTCACAACCAAAACAAAAGATTTCTTAATATGCCCGAACTACCCGACCTAAAGATTAACAACAAATAATCCTCATTAAATTCAGCGAATTATCAGTATTAAAGGCGTTCTTCGCACTTTGTCTTCTTCACTCTATTTCAATAAACTTCACGTTGTTTCACATCTTCGGTGGGATTGGTGGGATTTGAATGATCTGCTCTTCGGTAAATCTCTTCTTCATTGCCTGGTACACCTTCGTGGCTTTTGACATAGCCTGCATCAGATTGCAAATTCCCTAGCTAACTTGGGGAATCACCCAGAATATTAAGTAAACAATGAGTCAAATGCACTGCTTATGCTTCTTATAGAAAATGAAGCTGGTTGAGGCAAGAACGAAAGAAAAGACTAATCAATAAAGTCTGACTCAAAAGGGATATTGTATTTCTTTGAAATATTATATGCTATCTTGTGTGCATTTTTACCATAAGGACTTGATGGCATAAATTGATTACATGGTGGATCAATCCATTGCCCTTCAAACTCTTTTAAGCCTAATAGTTCAATTTTTAATTTTTTATTTTTATCTAAATCAATTATAAGAGTAGTTGAATTTCCATTTTTTAAGTGAATTTTTTTTATGCTATTTTTGTTGATACTAAATGGTTTATAGGTAAAAAAAGAAGATTTTTTGACTAAAAGATCATCTGTTCCTAAACACAATTCCATCAATAAATTATTTAAATAATAAACTGAAAATAAAACATAAGATGGAAGGATGAAAAAAAAGAAAAAATAAAATGATCTTTTTTCATATTTATCAACAGGAACATCTATTCCCTCATTCTTTATTACTATCAATGTCATTAAAAGAAGTCCAACGAAACTTATTTTAATTAGCTTAATCCAGATATTTCCTTTTACTACACTCATACTAAATCCACCTTTACTCGTCGAAATTTCATGACAAATATTTTCTACATATCTGCCATACCTGGAGCTGGCTCAGCATACCCATTTTCTCTAGTATATCCATTGGTCTCTCTATAAATTTTCACTTCACTATACCTATCTGCAGCCAATGACAAACCAATATCAGTTGACATATAACTCATACCAATACCTACGTCTTTGGCGAAAGCATTAAATGAGTAACCTAATGCCGCACTGAAGGTGGTCGTTACACCTCCACCTATACCAGCAACGAATGATTGAACAATATCAACTCTGCCAGTAAAACCGACTTGTCCGACAAGGTTTCCAGTAAAACCAAAAATACTCCCGATAGCCCCTTGAGCAGCAATGGCACCAGTTCCAGTTAAACCTGCAACAAGGGATGCTCCACTACCAATAAATGCACCTGTCGTCATACCGACCATTATACCGCTGTAAAGAATTGAGTTTGTAGCCATGGCGACTATTCCACCAGATATGGCCCCAATACCTCCTCCAAGAGCTGTCCCAATTGCCATTACAGGAAGTGCAATATGCCCACTCGAATCAACAAAATTCAGCGGCTCACCTTTCGCATAACGAAATGGAGAAATCCTCCCTTCCATCATCAATAAAGCTTTTGGATTCAAGTAAATAATCGGATCCAGAGATGCCCATTCTCTAATCTGTGGCAAATACAACCGAGTCTTTGAATGAAGAACTTGGGCCTCATTATCAGTATACTCTAAATAGGGATTTTTATGAAGTCCAGCAAAAGCAAGAGTTATCTGATGATCAAGAATTCTCCCAATTTCCTCATTAAGAATAATTGTTTCAAATGAGCCGAATTTAGAATATTTTCTTATAAAAATTGGTTCTAGGTTCTTATCGAGAACACCAACAAGAGATCCTAGCGAATCTGTCAAAGCGTAATAATAAGAGACATCTCCATTTTCATTTTTAATTACGATCCCCTTAACATCATTATTAATTTTAATATAATGAACAGAAGAACCTCCAATTAAAAAATCATTATCCGTTATCCTAACAAAACACTCTTCATCATCTCCGGTGTTAGAAACCTTACAAGAGGAACGAAACTCACCCAAAGCATTAAAGTTGTTTTCAACAACACTACCATCTGCCCTTGTAAATTGAGTTGGGTTAATCAAATCCCACTTAATGTTTAAATTAAGAATTTTATCAACATGGCCTTTTTTATTTCGATTAAATTGAGATGCTCTTATCGACCTATCCTTTTCAGTGTCCCAACTTCCAACACCTTTTACAAAATATGAAATGCTCTTAACTTTCTTTGAGTCATCATAAAAGTTATCCTTATACGATATGATTAGATCATTGTTTTTTTGTACTACTTTTTCATGAATTCTGTTTGTCAACTTTCCCTTGATCTCTGTAACGTCTCCAAGATATGAAGAATTAATTGAAAAAATGCTCGTACTGTCTTCATATCTTATATCGTCAAAAAATGGTTTAACCGACTCGAGCTGACCATATATAGGATCTAATTTCTCAGTAGAAAAAGAAAAGTCGACATTAAGTCCTGAATAATCAATATGACTTATATCGAGCGAACTTCCTCTATATTTGTGATTGAATAACAATTCATCATTAACACTTACTTCTTTGACTCGCTTAAATGAATCGTACTCATTAGAGATAGCATATCCTTTAAATGCAAGGCTTTTCAACAAATCCTTCTCATATTGAAATTCTTCATTAGCAACAGCATTTCCAACGCCTTCAATCTTTTTAACATTACCATTACTATCAAAATTAACTTTTCCAAAATTAGTAACAAGGGATCTTTTTGCTAGATCATAGAAATAATCATAGCGAATGTTTTCATACTTATTATCACATCCAAAAACTGAAAGATTAACATCTACCTGAATATTTGTTTTTGATTTTTCTCTTTTAACCAATGCTCTCTTTTTTTCAAGCCCATACCCAGAACTCAAGCATTCAACATAGTAATAAAATTCATCTATGTTACTATAGGTTAAGATTCCAACAGACTTTTACGTAAGCGTTGAATTAAATACACTGCTTACGTAAGAAAGTGCTGGAACTTGTATCTCTAAGTGGAAAAGAAATTTGGCTTTTTATAAAAAATTAAGCGTCGAGTGCTTGGTGATAAAGACTATTTTTAGCGGGGGTATTATCCCTGTCGAACTTCTCTCTCAGACTATGAAGGGCTGCCTTGGCCACTTCTACCAAGAACTCATCATTAAATTCACCATA
Source organism: Bacteriovorax sp. BSW11_IV (assembly GCF_000447755.1). Classification (GTDB taxonomy): domain Bacteria; phylum Bdellovibrionota; class Bacteriovoracia; order Bacteriovoracales; family Bacteriovoracaceae; genus BSW11-IV. The sequence continues at coordinate 29,754 of NZ_AUNE01000050.1, read as the reverse complement.
ATGAATGGCCGATACGACATCAAGAAACATCCCCTCTTTAGTTCGATACTTTGGCATAACGAGAATATGTCTCATAACGTCAGGACTGAGAGACAAATCTTTTCCAATAGCATCAACAACATATAACAAGCTCAAAAGGCGCTTTCCAAACTTGTTGTCTTTAACTTCAGCAAAAGGCTTTTCAATATTCATTGAGAGAGTTGTTGGCGTAACTCCCAAGTAAGAAGAGAGCACTTTCTTTTTGCACTTCAACTTATCTGCTAAATTGTCTACAATAGTTTTTGTTAATAGTTGTTGCATAGGTGCTCCTAAACATTTTACCTATCGGCAATCCTAGCATGTTATTTAGGTTTTTCATGCCATTTTCTTTAAATCATAGCATATTTTTAGATTTTATGGAGGTTTTTATCTAAATGGCAGTATTGTAAGTCTCTAATATTACATGAGGGATAATGGACGAAGTAAGGTCACGTAGATTTATTAAGCAATATCATAGCTTTAGCCGAACTGATCAGGGCCACATTGATAAGGCCATACAACGTATTTTACAGGACCCAACACTGAATGCATACAAAAGGTATTACCTAACACCTTATAGACAGGAACATCCATCCAATGCTCAACACACTCTATTTTTTGAAGAAATACAGGGGCAAAATATAGTATTTTTTGTTTGGCTTAATGATTACCAATGCCTTCATGATACTACAAAACCCCACAAACAAGATCCATGCCTAGTCGAGTTTACTAGGCTTCGTCAAAACGGAGAACTAGAGACTTTCGACAAAGATTATCACCTTGGTAAACTCACAGCTCTCCCAAAACCTTCATCACCATATTATGTCAAATTTGAAGTAATCGATTATGAGATACACTTTCACATTTTGTCAGATGGAACAGACTTCTACACAATGGGAGTTGGATATCATGACAACCAAAGTGATGATGATATTAATCTGACCATGCATTCGTTTAAGTTGTTTTTGGATAGGTTTGCAGAACACTTAAATGCTAATCAACAAACCTTTGAGTTTCGACTAGAACCAAATGCCTTAAACCAGGAAATGATCAATATACTAACTGACACTCATGACAATACAGAGTGGCAAGTCGATCAAGACAATGAGTTTTTTTATCTAAGATTAATTTGAACGAGCGTCAGCGCTACGCTAAAATTCAAAGAGCTAAACAATATAACAAAGAGGTATCCCATTCCAGAGCTCCCGGAGGCATAATCACGAACTTCTAGAATATCTTTAAAATCAACAGACTAGCGATAAACACTGGCCTTTCACGCTCTCTATCTTTTCATCTTACTTCATTTGAATTCACGATAATTCATGAATATGCCAGCTCGGCTGGCATGGGCTGGCAAGATTTTTAACTATTTAAAAAGGTATCAAATGAACTTAAAACTACTTCCATCAATCACATTTAAAATCGTTTTAGTGGCCCTCGCCTACTTCATTGACTTTGCTTGGCCTCTCCTAAGACCAATCTTGTGCCTTTATTTGATTTGGCTTGGGACAAAAATTGCAAGTCTTGTGATGTAATCTAAAAAGGGGGTCCCTAAAATCTGAGAGTTCCTTTTACAAAAAACATTCCTTCCTCGTATCCAGTTTATACTTACCAAGAAAGAAATTTTGTTCGATAGCATTTAAAAGAAAGTACCTATTAAGTTAGTTAAGATACAAATAAGAATGCAGAAAATATACAAGCGAATATTGAATCTAGTAGTACGTTCAGAAGAAAAAAATCAGTTCAAGTCGTAGTTAATACATATAACTTTACGATTAATTCGTTTAGATTTTTCTCCTATTAAATTTTTCCTAAAACCTTTTTTGCATTATCTTTGCAGGCCATGTCACTTGGTTTACTTTCAATTGCCCTTAGAACTTCTTTCAATTTTGACTTATTCTTCCTTAATTGAGCTTGTAAGTTCTCAATGTCTTTTATCTTCACATTAATAACCTTAACCAGTTTGTCATGTTCCCAGTTCGAAGCATCAGCAGGAAGTATTTGCTTAATTTCATCTAACGAAAAACCTGCTTGCTTTGCATTAACAATGACTTTCAAAAGAATCACGGCATCTTCAGTATAAATTCTATAACCATTTGATTTACGAGTAACTGATTTTAATAAACCTCTCGATTCATAATATCTAATAGCAGAAGGTGCTAATTCACACTTGCTTGCTAGTTCACCTATCTTCATATCTATTCCTTTGTTATCCAAATATCAACTTCGAAAACTTTAGTTTCCAACTTGTGTATGGAGCGTATTTTATACTTGGTTCGAACCATAACTGCTTTTTTAAGATGGACTTTTGATGACTAAATGACAAAAAACCATGTTTCCCGTGATAATTTCCCATACCACTCTGTCCAACCCCTCCAAAAGGGAGATAGTTATTTGTAAAGTGCATAACAACATCGTTTATCGCACCACCTCCAAATGAAACTTCATTTAAAATTTTATCTTGAATTCGTTTATCACTTGTAAAGAGATATAATGCTAATGGCCTAGGTCCTCTTTTTACTTCATTAATAGCATTGTCTATTTCAGAGAACTTCAAAACTGGTAAAATAGGCCCAAAGATTTCTTCTTGCATACATACATCACCCCAATTTACATCCTTAAGAATTGTTGGTGAAATATAACTTTCTTTTTCATCTAAATCCCCGCCATAAAAAATCTTAGCAGGATCAATTAAATTTTTAAGACGATTGAAGTTTTTGTTATTTATAATCCGAATAAAACTTTCACTTTCTTTAGGGGTGGGACCAACTACTAATTGAGTTTGTATTTTAAGTTCTTCAAGAAATTCATTATAAACACTATCGTGGACATATAGATAATCTGGAGCAATACATGTTTGACCAGAGTTGATAAATTTACCCCAAGCAATTCTTTTGGCCGCTAACTTCAAATTTGTATCAGGAAAAACAAAGCAAGGACTTTTTCCACCTAGCTCTAGGAGTGTTGGGGTCAATGTTTGAGCTGCCGCCGTAGCAATAATTTTTCCTACTTGTGTGCTTCCAGTGAAACAAATCTTGCCATATGAATATTTCAGTAGTTCTGTCGTAAGTTCAACACTTCCTTTCATCACATGTAAGTAGGACGAGTCGAAGTTTTGATTTATTATTTTTTCTAAGACATTTGATGTTGTACTTGGTAATTCACTAGGCTTCAAAATAGCGGCATTACCAGCGGCAAGAGCTGCAACGGCAGGGTTTAAAACAAGCTGATAAGGGTAATTCCAAGCTCCAATAATTAATGTCGTTCCAAGTGGTTCATGAATAATTTTACTACTTGCAGGAAAATTGGCGATTCCAGTCTTAACTCTAACTGGCTTGGCCCATTTTTTTAAATTCTTAACGGCAAAATCAATTTCATGATACACAACAGATAACTCTGTTAGATAAGTTTCAAATGCAGATTTTTTTACATCTTTATATATTGCTTCATTCAATTCTTGCTCATTTTCTTTTAATACTTTCTTAAGCTTTAAAAGCAGTTGAATTCTGAATGAAACATTTTTTGAATCACCTTTATCTGCAAATTCTCTTTGTTTTTCAACAATTTCTTTGACTCCTTCCATACATTACCTCAATGACTTTCTTTAATTCTCATAAGTCGTAAAAGCTCTTTAGCTACTGCCTTCCCCGAATTAGGGTTTTGACCAGTTACTATTCTTCCATCTGAAACTGCGTATGAAACAAAAGGGAATAGGGCCTTTTTATATATAGGGTTTAAAGCCTTCAGCTCATCTTCAAGAGAAAATGGTACTGTGTATGTAAGTCCAGCTAGCCATTCTTCTGTATTAGAAAAACCAGTTATTTTTTTATTCTCAATTAGTGGTTTTCCACTAGGTGCCTGTAGGTTTAAAAGCCCTGCGGCACCATGACAAACCGATGTTACATAGCCTTCATTATTATATATTTGCTCAGATATGAGCTTCAAGTCAGGATTATCCTTGAAATCCCACATCGTCCCATGTCCACCAGCAAAATAAATTGCGATGTAATCATCTCCATTTAATTTTGAAACATCTAAAGTTTCATCTAGTAATCTCGTAAACTCAGGATTCTTTAAATGTTTTTTTGCCTCTTTATCTATGTACATCCACCCAAGACTTCTTTCATCTAAAGGAGACTTACCTCCATTTGGGCTTGCAATATCAACTTCAAATCCAGCTTCTTTTACTTCATCATAGAAATGAGTCAACTCCGTTAGCCATAGCCCTGTTTTATCCTCACGATTTGGGTAGTCCTCATGATTAGTGACTATAATTAATATTTTTTTCGATTCGGCTAACTTAAGTTTCATATTAGTTTCCTTAGTACTTGCACATGCACTCATTGTGATAAGAACTAATTGTAAAACAAATAATTTCTTAAATAAATTGATCATATAAGATCCTTTAACGAACTAGTTTTTTTGAACAAGCCACTTTTTGTATAATTTTGTATTTCTGTAAGCATTCATTCTATCTATTATAAATGCTTTCAGCGGTGAAATATTTGGAACTGTTTTTTTCCCTTTTATCATTCTATTGAATTGGTACTTAACCATTGCCATGTTCGCCATTGAAGCTAATGCTTTATTGCTCCATGTGATAGGCCTTAATGAGGGCGTATTATCTTTTGAATTGCCTAATTTCCAATCATTCGGAATCGATGGATTTATTGCTAAAGCAGTTGCAATTCCAACTACATCAACACCAGAGCTTACAACATTTTCAGCGACTTCTTTTCTTCTCACACCACCTGTAACCATTATAGGCATTTTGGCGACAGCTGCGATTTCTTTAGCGAACTCTAGGAAATAGGCCTCTCTCGCAAGTGACCTTTCATCTCTAGCTTTTCCCATCATTGCAGGAGCCTCATAACTTCCCCCCGAGACTTCTACTAAATCAACTTCTAGGTCATTTAATTTTTTAACAACCTCTTTAGCATCTTCAGGACTAAATCCTCCACGCTGAAAGTCTGCGGAATTTAATTTAACAGCAACTGCAAAACTTTTTGAAACTTTTGATCTTACACGCTCTACTACTTCAAATAAAAATCTAGAACGATTCTCAGCGCTTCCTCCCCATTGATCCGTTCGCTTATTTGTTAAAGGAGAAAGAAACTGACTAATGAGATAACCATGTGCTGCATGTATTTCAACTCCTGTGAACCCTGCTTTTTCTGCAAGTGTTGCTGTATTAACAAAGCGCTCAATAACCTCTTCAATTTCTTCTATGGTCATTTCTCTTGGTACTCCAAATGCCTTTGAAGCCGCTCCTAATTGAATTGAGATTGCTGATGGAGCAATTGTTGGTTGTCCCATATTTACTGGCATCTGACGCCCAGGATGATTGATTTGCATCCAAGCCTGAGCACCATTTGATTTTATAATTTCTGCCCACTTCTTAAAACTATCTAAATATTTATCATCTTCTAATACCACTCCAGCAGGACCGGTCATCGCTCTTCTATCAATCATGACATTTCCAGTGATGATTAAACCAGCTCCACCTTTTGCCCATGAATCATAAAGCTTGAACAACTCATCTGCTGGTAGGTGGTTAGAATCGGCAAGATTCTCTTCCATTGCGGCCTTTCCAATACGGTTTGGGATTATGCTTCCATTTGGTAATATTAAATTTTCAAATAACTTCATTTTTTCACCTTTTGTTTATTAAATCTAACCCTACTATACACTTAAAGTTAACTTTAAGGTCAACGTCTAATGCATTCACCATTCATTAATATTTTCATACGCTTAGGCACACACGCATTGGACCTTAGCTAATTATTTAAAAAAAACCTCTATTCATTTGTTAAAAAATTTGGTGTGTACAGTGCTGCCTGAAACTCAGGTTGATAATCATAGCGCACTAATTTCTTTATTTTTAACGACTTGATAAATTTTGAAATCGGACCATTTGACAAATTTAACTGGATGTCTTCACCGCTAGTACTACTTGCTTTCTTTATGGCCCTAACATCACTGTAACCATGAGTTAATCTTCCTTGTATATCTACGTTTATAAAATTTAAGCGAGAAATGGATGTTTCAGATTTTTTGACATCTAACCTTTTACCAACCATAGAGAAATCAAAGATTCCTTCCTCATTATAGTAAGAAAAGCTCATATTATTGTTATCAAGCTCATACTTTATTGGGATTAGCCATTTAGGTAAATTATATCCAAGAACACCACGAACTCTAGCTAGCTCAGTATCAACAGGAAGCTTCAATACGTATCCCCAAAGACTCTTATTATTAAGTTCTCCAACTAGTGAGATGAGTCCAAAGTTTTTTGCTCTTGGAGTTGTTGTTACTATTGAAATTGAAAGCTCATTATATGAACCATTATCACAATAATGATAAGCATAGGAAGTTATAGCAATTAATCCTATGCCGGGTGAAAATGAGATTGGTTTAACAATCTCTTTTACTGAACTTGGAATAAGTTTGCTGATTGTATCCATATCAGCAGTATAAATTGCAGTAATACTACTATTGCTATAGTAGAAATTAGGTGAGTAAGTAACAAATCCAACATCCTTTCGTTCTTTTTCTAAAGTAATGAACCAACTTAAATCTAAATTAGGTTTTTGTTCTTTTACAAATGAAAGAGGTGGATTTGAGCGATACTTATCATAAATTCCGTCCTTAATAATTGGAACTTGAAGATCACCCATTTTGATTTCCGTAAAAATATTACTAGTACTTTCTTTTTCAAAATGTTCATTTAAAGTGCCGGTAGAACTATTTAATAATGCATCATTCAACAAGAAGCTTGGAAAAAATGCTAAAGTAATAACAATAATTACTACCCCTAAAAATATTTTGGCAATTTTTCTATTTTTCAGATTTACTTTACTCATACCTAACTCCTTTGTTTCGATTTATTCTTGAGGAAAAATCCTCATAAAAATTCAATACAAGTTAACTCTACAATTAAAGTTAACTTTAAGGTCAAGATCATTAAAAAAGGATTTTCACATTTAAAATCAATGCATTTGCTTAAATCTCAAATGGAACCGGAAGAAATCCAGATCGGATTTATCAATAAGAAGGTTCCAGCAAACTTTTACGTAAGCACTGAATTAAATGCGCTGCTTACGTAATAAGATGTTGGAACCAATTCGCAGAAGTCGAAACAACGATTTTAATTAATCTAACGATTTCAAGGAACTACTTCTAATAAAGGGTCTTCCAGTTTTTTCTCGCTTACTTTGACTTACCTGAAAAAAAGAATGTTTACTAAAAATAGGTGTTACTTGGGTGTTATGCAAGATGCTGAGCAAGCTTGGCTGAGACTGTTGAAAACTGGAATCCAAAATTCATTACTAAGACCAAACATTTATCCTTTTCATCTTGCATAAATTTCTCATGTTCGCATAAGTCTGGTCGAACAGACTTCATTAGTCCGATTGTCTGGGATAAATCAGACTTATTAAAATAAACATAAGAAAGGTCATGGGCCATATTATTTCTTATTTTAGCTAGTTCTTTGAGAGGAGCAATATACCTTCGACAATCTTCTACATCTATATCTGCTCCTACTTCAACGATATCCTTTAAAAAAGATTTATAAATGTCGACTTTTCTTCCAAAAGTATAATCTTCAATTTTAATTTCATATTTTTTCAATATTTGAATCAGTTTTGCCTCAATAAGTAAAATAATCGAAAGGAATTGTCCGATAAAGATATGTTCTGGCTCTTTTCTGTTTCTAATTTTTTCAAAATCGACTGTCAAAAGTTTTATTAATTCTTCTGCATTTTCCTCTGGCGTTCCCCACTCTTCTCTTATTTTAATTAAACGTTGATTTTTAGTTGTTTTAAATATTTTCTTTAAAAATTTCATCACTACTCAAACTCTCTTTCAACAAAAGACTTACCTAGTATTGGTTCGCCATTGCTCTGTTCACAACCATTTATGCCAGAACAACCATTCTTCTACATTCACCACTCTCAAACTGTGAAAATCGTCGGGGTAGTTGAGTTAAAGATGAGTTGTACTCTCTTGCATTTTCTGCAACAGGAAAATCAACACGATGTTCACTTTTACACTTGTCACAAAGATAAATTTCAACACCAATTCTCATACACTCCTCCTATTAAAAAATGATACACATCCTTAACTGAACTGAGGTTCCAACACCTTTTACGTATGTTATGAATTGAACGAACGACTTACTTAAAATGACATTAGTGCATTTTCTAGACAAAATAAATTTAAATAAATAACTCTATATTTTAATCTTCAATATATTTTTCAACATAACTCTTTGTACCATTCCAATGGAAAATAATTTCTCTTTTCCCAAAAAACCTTTTATATCTTTTGAACACAGGAATATTTTGCTTATCTGATTCACTAGAAAAATCCACAACAGTAATCTTTGCATTCTTACGCACCATACGACTAAGCAATTGCCTAAATTCAAAATCAGCACTAGGTAAAGAATAACCAATAAAAATGACCTCTGAGGCTTCAGATAATTCGACTGCAGAATTTTGCCAAATTTGTTTGTATTGCGGGGAATCTAAATCTTTTATAAATGTAGGCATGACTAAGCTTGAATTCAAATGGCTTGATTTTCTATCTTTTTTAAAGTTTTCTTTACAGTGTCTGCATTCCTGCTGATTCATAAATTGATAAAGGCCTATTTTTTCATTAAAGCCAACATAATTTCGATAACATCTTGGGCAGGCTAACCAATTTAATGAACCATGTATTTTTAATAATTTTACATTATACCCACCTGCTCCTAAAATTTCTAATCCAGGCTTGATCGTATTATCATATTTATTAAATGAACTAACATGACAACAGTAATCAACAACTCCTTTAATTGTAGATTCATCCAAATCAATGTTTTTTTTAATATAATTATCTAACATAATGTCCCAATTCATACTTACAACACTAACCGGGTCAATCATTTTATATCTATTATTGCTACGTTTTTTAGATTCAAAAACTAGATGTTTCGCAAACTTATCAATATAACTTGAATCAATATCTCTTAGTTTTTCATCTAACATTTTTGCAATCAGATAATAAACGTCACTTCGAGCTCTTTTCATTTCATCAAAAGACAACCCTCTGAATGAAGTGTTCTCTGCAATACATCTATCAAGTGGAGTAAAAATATCTTCCAACTCGACTTCACCAAAATGCTCTTCTGAAATAAAAAGATCTTCAGATAAAAACTTTTTAAACCGCTCAAATACTTCTCTATCAAAAAGGTTAGGACTAGAGTCATTCAGTTCAAATATATTTTTAATTAAATCATATTGATTTGGAGCTCCTGCCTCTATCGAAAAACCGGCGCCTAGCACATAAACTTTTTTGTAATTAGGGGAATGCATACATCTCCAAATATTTCAATAATTAATAAAATAAATTATCGGTTTAAAGTTTATATTATCTTGAATCAAGTTTTCTTAACCTCCCCCTCCCAATCCCCAAAACCTCTGCTATAATCAACCTCACAACCAAAACAAAAGATTTCTTAATATGCCCGAACTACCCGAAGTCGAAACAATAAAATCCCAACTCACCCCCTACCTCCCTCTGGAAGTAGACTCCGTCACATACTCCGACGTCTCTGATGGCGTTGTAAAAGACAAAGACTACGCACTCACAAAGGGCGATGTAATCGAGAAGATTTCTCGCCAAGGAAAAGTGCTGCGCTTCTTTTTAAAAAACGATAAGCGCATTATCTCGGGCCTTGGTATGTCAGGCTCGTGGCGAATCTCAAAAACAAAGATCACAGAAAAGCACACCCATGTTCTCATTAAAGGCAAGCACGATAACGAGATCGTGTACTTCGGCTACATTGATCCAAGACGATTTGGGAATATGCACTTTTTTAATCTTGAGAATGAAGCGAAGTGGCTCACACGCCTTGGGCCTGATGTAAGTAGTGATGATTTCAATGTGGATTATCTTTTGCACTTGAAAAAGATTCGTCCTGAAAAAGTATTGAAGCCGTTTTTGTTGGAACAAAATTTCTTTGCGGGTATTGGTAATTATATGGCCAGTGAAATTTGTGCGCGTGCGGGCCTTCGTCCAACGCGCAAAATGAAAACACTGACAAAGGCCGATCTAGAAAATGTCATTAAGGCCACAAAGCTTGTTCTTGATGATACGATTAAAACTGGTGGCACAACTTTCTCTGGGGGCTATCAAGACGCTTATGGCGACAAGGGTGAAGGGGTGAAAAATCTTGTGGTTTTTTATCAGAAGACGTGTCGCATGTGCCAGAAAACGGAAGTGAAAAAGATTGTGTTAGCAACGAGGGGGACATATTACTGCCCCCACTGTCAGAAATAATTTTTCTGCGCCCAATTACAAAGCGCCACAAGAACAGGCCTTACTTCCATGCCCTTCTCACTAAGAGAGTAGCTCACGCGAATGGGAGTGGTGCTTGAAATTTCTTTAACAACAAGCTCATCGCGCTCAAGCTCCTTTAGCTGAGAGCTTAGAACCTTTTGAGAAATTCCCGTCGTATCGCGCAGAAGTTCATTAAAGCCGCGCTTTCCATAAAACAAAAGAAAACCCAAAATTTTAATCTTCCACTTGCCGCCCAGAACGTCGAGGCTCGTGTTTATATTTCTAACACTTATATTTAAATCTTCTTCAGTAAGCATAAAAATCCTAGACAAAATTTTTTCTAAGTTACCTTGAGGTAACCTAGTAACCATTTGGTGGCCATGCACGATTATATCATCGTGTTAGCATCAGGTTAATAGAAACTGCCAAAAAAAGGTTATCAATGAAAGTATTTTTTATGCCTCTCATCACGACTCTTGTTCTGTCTTGTTCAGCGAGAACTCTTGTTACAAACGATTTTGACCCAACTCCATACAAACTGCCCATTAAAGAAAATGCTAGCACTCTTAGTGTTAAAAGGCTTGAGACGGGTAAAAATCTCTCTCGTGAAATGCTTATCATGGATGAGGGACGCTCTGATGTTATCCACTACTCCACTCACTCGGCCTATCTTCTCACCAAAAACGAAAAGAACTATCTTATCGACACGGGCCTTGGTCTAAAAGCGCGTGAGCAGTTTATGGAATTTCCCGCCTATGCGCGCCCTCTTTTTGATTTTGAAGAATCAAAAACAATTAAAGAGCAAATTGGCGATTTACCAATAGAGGCCATTTTCTTTACTCACCTTCACTTTGATCACGCCAGTGGCGCCGAAGACTTTGGGCCAGTCACTATTCACACGCTAAAGAGTGAATTTGAAAATATGAAAAACGACACCAAACAAGTTTTCATAAAATCACAAATGGATGCAGATTTTTTAACATGGAATTTTTTAAATCTTGAAGATAAAAGCTATGGCCCATTTAAAAAGTCTCTCGACTTCTTTGGTGATGGCTCCCTTATAATCGTCTCCCTTCCTGGCCACACTGAGGGCTCATTGGGCTACATTATAAATACAAATGAAGGGCGATTCTTTTTAGTGGGAGACGCCGTATGGACAATCGACCAAGTGATCTCAAATAAAGATAAAAACTTTTTAGCGAAAAAACTCGTTGATGGTCATGCTGAACATACGCGAGAGAGCGTTGAGCTTCTTCATAGAATTTGGATGAGCAATGGGAACTTAAAAGTTATTCCAAGTCACGATCTTAAGGCCAATATGGTGGTGCCTAAATTTTAGTGAACGGGTTCGAAATCACCAGGCTCTTCAATGAAAAAAGATCCGTTTCGAAGAATCTCTTCCACTTCTGCGAGCTGTCCTTTTTCATTGGTGGCCACAAGTACTCTGTCGCCTTCATCAAAAGTTTGTGAGCCATCGGGAATAATCAAAAAATCCCCGCGCTTAATGAAAAGAACTCTTGTGCCATTGATAAGCTTAATATCCACAATACGCTTACCAATGGCATCGTCTCCTGACTTTAAGCGAATCTCTCGAATCCCATACTTTGTACGCTCAAGAGTTTCCATATCGATGGGAAAGTGCTCATCGTGAGAAAGTGGATAGAGAAAATTCAGTTTGCGCGCAAAATACTTAAGCGTCATCCCTTGCACGATGGCCGAGAAGACGACGACAAAAAAGACGATATCAAAAATAAAGTAGACTTCTCTTCCTAGGTGCGTGGCCGCAAAACTCGCAAAAACAATTGGTGTCGCCCCTTTAAGTCCGGCCCATGAGGCGAAAAACTTTTGCGCCAGCGAATACTTTCCCCCAACCATCAACAGATAAACGATCAATGGCCTTGCGATGGCGATAAGAAAGATCGACAACCAAATCCCCTCTTGCCATACAGAAACAAGACGTGACGGAATGGCCAAGAGCCCAAGTAAAATAAAAAGCCCAATTTGTGATAGCCATGCAATCCCATCGTAAAAAGAGATGAGAGCATTTTTATGAACAAACTTTTTATTGGCAATGATTAGACCGAAAAGATAAACAGCAAGTAGTCCGTTTCCTTTTAAAAGTGTTGTGGCCGCGTATGTGAAAAAGAGAAAGGCCATCGTTAGGGCCGGGTATAAACCTTGGAAGTCCAAGTTGATGGAGTTGTTGATTTTCAAAAAGAGCTTTGAAAAAGCATAACCTCCAAGAAGGCCCACGATAATATTTAAAACCAGATCAACCCACAATGTCTCATAGGTAATAGTCTTATCGACTAAACCTAAAAAGATCGTCACGAGAAAATAGGCCATGGGATCGTTACTTCCCGATTCCAATTCAAGAAGGCCTTTAAGTTTTCTATCAAAGCCCGAGTGGCGGTCTTTAAACGCAGCAAAGACAGCGGCCGCATCTGTTGAGGAGAGAATCGCTCCTAATAGAAGGGACTTTAAAAGAGAGATCTTAAAGATGTAATATGAAAACGCCCCAATCAATCCGGCCGTGAGAATAACCCCAAGTGTTGAAAGCAGAACACCTCGGCGGGCCACGGGTTTGATTTCATCAAATTTAGTGTCGAGCGCCCCTGAGAAAATAATCAGGACGATGGCCACGAGACTTAGGGAATGAGTGAGTTCGTAATTTTCAAATTCGATGCCGCCTGGGCCCTCGCCTCCAGCAAACATCCCCACAAGCATGAAGATGATTAGGATGGGAAGACCAAAGCGGCTAGAGCTTTTAGAGATGATGACACTTACAAAGAGAAGGATTGAGCCAATTAATAGTCCTTGGTTTAAAATCGCTTCCATTAAAAGTGTCCCTCCTTGGGCCGTTTATTGATTCAACATCATTTGACTAACAATGGCGTAAACAAGCATTGCTAAAAATAAAACTGCAAAAAAGTATAACCCGATGTTGTTCCCTTTTTTTTCAGGGCCTTTATTATTTTCCACGATAATTCTCCTTAGAATTTATTAAACGATTTAAAAAAGTGTAATCAGCTTAATAAATAAGGAGGACTCGGACCTGTTGGGTATTCGAAGAAATTTGTTCTTGCTCTGAATACGGGTTCAAAATAATCGAGCTGACAAAGAAGCTCGGCTCTAAATTCAAGAAGCCCTAAAAAAGGTAAATGAAGAGAATCAACTGAAACAGAGTTTTCAAAACTCTCCTTCTCTCCATTTCTAAAGTGAGAGAAGACGCTCTTGTATTCAACTTGAATTTTAGCTTCGCGAGATACTTCGTTTGCACTAGGAGTCCCTGGCACACAGAGTGTCAGAAGAAGCAAAAGAGCGTATAAAAAGCGAGGCCATAACTTCATCGTCATGGCCAAAATTATACGTGATAATCGTAAATTACAAAAGTAAAGAATTAGAAGAGGAAGCGTAATTGTGTGTAAATCGTGTCATGAGCACGATAAGCACTCCAATAAGAATTCTCTTGAGGTGACTTGAAAAGCTCCGCTCCCACCTTAAGATCGGCCTGTGGAGCAAAACGATATTGAGTCTCAAGCTTTAAGATATTGTCTTTTCTAGCGATATCGTACTTTAAGTCCGCCGCAATATTAAAATTGTCAGTTATAAAGTAGCGGATCTTCCCACCGAAGGCCTGCTTCCATTTAATGGCATCACTATAGAAGTCATCGTTTCCACGCTTATTATCACTAAGAAGCTGGATATAACTAAAAAGGATATCGTAGTTCGTGCGGTCAATATAGGCCGTTGAGTGAAAGTAGCTCTCGCGATCATAGGCCGGTGCGATCGAGAAGTAATCAGAACTAAAAGTTCTGTTGCTCTCTTTCATCTTCACAGGATCAATAATCTCAAAGTCCTTTCCTAAACGAGCGTTGGGATCAGTAATATCAAGGCCTGTCACCGTCTTCACATCGCCAAAGTCCTGACGAATCTGCACACCATAAATCATGTGGTGGTTCACAATCGGGTTGGCCGTAACATTAATATTGTAATCACCTTCTGGCGTTTGATTTAAAACGGCATCGGCGTTGGCCCTGATTTTATTTTCAGGCTTATAGATAATAAAACTTGAAAGCTCTCCGCCGTCCCAGCCATAGGCCTGACGAATCCCAAGACTTTTCTTGAAAACGATATCCGAGATTTCAGGCATATTGATATTGTAAACGATAGGCACTCGCTTACCTTCAATAACAGTATATTCTGGCGGTCTTCTCACCCACTCAGAGTTCGACGTGATCTTGCCGTCCTTCACATCAATACCAGGGTTCAACGGTGGTATATAAAGATATGAGAAAAACAGCGAGAGCTTAAAGTGCTGATCAAACTTTCTCTCAGCATAAAGGCCCACAAGTCCTTCCTGCTTTTCAGAAAGAAGCTGCATCCCTTGTTGAGCGTTCATATTTCCTAGCATCCAGTAGTGCTCGTTGATATTCCAATCAAGAAGCTTCCTTCCCACCACAAAGCGGCGGTCTGAATCTGAATACTCAAGATTCGCCTCGGAAATCGAGTAATTGATATCGTTAGTGTCGTTGAAAAAGAAGCGCAGATCGGCATCGAGAGTGCCGCGCATATGCTTAAAGTCGCCCTGCCCTCTTAAAGAAACTCCGGCCCACTCATTAAAGTTGTTTTGATAACCTGGGCTGTTCAGGCGGTGAAATTTTTCGAAAGATACACTGCCATTCATATCACCGTTAGGCAAAGTTAGTGCCCAACTATTTGGAATTGCGATTAGAGTTGCAAGTAGTATCGAATATTTCTTTATCATTAAAACCATAGTAGCTTTCCAACGGCAAAATGCACTTTATTTTTGCGCACCATGTAATTAAGTTACATTTCCTTAACTTTACTTCCTATTTGGTGACAAATTTAATATGGTTTTCTAACACAAATCAACACGATAAACCAACCAAGTTGGCTTAAATATGCGAAAATTAAACAATATCATGTTAATCCTTGCCATGACCTTGCTTGCAAGTTGTGGATATTTGAAGGACACACCTGTAGAAGACTCTAACGTCTACAGAAGCCCCCAACTTGGGAGCGACTGTACGATTGATCCGGCCAAGATCGGCCAAATATTTGTAGAAAACGTCCAAGAACAAATTGAGTGTATCGAATCAAAGCTCGCTCAATTTCGTTACGTGAAAACACAAAACCGCGACGTTCTAACTGAAGGTGAGCTTTCTCAGTTCGTAAAAAAATTCTTCGACAAAAATAGTGAGACGATCATTCAAGGTCTAAGCCTTGTGTTCGAACTTAATATGCTTCTTCTGCGCGATGAGGCCGGACAAATCTCAAGAGATAATATCACTCCTCTATTCAAGCTTCTTTCAAGCGTGAATAAAGAGGCCATCATTATATACCAAGTTTTTAGTGATATGAGTGATAAGAAAAAGCGCGCCGATTTTTGGAAAAACCGCGAACTTCTTATTCAGGCCATCGAACGCTTCTCAGCGGAAACATTAAAGATCATTGAAATTGGTCACAAAGTTCCAAAGAAAATTAATCTTAAACAATTTATCCTAGACCTTCAGTCAAAGCTTTCTGGAAAGAATGTTGATGAAAAAGTCATCGACTCACTTCTGTTTATTAAAAAGCTTTTCCTAGGCGGAACAAAAGAAGAGATCACATCACTTGAGCTTATTGACCTTGTTTCAAAGGCCCCAGGAATTTTGATCGCGGCCTTCGATGCCGTTCTTATCGCCGATAGCGACTTTAGCGATAAGTGGGAATATCATGACTACCTTATTGATAAGGCCGACAATATTGAAAACGCTCTTTATAAGCACAAAGACGAAGAGTATATCTTTGATATTGATGACCTCTTCAATATCGCTGAGCAGATCGATCTAGATGAAGTGACGCTAAAAAGCGGAAGCTTCAAGCTGCGCGATTATGAAAAGCTCATTGAAAGTTTCAAAAAAGACCTCATTGGTGGCGACAAAAGAAAATTTCTTTTCAAAGACCTTAAAACGATTTTTACTTACCTGCGTTTAGGTATCAAGTCTCTTCAGCGCTACAACCAGATTGAAGAGATCACAAAAGATCTAACGAAAAAAGAAGAAGACGATGTTAATACGGCTCGTGAAAAGATTTATTCACTAGCAAAGCACTTTCCGAGTGAGGCCAAAACTCTTATTCGTAATGAAGTGACTATTCCTTCTGAGCTTGCAGTTCTTAATTTTATTGAGACTCTTAATAAAGAAACAAAGACATTTAACTTCGACATGGAAGTAGTCAATGCTCTGTTTTCTATCAAACAACTTGCCCTTGGTGGCTCACGTGAGCTTATTACAAGAAAAGAAGTTTTCGATGCTCTAAGTAAGACTAAAGAGCTAGCAGAGATTTACTTTGATATTCGCTACCTTCTTCCAAGAAAAGAAGAGGCCATGCAAAAGCGCATCCTCCTAGAAGGACAGCTGGTTAAGATTGAATCTCTTCTTCTTAAAACTGATGTGGACTTCCCTGTGCTTGCAGCAAGTGAAGCGAAGAAAATCATCGAGTTCTTCTTTGAAAAAGAAGACCAAAGCAAATTCACAGAGGCCCTTGTGGCCTTCAAGAAAAATATTCTGGGCGGCGATCAAGAAACGTACACATTTAAAGAATTCCAAAGTGCTCTTAACTATATCAACGTATTGATTGATGGACTTAACCTTACTGATGGTATTAAGGACTTCTTCAAAAAATACGAAAATGATGAAATCTCTGAGCACCAAGATGAACTTCTTTCAACTGTTGTAGAGTTCACAGGAAAGCTTGATCAGAACCTAGAAAAAGGCCGTGTCTTTAATAAAGATGTGGATATTGTAAGCTTCTTACAAGAGACACAAAATCTAACAAATCTTAAAGACGAAGACCTTGATCTTATTGCAGATGTCTTCCCAGTAAAGGCGCTTCTTGTTGGTGGAGCACCTGATAATCTTTCTAAGGAAGATGCGAAAAAACTTATCTCTAAAGCACGCGCTATAGTAAAACTTCTGATTGAGGCCATTACTTTAAAGCGCGATAAGTATGAGACGAAACTTGATTTCAATGTAAAAGTTTACGAAATTGGTAGAGGACTAAATGATCTTATGGAGAAGATTGCTCCTGAGACAAATATCATTAAAGTGACTTCTATTCTTAGACTTCTTGAGCGTTTTACTGAAGTGAAGTTTACTCGCTTTAAAAGAACAATCATTGATCTTAAAGAAAGGCTTATTGAACTTAAACCGAGAGAAGAGCTGACTTATAACGCAAAAGAGCCAGACCTTCCTTCAAATCATGAAGACCTTGATTCTATCTTCACAAAGAAAGATATCGACACTGTCATGAATACGTTCTTTGAGGCCTTCGAGATCATGATCTTCACTGATGCGACTTATGATCATATGAAAGATCAACTTGAGCCAAAGGCAAAGAAAGCTTCTAAGAGTGGTAGAAGTCAAACGGCCGAAAGCTTTGGTGGTCGCGCCCTTGATTTCTTAGAGAATAAAGCTGAAGAATTGAATCTACCTGATATTTTTGGCAAGAAAAATATCGTAGAAACAATCTTAAATGAGCTTAAGACAGTGAACTTCCCTAACCTTCCTGTGTACAAGAAGCTTAGAGAAGGCTACATGCCAGAGCTTAAAGAAAATTTCACAAAGCTTGCAACAAACTACCGCTACTTCAGAGATCAAGATTCAGGAATGCAACATTATACATTCAAGATTCTTCGCAATAAGTACGGGTTTGAAGAGCTTTCTATGATTCGTTGGGGTCTAGGAAAAGTTCTTGTGGCCTATGGCCCTTATGTAAGCAATCCAAACGATGCCAAAGGCAACTCAATTACGATGGAACAACTTGGAGATTTCCTTGTTGGTATTCGTTCTATCTTAGAAGAGTTCAACCTATGGACTAGCAACTTCCAATTCTTCTCAAGAAACACTCTCCTTCTTGGTGACCTATTCCAGAGTCAATCAAATGGAGATATGCAACTCAATCAAGAAGAAGGAACGGAGTACGTTGCTCTTATTTTACAAGCAGTAGTGCTTGCCAACAAAGTCATGGACAGAATGAAAGACATTTGTCCATTTGTCGAAAAATCTGATGGCGACTATCGTATTGATCCTGTTTGCCACAGAGAGAACTTCTTTGATGTAGTTTTCAAAGATTTAAAATTTAACAACTTCTTCCCTCAACTGCAGAGGTACTCAACAGATAACTCAAAAGAGCAAAATATCGAGTTCATTCGCAGTATTGAAGGTTTTGCCAGAGACATTCCTATTGAAGAACCAATGAGAATTAGAGATTACACTCTTGTCATTGGGGCCATGCTCAATATCGAATCAACATTCCTACGTTTTGATCGCAATCAAGACAATGTTATCGACAGAGATGAGCTTGATAGGGCCTTTGAGGTTTACCGCAACGTTATTCTAATGCTTGCTCCAGACCTTAGAGATGGAAATGAAAAGTACGCACGAGTCGTTTTCTTTCATATGATTAAGTATATGACGATCCCATGTTCGAAAGTGACGATTTTCAAACACCATAATCTGTTCTGGTTCTATTACCGCAATACTGAAGCACAGCGAGTTAACATCGGCTCTCTTTTGTATTATCTTGTTAACGGTGCCACTTGCTCCGATGACGAGGGTGAAGAACCGGAGGAATAAAATGTCAGTCGATGTAAATATCAATCAATCAGTTGCCATTCTTGTAGATGGCAACAATATCGAGCGCTCGCTCCATACTGTAACAAAAAGCGAAAACACCATGATTAACTTTGACGTGCTTATCCCACGTCTTTTAGATAATCGTGGACTCAACAGGCTCATTTATTTTAGAGAAGGAAAAAATATTTCCTCTAAACTAAAAGAGCGTCTACACTTTTACTTTCACGGATCAGTTATTCCATGTCACAAAAGTGCCGATATCCCATTAACCATTAAGGCCACTCAACTTGCCAGTAAGGTCGATACCATTATCATCCTCTCTGGTGATAGTGACTATATCGAACTTGTACGCCACTTAAAAAGTGAAGGTGTAAGAGTTGAGATTGCGGCCATCGAAGATACGACCTCTCACCTTCTTGTTGAAGAGGCCGATTATTTTCACCCCATTATTTCTGAAGATGTTTTTGAATTAACAGGTCAGCCAAAAAAACAAAGACCTAAAACGCCGTATAAAAAAACTCGCTAGAATACAATATTCGCAACAGGCCCACCAAAGGGGTCTGTTGTTGGAGTATCGTAAGCATTAGTCATATCACTTCCATCTAAAACTAAACGCATCGAAGTCTCTTTGCCCGTGTTGTTGGTATTGCCATCCCCCTCCTGAATAGAAAGAACGCCAAGATACTCCATCACAGTATAGGCATTAGAACTTAGAGGGACGATAATATTATCAAAATAGATTGTAACAATCCCAGTGTTCGCATTTAACTCAAAGCCGATACGCTCTGGTGCTTCATCCAGTGATGTCAAACTCTGACTGTAAACAATGGCGTTATCGATAACAATGATGACTGTAATATTTGAATTATTCACAACAATCTGAAACAAAACACCCTTATTAGTAATGAACTCTGAAACACCACAAATCTGGCCAAAAATACTATCTGTTGGGGCCGCATCGATATATGAAATATCACACTCAAATGCCTTTACGCCTGAAGTGAAATCGAGTTTTTGATTGTCCGTGCCTGAAAAATTTGTGGGAATCCCATAGTTAAATTTTTGAGCACCTGTCATTGTATAAGTAGCGGCCAAGTAAGTGCTATCCATTTGAAGAGCATAACCAGAGTATGTTGCATATTCTTCATCCGTAGCGTCTAGGCGATAGCCGTATGTTTCTACTACGGGGTTATCTGAAGAACTCTCATCACCATAACTTGCATTGGCCTTAATAAGATCATTCAATTCCACATTCATCTGATTTTTACATGAAGAAAAAAGAAGTGATAAAAAAATAAAGGCCATGAGCTTTTTCATAAAAATCCCTTCGGACTAGATTGCCTTTATTTAAACATCAAATCTGTTTATACGAAGTACTCATGCTGAACTTTTTTAAACTATCCCCGCATTATCAAGAATAAAGCACTGGAAAGCACAAAAATTATGAATGATGCTCCAAAAGATATAAACCACATGTCACAAGCGAATGGTTGACACTATGATTTTGGATGGCCGTGTGAAGAGTCTTAGCACTCATCGCATGAACTTCAATTTCTTCGAGCGGGTCGAGTTCTTGATCGTGAGTTTTGATACAATTTTTTGCGTGATAGAAGTAACACTTGTTTGTCATAAATGCGGGATTAACATTCATCTCCCCGAGATAAGTCCATTGATTGGAAGTCATGCCCGTCTCTTCCCTAAGCTCCCTCATTCCAGCAAGCATTGGGTCTTCGCCGCTATGGATAACTCCTGCAGGAAATTCGAAACTAAACTCAGCGGTGCCATGGCGAAATTGCTTTACCATGACAAAATGGCCATCAGTATCTGTGGCCACCACATTCACCCAATTGGGACACTGGAGGACATCGAAAGTAAACTCTTTAGTGCCATCAGCGTTTTGCCTTCTTTTTTGAAAGTAGCGAAACACCGTGGCCTTCAGAACTTCTTTAACTTCAATATCCTTCCACTTACCTAACATTTAGAACTCTATGTGAAGAACGCCCTTATTTGAGTCATACTTCTCAATAAGGCGCTGATTGAAAGAGTCTTTAAGCTGGATATACTTTTGAAAATTTTCAAGTCCAATCTTTTTTTGAAATTCAGTTTCATAACGTTCGCGAATTTTCTTTTGGAAAGCTTCTTCGTCTTCTGTTGGGTTGTAAGAGTAATTCTCACCGTGCTTTCTTACCATCTCTTCATGAAAGGCCTCAAAGGCCTCATAAGAATCTTTTTCAAAACCTTCACGCATCTTAAAGTAATCTTCTACATGCTCTTTAGTAAGGCCCATGTCATTGATAAAAATATCTTGGACTTCTTCTTGCCAGTGCGTTTCAATTTCTTCAAACGTGGCCTCTAGTTCGATTATTTGCTCTTCAGTAAGTGAAGTGCTCTCAGAGATGGCCTTAACATCTTCTTTTGTAAGTAGACTTGGTGATTTCACAGAATCATCATTTTTATCAAATGAGCTTTCTACTTTTTTAGAGATGGTATCTGGAGAAGTTGAATTAAGAGATTGATTGGCATAGAAAAAATAAACAATTCCAGCAAGGATAAAAATCGTGCTGAAAATAATAGCAGCTCTTTTCATTAAGAATTTCCATTTAATTGGGGCAAGAAGGCCTCAAAAATTACGTTGCGCCCTTTTTTAAGGCAGAATAAATAATCTTTTTCTTTATCAATAGTCCAATGAACTATCGGCTTATTAAATATGTACTTCGCAAGAAAACTTTGGATCGTAGGTCTATCGAAAAACTCTAATCCAAAATAATCTGGTCTTACCATTGGAGTGGCAAGGAGATAGCGCAGAAGAATTTTTCTGTGAAATAAAATATTCGCTCCTTCGAAGCTGCCACTAAGAAGTCCCAAAAGAGAATCAGGGTAGTGACGACGAAGCCAAGTCAAAGGCATAGGATTAAAAGACTGGATTGCAAATTCACCGTCGTAATTTGCAAGCTCTTCCATCAAAATCTTCGCCATATGATCTTCGCGCGTGTAGCACTTAAGCTCAATCACAAGGGGAACTTTGCCTTTCACTAATCTTAGTAGATCCTGAAAAGAGGGAATCCTCTCCTGAGAGTCTTTAAGCCTCAGCTCTTGAAGCTCTTTTAGCGTTAAGTCTTCACAGGCCCTTAAATCCCCAGTCATGCGCTCCAATGAGTAATCATGGAACACAAAAAGCTTCCCATCTTTTGATAAGTGAAGATCAAATTCAATGGGAAGATTTTTTTCCATGGCCAATGAAAATGCACCTAGACTATTTTCTGGCACATTTTCATTGTGAAGGCCTCTATGGGCAATTGGTGTATTTAAGATAAATTGTGATGATCTCAACGTTTCATATTCTCCATCTGAAGATCAACCGTCACTTCTTTGTGAGCACGAAGCATTTGAAAACATGCTTGAAGATCGTCGATATTTTTACTTTGAACACGAATTTTCTCATCCATATAACTTGAAGTAACTTTGATACCTGAGTCTTTGATGATCTTATTAATCTTCTTTCCCATATCCTTATCGATGCCGGCCTTAAGATCAAGCATCTGCTTAAGTTTTTGGTTTCCACTTGGCTCAATTTCACCTGGTTCAATACTTCTCATCCCGATATCACGCTTGGCCATTTGTGCACGCAAGATATCAAGGGCCGCTTTGATTTTATAATCATCGTCAGCACGAATCTCTAATTGTTTCTCGCCTTTAAATTCTATCGTTGTATCTGAACCTTTAAAGTCATAGCGACCAGCAATAACTTTTTGGGCCATGTTCACCACGTTTTTCATTTCACCCATATCGAGCTTTGAAACTAAATCAAATGATGGCATTACACTCTCCTTCTCTAATCTAAACAGGATACCGCAAACACAAATCAATGGGAAGTTTGTCAGGCCCTATAACGCAAATTCTGTGGCGTTTGACGCTTTGCCAACAACCTCGTCATGGGTGATAAGCACCAATGATCCCTGATATTGAGACAAAAAGCTGCAAAGCCCCTGTCTGCCGACAATATCCAAGTGATTTTCAGGCTCATCCAAAATCAAAATATCAAATTGGGCCACACTTAAAAAGGCCAGCCACAACTTTACCCTTTGACCAAAGGAGAGCGCCTTATTTTTAACTAAGGATTCATAATCTCCACCCCATGAACAAAATAGAGTGACCACTTGTGTGAAGCTCTCTTTATCTAGGTCAAAAAATTCGTTCAACAGACTTTCGTCATTTTGAATAAGCTGAGTGGCCTTAACGATTTTTAAATTATCAACACTTTTAACTTCTCCAGAGTAAATTTCCCCCTCCCCTATAAGACATTGAACGAGAGTACTCTTTCCTGAACCATTGGCCCCTTTAATCCAAAGTTTTTGACCACGCTCAAGGGAGATTTCCTCGATGGGGTGAACTTGCGTGGGAAAACTCATGATCTTTTTTCCATGAAGCAACAAGCGCCCCCCTTTTTGTAGGGATACTGCTTGTAGTTTTGGATTTAAAATCTTTTGCGTCTTTAGAGATGACAATTCGTCACTCGTATTTGAAATTCTATTTTTAAGGCGATTCATTTGCGCCCTTATACTATTGGGCCTAAAGCTCCCACTTGCCGATCCTTCATCTCTTTTACAAATTCGCCCATTCTTTGCAATTGAGCGACTCTCTTTAAAATGATCTCTTTTATCTTGAAGTCGCTTCTTTGTTTCAAGAGCGTGATCTAATTTCTTAATCTCATCACGCAGAAGCTCTTTTTTATGAATGAGTTTTTTGCGTTCTAATTTTTTATATTCAAAAAATGCAGTGGCATTACCACTAAAAGAAGAGATCTTGTAGTTTTCAATGACCCATAGTTTTGAAAAAAGTCCATCAATAAACTCCACATCGTGAGAGATACAAATAATTGTCCCCCGATAGTTTTCAATAAATTGCGATAACATTTTCTTGCCCTCTAAATCTAAATGATTAGAGGGCTCGTCAAGAAGAACAACTTCACTTTCATGAAACTCGCATCGTTTTAAATACAAACGCATCAGCTCGCCTCCACTTAATGTGGAAAGTGGCCTTGTGGGTTCATACTTAAGATTTTCCAAGAGTCGCCAGAACTTTTCTTCAAGAATTGTTCCTCCGAGTTCTTCATATCTTGAGTAGTCATCAACGATTGCATGGCCTTCATAAATGGCATGGTAAAGTGCGCCCACTTCTGTGTTTTTTGGAAAAAATAAAAATTGAATATCTTTGTCATTTGTCAGCTCCTGCTTATGGTAATAGCGGGAGTCTGGAAGATTGGTCTGAAGGTTTGAACAATCAATTCCTTCTCGTTCACCAAATAAAATATTTAAAAGAGTTGATTTACCTGTGCCATTAGCACCTATAAGAGCAATTCTTTCGTTTCTTCCAAACTCCAAATTTACATTTTCTAAAAGGGTTTTTGTGCCCCTTTGCACGTTGTCTATCTTCAAAAAATACGTCATTTCTGACCTCGTAGTTTTGATTCATAATAAAATCCTCCTTATTCAATAATAAAAATACGTTCACATCATTCTCCTTGTTAGAAATGTGCCTTAATAAAAAAAAGGCCGGTTACTAGAACCGGCCTTCATTATGAATTACTGTAATCGTGGTATTTAGACGAGTGACAGTACTGCCGATTCATTATTTAAAATGTCTTTTACAATAATTGAATTCATGTCAGTACCTCCCAGATGGGTTTATTCTTTGTCATCCTAAACGGATTTAGGATTTTTTGCAACTACAATGTTTTTAGAAACATTATAAGATCTTTTTTCTGTTCAACACTTAAGATCTCTTCGCCATTTTCGCCAATAAACGCCTTGGCGTGTCCTTTATTGCTCATTCCTTCACGACGTGTATCGAAAAGAGCATCTTTATCTTTTTTCCATGCTTTAGGAATTTTATCACCTGTCGGATAACCCACACACTCATCATCAAAATCAGTCTCTGGATTATTGGCAGGACCTTGATAGAACGTCTTCACACGCTTATCTGGGTGAGTAAGAAGTTCGCAAAGATTTGGAATTGCATTGTTGTGAAAATAAGGCCAGCGCGACCAAATTCCCACAAGTGGCGGTGGCACATAACCTTTTTGAGGAACGACAACTGTCTTCATCCATTTTGAAATGGAAAGCTTGTTAAGTGCATCAGCAAAGGCCTTTGTTCCTTCATAGCGACCTGGATCAGTTCCAACATCTTTCACAGGTGTTTTTTCGTGATAGATCACTTTCGTTGTCGCGAGTTTTTGTTCATGAGTAAGAAGATGAGAATAGTTACTCGACCATGCTTTCACATATTCACCGTGACACTTCAAACACTGATTTTTGTAGATTGCTTCTCCACGCTTTGCTTTAGCAAGATCAATTTTACTTGCTGGAAAAAAGTCCCAGTACTTTGGGGCCTCAGTTGCAAAAGCGGCAACAGTAAGCTCTTTAATCGTCTCTTGATTATCTTTCATCCACTGCTCAAGCTCCTTGAGATCAGTTCCTCTTCCAATTTCATTCCAAAGAAAATTCGTAAGAATAGGGTTACCTTGCACAATAGATCCATCAGAGAGCCAACGCGTTTTATACTTTAAGTTCCACCATACCATTGGTTTTGAATCAGCAATCTTTGTCTTAAGAGCATTAGGTCTTGGAGAGAATTCAAAGAAGCGGCTTTTTGTTGCATATTCATCTGTCTTTCTTTTTGAAAGTGAAAGTGCAACTTGTGGCAGTGATGTATCAAGGCCCAAGGCCTGTGGCGTTTTTGCACCAACCGATGGAAGATTTCTTTTTGTTCTTCTAAACATCGCAACTTCTTCTGGCGTGGCCCCAGTGAATTCACCAAAAAGATGAGAAGGAATCAGCGGAACAAATTTTTTCGCCATTACAAAGTATCTGTTGGCGCGCGGTCTTTTATTAGTAAGACCCATCACGCTGCGACCAAATAAAGAGGCCGAGTGACAAGTGGCACATGAATAAGTAAGCCCACGGCCCCACTTTGTTTCAATAATACTGGCACCCATGTAGTAATCAGGTTTGTGCCCATCAGGATAAGGAATATTGTAAATGCCTGTGGCATTTTCATCGTTATACTTGTTAAGGCCTAGCCACTCGTACATGCTTTTTTCATCATGAAAGCCAGAAAGTTTTTGACCAATCTTCGCGAGATATTTCTTTAGACCTTTGTCTTCACCATCGTTGAAAAAGTTTTTCATCGGATCATAAGGAATAAGAAGTCCCGTCACAGTCACGGGATAGCGAAGAGCGTGGATAAGACCATCTCTTTTAATTTGTTCAAACTCTTCTTCTTCGAGATTGTAGATATTGGCCCTCGTCTCACCTTTTTCAATTGAGGCCTCGGTTGACCAATCGGCATTGTCAAAATTTGAATAGCAATACGTGCTTAAAAATAAGGATGCAAAAAAGATAATCTTTTGCATAGCAGCTCCCAGTGTGTTTTTGATTCGTGTTTCCCACTTTATTCATACCTTGAGCGCTTTTGTTTGGCCAAAACTATCCCCTTAAAAAAGTTGACAGTTATGGCCCTAATTTTGTGATTTTAAGTTGTTAGTATGCGATTAATAGACCAGAAGTCTCGCCTCGGTGAAATCCTCCATGGCATAGCGCACACCTTCACGGCCAAGCCCAGAATCTTTAACGCCACCATAAGGCATATGGTCCATACGAAAACCGGGAACGTTGTTGATGATAATGCCACCAACTTCAATTTTTTCGTGGGCCATTTTGACATGAGAAAAATCGTTGGTGAACACACCACACTGTAGTCCAAAATCAGAATCGTTCACTAAATTAATGGCCTCACTAAATTGAGAAAAAGAACTAATCGTCGCCACTGGGCCAAAAACCTCTTGGGCATAAACTTTCATTTCTTTATTCACAGAACTTAGAAGTGTTGGGGCGTATAAACTTTTTTGTTCATCGAGAACTTTCCCCCCAACTTCACACTTTGCACCCATGGCAATGGCCTCGTCAACCCACTCTTTAATTCTCTTCACATGAACAGCATCGATGATCGGGCCCACAGTGACGTTCATCTCATTGGGGTCACCTACTTTTAGAGTTTGTATTTTTGCAACGAGCATTTGAGTGAATTCTTTCTCTCTTTTTTTATGAACAAAAATTCTCTGAGTTGAAATACAAATTTGCCCAGCATAAAGATAGGCGCCATTGGCAATTATGGCACAGGCCTCTTCTAGATTTGCATCTTCATCTACGATCACGGCCGCATTGCCACCAAGCTCAAGAACGACTTTTTTCTTATGGGCCTTATCTTTTAAGGCCCAACCAACCACGGGACTTCCTGTGAAAGAAAAAACTTTGGTGCGAGAATCGCGAACAAGTTTCTCGCTAAGTTCATTATTGGCGACCACGACATTCAATGCACCAGGGGGATAACCCGCAAGAGCAGAAAGTTTAGCAATATACAGAGCGCTTAAAGGCGTATAAGGCGAAGGCTTCAAAATAATTGGGGCCCCTACAGCGAAGGCCGGACCAATTTTATGAACGGAGAGATTAAGAGGAAAATTGAAAGGTGAAATTCCAATCACTGGACCTTTAGCAAAACGCTTAACGACGCCAGTTTTTCCCGTGCCATTAGCGAAATCAAGATTGACGACTTCCCCATGGGAGCGGCGTGATTCTTCCATTGCAAAAGTGAGAGTTTGAATTGTTCTTTCCAACTCGACTTGGGCATAAGAGCGAGGCTTTCCAGCTTCAGCAACAATAATATCAACAAGAGTATTGCGATGTTCTTTAATGAGTGAAATGAATTTTTCGAGATGAGAGTAACAATCCCCTGCGCTCCAATTTTTCATGATCTGAAAGGCGCTCTCACTAGAGCTTAGGGCCAATTCAATTTCGGATTCATTGGCAAGCGAAACACTTGCGATTTCTTCCTTAGAATACTTATTTAATACTGTGATCGCATCGCTATGTGATTTACAAAATTCGTTATTAATAAAAGAAGAAGTCAGTGACTTTAACTCAAATGGATTCATGCTTTTTCCTCGCAAATAGACTTAACTAGTGTAGCGAAAAAAAGGCCCGCTGGGAAATTTATCGCGCTTGAATTTTTGGTTTTAGATACTTCTTTTTATTTTTATTAATCTTCCCTTCAAGTTCTTCATAGTCAGACAAAAATTTTATTTCTCCATTATAAAAAAGCTCACGATCACACAAAGAGCAAAGCTCCAATTCCACCATGAAACCAGCAATGAAGCGATAGAGAAAGGCCTTCTTTAAGCGCGCTTTATTCTCACCATGCTTAAACTTCCAATCAATCTCTTTAATAGAACAAACATCACACACGAAGATTCCCCTTCCTCTCTTTATGAAGAAATTGTAAAGAGATTCTGAGGATTTCTTAATGATTACACGATATCAAAAGTTTGATGATTTTAATCAGTATTTATGGAGCTTGAGATTTAGAGAACTTAGCAAATATAAGCCAATGAAATTGGGCGAAATTACCAAATGTTTTCACTTTCCTTCTGCACTCTTGAGCCTAGAGACCTAAGTAGTGGCAAACTACGGCATAGAAAACGTTTTTCACCGAGACAAAACAGATCGATCAAACATAGATAACAAAGAGTCACAGGCACTGATCCCGTTTTGAAAACACGGAATAATTTTGTTTTATATAACTTAGCGTTTTTACCATTAGTGAATCTCCAATCACGCTTTTCTGCTTTACAAAAATCACACATGTCTCCCTCCTTTTCTATCTCCTTTTGTCGGTAAATATTGTTTAAACTTGAGCTTTTTCTAGCAACTTAGCTATTAAACGATGATTTATCTAAATCATGTCAATTGCTCCTTTGTGTAAACAAAATCTAGGATTAAACTAACAAAGCGAGGGAGTTTGAAATATGAAATCGATCTTAATAGTAGAGGATGAAAAAGGAATTCATGATGTACTCGAGTATTATCTCGAAAACCTCGACGTTAAACTCTCTTTCGCCGAATCTTTCACTGAAGCAAAAAACAAAATCAACAACAATAACTTTGATCTTATTCTTTCCGATGTCCACCTCTATCCAGATGGTAGTGGTATCGACTTACTTACTGATACAAAAACAATTTTACCGACTACGCCCTTTGTGATCATGACTTCTTTTCTTTCGGCCCTTGATGCTAAAAGGGCCTATCACTTAGGGGCCGATGAATTTGTTGCAAAACCTATTAATCAAGACGAGCTTAGAAATAAGATCATGACTCTCTTGGGTGCAAGTGAAGAGAGTTACAAACAAAAAGAGATGGAGGACATTCTTTTTTGTGAAGTTCCTATCCGCTCTTTTATCTCAGGAAAAACTGCTCCCTTTGATATTTATATTCGTATTCGCCCAGGAAAATATATTAAAGTTGCAAATAAAGGCGACAATTATAATTACGAGATCCTTAAAAAATTTGAAGAAAAAGGAATCGATTTTCTGCATGCTCTGATTGATGAATTTCAGGCCTATACTCTTTTAAATTTAAAAATATGTAAAACGATTGCTAGTAATGAAAATATCAATGCGGAGAAGAAAAAGAATTTTCTCATTCATACCAGTAATATTTTGCAGGAAAATATTTTTAAAGTGAATCTCGATGATAAAACCATAAAATACGTCAACTTCTATGCTCACAATATGGTTAATATTATCGCAAGCTCCAAAGAATACTTAGACCTTGCAGATCACTTAAGAATTGAGAGCCCTGATATTTACAATTATTCACTACTCGCCGCTCTTTATGCTCTCTATATGACAGAACATTTAAAATGGGAAAGTGACGAG
>NZ_AUNE01000049.1 GCF_000447755.1 Bacteriovorax sp. BSW11_IV | reverse complement strand
TTTGCCATGATTACTACTCCTTAAAGCAAAAATCGCGTGTAAAAAATTAAAATATTACAAGCTAACTCGTTATTAACAAGATAAAAAAAATGCCTCTAAACCATTGTTGTTCAGAGATGGAGCTTGCGACGGGAATTGAACCCGTGACCTCTCCCTTACCAAGGGAGTACTCTACCACTGAGCCACGCAAGCCCATAATCTGCATTTCACATATTTTTAAATCATATGGTAGGCTTATGTAAAGCAAAAATAGCTCTAGGACAATGTTTTTTGGGGAATTTAGGGCAAAAAAAAAGAGTTCCGAAGAACTCTTTTTTTATTTGGAGCGGGCGACAAGGATCGAACTTGCGACATTCAGCTTGGAAGGCTGACACTCTACCAACTGAGTTACGCCCGCATAGAATAATTTTTTATACTATCTATCAACTTTTATCAAGTGTCAAGATGGTGGCGAGAGATGGATTCGAACCATCGAAGGGGTAAACCCGACAGATTTACAGTCTGTTGCCTTTGGCCACTCGGCAATCTCGCCCCGAGTAAATCTGGAGCTGGTTATAGGACTCGAACCTACGACCTGCGGTTTACAAAACCGCTGCTCTACCAACTGAGCTAAACCAGCGCACTCTTAAAGCTTGTGGATAGTAGTTATAAAAGCTTTGTTTTAGGTTTGCAAGTTTTTTTTAATAAAAAAATTTTTCCCTATCAATTAAATTAGTTGCCACTGAAAAATTTTTCCATGGCCACTGCTGCAGCCACTGATACGTTCAATGATTTAATTGGTCCTTGTGATTTAAAAGCTACAGTTTTATCGAGCATTCTCATAACTGCGTTTGATAATCCAACATCTTCTGCACCAAGAACAAGTGCTATTTTTTCGCTATCAATTTTTTCAGCGGCCTGAGTTTCGTGCTCGCTAAATCCAATACATGAATAGCCAAGGGATTTTAGCTTTGTAATCGCCTTTGGAAGACTTGCCACTTTAATAATTTTTACGTGCTCAAGTGCACCCGATGCAATTCTTGCAAATGATGGAGCGATTCCGAAATTACCTTTAGCAGAAATAAGAATAGCGTCTACACCATAGAAACAAGCTGTACGCATTATCGCTGCTGCATTTTGAACATCTGTAACTTGATCAAGACAAATGATTCGAGGGGCCTTGCCCCCATTTACCATATCACTTACCCATCCGATATTTTCTTCTTCTAAACTTTCAGCAATTAAGAAAATCTGTGAGGGTACGCGAGTGTAGTTGAAGTCGTGAATCGAATAATATCTTTTCGCTTCTTCTTGTAATTTATGAGAAGAACAAAGTTTTATCTCAACTCTCTCAAGTTCAGCTTTAGTTACTCCATGCTTCTTTTTTAATTCATCCAAACCGTCTTCAGATGCATAGAGTGACGTTAAGCTTCTTTTCTTATTTCTTAGGGCCTCGGCAATACTATGAAGCCCTACTATGATTACTTCTTTCATTCTGTTACTACTTCTTTTTCAACATCTAGAACTTTGTTAATTTCTTCCATCAGCTTTGCAACTTCAAAACCTTTGCTCTGCTCGCTCCATAGAATTAACTTATGAACACTTTTTACTTTTTTTACAGCTTCTTCAGTTGAAACTTTGATTGTTTTACCAGTTCTTCTAATTCTGATTTCAAGCATGCCCGATTCTTTATGGTCACGCTCTCCGAGTACAAGTTGAATTGGTAATCCTAAAAGATCTGCATCTTTAAACTTGAAGCCTGGCCCCTGATTTCTATCGTCATAAACAACATCTAGACCTTCTTTTAGAAGTTCTTCATAAATATCATCTGCAAGCTTGTTGTATTCTTCTGATTTTGTAATTGAGACAAAAGATAAATCATATGGAGCTATAGATGCTGGCCAGATAATTCCATTTTCATCATGATTTTGTTCGATGGCCGCAGCAACAACTCTTGTTACACCAATACCATAACAACCCATAAGTGGATGCTGGGCTTTACCGTTAGAATCAAGAATTGTAACGTTCATACCCTTAGTATATTTATCCCCGAGTTGGAATATATGCCCAACTTCGATCCCTCGTCTTACTTTAATTGTACCTTTTCCACACTCGGTTAAATCACCTTCGCGTGCTTCTCTAAGATCTGCAACTTCAAATTTTGCAACATCTCTTTTTGGAACTAAGTTCTTAATATGGAAGTCTTTCTTATTAGCTCCAGCAACAAAGGCCGCTTCTAAATCAACTTCTCTATCAAAAACGATTGAGATATTTTGACCGATTGGCCCAATAAATCCTTTTTCTAATTTAAGCTCTTCTAACTCACCATCGTGGGCCGCACGAACTTTATCTGATTTTAAAAATCCACCTAGTTTAACTTCATTTAATGAGTCATCGCCTAAAAGAAGTAGGAGATAGAATTTTTTCTCTTTTCCACTTTCATCTACGTATACAAGAGATTTAAGACTTGTATGCTGTGGTACTTTTAAGAAATTACATACGTCTTCAATTGTCGCTTTATTTGGTGTGGCAACTTCTTCAATAGCATCAGAAGTATGATTAAATTCGACCTTTGCTCTTTTCGTTTTTGCTTTTTCTACGTTGGCCGCATAACCTGTTTCTGGGCTGTAGATAATCGCATCTTCACCAGAATCCGCAATAACTTGGAACTCATGTGTTTTGGCATCACTTGAGGCCATTGCTCCACCATCAGCTTCAACAGCAGTGAACTCAAGGCCTAGACGCGTGAAGATTGCTGAGTATGCACCATAAAAATCGTCATAGATTTTATCCATACATTCTTTATCGTTATGAAATGTATAGGCGTCTTTCATCGTAAACTCACGACCTCTCATTAGACCAAAGCGTGGTCTAATTTCGTCTCTGAACTTTGTATTAATTTGGTAAAGAGATACTGGAAGTTGCTTATAAGACTTTACTGTTTTTCTAAAAATATCTGTGATTGCCTCTTCATTTGTTGGAGAAATACAAAGATCACGATCTGCCTTGTCTTTAAACTTAAGCATTAGATCACCCATCTTGTCCCAACGACCAGTTTCTTGCCACAGCTCACCTGGAGTCACTACAGACATAAGTAGTTCTTGCGATCCGATTTTATTCAATTCTTCGCGAACGATATTTTCAACTTTTCTGATTGAACGGTAGCCCATCGGTAGATAGTTATAAAGTCCACTTCCTGATTTATGAATGAGTCCTGCTCTAATCATTAATTTATGAGATGTGATTTCAGCATCCGCAGGTGTTTCTTTATATGTTTGCCAAAAGCCTTTTGACAGTTTCATACCGATCCTTTTGTTTTAAAAAAAATTTGAAGCTATGCCCTATGAGCATAGCCTATTTATCAGAGTTTAACATTAATAAAAAGGGGAAATGTCTTTTATTTAAGAGTAACTGGGGGTAAGTGCCAGAGGGAGTTCAAACGCTTCTAGCGCTTCTTTTTCTAGTGATGAAGCGGCAACAATTTGATAAGCACTTGGCGTCTCTAGAAGTTTACGACACAGAAGATTGTGCAGATTATGACCAGATTTATAAGTTGTAATTTTTCCAGCAATCTCATGACCTAAAAGGCCGAAGTCGCCGACAGTATCAAGAATTTTATGTCTAACAAATTCATCTCTAAATCTTAAACCGTCTTCATTTACAACTTTGTATTCATCTAAAACGATGGCATTGTCGAGAGATCCACCTTTGATTAGGCCTTTTCTCTTTAACATATCAACGTCTCTTAAAAGACCAAATGTACGAGCTCTACCAATTTCATTGATATAATTTTCGCAACTAAATTCAAAAGTCTTTCTTTGAGTCTTAATTAATGGGTGAGTGAAAACAATCGTTGAATCGATAATCAAACGAGAAGCAGGTTCGATTCTCGCCCACTTGTCATCAACTCTAACTTCAACAGGTTCTAGTACTACTAGAAACTTTTTCGATTTATTCAGAGTTGTGATTCCGATTTCTTTTAATACAAAAACAAAAGAAGCACCTGAGCCATCCATGATCGGAACTTCAGGGCCATCAATTTCAATAAAGACGTTATCAATACCTAGTCCATAAAGAACTGAAAGTAAGTGCTCTACTGTATGAACAGCATTAACACCTTCACCAATTGTTGTATTATTTTCTGTTGCACCTACTGAAGTCGCAGATGCTCTAAGAATTTCCGAACCTGGAATGTCTACACGTTTAAAACGCACGCCCGTATCAGCTTCAGCAGGATGAAGTTTCATCGTAACTTTTCTTCCTGAGTGAATACCGATTCCTGTGATACTTACAGATTTGGCGATAGTTCTTTGATATAACATTAAACAAAATCCAGTGTTTTTAGCAATTTAGGCTATTTTAATCCAATGCAACATGCGTTGTAAACAGCTATATTCAAGTATATAAGCTTTTTCACGAGGGTCACGCTTTAGAAAGTTTTGCCTCGTCAGAAGAAACGGATGCTCTTCCATCTCCCATAATAATCGTTTCTATACTTGTGGTCATAAAGAATGTAATAATTGCCAAACATATCAACTATTTTGACGATAAATTTTAAGTTATTGAATTTTTGCAGTTTTTAAAAACTGCCAATCTTTATAAACACTTAGAGTAAAGACCGAGTAAAAGACATCGTATTTTCAAGGAGTTAAGATGATTTGGTTTCATAAAGAGCTCACATTAGAAAAAATCAATTCAATCAATAAAAACACTCTCTTAGAGCATTTAAATATCAATATCACTGAAATTGGCCCAGATTTTTTGGTTGGAACAATGCCTGTAAATTCAACAACTCACCAACCCTACGGTGTCCTTCACGGCGGAGCAAGCTGCGTTTTGGCCGAATCTGTTGGAAGTGTTGCCAGCAATCTCATTCTTGATAATAAAATTAGCTATGCTGTTGGCCAATCTATTACCGCAAATCACTTACGTCCCGTAAGCAGTGGTCTAGTCACAGCGAAAGCTCAAATTATGCACAAGGGAAGAAAGAGTCATCTTTGGGAAATTAAAATCACAGATGAGAATGATAAGCTCGTTTGCTTAAGCACTCTCACCATGGCGATTGTTGAGAGATAAATTATTCTTTGTCTTCGTAGTGAGGGATCGTAATATAATCCCAAATATCATCTTCTGCTGTTGGCAGAAATGACATAAGAATTTCACGCTCTTTTTTTGTTAAGGGAGTATAACCACGGTTGTACTTCCATCCGTAGCCCCATCTATAATCAGTTTCAAAGCTTGGACTTCCTCCGGCCCTAACACCAAGATACATTACAATTCCCATCCAATCAGAGAAATTTTTCGATACACATTGTTTGAGTTTACGATCAGCTAGTTTGCGATCCCAATCAGAGCCACCCATCCAGTAGGCCTTGTCATGTTCAAAACAACAGCCTAACCAAGCAAAAGGTTTATCTTTTGTACCTTCTGGCCAGCGGCTACAACCATCTGAATAGAATGGGTTAATATTCTTAGCAATATCTTCACTAGGACCCGTTTGTACTTGTTCAGTACTCATTGAGGCACAAGAATTAAAAATAAAAAGTGAACTAAAAAGAATCACTGAAAAGATTTCTTTCATAATAACTCCAATAATGCGTGAATATATCACTTCAGTTCAGAGCACATTATTTACTTTGTAAAAAATACCTTCAGTGTTAGAAATTTGACTTCTCTATATGATCTTTCGCCTTTTCAGATATTTCTCTTCCACGAGGAGTTCTGATAAGAAAACCTTCTTTAAGAAGATATGGCTCATAAACATCTTCAATTGTCGTTCTATCTTCAGACAAAGTTGCACACAAGGCCTCAATACCTACAGGGCCACCACCATAATAGTCTTTAATAACTGAAAGAATCTTACGATCCATTCTGTCTAGGCCATAGTAATCAATTTCCATAAGACCTAAGGCCTTCTCAACATCTTGCTCAGTTACTTTAGTGTTTCTTGCAACGATGGCAAAATCGCGAACGCGTCTTAGAATTCTATTTGCGATCCTCGGTGTTCCCCTTGAGCATTTTGCAATATGAAGATCAACACCTTCACTCAGAGTAATTTCCATTTTGTGAGAATTATTTCTTACAATCTGGGCCAACTCTTCAGCTTTATAAAAATCAAAATGGAGATGGGCCATAAAACGATCGCGTAGCGGGTTGGATAATAATCCCGATCTCGTTGTGGCACCTATCAAGGTAAAAGGAGCAATGTCTATTTGCATAGTTCTGGCACTTGGCCCCTGACCAATAAGAATATCTAATCGATAATCTTCCATTGCAGAGTAGAGAATCTCCTCTACTGAAATATGCATACGATGAATTTCATCAATAAATAAAACATCGTGAGGTTGTAAATTTGTAAGGATCGCAGCAAGATCCCCTTTTTTTTCAATGGCCGGTCCAGAAATCACATGAAGTTCTGTGCCAAGGGCCTTTGAAATAATCATCGCTAACGATGTTTTCCCTAGGCCTGGGGGTCCTGACAAAAGACAATGGTCCATAGTTTGTTCACGCAGTTTTGCGGATTCAACCATGACTTCAATATTCTGAACGACCTTTTTTTGGCCAATATATTCACTAAAATCCTTCGGTCTAAGAAAGACTTCTTGCTTATATTCTTGATCAGTAATTGAAGAGGACATCAATCTTTCGTTTTCTTCCACTTTTTAAATTTCCTTTAAAACTAGGTGAACTAATTGCTCTGCTTTGACGATATTATTTTCAGACATAATTCTGTGGGCAAGAGACATGACTTTGTCTTCTTTGAATCCAAGTTCTTTACAGGCCATGATCGTTTCTCTTAGAACCTGATCATTCTCCACTACTGCAGAAACTTCTGAAGGTGCATCTTCAAATAATAACGGTTGAGAATATTCATATTCAACTTCACCAGAACTAATTTCAGAAATTACGATCGTTTTATTAGAGTACATTCTAATTTTTTCAATTTTCTTAGTAAGATCAAGAATCATCTGAGATGCTGCTTTAGTTCCAACCCCAGGGGCCTTCGTTAAAGTTTTCTTGTCATCATTTAAAACTGAATCAATGATTTGAGTTGTACTCAATGCCGCCATCAAATTAAAAGCGGACTTAGGCCCAACACCTTTTACAGATATTAGCAATTCGAACATTTTTTTA
The DNA here is from genome assembly GCF_000447755.1 of Bacteriovorax sp. BSW11_IV. GTDB lineage: Bacteria > Bdellovibrionota > Bacteriovoracia > Bacteriovoracales > Bacteriovoracaceae > BSW11-IV. The sequence goes on along the minus strand of NZ_AUNE01000049.1, from coordinate 49,361 downwards.
TCGCGAAGAGATTTGAAACCGTATAATTCCTCTGAGCCTTCTTTAACAATGTGACTCACGTAAATACTAATTTTTGACCCCTCTAGGGCGACATTTGAAAAGTAAACTTGGTATCCTGTTCCACTTCTCGTATTTATAATGATTTCATTTCCATCACTGAAAAGTACATCACCTTGTAAAAATCCAATCATCTTTTTTCCTGTATTTTATGAGCAAATACTGATTTGAGAGATCTGCTCTTTGAAGAATGAATAGCTTTTTTATTTGTGACAATTTTAATGTCGCGACTTAAAGCATGACAAACTGCTATTGCTAGCGCATCTGATTCATCGTGTGTTTTAAATTCAATTTTACCAAATATCATCGTTAAGGCCTTGTCCACACTTTCTTTCGTTGCGTGCCCATGCCCCGTCACCGTTGATTTGATAAGGTTCGGACTATATTCAAAAACTTTGCCCTTATTTGTTTTCATAAAAGCAGCAATCATAGCTCCACGGGCCTGAGCAAGCTTTGCCAGCGAAGTTACACTTTTAACATAAATTAACGATTCGATAGCAATTTCAGCAGGAGCGTGGCCGCGAATTAATTCCTCGCATGAATCATAAATATGTCCAAGTCTATCTACGAACTCGTCCACATCGTCATATTTCATAACGCCCGAAGTTATATAATTTATTTTTTTACCGTGAAGCTCAATGAGTGCAAAGCCTGCTTTGCGAGATCCAGGGTCAACGCCAAGAATAATCATAAGAGTATTCTACAAGGCCTTGTCCCCTATCGTCTATGATTAGTTATTTTGATTTGCCTTTAATTGCAGAGCCAATATAGAACAACGCAGAGCCACCAATTAATTGGACTAACTCCAATTGACCATAATCTCCCTTAGTCATACCTGCAAATAAGCACATTCCCACAGATGCAAAACCAATAAGTTGCATTCCAAGTCCAATATAAAATTGCATAGGACCTCCATCTTCGTGCTTTATACTCAAAACGATGTTTTTTAACAACTTTGCGAAGAAGATATTTTTAGTTAATATATCAACTCTTTAGGAGTAAATCGATTATGTCTAATGTGCTTAGCGCAAAACCCGTCGTTGATAAAAATATCAATGACCTCATTAATGAGTGCAACTTACTTAAAAGTAAGGGGGTTACTCCGTATCTTAAAGTGATCCTTGTTGGAGATAATCCGGCGAGTGTCATTTACACAAAAAATAAAAAAGCTTTTTGCGAAAAGATCGGTGCCAAGTGCGACATTATAAAACTGTCTGCTGATATTGATGAAAAAGATTTCCTAAACGAAGTTGAAAATATCAATAATGATAATAGCGTTCATGGATTACTAATCCAACTTCCCCTTCCTAAGAAGTTAAAGCATCTTGATGTCACGACTCTTGTCAATGAAACAAAAGATGTAGACGGTTTTCATCCACTGAATGTTTTTGAACTCTACAAAGGTAACAAAGAAGATAAGATACTTGCTCCATGTACTCCGAAAGGAATCGTCACACTTTGCAAGTTCTACAATATCGACCTTGAAGGAAAAAAAATTGTCGTTGTTGGACGATCGCTAATTGTGGGAAAACCTTTGGCCCTACTTTTAATGAACTACAATGCAACGGTAACTGTTTGTCATTCAAAAACTAAAAACTTAAAAGAGATCACTAAAAGTGCTGATATCATTATCAGTGCAATTGGTCAGGAAGGTTTTATTAATTGCGATCATGTTCGCGATGATAAAACTCAAATTGTAATTGATGTTGGAATCAACAAAAACAATGATAACAAAACAGTTGGAGATTGTGACTTTCAAACTCTTTCTAATAAAGTTAAGGCCATAACTCCTGTTCCTGGTGGAATAGGTCCCATGACCATTCTCTCTCTTGCTCAAAATCTTTTACAAGCTGCTAAAAAGAGCTTATATCCATAAGAAAATTATTAAGGAGAAATCATGTCTCTACAACTTACTTCATTGCATAATAAGCATGTAAACCTTGGTGCGAAAATGGCGCCATTTGCTGGTTTTGATATGCCACTTCAATACTCTTCAGTTAAAGAAGAAGTTATCGCTGTTCGTTCAAACTGTGGTGTTTTCGATGTTAGTCACATGGGAGAATTTCTATGTGTGGGTGAAGACGCAGAAAAGTTTGTGGACTTCATGGTAACAAATGATTTTCTCGGAGCAGGATCTAATAAGGCCGTTTATTCTCCACTATGTAGAGAAAACGGAACTGTCATCGACGATCTTATTGCTTATAAACTTTCACATGGTCGCGTTCTTATTTGTGTAAACGCATCGAATATTGAAAAAGACTGGGATTGGTTCAATGAATTTGTGGGAGACTTTGACTGTACTCTTACAAATCTTTCAAGCGAATACTCACTTTTGGCCATCCAAGGTCCTAAGACAGAACAAATCCTAAAAGATTTAGAAATTATCGATAGTGCTGAATTCCCATACTATTCTGTTAAAGAAAGTGAATTCAATGGAAATGAATTAATTCTCGCAAGAACTGGTTACACAGGTGAGGATGGATTTGAAATTTTCTGTTCACATAAATTCGCAGGAGAACTTTGGGACAAACTTCTTTCTGTTGGTGTCGCTCCATGTGGTTTGGCAGCGAGAGACGTCCTAAGAGTTGAAGTTTGTTATCCTCTTTACGGTCACGAAATTACAGATGACATAACTCCATTGGATGCTGGTCTTAAGTGGACAGTAAAACTTAATAAACCTGAGTTCATTGGCAAACAAGCATTAAGTGAATATCAAGCCAAGTACACTCTTGTTAAGCTCGCTCTTGAAAAAGGAATTCCAAGAGAAGGTTATGAAGTTCTTAATGCCGCAGATGAAATCATTGGAAAAGTAACTTCTGGAACAATGTCAGTAACTGCGAATAAAGGTGTGGCCATTTGCCAGGTAGAAGCAAACAAAAATCCAAAAGATAAAAACTATAAAATTAGAATTCGTAAAAATGATTTCGAAGCAACATACTATGCGAAAGCTTTTGTAACAGGAGGACACAAATAATGTCTCATCAAGTACCATCAACACTTAAGTACACTAAAGACCACGAATGGGCGAAAATTGAAGGTGATATCGTAACTATCGGTATTACAGACTTCGCACAATCAGCTCTAGGGGACATCGTCTTCGTTGAGCTACCAGAAGTTGGTTCAACTCTAGATCAAGCAAGCACTTTTGGTGTTGTTGAATCTATTAAATCTGTAAGTGATTTATACTCACCAATTACTGGTGAAGTTGTTGAAGCAAACAACGAACTTGAATCATCTCCAGAGCTTTGTAACCAGTCTCCATATGACTCATGGATCATTAAAGTAAAGGCAACGAACCTTTCTGAACTTGATTCACTACTGTCAAGTGCTGATTACGAACAACATTGCAGCGAACTATAATCTTAGGAAGCCCCTGCTTTTGCGGGGGTTTTCAACTAATTCACACAACTTATCCACAATTTTCCTAAACATATTCACACCGCATATCTAAACGAATTACCTACTATAAACTTTTTTTAATTGTGGCTTTTTTTACTTCACAAACTGTTGTTAAAGTCTCATACTGCAAGCGTTTGACAGGCCCATCTGAAGAGGATTTCCAGAGCTATGAATAACAATCAAGAATCAATTCAATTAATCAATACAGCAATCATCAAGAGCAAAGAAAAAAGAATTGATAGCAGCTATGAAGAAAGACTATCGGCCACTTGTCAGACAGAGGCCATTAAAGCTCTTTCAATTGCGATCTCACATTTAGCAGAAAGCCAAAAAATTTCTTACGACCAAGCGGCAATTCAAATTGTTGAAACAGTTAGAGAACTAGACTCAATTTGGAATGATTACGTAATGATGGAAGGGATTAACAAGCTAAAGACTATGCTTAAGTCTTCATCTCACTAAGATTTTACAACAAATCCCCATTCGATTGTTGCAACACCATTTTTAACAAGTCCCTTTGGAGGATTTGGAAATGGCCCAGCTTTATTAAACGATTCGATAGCGGCTTCATCAAGTTCTGCAATTCCTGAAGTACTTTTAACTATAATGTCGACAATATTACCTTTCTCATCGAGAACGATTCTAAGTGACGTTATATGATTTTCACTCGCTGGAACACGTCTTCCAGAACTCATTATTTTCTTGGCCTTCTCTTGGATTGAATTACCCCAATACTGCTCAAGACGCTGACGAATTCTAAAATAGAAGCCGTAATACTTATACTCTGTAGTATTAAGTTTAGTCATATCACCTAGGGGAATTTCTTCTACGAAGTCATTCGCACGTGACAATCCTCGTTCATTTGCATTTCCATTTTTAAGGCCTTTGGCCTGTGCCATCACATTTTTCTTAACTGGATTTTTTGAGAAGGCCAAATCAGAAAATGAAATTTTCTTATTCTTACCTTTTTTAACTTTTTTCTTTGGCGTTTTATCATTCTTTCCACCTTGATCCATATCCATCGCTGTTTTTGAACCTAGGCCGGCCTCTTTAAATGAGCCAATATCTTTGGAAACACTCTGACGATCAACTCTTTGGTTGCTGTGACTCAAAAACTTAGAATCTTCAGGTTTCTCTTGATTTTGTTGTTTGATATTATTAACGATTTGTTTTTCAACTTTTGCTTTATCTTTAAAAACAAGTTTAATCTTCTGAGGTTTCTTTGGTGCTTCTTCTTCAGAATTTTTAATTAGAGAGTAGACATCATATTTTGAAACAAGAAAACCAACGTGAATCATAAATGAGAAAAATACACTCATTAAGATTACTTTTTTTAAATTTGTTGGTTGATTCTTCATCGCGCCTCGCTCACGGTGCTATAGCACCATGAGCTTTATCGGCAGGTAGATTTTTTACTTAAAAGGTTTTACTGATTATTGAAGTATTCATCATCTTCAAGTAGCTGACCTTTAGGGTCAACTTTTATCTCTTCAACTGTCTCAGAACCTGGCTCAGTTCCTTCAACAAATGATTCCAGAAAATACTCTTTCTCACCATTCTTTGCGAGGCGGCCAGTCTCTTTATTAATCGGAACGTTAACAATTCCTAAAGGAACACTGAAGTCACGCTCTCCATATCTTTCAATGGCCTTTTGCATGAAATCTTTCCAAATTGGAAGCGCAGTTTTTGCACCAGTCTCACCCCAACCGAGAGTCTTATTGTCATCGAATCCTGTCCATACACCCGTCACTACGTTTGCTGAAAAACCGATAAACCAAGCATCAACATAGTTGTTAGTTGTTCCTGTTTTCCCGCCCAAGAAGGTACTTACACTCTTAGCACCTTTTCCTGTTCCATAATTAACAACACCCTTCATAAGGTTTGTCATAATATAGGCAAGTCTAGGATCGTAAACTTGTTCATCATTTAAAAGTTCATGATAAGGATTTATTTTCTTTTCTTCTTCAACTTGTGCGACTTCCTCTTGGATAGGTTCTTCTACTGGTTTTACTTCAGTTGTTTCAACTTCAGGAGCTACGACATCATCCTTATTCAAATTATCAAGATTGTCGTACTGTCTTCCTTCGCGATCAGTAAGAGAAACTATTGATTTAACCTTCAAGAGTTTTCCACCATTAGGAAAAATTGAAAATGTCTTCACAATATCCATTAGAGTAACGCCAAAAGACCCGAGAGAAAGACTTAGGTCTCTATCAAGCTTGGCATTGAATCCAATTCTATCCATGAATTTAAATATTGTTGGCACTCCAATTTTTTCAGTAATTTTGATCGTTGGAATATTTCTACTTTGTTCAAGTGAGTTTCTATATGTAATTGGCCCTTTGAACTTTCCATCATAATTTCTTGGCTTCCAATTTAAACTTGCATCAACTCCCCCAAGGGCCTCTGGTGAATCTATAATAATAGAATTAGGTGTAAATCCATTTTCTAGACCAGCGGCAAATAGAAGTGGCTTAAATGATGATCCTGGCTGTCTTCTTGATTGTAGCGCTCTATTAAATTGAGAACGTTTGAAATCATAACCTCCAACCATAGAGATTAGTTCTCCTGTATCAGGTCTAATTGATACGAGCCCGGCCTCTGCAATCGGCTCTTGATCCAGCATAACAAGAAGATATTTTTCTTTCTCAACAATTTCTTTATCTTTACTTCGCTCTAGTCTCTCTTTTCCTGTTGACCACATTTGCGGCAACAGACCAGTGTTTTTCCCCATTAGCTCAACAAGGATTTTGTCACCAGGTTTTACAATACTGCTAGGACGAGTCACATATGGAAAAAAGTTTCTTTCTTCACTAATGATTCTTTCATGTGCCCATCTAAAATATCTATATGGAATAACCCCAGTAAGACCACCTAGATTGACATAAATCAATCGTGAATCGTCATCAGTATGTAGAACATACGCCTCGTAAGACTTGCCTACTTCAAGAGCATTTAAAAGTTTGTCGTCTTTTAAATTACCATGCAGATAATTTTTTGATCTAATTTTTCCAGTGAATTCATCACGATGTTCTACAATTTTTGTGAGTTCTTCTTCGTCAAAGGCCATTTCATATTCCCTTTCCAAAGATTCACTTAACGTGAAAAACTCAGACTTATTCATATAGAAGTCTGTTCTGAATTTTTTAATATATTCATCATTAATTTCAGATGGTGCTAAAGTCGCAAGCGGTCCATTAAATCCCTGTCTCTTATCTACTTCTTTTACACCATAACGTACTTGTAATTCTGCTGCCTTTTGTAGCTCATAATCAAGAGTTGTTTGAACTTTATAACCACCAGTTAAAAACTCTTCTTCGCCAATGGCCGTGATAACTCTTTGACGAATCCAATCTGTGAAATAACCCGCTCTGAAATCATTATCTTCACGAAGCCTAAATCTAATTTTTTCTTTTAGGGCCTCTTCATACTGCTCTTTTGATATTTTTCCGTTGGCCAACAATCTCCCTAGAACATAGTGTTGTCTCTTATATGCAAACTTTGGATTAATATAAGGGGAATAGCGCCCAGGAGCAACGAGAAGACCAGCAATCATGGCCGACTCGGCGACAGTCGCTTCACTTAACTCTTTACCGAAGTAACCACGAAATGCCGTTTTAACTCCGTAGTATCCACCACCAAGATAAACTTGATTTAAATATAAAAATAAAATCTCTTCCTTAGTAAACTTCTCTTCAATTTTTTGGGCCAAAAGGAAATCTTTTACTTTCCTAGAAATTGATCGTTCACGAGATAAAAGAAGTGACTTTGCAACCTGTTGGGTGATTGTACTTCCCCCTTGCACAACTCGACCTGCCTTAATATTTGCAAGCATAGCTCTAAGAACACCTAGGTAATCAACTCCTTTATGTTCATAGAAACCATCATCCTCCGCAGACAAAAATGAATTCACAATCAGTTTTGGAATCTCATCAAATTTTGCAATTTCTCTGCGCTCTTTACCAATTTCAGCTAAGACAACCCCATCTTTAGATAAAATCTGTGATGGTAATGCTGGTTTATAATCGGCCAAACTTTGAATTTTCGGTAATCCGAATGAAAAATAAACAAATAGCAAGGCAAGGGCGATAACTCCAAGAATACCAGCAGTTAATCCGCCTAGGATCAGTCTTATGATCAACTTCTTCATTAAATCTATTCCTCTTTTTTATCTTTTAACTCAGTCAAAAAAGATTCTACTTTTTTGCAATATTCCTTCCCTACTTGAATTACATCACCAATTTTCTCAGTATCTAATTCAAATTCATCCACAGGAATTTTGAGTTTTAAATCTGCACGTGTATCAAATTTTATATTATGACCGATCAATTTTCCATAGACGCCATAAAGATAGTCATTAATTGAATTCAATTTCAATTTATCTCCAAGGACATCTAGGACAATGACATAGTCAGCTCTTTTTTTAAGCTCCTCTACTATATCATCTTCGCTGCCAAATACTGAATTAACGTTATTGCCGCTAAAAGTTAAAGAGAGATTGTTTAAAAGCGACGTTTTCAAGTTTCCTTTAAACGTAAGAACATTTTTCTTCTTTTTTAAATCATATTCAGCAACAGCTAAAACCTTTGTTGCTCCTTGAATTCTTTTGTTCTTAAACTCTTTGTCTACAAACTTAACTATTGTCTCACTCCAATCCTTTGAATAAATTGTCTTATTCTTTATCTCTTCAGACATTTGATAAAGTTTCCAGTCAATTTCCTCAGCGGTTAAATCATAAGCGTATAAAGATGCTATCATCGCAGAAAACTCTGCTCCAGCAATGATATGAAAATCTAGATCCATTCTTTTTAAGCACGAAATAACTGGAATGTAGGCAAATGATTTATGAAGTCCTGGTCCTAAATAGAGGGCAATAACTTTTTTATTTTCAATTTTTTCGTCATAAACTTGATCAGGGCCCTCAACATTTATAGGACCCATATCTAGAGATCGAACTCTTTCTTTACTGATAAAGGGCGAGCTTTTAATGGCCATTGTTTTATCAACATCTACACCAGTGAAAAGAATATTTCTCTCTTTCTCTGATTGAGAACATGAAAAACAAATGAATAGGATAAAAACAAAAGCGAGATATCGCACTATTCTAATTCTTCTTCTTTTAGACTATCGGTTAGTTTTGAAAGCTTCTTCTCGGCCTTAGTGAGATAGTCTTTGCAGCCTTTATAAAGTTTAACACCTTTTTCAAAGGCCACTAAACTTTCATCCAATGAAAGCTCACCAGATTCAAGTTCACGCACAACTTTTTCAAGGTCTGTTAATGATGATTCAAATGAATTTGTTTCTTTACTCATATGTCATACCTTTGACGCATCATGGTCATAATTTGAGAAAAATTTTCATATATCTCTATATCTATAACATTATTATCTCTATCTGAAACCAGTTTTGACATAATTTCAAAGACTTATTCAGTGGGTCAATTTTACCCATGTGGAATCTATGGCATAGGGATTGATACTATTTTCCTAAGGCTCACCAGGAGGGTGAATTGAAGGAATTATGGGTCCCACTTTCTGGCGCGATTGCTCAACAGAGGAAAGTTGAAACAATTGCCAACAATGTTGCTAATGCAAACACACCAGGATTTAAAAAGGACGAAGTTACATTTCGTGAATATCTCACGGCACTAGATAAAGGTGTCGAGGACATTGATATACCCAATAAAGAATTTGCTCCAGAAGATTTTTACAGAAGCCAGGGTGCTGAACATTCTAAAGTTGAGGCGGATGGCAATTACACAATTTTTGAACAAGGACAATTAAGACCTACTAAAAACCCATTAGATGTTGGGTTATTCGGCAAGGGCTTTCTTGAAGTTCTTACACCAAATGGTATTCGTTATACAAGAAGAGGTATGCTCTCTTTAGATAATCAAGGACATCTTGTAACCGATCAAGGCTTCAAAGTCTTATCTAAACTAGATCTTCCTCCAGATTTAAATACAAACGTAAATGCAGTAAACACACTTCCAAAACCAGAAGAGCGTTTTATTAAGGCCAATGGTGGAAATATTTCTATAAATCTTCAAGGTGAGATTTTCACTGGCAATATCAAAGTCGGAGAAATGAGCGTTCGTGAATTCAAAGATATTCACGCCCTAAGAAAAGAAGGGAGTTCATTATTCATAAATAAAGATCTGAACAATATTTCCAACACTCCACTTAAAACAGCTATTCATCAAGGTTATGTAGAACAATCAAACGTTAATGCCATTCAGGAAATGTCTGAGCTTATCAAAGCACACAGACACTTTGAAAGTATTCAAAACGTTATAAAAACTTACGACAACATTAGCAGTAAAGGTGTTAATGAAATCTCTAAATTTTAGGAGTCTTATGAAGACAACACTAGCACTTATTCTCTTTATGTCAGCTAATACCTATGCAATGTTTGGCGCACTCAACACTGCTGCGACAGGAATGGCGGCACAGGAAACACAAGTTGGTACAATTTCAAACAACATTGCCAACGTAAATACTATTGGATTTAAAAAACAAAGAGCTGAGTCTGAAGATTTGCTTTACAACACTGTTACTGAAGCAGGGGCTAGGTCAAGTCAAAACACTCAATATAACGTTGGATTACAGATTGGTTCTGGGTCCAAAATTTCAGCCGTTAGAAAAGAATTTTCACAAGGTATGCCTAGGATTACAAACAACCCATTTGATCTAATGATCAACGGAGAAGGTTTTTTCGGTCTTGTTAAACCTAATAACGAGGTACTTTATACAAGAGATGGCTCATTTAACGTCGATCAAACAGGGACAGTGGTAAATAAGCAAGGCTATAAACTTTTTCCAAATTTTTCTTTTCCCCAAGGAACAAAATCAGTTTCAATTGGCGAGGATGGTACTGTTGAGGCATATGTTAATGGTCAACTTGAACCAGTGAATCTAGGACAAATTCCAGTTTTCACTTTTGTAAATCCAGTAGGACTTAAGTCTGCTGGTGGAAACAATTATCTTATAACAACAGCATCTGGTGAACCCATTCAAAACGTAGCAGGTCAAAGTAACTCAGGCGTTGTAGTCCAAGGCTCTCTTGAAAACTCAAATGTAAACGTAATGAATGAGATGACTGATTTGATTCGTGCTCAAAGGGCCTACGAAATGAACTCTAAAGTCATGGGTGTTACAGATCAAATGATGCAAACGCTGAACAATATTAGGTAATGATGATTAAATACTTTTTCATTTTATTCACATTCATCGCTTCTTTTAAGGTTTTATCGTGTGAAATGACATTGCCCGATAAAATCTTTTTCATTAATGATCAAAAAATTGAAACTTTGCCTGCAAGTTTACAAACTGCTTGTGACCAAAGTTCAACAATCGACCTTGTAAATTCTCTAAAAAACTCTAACGGTGTTATTCCCGGTTTTCATATTGCTAGAGGTGCTAGCATAGAAAACTTGAAGATCACTAATAATAAGGTTCAAATAAATTCACTAAACGAATTTGTTAAAGAAAAATTAAATCTTGCAGGAGATTTATTCATTACAGATTTAAAAGTGACAGGAATCGATGGAGCGCTCACTCTTACTGAAGATCAAAACCTAAATATCAAATGTTATCAATGTGAGCGTCCTGGAACCTATGCTTTAAATATTGAAATCAACTCCCCTTTTGGAAAAGCAACAAAGTGGGGTCAGATTCACATTCAAAGACAAGTACAAGTTGTAAAAGTTAAAGATGAAATACGTGCTATAAACACAGATTTAACTCCAGATATGTTCGAAGAGGCCTTGATCTTCACAGATAGACCGAGCGATTATTTAAAAAGTAAAAACGAAGTAGTTTTTTATAAAAACAACAAACATTTTCCGGTTGGTCATGCAGTAAAGAAATATGACATTGTTCCAATCAATCTTGTTCAAAGAGGTCAACAGGCCAAAGTTGTTATTCAGTCGAGTTCTTTAAAACTTTCTGGATATGGAATTCCTTTGCGAAGTGGTGCGAAGGGACAAAACATTGAACTAAGAAACCCAAAATCAAACAGAACATTTTCAGCAACAGTTATTGATTTTAACAAGGTATTGGTCGAGCTATGAAGTCTATTCTATTTATTTTATCACTCTTTCTTTTCACTTCATGTGCTAGTTATGTAGATCGCATTCACAAAGAATTAGATAGAGAAGAACAACAAAACTATAATGCCAATTATAAACGTGGTTATAACACTTTTGATCAATTCAGAGCTCCGCAAAGAAGTAATCCAAACGGATACTATGCGCCAAGATCTGCTCCACTAAACACTGTCACATCAGCTCAACAGTCTGTTATTCAGCCCAATATTAAAAGACAGTACAACACTCAAGAAGAATTCAAAAAAAGAGTTACCGCAAGAGATCTCGAGGATAATAGTGACGAAGGAAGTCTATGGACTGGTTCAGGTAATGAAAACTACCTCTTCACCAAAAACAAATGGAAAAAGAACGGAGACATTGTTCTTATAAATGTTCAATCTAAATTAAAGAATGAAATTACTCTTGAACTTAAAAGAGCATTTCCTGATTACCCAACTCGTAAAAAAGAACAAGAAAAAGGACCTGCTTCTACAGATCCCGCCGCAGCAGCAGCGACGCCACCAGCGGCGTCAGGTGCAGAAGATGATACGGCCTCAGAAGACGGTGATCCAGAGAAGGTTCACGACAGAATTTCTGCTGTTATTGTTGAGGAAATCAGTAAAGATCACCTCCTTGTAAGAGGTCAAAAACTGGTTCTTTACAAAAATCAAAAACGCTTAATTGAATTACAGGCACTCGTGTCGCGTAAAGATATATCAGATGAAGATACCATTAGTTCTTCAAAATTTTTAGAGTCTAACGTAACAGTTATTAGGTGATTAAATGAAAAGAATTCTATTACTTTCTTTGTCTCTTCTTTTTTCAAACGTGTCCTTTGCTAAGGCCTCACGTCTTAAAGATTTAGTCACTGTAAAAGGTGTTCGTGAAAATCCAATTATCGGATATGGTCTTGTTATAGGACTTAACGGTTCTGGTGACGGTGGTGGTGAAATAACAAACACATCGCTTAAGAGAATGTTTCAAAAACTTGGGCTTAATCCACAAACAGAAGTGACTTCTAAAAACGTTGCTGCCGTAATCGTTACCGCTAAAATTCCACCATTCGCTCGCGTTGGCCAAAAAATAGATGTAACTGTTTCCTCTATTGGAGATGCTTCATCTCTTGCGGGTGGAACTTTACTCGTAACTCCCCTTAAAGGTGGTGATGGTAATGTATACGCAGTTGCAAACGGTCCCCTTTCAATTGGTGGTCTAAAGCAAGGTGCAAAATTTGCGACAACAGGACTTATTCCCTCTGGAGCATCTGTTGAAAGAGAAATCAACTTAGATTTTGATCGTAAAAACTCACTTCGACTTTCTTTAAATAATGCCGATTTCACTACAGCTGCGAGAATTGAAAGAACAATCAACCAAGAACTTGGCGGTAAGTATGCTAATGCCAAAGATGCTACAACGATTGATTTAATTGTCCCTGTACATTACCAGAGAAGTGTTGTTGCTCTCATGGCAATTGTTGAAAACTTTAAAGTTGAAACAGATCAATCAGCTAAAATTATCATCAATGAAAGAACTGGTACTATCGTGGCCGGTGGTGATGTCCTTCTCAAAGAGGTGGCGATCAGCCATGGGAACCTGACAATTGAAGTCGGAGAAGGCCAAGGTGGTGGCCAAAATGCGGCAAAATCTGCCTCTGCCGTTTATTTTGAAGAAAAAACTACACTTAATGATTTAGTTAAGGCCCTAAATGCCTACGGAACGACTCCAGAGGACCTTATTTCGATCTTTCAGGCCCTTAAAAAGAATGGCTCAATCATAGGAGACATTGAACTAATATAATTTTTACAATGGCGGAAAGCACTTTTAATACTAGCTTTCTATCCATATTTAAGGCACAATAATAGAAGGTGATTCTAGGATTGAATCTCCCAGGAGCTCAGGATGAGTAATGTTGACATCAAAATTCATAATCCAAAGATTGCTATTGGAAACAATAGTAAGCCTGCAGCTTCAAAAAACATTGATACAAAACAATATATTCCAGAACCCTATCGCGAAGTCGCAACTGGTATGGAAGAGCAGTTTGCAAATTTTATGATCGCCGAAATGGAAAAATCTGTCGGGAATCTTCCTACTGATACAGCTGGTGATTACTATGCAACTCTAATGCGTTCTAAAAGAGCTGAGATGATGGCGAAGAAAGAAAGTTTAGGTCTTCAAAATGTTATCTTAGATCAAATATATCCAGAGGCCCAAAGAACTAAAGAGGCCTATGATGCTTACCAAAAGATGGTAGCAATGAATAATTTCAGTCGTAAGAAGATTGAAATTCATGATCAACCAACACAAGATATCCAAATGGTCAGAAAAACTTCTGCCAAGGAGCTAACGCATGAATAATATCGACACTACTCGCTCTGGTTTTTTTCCTAATTCAAAAACGACTAAAGAAACAAATTCAAAAGTTGCTGATGTCGTTCTAAGAAAAAATACTCCAGAACGTGCAAACGAACTGAAAGCTTTTGCTAAGACTGATTCAAAGGTTGATATTTCTGACGCTATCAAAGACTTCTCTAAAATTAAAAGAGCAGTAGATGCGGCACCAGAAATCGACAACTCAGATAAGATCGCTAGCTTAAAAAGTAGAATTCAAGCTGGTACATACAATGTTGATTACGATGCACTGGCAGACCGTATTTTAAGTGAGGAGATGTAGGATTAATGGAAAGATCAAAGCTTAATCTAGAAATTCTTTATTATAGAATTACAGATCTTTGGAAGGAGTTCTGCGAACTTCATAATAGCTTATTTGATCTTACATGTGATGAATACTCCCTGCTTCTTAAAAGCGATCTAGAGAATCTTGAAACTAAAGTTGAAGAGAAGAAGGCCATTATTCAAAAAATTTCACTAATCGAAAGTGAGCGAGTCCTTTTGATCGATGATTTAAATAAAGAGCTGAGTGACGATAAAAAAATCAGTACCGTTTCTGAATTAATTACTTATTTTAGAGAATTCGAAGATAAAAATAATTTGAAGCACCTTTTTCGCTTCAATGCACTATTGATTGATATTATCGAGAAGATACAAGATCAAAATAAGAGAAACCAAATTTTCATTAACAAGGCGATTCATGCTCTTAAAGAGATTCGCCATGAGGCCGTAGGTCAGAAGAACTACGCTACATATAACTCACTTGGAAAACAAACATCCAAGGCACTTTAACTAGAGGTTCGCGTTGTCTGATTTATTAAATATTGGACGCACAGGTTTAAATGTTTCCAAGAAGTCTCTAGAGACTACAGGGCACAACATTGCCAACGCAAACACTGAAGGTTATTCACGTCAAAGAGTTAATCAAACTACAAATATTTCTATTGTAAAAGGTGGTTTAAACCACGGAACGGGTGCAAGAATTAAAGATGTTACTCGTGTCCATGACCCTTTTGTAGAAAAAAGATTTCGCGATCAAACATCTAGTCATGAATATTATGAAAAAAGATCTGAATATCTCACCCAAGTTGAAGAGGTATTCAATGAAATTGACAATGGTGGTTTAAACCAAGTTATGAACCGTTTTTTTAACTCTTTCAGAGACTTGGCTAACCAACCAGAAAATGAAACGATTCGCTCTGTTGTACGAGACAATGCCCAACTTGTAATAAAAGATTTCAAACGTATCCGTGAATCATTAGACATGATTTCTAGAAATATTGATAATTCAATGTCTCGTTCAGTCGAAGACGTTAATCAAACTCTTAAAAATATCGCCGGCTTAAATAAAAAAATAGCCGAACTAGAGGCCGGTGGTTCAGAAACTGGTGACCTACGCGACCAAAGAGATATTGAAATTAAAGAACTTTCAAAAGTCATGAAAGTTCATACATACGAGGATGAAAAAGGTAGTTTTGTTGTTTCAGCTGTCGGAGTTGGTACTCTTGTAACAGCGGCTCAAACGATTCCACTTCGCTATGGTACAGAAAATAAGGAAGCTGGAACTACCCAACTCGATGGATCGGGCCAGGTTTATTATCAAGGTCGTCCTGCAGCGACACTTACTGAGCGTTTCCAAAAAGGTACGATGGAGGCCATTGCTGAGGTTCGTGATCAAGATGTTGCAGGCCTTAGAAAGAAAATTGATGAAATTGCCTATAATTTTATAAATGCTGTTAACGCTATTCACAGAAAAGGATTTGCTCATCGTGACGTAAAAATGGATGAAAATGGCAATCCAATGCAAAGTGCCGATGCAAAAGGTCCGCTAACAGGCATCGACTTTTTTCAGGCCCCAGCAGCAATGAGCGATGCGGCCCTAAACATTGAATTAAGTACGGCCGTTTCAAGTGATCTCACAAATATTGCAACTGCTCTAGCTCCAAACTCACCTGGGGATAACCGCGTTGCTGTTGCAATTTCAAAACTCCAACATGAAAAGTATCTTGATGATGGAACGGCCACAATTGAAGAATATTTTCTACAGACTATCGGAAACGTTGGTCTTGAATCAGGGAAAACTAAAATTGACCTTGAGCAATCAACTGGTCTTTTAGCCCAAATTAAAAATATTAAAGAAAGAATTAGCGGTGTTTCAATAGATGAAGAAGCCGCAAATATGGTTCGCTTCCAACATGCTTATGAAGCGGCCGCAAAAGTTATGAAAACTGCCGATGAAATGTTTAGAACGGTAATTGACCTTAAAAGGTAATAGATGACGAGAGTATCTGAAAACAGTCAGACAGCTTCCTTAAAGTTTGCCTTAAATAAGGCAAAGACTAAAATGGAAGACCTTCAACTTAAAGGTTCTACTTTAAAGAAGCTCACTCGTCCTTCAGATAATCCCGTTAGCAACGTTGAGTCCATGGCGCTGACAAGTAGCATGAACGACAATAAACAGTTTGTTAGAAATGCCAATTATGCTCTTATGCATTTGAACGTTACAGAAAGATCTTTAGAAGAACTTACAAATATATTAGTTAAGGCCAAAGAAGTTGCAATTGCGCAATCATCAGACTTTTACAACTCTGATGTGCGTAAGAATATTTCTAATGAAATCATTCAGCTTAAAAATTTGGCCTTATCTATTGCTAATAAACGTATTGGCCAAAAATTTATTTTTGGTGGGTTCTCTACTTTAAAGCAACCCTTTGACGGTTCAGGAAATTATCACGGAGACAAAGGTCACGTGAATCTTGAAGTTTCAAAAGATTTCTTTGTTCCTATTAACGTTAATGGTAGCGAAGTATTTTACTCTTCAGAGTCTACTCCAACAGATCAGGATCATCCGCTAAGAGAATTTCCTGATCTACAAAGTGCACCGAAGAACCTTCCAACAATTCCGGAAGGCGAGGCCTCTCGAGATCTTGCATCAATTAATGTAAGTCCCGACGGTTTTGAAAAGAGGGAGAATATTTTTGCCCTACTTGATAACTTGGTCTCTGGGCTTGAAAATAATGACCCTAAAGTAATTCAAGACTTACTTGAAAAATTTGATGATGCAACTTCTAGACTTATTACTTTAAGAACCAAAGTTGGTTCAGTTATAAGCTCTGTAGAAACATCGATGAATACAATTGAAGCTGAGAATATTGATCAAGCTGAACGTCGCTCTACGTTAGTAGATGCCGATGTCGCTGAACTATTTTCAGATATAACTAAGCAGCAGGAAGTTCTAAAAACGACTTATAAGACCACGCAAGGTCTTATTAACAACACGCTTTTAGATTTTCTTAAGTAACGCTTAGCGAAGTACAACAGTTAATAAATTTTATATAATTATTACACTATAGCTGGACTTTTTTCCTTGCCTTTTATACGACAAGGTAATATATGAAGCTGTGCGGACCGAATCAGGAAGGTTCAGTAGAAGAGGTTGAATATGCTGGTATTAACACGGAAGCTGGGTGAATCAATCGCAATTGACGATCACATCAAGATCGTAGTCGTTCAAATCAAGGGAAAACAAGTTCGCTTAGGCATTAAAGCGCCTAAAGAGACCAAAATCCATAGAGAAGAAGTCTACCAATCCATCCAAGAACAAAACACTGAGGCCTCGAAGGCAGATCTTAGCTCAATTTCGTCACTGAATGACGAACTGAACAAGAAATAAATTCCTTCTTGCCCTTTTGCCCCTACGGCTGTTAGAATCTTTCCATCGGGCCAAAGTGGCCTTGGAGATTTGGAGGCTAAAAGTGAAAATCAACACAACTAGATTTGGCGAACTTGAAGTAGATAACAAAGATATAATTACTTTGGCCGATGGCCTTTTAGGTTTTGAAAACCTAACTAAATTCTTTGTTGTTGATCCAGGTGACCAGACTCTAATTCTTTGGTTACAATCTTCTGAAGATGCTGCTACTGCATTTCCAATGATCGAACCAAAAATCTTCAAGCCTGATTATTCAGTGAAGCTTCTACCACAAGAACTTAACAGTCTATCACTTGAGAACTTAAACAACGCAAGCATTTACACTATCCTTACGATTCCACAGAACGTAAAAGATATGTCTGCAAATATGAAAGCTCCAATTGTTATCAACAATAAGACTAAAGTTGCGAGACAAATTGTACTTCAAGATTCAAAACTAGAAGTTAAGTACCCAATGTATACAGATCTTAAGAAATACATCGTGAACTACTCTTCTGATGATTCAAGAAGAACAAATGTAATGATTGATGCTAAAGAAGAAACTACTGTTGTTTCTCAAGACACTGCAGCTGATAATTCAAACAAATCAAATCCACAAAATCTAGAAGCCTAATAAAAAGGCCTCCATTAGGAGGCCTTTTTTTTTACCAATTTTTCAATTATTTAAATACTTGTTTCAGTCGCTGTCTTAGATAAATTTAAGTACATCGCTGCTTCAGAATTTCCACCAGACATGGCAAGAACTCTTTCCCATTCGGCCTGAGCTTCAAGAATCTTTCCATTTCCGTAATAAAGAACACCCATTGCAATTCTTGCTGGATGATAATTTGGATATTCATTTTTCAATTTTTGTAGTTCATCAAAGGCCTTAGATACAAATCCTTTCTTTGCATAAACTTTTGCTATTTTAATTCTCGTTTCTAGATTCTCTGAATCAAGTGCAATTACTTTATTGTACTCAAATAGTGCTTCATCAAAACGATTATAAGTAAGATATAAATCCGCTATTTCTAAATGCTTAATCGCAAATTTTTTATTGATATGCTTATCTTCAATGCGATCGCCAGTCTTCTTTGCCTTAACTCTTTCATTGGCCTTCTCGAAAACTTTTTTAGCATCTTCATAGTGACCGATATCGTTATAAAGAACGGATAAACTAATGGCCGCATCTGTATGATTAGGATCGATTTCAAGTACCTTATTGAAGGCCTTAATGGCCTTTCCAATCTCACCTTTAATGTGAAATATATTGGCCATATTAAAAAAGGCCTCAAGATTCTTACCATCTACTTCAATAACTTCGTTATAAAGTGCTAATGAATTAGAGTATTCACCGCGATTAAAACAATCCTTTGCTTTACTTAATAGTCCTTCAAGATCAATTGTCTTATCCACTTTTACTCCTTAATTGTGCACTTATCGTTTACGTCTTTTGCAAGCGTACTGTATTTTTTAGAAATAAGTGTCGAGTACATTCTGTATACAGATTTACAGTCATTCATTTCTTTCAGATGATACGAGGCCTGCATATATTTAAAAACCGCATAGCTTCTAAGCTCAACATCGTCTGCGAATTGTTCTGCGATTTTTTTGTAACGTATGCGAGCTGGATTAAATTTTTCAGTTTTATAATAGAAGTCAGCAATATACTTCTCTTTATCTTTGATCATCTGTTTAGACGTTTGAATTTTTTCAACAGCACCTTTTGCATACTCTGAATTTCTAAACAGCCTTAACATCTCTTCAAAGTACTTAATCGCCTCATGGGCCGCAGTTAAATCCCTATCAAATGTTGAAGGAATCTGCTGATAGTAAGATTCAGCAATTTTATAAATTACATAATCTAAATTCTCAAATTTAGGGTGAAAATCACGGAAGATAATATATGAAGCAGCAGCTTCAACATAGTTTTCTTGTTTAAAAAGAATATCAGCTTGCATTAGCTCGGCCTTGGCCGTGTAAACACTGTAAGAATATTTAGATCTAATTGTATTTAGCTTTTCAGTAGCAAGTAGGTAGCGTCCGGCATCATATAGCTCTTGCGCTTCTTGATAGAGAACTTCTGCTTCTGTCTGTCCTTGTGGTCTTTCTGTGGCACATGAACCAAGAAATAGGCCAAGCGCTAGAACAATGAGATTCAACTTTTTTCCAAATTTATTCACTATTTCTCCAAATGATAAAACCGCTTTGTGCAGTTTATCATTTTGGAAAAGTGATCGTCAAAATCATTTGAATCTCGTTAGATAAATCTCATTGTAGACTTCTATAAAAATAAGTTTCAACGCGGCGGCCAAAGGTATTGAAATAACCATACCCAGAATCCCAAACGCTTGTGATCCCACTATAACGCTAAGAACAACAACTATTGGGTGTAGGTCTACAATTTTTGAAACAAGAATTGGGAACACCAGAGCAATATCGATAGCATTAGCAATAATATAGAGAATACACATTGCCCCAAATGTAGTCCCCATTCCATAATCAACCATTCCAAAGATCAATGCTGGCACCATTCCAAGAACTGGGCCCAGGTAAGGAATAACATTTGTAAGTCCAGCAATGAGTCCAAATAACAATGCAAAACGAACATTGAGAAGCATTAGGCCTAGCGTGATAACAATACCAACAATTGAGGCCTCGACAACTTTAGCAAAAATATAGTTCCCCAATTTCTTATTAAATTGATGAGATAAGAAATAGAATCGTTCAAAGATATTATTTGGCGTAATCCTCATAAGAATCATGAGAAGCTTGTCGCCATCTTTAAGCATAAAAAAGAAAAAAAGTGGGACAACAAAAATCCATTCAATGATATTTGCAATAGATTTTGGTAGATTTAAAAGAAAGTTAGCAGAACTTTCTCTAACGTAGTTAAGACCTTCGCTTATATGCTTTTGTTCGACCTCATAACCAATTCTTTTTTTGATTTTTTGACGTAGGGCCTGTGTTTCAGTTTCAATATAACGTTCAACTTTAGGAATGTAGTACTGAAAATTTTGTGACTCCGTAGTAATCAGCGGAGCCACTTTAACGACTGGGTAAATACTAAAAAATAAGACCCCGATAAAAATAACCCAAATCGATAGGTCTCGGTTTAATCCCATTTTTGTTAGTCTTGGTACCAGTGGTCCAAAAATCATATTTAAAATAAAAGCGATCCCTATAGGGATTGTGATTCGAGGAAGGTATACAAGAATACTAAAAGCCGTTATTAAAACTGCAAAGAAAAAGCATAACCTAATGATTTCTATTTTAGTCTTTTTTACTTGCATTTAACTCTTCTTCTAATAGGGCTATTTTTTGTTTTAGTCTTTTTAACTCTGCTGTTACGTTATAAAAACGATTGGCCGTGATTACAGAAACCGAGTGAAGAAACTTCGTGGCCACAACTGGATGTGATTGAATCATCTTCTCCAAGTCAGGTTTAAATATACCTAAAAGTTCACTTTGCTCACCCGCAACGGCAGAAGCGTTTCTGAGTCCTTTCTCTTGTAAGATTGAAAGTTCACCAAAATAATCGTTACGATCTAAGCTCACAATTAAATTCGTTCCACCATCTTCACAATTTGTACAAATCTTTACCGTTCCTGAAAGGATTAGATAAAAACCAACACCAATATCCCCTTCTTTAAAGACAAACTCATCTTTTGCAAAGTTTCTATGATGCATGAAGCGAGAGAGAATCATTAGCTCGTAATCTGTAAAGCTACTAAGAATTTGAACCTTTCTTAAAAACTTTGGAATCGTTTGCTTATTTCGAACAAGTGGATTCGCTTGCCAAAAATACTTAAGAACAGGAATGTCCAAAGTCTCAGGCAAACTTTCATTGTTTTGAATCTTTTTTTCAATTTCTTGTTCGTAACTACTCATTTTATAAATTTCCTAATAAGTCTTTTTTAACCCAACCAGCATATTGTTTTGGATATTCAACCATGACCCATTTCTTGTTTTCTTCTCCAAGAATAATTTTTGCACCAGCGGCCAGTTCTCCAATCATTCCGTATACACCAGAGGGACCTTCTAAAATTTTTTGGTTTTGTAATGCAATTGCGACTTTATATTTTGACTTTATAAAGTAATGGGCCCCTGAAGGCATTAAAGATAGAACAACTAAAAGAGCAAAAATTCGCTTCTTTGTAATTTTTCCCATACGCAAGAGAATGGCCAACAACAAAACAAGAATCAGTGAAAAACTTAGTACTAAATCAGTACCCATTTTCATTGAAAAATTTATCACCTTATCGCTTGTGACTTCGGATGTTGAAAGGTCATTCAATGGCAATTTTTTCATCAAGAAATCTAGGTTGTTACGGGCCTTTATATTGAATGGCGATTCTTTTAACGCCATTTCGAAATTGTAGCGCCCTGCTCCAAGGTCATTATTCTTAACAAGAATAGTTCCTAAATTGTAATGAAAATCACTATTGCTAAAGAGTGACTTGTTTTTAATTAAAAGCCCCATGGCCTCATCGTAGTTGCCGTTTAAATAGAGCTCTTCTAATGACTTTAAGATGTCTGATGTGCTAGTATTTTCCATAGTTTTATTATCTCTAACGAGTTTTTTTTCGCAAGCATGGGCGCATAAAGAACTTTTGTCCCATCATAATTAAAGGAACAGATATGATTCACGGAGTACAATCAGGACAAATACAAGAGTTGTCAAATAAGTTATTCTCAGAAATTCTTTTAGAGCAAACGAAGATCATGGGTGTAAAACCCGCTGATGAAGATAAGAAACATCTTTCAGAAGAAGTTATTAATGAATACGCCTCACTAAAAGGTAGAGGGTTTTTCTTCAATTATATGTCTTCAGGTAGAGGTCATGGACCTTTCACTGAACTTGTTGATGGTTCTGTTAAATTTGATCTAATCGGAGCGATCGGACCAAATCTACTTGGTCACTCTCACCCAATTACAATCAAAGCACATTTAGAAGCAGCAACTAGTGATGTCATGATGTGTGGAAACCTTCTTTCACATCAAGAACCTTACAAACTTTCTAAAGTACTTTTAAATGCTGTTAAAAAATCTAGACTAAAACACTTCTGGTTTGCTGGTTCAGGTTCTTTTGCCAACGACTCGGCCCTTAAAATGCTTTGGCAAAAAAAGGCCCCGAACTATAGACTTATTGCATTTCAAAAAGCTTTTGCTGGTAGAAGTATTGCCACACAAGATATTACTTACAATGCTGGGTACAGAGAAGGAATGCCACAAACGATTCAAGTTGATCACATTCCTCACTTTGATCAAAACGATCCGACAAATGCACTTCAAAAAACAATTGATGCCCTTAACGAACTTGTTAAAGAGAGACCTAATCAACACTGCGCTATCATGATGGAACTTATTCAAGGTGAAGCAGGTTTTGTTTATGGTACTAAAGAGTATTACGAAGGTGTCTTTAAGTGGGCAAAAGACCACGGTCTTTATGTTTGGGTTGATGAGGTTCAATCATTTGGTAGAACTCATGAACTCTTTGCTTTCCAACACTTCGGTCTAGATGAATATGTTGATGTTGTTACTGTAGGTAAGGCCCTACAAGCATGTGGTACACTTTATACAGAAGAACTTAATCCTAAACCAGGTCTTATTGCTGGTACTTTCAATGGCTCTATCGCTGCACTTAATGCGGGTGAAAAAGTCGTTCGCTACCTGACAGAAGGAAACTTCTATGGTGAGAACGGTCGCATGAAAGAACTTGAAGGAAAGTTTATTTCTAAACTTAACCACCTTGGTGCAACAACTTGTAAAGGCAAAATCGGTTATGCTGGTGGTGTTGGGACAATGATCTCGTTTGAAGTTGGTGACAGCTCAAAAGATGCTACTGATAAATTTATTAAAAAATTATTTGAAAATGGAATTATTTGTTTCTCTGCAGGAAAAGATCCTGTCAGAGTTCGATTCTTAATTCCAACTTGTTTAACAGACGAACATATCGATGATATTTTTAAGATCATCGAAAAAACGGCACAGGAAGTGTTGTAATAAATCGGAGAATTTATGTTTTTATTAAGGGCCGTTAAGGAGAAAGATTTAGATGACTTATTTACATTAAGTCAGCATTACCTCTTCATCAATCTTCCTCCGGACAGAGATATTATCCACGATAAAATCAAAAGCTCTGTTCAGGCCTTTACCAATCCATCAAAGAAACTCGAGGACAATCATTATATTTTTGTTCTCGAGGATGTGAAGAGAAAAACGATCATTGGCTGTTCAATGATCCATGCCCAACACGGAACAGAGGACGAGCCTCACTACTTCTTAAAAGTTGGACAAGAGAATAAATTCAGTAAATCTATCAACACTGGATTTATTCATGGAACTCTAAAACTTGGTTATGATACAGATGGTCCCACTGAAATCGGTGGGCTTATTTTAGATCCAGAATACAGAAACAATCCTTTCAAGTTAGGTAAGCAGCTATCATTTGTTCGCTTTCTCTATATGGGAACAAACAGAGATCGCTTCAAAGAAATGATCCACTCTGAACTAATGCCTCCATTTGATAAAGATGGAAAATCTCCCCTTTGGGAGGCCATTGGCAGACGATTTTTAAATCTTGAGTATCATGATGCCGATCTTCTAAGCCGTTCAAATAAAGAATTTATTCTTAGTCTTTTCCCATCTGGAATTATTTACGAAACACTTCTCCCTATTGAAGCGAGAAATGCCATTGGAAAAGTTGGAAAAGACACAATTCCTGTTAAAAGAATGCTTGAAAACATCGGTTTCAAATACATGGATGAGGTAGACCCATTTGATGGCGGCCCTCACTATCGTGCAAAAATGGATGATATTTCAATTGTTAAGAAAATCGCAAAAAAGAAGATCGTATTCAAGGAAAATCTCATTGACACTAATAGAGCTGTTTTATTTGAAATTCCCCAAGCTGAACATTCTTATGCTGCTATTTACGCCAATGCGATCGAAGAAGATGATACAATATTCATAGATAAGTCTTATCAAGATGAGTTTGAACTCGAAGATAATTTTGAAACGAATATAACTTTTGTATAAAAAGGAATCTTATATGGAACTTAAAGGTAATTATTATAATGGAGAATTTCATCCTAACTTGGGTAAGGGATCTTCAAGCACTCAACTCTTTGTAGAACGTGAATGCCCCTCAGACCTAAGTCTAACTCTTTGGCGTTGTCCTATTGAGTATCAAGATGTTGATCATGTTGTTGAATCGGCCATCAATGGTTTCAATGTTTGGAGAAAAACACCACTTGAAGAAAGGATTGCGATTTTTGGACGCTATAAGGCGGCCCTTTTAGAGAAAAAAGAAGAAATCTCGCGCGCAATAGCCCTAGAGGTTGGAAAACCACTTTGGGAAGCAAGAACAGAGGCCCAATCTTTAATTGGTAAGGTTGACGTTACAATTAACGATTCTCTTCCAAGAATTAACAAGAAGCATTTTCCAGAAATCATGCCACACACACACGGGCATATTTTCTTCAAGCCAATTGGTCCATCGTTAATTATTGGTCCATTCAATTTCCCATGTCATTTGGCCAACGGTCAGATTCTAAGTGCTCTTATTGCAGGAAACTCAATCATCTTCAAACCTTCTGAGAAGACATGTTACAGTGCTCAGCTTATGTTTGAATGTCTTGCTCAAGCAGGATTTCCAACTGGTGTTGTAAACTTGATCCAAGGAGATGGTGAAGTCGCAAGAAGAATTCTAAAAGAAAAGGCCATCAAAGGTGTATTCTTCACAGGTTCAAAAGAAGTTGGACTTAGAATTCTTGAACAAACTCATAAAGATCTCGGAAAACTTGTTTGTTTAGAACTTGGTGGTAAAAACCCATCAATCATTCACAAAGATACAGATATTGATCATGCTCTCGCAGAAATCATTAAAGGTTCATTCCTTACGACTGGTCAGCGTTGTACTTCAACGGCGATTACAGTAATCCATAACGATATTAAGGATGAATTCATTGATAAATTCCATGCATTAGCAAAAAGAATTATCGTTGATGATCCAATGAATGAAGAAGTTCTTCCTTTCATGGGACCACTTATTGATCAAAGATCACTTGATCAATACTTACTATTCCAAGGAATGGCAAAACGTGAAGGTATTGAAGAGATTATGCGTGGTAAACAACTAGAGAGATCTAAAAAAGGCTACTATGTTTCACCATCAATTCACCTAGCGAAAGCATGGGATAACAAGTCTCACTTTCTTCAAAGTGAAATTTTTGGTCCAAACAATACATTTGTTCCTTATACAGATATTGAAGAAGCTATTACAATTGCCAATAGTACTGAGTACGGTTTAGCCGCTTCAATTTTCACAAAAGATAATGCTATCTTCGAAAAATGTGTGATGGATATCGACGCAGGCCTTGTTAACAGAAACCGTTCAACTGTTGGAGCTAGTGCAAAACTTCCTTTCGGGGGTGTCAAAAATTCTGGTAACTATCATCCAGCTGCTGTTACAACAATTGATGCTTGTGTTTATCAACTATCAAGTTTAGAAATCGAAAATGATTTTGTAGAAGATTTCAATACCATTACTGGTTTAATGAAATAAAAAAAGCAGTCTTCGGACTGCTTTTTTTTTAATATTGCTTCTTATTCACAAGAACGCCGACCTGAGCTGATTTTGACATATCGTCTTTCAGCTTACGCTCTTGTTCTATATCGACTGATGAATTTTTTCGATACAGCTTTAATACTTCCGCACCTTTTAACTTTGTTTGAGAGTAATTAAATCGCTTCTTCTCATTTATAATAAAGCTAGCTGTATCCATAAATTTGGAACTTTTAGCATCACCATAACTTTCATTGATTTTGGCCTTTTCAAAGTAATGATCTAAATATTTTTGAACTTCGGCGCCAGCAAAGAATTCGAGTCTAATTTTCTCTTCTTCGACAACTTCTTCTTGGGCCCCTGGTTTTTTGAAAGGCAGAATTTTTGCGCCCTCTTCACTAACAGGAATCTCTCCATGATCGTAGCGAGTCATCATCTCTGTTAAAGAGACTCGTTTATCCCCAATGGAACTTGTCGTAAGCTTATTGATCTCCTCAGGAGTCAAAAGCCTAAAAATATCCATTAAAATGTTAGTAGCGGCCATAAAATTTCCCACAATAATAGCTTACCAAACCTATCGGTTATTCCTTCTAAAAACTTTACGTAAACATCCTTTATTTGCAAATATTTCAACAAGTTATAGACGGCCCACTTTTTTCTAAAAAGGGGCTAGACATCCATCAAAAAAACTCTTATAACAGTTACTCACAGGTACATTGGGGTGTGGCGCAGCGGTAGCGCAGCGGACTGTTAATCCGTTGGTCGCCGGTTCGAATCCGGCCACCCCAGCCACTTCTTATCCTCACCCTTACAAATTCAAGAGAAATTCCATGATTACAGCAAAGAATATTTGTTCTTCAAAGTTTCATAAAGACATTAAAGCTAATGTTGTTGCTAACTACAAAGACCTTATTCAGGATATCCGAGAGGATATGGCACAGGGATTTGAAACGGAACACCTTTCAAAAGAATTCCTTCAAGGCCTAGCAAAAATCATTAAGGACCCTGCTCTTAATAACTACACTTCTTTCAATTTCTATTGGACAACACTTCTTGAGAATCTCATTTACGTTGTTCAATTACATGATGAAATTCAAGAAGCTGAAGAGGATGAGTCTGACTTCGAATTCTCAGAATCAGAAGATGAATTATTTAATTTTTGGAATGATTCAGAAATGGCGCAATCATTTCTTGAGATGTTAGATGAGAGCAACAATATTATTGAAGCATCATCGAATCTGCTAACTATCCTAGAAAATCAAATCTTAAGTTTTTACTATTTGCATATTGCTTCAACTCACCATGAACTAAAAGATGTTATTCTTTATAATGTCATTCCAGAAATTGGTGATTCACCAGAGCGTATGTATATTGGTGAACAACATCGTATTGCTGATTTTCCAGAGCCTTCTGATATTTATCCTAGTATTGCCCTAAAAAGTGTTTTTGAGCAACGCCAAGGATTCGAAGTAGAGATCAATACTGATCTTTACGAAGTACCTATTCGTGAAAATCACGACTATATCACTGTTGGTGAACATAGAATTTTTCTTCTTCCAATCTGTGAAGAGGGAAGAAAAAGAGAAATTGAATTCAAAGAGAAAATTGGATTAGCACTTAAACTGATCGGTGACTCTAATCCAGGACTTTTAGATACATTCATGAGTTTCACTCACTCTATAGTTCCTGTGAACGAACCAGGGATTGTTAGTTTCTCAATGCAATCGCTTCCAGGGTTCTCTTCAATCAATATGTTTGAAAGAGACTTCGTTGATTTAATGGATGACCTTCTTCATGAGAATGGTCACCACTATTTAAATACTTTTCTTAACTATACAGAACTTATCTTTGAAGACGATGAGAAGATCTACTATAGTCCATGGCGAAGAGCTTTAAGACCTATTCGAGGAATCTACCACGCTGTCTTTACATTTTACTGGGCGCTTAATCTATTTCATGAATTAGATGCGGCGATTACGACCGGAAAATTAGATGCTTTCTATAAGTTTACAAAAGAAGAAAAGCTTAAAGTTAAAAGAAGAGCTGTAGAAGAGTACTATATGCTCACGTACTGTGCTCTTGATCTTGAACATGCTTTTGAAAATGGTAAGGTCTCACCAGAAGGTAACAATCTTATTCTTTCAATTTATAATTTGATTGAGCAAATGAAAGATGGAATTACTGCGATTCATAAAACTCTTCTAGAGCAAGATCCTGAATCTGGTAAAGAAATTAATGAGCTCGTAGAAACTTTAAAAGAAAAACGTGCTCATTATTCTTTAAATGATTAATTGATAGAATTAAGTAGGGACTGCATGCCATTTGCTGGCATCATGTCCCCTCTTTTAGAGGCAACAACAACACCTTTCTCTAAAACATCCTTGGCCCTAACAGTGTCACCTGTTTCAAGTAGACACTTTCCTAATAAGTAATAGCCGTTTGAGTATTGAGCATCTTCAGCAAGCACGACATCTAAGTGTTCTATAGCGGCCGTATAATTTTTCCTATAATAATAAATATCGGCCATACCATAGTTGGCCAAGACGTCATTCTCATCAATCTCTAAAACCTGTTTAAACATTGATTCACGTCTTTCAATTTCAGCATTTCTTTTTTGGGCCTCGTCAGCGGCCGCTCTTTTTGCAGCAGCTTCTTTACCTAATCGTTCGAAAGTCTTTACTGTGGCCATACTTTTTTGTTCTTCTGCTTCTTCAATTTTTCCTAACTTCATTAGATAGAGAGATTTATTTGTATGTGCCATTACCGAAGATTCATCAACGGCAAGAAGCTTATCCATATACTCAATACCTTCATTGTATTTTTCATGGCGACCTAATATAACCCCAATGACTTCATAAGCGTCTGCAAAATCAGGTTTCAATTGAACTGTAGCATACAAATATTTCAGGGCCATTTGCTCTTCATCATTTTGAAACAATGAAATAGCATGATCATAGTAATATTCGGCCTTTTGATTTCTATCAAATGAACCAAACAAAGGTGCATAGTGTACTGTAGCTTTAAATTTCTTATTTTCAAAAGAGACTTCAAATTTCTTTTTATCAACTCTGAAATCTCTATATAATTTAACTAAGACGTAATTTTTTCCATCAACTTCTGTTGACCCAATGACTTCTCCACCCTTACGGTCTTCAATCATTAGAATATTTCCTGAAATAAAAATCTGATTTTCTTCAGTAAACTCTAATAGCGTCGGATAGTAGGCAGCACCGCGATTATTATTAATTTTTGCAACTGTTTCTTGTCCAAGAAAACACCCTTTCTTATAAGAAATGGCCAATTCATTTAATCTTGAATCATTAATGAATTCATTTTCTTTTACTGTTTTATTCCAGACTGGATATCCGGTTAGAACAGCATATTGTTCAAGCTTGTTTTCATCTAAGAACTCTAAATCTTCATATTCTTCAACAATACTAATAACTCCAGGTTCATCAAAAATATTTACCCTGAAATCGTTCTCATCTTTTTTAGAAAAAGATTCAAGACCAAATGAGAATTGTGCTTTATTAGTCGATGTCGTGATCTCAACATCATCCATAATAATAAACTTCTCTAAATCACTCTTTAAAACTACTGAAGTTTCCTTCGGCACAATCATATAATCGCAATTTGTACCAACAAGATAATACAAATAAGAAACAACCTTACCGTGCTGAGTAAGACGGGTATTTAGTAGGCCTTCATTAGAGCTAATTGATTTTAAATCGGCCGTAAGTTGGCCTTGCATATAACGAGTACGATCTTCTCCTGTAACTTGGAAAAGATCGAACATGTCACCTTTAAAGTGACCACCTAAAATGATTTCATCACAAATTTTCAATTTATTCACCTAGACTGAAAAAGACTCACCACAACCACAAGTATTTGTAGCGTTAGGATTACTGAAAACAAATCCTTTACCTGCTAGGCCATCTTTAAAATCTAAGACAACACCTTTTAAGTAAATTGATGATTTTGGATCAATATAGACTTCAAAATGCTCAAAGCTCATTACATTGTCTTTATCTTTCTTATAATCAAAATCAATTTTATAGGAAAGACCAGAACAGCCCCCACCGACCACTCCAAGCCTCAGTCCTTTCCCCTGATTATTTTGATCAGTTGAAAAAATTGTTTCAATTTGTTTAACGGCTTTATCTGTAATTTCAACAACTTTTGACGTTTCCATCAAGATGCCCCTATTTTTCTTATGCTTAATTATGTCAGTACAGGTTTATCACACTATAATTTTAAATGAAACTCCTCCTTTTTGCTTATAGTTTTCTTATGAATTCCGATAAGTATTTGGAATGAGGTAATATGGTAATCAAAGTTAAAGTGTACGAAAGCGAAAATGTCCATGAACTCATACTTGATAAGTCGATTAAAACTATCGGCCGTTCTAGCTCGTGTGATATCAAGCTCACTGACGATCATGTCAGTGGTAAGCATCTCGCATTTAAAAAAACAGAACAAGGCAAAATAGTCGTTAAAGACTTAGGGTCTACTAATGGTACGTTTCTAAATCAAAGTTCTATTTCTGAGAGCTTATTGCGTATTAATGACGTTCTTACCATTGGACCCAATATCAAAATCAGTATTGATAGTGGTTCACTCTCAAGCTTTGAACGTAGCTCAATTGAAATTAATGAAAAGCCCGTAATTGGTATAACAAATACTCAAGAATCAGCTCAAGACGCTACAACCGTAATGAAGATCAATCGTAAAAAGCCAATCAATCAAAGTGCAGAACCGGCCAATGATGCTGATAAAGAAGTAAATTCAGCAGGCCCTGTAAAAGTTGGAAAAAATATTACAGAGATGGAGCTTGAAGAATCATCTGGTATGACTCGAATGATTAAAATTGATCGATCGCCAAAGGTCGAGGCCAAAGAAAGTGCAAAAATTAAAAAGAGAGCAAGAACGAAACCTTCTCCTGTAAAAAAAGAAGAAGGACTTCTAGATAAAATATTGAAGCTTTTTAAAGCTTAATCTTTTTTGGGAACCCAATAAATTTCTGCTTTTCCTTCAACTTTATTTATATAGCGAGATAAGACGAAGAAATAATCAGACAATCTATTGATATACTCGCGAGAACTTTCAGGCGTATCTTCAACGGCTAAATGTGCAACCATTTTTCTTTCAACTCTTCTGCAAACAGTTCGACAAACATGTAAAACAGCGCAGGCCTGTGAACCACCTGGTAGTACAAAATACTTTAGTGGTTCAAGCTCTGTATCTAATTTATCTATTTTTTGTTCCAACCAATCAACATCTTGTTTTGAAAGTTGTGGCAACTTGAATTGAAGTCTTTTTTCAACTTCACAAGCAAGATTACTTCCAAGATCAAAAAGTTTAACCTGAATCGTGTGTAAGTCTTCAAGAAGTGCTTTATCATTAATTAATGTAGTCGCGACACCTAAGTGAGAATTTAATTCGTCAACTTCACCATAAAGATCAATAAGATCTGAGCCTTTTGAAATACGGGACCCACCAACAAGTCCCGTCTGACCTTTATCACCACTTCTCGTATAAACTTTCGATTTGGCCATTACATATTCCTTCTGTATCTTCCACCAACTTCATAAAGTACATTTGTAATTTGTCCTAGTGAGCAGTAGTTAACAGTAGTAAGAAGCTCTTCAAAAATATTACCACCAGTTAGGGCAACTTCTCTTAAGCGCTTAAGAGATTCCTCACCTTTATCACCAGCTTTTGCTTTGAAATTTTCAAGACGTTTAATTTGCTCAGTCTTCTCTTCATCAGAACAACGAGAAATTTCAATTTCCTGATTCAACTGCTCATCAATATTATCTGCGATATAAGTATTAACACCAATAATTGGAAGCTCTCCTGAGTCTTTCAGTGTTTCGTAGTATAATGACTCTTCTTGAATTTTACTTCTTTGGTACATTGATTCCATAGCACCAAGAACGCCACCTTTATCAGAAATTCTTTCGAATTCTGCAAGCACGGCATCTTCAACTATCTCACAAAGCTCTTCGTAAATATAAGATCCTTGCATAGGATTGTCTGTCTTGTTTAAGCCAAACTCTCTATTGATAATCATCTGAATGGCCATTGCACGTCTTACCGATTCTTCTGTAGGAGTTGTGATGGCTTCATCATAGGCATTTGTATGAAGAGAGTTACAGTTATCACTTAGAGCAAGGAATGCTTGAAGTGTTGTTCTAATATCGTTGAAATCAATCTCTTGAGCATGTAACGAACGCCCTGAAGTTTGGATGTGATACTTGAACATTTGTGATTTAGTATTTGCACCGTACTTATCTCTCATGGCAACGGCCCAAATTTTTCTAGCAACACGGCCAATAACTGTATACTCAGGATCAAGACCATTACTGAAGAAGAATGATAAGTTTCCAGAGAAATCATCAATATTCATGCCACGGCTTAAATAGTATTCTACAAATGTGAAGCCGTTTGAAAGAGTGAAAGCAACTTGAGTAATTGGGTTCGCCCCAGCTTCAGCAATGTGGTACCCAGAAATAGAAACCGTATAATAGTTTTTGATTGCATGCTTACAGAAAAATGATTGAACATCTCCCATAAGTTTAAGAGCGAATTCAAGAGAGAATATACAAGTATTCTGTGCCTGATCTTCTTTTAAAATATCGGCCTGAACAGTACCACGTACCATTTGCATAACAGCAATACGTTTTGCCTCATCCCAAAAATCTGTCCCCTGAAGATCTTGTTTCATTGCCGTATTCATAAACATTGCCAGAATAATTGGCGCAGGACCATTGATTGTCATCGAAACAGAAGTCATTGGATCTGTTAATTTAAATCCTTTGAATAAGTCTTGCATATCATCAAGAGTTGCAATTGAAACACCGGCCTCACCAATTTTACCAAAGATGTCCGGTCTATAATCAGGGTCTTCACCGTAAAGTGTTACTGAGTCAAACGCAGTTGAAAGGCGTTTTGCCGGATCATTTTCAGAAAGATAGTGAAAACGCTTATTCGTTCTAAGCGGTCCACCTTCTCCAGCAAACATTCTTTTTGGGTCTTCATCAGCACGCTTGAATGGGAAAATTCCTGATGCGTATGGGAAGTGTCCTGGTAGATTTGATTTTTTAATAAATCTATATTTTTCAAACTTAGATTTATAATTAGGAACTCCAACTTTTGAAATTTCATTTTGACTTAGAGAAGTATATTTTGTTTTTACATTAATATCTTTTCCACGAACAGTGTATGTAAAGAGTCCATTGGTATATTGAGCAACAGTTGCCTCAAAAAGCTCAAGTTCAGAAAGCGCAGTTTCTGGAATAAGTGCCTTAACCTCATCTCTTTTAAGGGCAATCTCTTTATTGTCCTTTAGGATATTTGCAGAGATTTCTAATGCTTCATAATCTTTAATTAATTCGGCAACACGATTCGCCTCTTCATTATAGTTCTTACAAGCAGAAGAAATTTCTCTTAGGTATAAAGATCTCTCTGCTGGAATTATCTTTGTCTTATTCGTTGGAACTTTTTCTTTTTTAATATGGTCTAGATGGTCAACATC
Organism: Bacteriovorax sp. BSW11_IV; assembly: GCF_000447755.1. Lineage (GTDB taxonomy): Bacteria > Bdellovibrionota > Bacteriovoracia > Bacteriovoracales > Bacteriovoracaceae > BSW11-IV. Next base: position 15,631 of record NZ_AUNE01000049.1, on the reverse strand, counting down.
AAAGTCTAAACTCTTGGCCAGATCATAAAAAAGAGCGTTCACACCAGCATCATTAAATTGAGATGCCATAGTTCCATAAATTGGTAACTCTTCATCTGTTGGTGCACCAGGGTGACCAGCAAAAAGATTGTGGTTTCTTCTATATTGCTTTCTTATATCTCTTAAAGCATCTTCAGATCTCGGTTTTTCAAATTTATTCAAAATCACGAAATTTGCCTGCTCAAGCATTTCAATTTTTTCAAGCTGAGATGCTGCCCCATATTCCGGTGTCATTACATAAGCACACTTGTCTGCAACTTTTGTAATTTCATCTGATGCTTGACCAATCCCTGAAGTTTCAACGATCACGAGATCGAAGTCTAGCGACTTCATAAAAGAAACGACTTTTTGAATTTGTGGAGAAAGTTCAGTTTTCGAATCTCTAGTCGCAAGGGATCTGATATAGAAATTATCGTAAACAGCACTTCCCAATCTAATTCTGTCCCCTAGAAGAGCTCCCTGAGTTTTTTTCTTAGTAGGATCTACAGAAATAAGGGCCACTTTTTTATTTGGAAAACTTCTGTGAAAACGCAGAAGTAATTCATCAATTAAAGATGATTTACCTGCACCACCAGTTCCTGTAATACCAAGAACAGGTGTCTTCTTTTCTGTTACAGAAAAAGGTAATTCACCATTGTCTTCAATATATGTAATTACTTTTGAAATATCATAGTAGCTTAAATCTCTTTTTTGAATTTCACTAAAATTCACATCATCAATTGTCGAGTGCTCTGATCTTTTGATCATATCTTCGATCATTCCCACTAGACCCATCTTCATTCCGTCTTCAGGCGAATAAATTCTAGTGATACCTTTGTCGTGTAGGGCCTTAATTTCAGAGGGAGTAATTACTCCACCACCACCGCCGACAATTCTTACGTTCTTGGCCCCGGCCTCATCTAAAAGCTCTCGGATATAAGCGAAATATTCGTTGTGTCCACCTTGGTATGAGCTTAAAGCTACCGCATGGGCATCTTCTTGCAGGGCCGCATCTACGACTTCTTTTGCCGAACGATTGTGTCCTAAATGGATTACCTCTACTCCATTGGCCTGGAGGAGTCTTCTCATAATGTTTATTGAGACATCGTGACCATCAAATAGCGATGCTGCAGTTACAAATCTTAATCTTTTCATAGTTACCGCCAAATAAATTTATTTACATTCACATTTTTCAAATTTTAAAGTATAGGGAATATATCCTAATATACTCATAGGGGCAAAATCCCATCTTTATTGATTGGCATTTTTTGTGCTATATTAGGATTACAAATTACAAAATAGGTACGAAATGAGCGAAGAACAAAAAATTCTAGTGGAAAACCCATATCATACGGCAAGATTAAAGCCTGTTCGTAAGGGGAAGAAACCACCTAAACTACTTGCTGTTGTGCACCAATCAGGTTGTACAGGTTGTGAAGTTTGTATTCAAGGGTGTCCTGTAGACTCAATCGAGTTAGTACCAGGTCCAGATGCATCGAACCCAGCCTTTAGACAAACTGTAGAAATCGACCTTTCTCGCTGTATTGGTTGTCAAAACTGTTCACAAGACTGTCCTTGGGAGACGATCACAATGTATCACCATGACGACGCTTTCATCGCTTGGGGTAATGAAACATTGAGTTCAGAACTTTACATTGAAGAAGATGCTCTAGAGCAATTAAATTCAGAGTATGGAATTAGTCTTAAAAAAGATGAAGAAACAGAAGAAACTGCATAATAAAAAAGGCTCCGTTAGGAGCCTTTTTTTATACCGTCTTTTCTTCTTCAACTTTTCTTTTTTTCTCTAAAAAAATAAAATCATAAATCAAAAGCATCGCCCCAATCGTAATTGCACTGTCTGCAACATTGAAGGCCGCAAAGTGCCATGTACCATAATAAAAATCAAACATATCAACCACGAACTTTAGATAGAAACGGTCAATAAGATTTCCAATAGCACCGGCCAAAATAAGTGAGTAGGCAGAACATAAAACAAGTGCTTTGTGGCGTGTGTCCCAAATCAAATAAAGCAACCAAAAACATGCCACCACAGGCAGCGCCAAGAACATAAGAACTCTAAACCATTCTTCTGAACCTGCACCAAACCCAAAGGCCGCCCCAGTATTTTGAACATAAGTTAAGTTAAAAAATCCAGGTATAACTGCTTTAATCTCTCCAAGTTGGAAAGCTGATTGAATATAGCCCTTTGTGAACTGATCCACTAAAATAATTGCAACCATCACAAGGGTCAAACGCCAAATTCTATTCATCCTCTACCTTTTAGTAGTACTCTTTTGGATTAATTTCGTACTTCTCAATTTTTCTCAAAAGCGTCTTCTTTGGAATATTCGCTTTCAAGGCGGTTTGATTAATCTTACCTTTATTAACTCTTAGGGCCTCAATAATAAACTGTTTTTCAAACAATTCTTTTGCTACCTGGAAGTCCATATTATAATCATTTTCTGACCCTAATTTAAATGTAAATTTGAGTCCCTCTTCCGATTCATTGATTTCTTTATTAAGAACACTCTCTTTAATACCTTCGAAATCAATAATACTTTCTTCTTCATCTTCAACAATATGTGTTTGTGCTTGTTGAGAGTTTTTCTTCACTGTTTCAGGAAGAGAATTGAAGTTAATTGTATCTGTTGACTCAATAATAAACGAGTGTTCAATAACGTTTCTTAGTTCACGAATATTTCCCGGCCATGAATAGTTTTTCATAGCTTCCATTGCATCAGGTGTAAAACCTGAGATCTGGAGATTGTGAAGATTGTTGAAATATTTTAAGTAGTATTCAACAAGAAAATTAATATCGTCTTTTCTCTCTCTTAATGGAGGCAGGTAAACTGGAAGAACGTTCAATCTATAAAATAAGTCTTCTCTGAAAGTTCCTTCCTTAATCATTTTTTCAAATGGCTTATGTGAAGCAGCGATCACTCTAACATCACACTTGATGTCTCTATTAGATCCAACCGGTGTAAAAGTTTTCTCTTGAAGAACACGAAGGAGCTTCACTTGCATTGTTGGAGAAACATCACCTATTTCATCTAAAAAGATTGTTCCACCATCAGCATATTGAAATTTACCAATTTTTCTTTCAGTCGCCCCTGTAAAAGCACCCTTTTCGTGACCGAATAACTCTGACTCAATAAGATTATCTGGGATAGCAGCAAGGTTGATTGTAACAAACTTCTCATCTTTTCTTGGACCATTGAAGTGAATTGCCTTCGCAACAAGCTCTTTACCTGTACCTGATTCACCTCTGATAAGAACAGGCGTATTAACTTGTGCTAGTTTACTGATAACATTGAAAACTTTTTTCATGACATCAGATTCACCAACAAATTGATCTGATCCTTGTCCCAGTGAAAGCGTAGGAGCAGAGAACATAGATGTTTCTACTAAACTTCTTGCTTTCAATGCTCTTTTAATAAGAGCAACAAGATTTTCACTAGTGATTGGTTTTTCAAGATAGTTGTAGGCACCTTCCTTAACGGCCTTTACTGCATCAGTAACATTTGAGTATGCTGTAAGGATAATCACGATTATCGAAGGATCATATTTTTTAATTTCAGCGAGAGCTTCAATCCCTGTCATTTCTGGCATATTAACATCCATAACAACAAGATCATATTTCTCTCTATAAACTGCACCAACAGCTTCTTTACCATTGTTTGCAACATCGACATTGAAATGATGGAACTCTAAGGCCTGTCTAACGTTGTCCTGTAAAACTTTATCATCATCAACTACGAGTACTCTATACATATTAAACTCCTATTCATTCCTTAATTTTATTCTAAAAGTTGTACCAATTCCAATATTTGATTCGCAGACAATTGTTCCCCCGTGGAGTTCAACGAAATACTTCACAAGATAAAGACCAAGTCCACTACCTTTGATTTCATGGCTTTTGTCATTTTTAACGCGATAAAATTTCTCAAAAATATTCTCTAAATCTTCTTTTGGAATTCCATCACCATTGTCTGTTATTTCTATATAAACCCATTTCTCGTCATCCCAAGATTTAACGATTACCTGAGTGTTTTCCTCACAATATTTAATGGCATTTTCAACAAGATTTGAAATAACCCTGTTTATAAGTGTCACATCTATCTGAATCGGATAAAGAGGTGTTATTTCTTTTTCGATTTTTATATTTTTTTGACCGGCCTCAAACTTCAAATTGTCACAGACCTGTTCAATAACAGTATTGATATCTTTTGAAACTTTGTTCAAGCTCAAATTCGAAGATTCAATTTTTGTAAGATCCAAAATTGAAGTGATAAATTTATTCAGTTCTTTGGTCGCATCCACAATGCGTAAAAACTCGAAGCGTACACCGGGATCAGCTGAACCATATTTATGGATCGCAACATCAGCTATACCTGCAATTTTTGCTACGGGTGTTTTCAAATCATGACTCATTAAAGAGATAAAGTTTTGTTTTAAATTTTCTACTTTTTTCAATAGCTTTGTTTCTTCTTGAATTGCATAGCGTCTTTGATATTCACCAATGGCCCTAAAGGGAACCCAAATATAATAGACTGCAAATATTGTTAGAAGAATATGCGCTAGGTAAATCCAAAGTCCAAACAACGAAAATAAAACATACGAAAGAACGATTACTGAGAGTATTGTTACTAGAGTAAACACCAGACCATGAGTTGGCTTAATGCGATTAATAACATAAGCAAGCACTAAACCTAACAGTAGTGAAAGAACATATGAAAACAATCGCGGTACTTGCACCACTGTTTTATTTTGAATTAAGGATTCAATTATAGATGCATGTACACCTATTTTAGGCGAGCTATAACTCTCTCGATCATAGGGAGTCATCACAAAGTCTGAGGCATTTGATAAATAACTTGGACCAATCAGGACGAGTTTATTTTTAAAGAAACCTTTTGGAAAATTCCCTACGACAACTCTATGAAATGGAATCTTTTTAATCTTTCCTTTTCCTTCAACAGTGTTTTCATAGTATCTAAAATTTACAAAAGTCGCATCACTCTCTCTTACATAGTAGGCGCCGTTAATATCATTGAGCTTCAATGGTAAATATCCGGTTCTTCTTCGATATGCATTCGCGGCCCAAAGATGAAGAGAGTCTTCACCTGAATAATTTAAAATAGTCTTTCTTGAAACATCATCTCTTGCGAATACGGCGTTATCTACATTTAGGATGGCCAGAGAATATCCAACATCTCTCAGCCTTTCGGGTGGAAGTTGTTCTCCCCATGTATCCAAATCCGTTCCAAAGCGAAATGCTCCTCCAGAACTAGTAAATTCTTTTATGGTATCTTTAAATTTATCTAACTCAAGTTCTGTTCTATCACTTTCAGGCTCATCCAAATGGACGAGATAGTTTACGACAACTGGTTTTTCTTCAATGATTCTTTTTAATAATCGATTATGTGTTGCATAGGTATAGGGATAAGATTCTCCCAAGAAGTCGTCACTTTCTTCATCTAGAGTAATAATAACTATATTATCTAAGAAGCTAATTCCGAAATCATACTTTACACGCATATCGTAAAAGACAGCTTCTAAATTTGAAAAGCTATATTGAAATAAAATCGCCACAAAGAAAATTGTGAACGCAAACGGATAGAGTTTTGAAAAATCAAACTGTTTAATTTTTTTCAGCATTACTTTTCCGATATTAAGTTTTGAAAACGAAGACTCGTGCCATCTTGGCCGTTTAGTCTAAAATCGTTTTCATCTCTCTTATTATCGGCATAAGTTAGTGAATTCATTATATACTTTTGAATAAAAGTTGCATTTCTTCCAGAAAGGGTCCCAATTTTATAAATTGAACCCGCGAGCTCTCTGTTTTGTTCAGTTTCTAGCCCCACTTCCTTATCTACAACTGACATATTTAGGTAATTAAGCACTAGCTTATTCATGAGCTGGCCAGGCATCGCAAGAAATTCATATATAGTTCCTAGCCAGGCCAATGGTTTGATCTTTTTTAGCGCAAAATGAGGAAGGGCCAAGAAGTAATGGCCAAAGCTCACAAGCATTTTTGCTCTTGCTTCCTTGATTTTAATGATCTTCAAGCTGGCATAAATCACCAGATCAAGCTCTTCTTGTGAGAGCTTCTCTTCAATTCCACCACCAAAGACAAGACTTGCTCTGCCCATCCCAGATTGAAGAAAATAGATATTCGGGTTCAAAAAAGGTGCACTATAGAGATAAATAGTCCCCAGACCTAGCCTTGCAGACATATTATTGGCACGTCTCCAAAGATCCCTTGAAACCAAGGCCCCACGGGCATTGATGGCCGCTAATATTAAGCGATCACCGAAGAAAAAGATGAATATAGAAAGAAATAGGGATATCGCTAACACAAGGCCAGCAAAGAACAGATCGGCCACAAGGTAGCCAATTAACCCACTTAAAATGAAGTACGCCATCCACCATGATAGCAATAAAAACTGTCTAATAGACTATCCTTTTTTCAACACGTAGGAATTCTTACATAAGAATTTCTAAATTATAGACAAAAATTTTGATTACGGCTATTACCCAAAATGATTCGTCATTAAGTCGCGGGCCCTTTGGGGAAGGGGCCATAAATATCTAAAATCAAAGGCTTTGCTGCTGCGTGCCTACTGTGCGATTTTGATATGTGATATGACATCGTGAATCGCATTTATTAGTTGTATCAATGCACGTTTGTATCGGGGGATTTGAATGCAAATGAACAGACTTCTCTTCGGAACTGCTGGAGTTCCAAATTGCACTGTGAAAAAAAACAATCCAATTGAAGGTGTTAAAACTATCCACGCTCTTGGTCTAGATTGTATGCAACTTGAGTTCGCTCATGGCGTACGCATGAAAGAAGAAGTCTCTTCAGGTCTTCGTAAAATTTCTTACGAACTAGGAATTCCACTTACGTCTCATGGCCCTTACTACATTAACCTTAACGCCCGTGAACAAGATAAAATTGATTCATCTGTTGAGCGTATTATTCAAACAGCTAAGATCTCAGACCTTTGTGGTGCTGAATCTATGACATTTCACGCTGCTTTCTACATGAAAGATTCTCCATATGATGTTTTTGATCTAGTAGAAAAAAGTATGAACGTAATCGAAGAAAGACTTAGCCGTCTTGATATCGAAATTGAACTTCGTCCAGAACTTACAGGTAAGACATCTCAATTTGGTTCTCTTGAAGAGCTAATCACTCTTACTAAGAACGTTACAACATGTTCTCCTTGTATGGACTTCTCTCACCTTTACGCTAGAACAGGTGAGTACAATACTGAAGAAGAATTCAACCAAGTTCTTACTCGTTTAAAAGAAGAACTAGGACCGAATGCGCTTAAGAAAATGCACATTCATATTTCAGGAATTAGCTCAAACTCTAAAGGTGATTTGAAGCATCTGAACCTGAATCAATCTGAATTTAACTGGAAGGCCCTATTGAAAACTCTTAAAGAGCACGATGCTTCTGGTTATGTAATTTGCAACAGCCCTAACCTAGAAGTTGATGCAAAAATGATGAAAGATTACTACACAAGTATTTAGTAAAAAGGCCTCTTTAAGAGGCCTTTTTTATTTGAGCTTCATCAACTAAATCTTGAATCATTTTAAGTTTTGCACTATCACCATCATCCAGAACAAATAAATAAGAATTGTCCCTGAAGACTAGAATACTTGGCTCACCATTAAAGGCATCTGAGCAAGACAGGACTTCATAAAGAGTTTCATCAAAATCTTTGATTCTATAAAGACCAACCCGAGCAGTGTTCATCGCGTTTTTAATTAACTCAAAAACACCCCAGTTCTCAGGAAAGTCGATAACATTCTTATTAAACTTAACCCTATAAGCGCCAATTTTTTCAAGATACTGAACTTCAAAAAATGAAATCCCTTTTAAATAAAAAAGCTGAACAAAAGGATTATCTTCCTCTTGCTCAACTTGATTCGTTCTTAGTTCGAAGTATTTTTGTAAACAACCCGTGTCGTGAAGCTTAGAAGTCTCCGAGATCTCGTAAGTTTCTTCAAGCAATTGGGATATTAAATTTTCTTCATTCTTTAGTGGTGCCATAACCACTAAATCGGAAAAATTTGCCGATGACTTAAACTATTTGTCGCCGATAGTTTCTTTATTTTCGATATATGTTTTCACATTAGTAATATCAAAAATTTTCCAAGTATTTTCGTCAACTTTTCTTAGTTCTGCAATTTTCTTAACTTCTGTCTCTGATTTTTCTTCTTCTTTGGTTTCAACATACTTTAAAACATATGTAAGAAAACACTTATCGGCATTGCAATTTGAATGGACAACCTTAAAGCTATTCTTTTTAAACTTTTCTGTTTCAAGAAATTGCTTTAGCTCTTCATCTTTCATTTCTTGAGTCTCTTCAAGAATGTCCCCATCTAGAAAGCTCATGATTTTTTCAGCAGATTGATTACTTGTGAATCTATAATCGATGAACTCTCTTAATGTTTCTTCTGGACCTAATTTTTTTGTACATGAAGTTGCCAATAAAATTGAAGCGAATACAATGATCAGTTTATTCATATTAATTCCTAATGATTCCTCGGTCTTTTAGAATATCATATAACTCATTCCAACCTAGGTCATTGTTGGCAGTATTTTCTCCATTTTCGATTCTAAGCCCAATCCCATCAGAATAACTTGTCATAGTGAGCCCAAGAATCTGAAATAACCTACCAAGGAACTCAACTTCAACTCTAATTTTTTTAGAAATAATCTGAACAGGGTTATCAAATTTTATGAACAAACTTCCCTTATCTAAATTTGTTATTTGTCCCTCAACCATTTGGCCATCTACTAGGATTTTAACGTTTTGAAGTTTTCCATTAACGCATAAATCCCTCTTAGTATAGTTCGGATTATAAAGGGCCTCTTCAAATTCCAAAATGAGAAGTTGGTAGAAATAGAATGCGCACAGAATATAGAGAAATGTTAAAAGAAGAAGTACCTTATCAAAACCATCAAAGAATAAGACTCCACTTCTAAACGCTACAATTAGAGTAAAGGCCGGAAAAATGTATTTCGAGAATTTGTAACATTTAAATAAGCAAAAGCTAGTTACAAGCATTAAGGCCGCTAGCAACTTTTCGCCCATTAAAAAATCCAACAGATCCTTCCACACAAGTGCGCTTATTCCGCTATGAAATGAATAAACAAGATGCATGAACATGATGCTAAAAAAGCAAAATACTATGGAGTTTTTAATTACTGAGGTTCTCTTCAATATTCTCATTGATCACCGGGCAAATAGTCCCAAATTGATTAATCTTATTAATATGTCACACTACCATTATGCTACCGAAACTACAGATCAACAACAGATGTATTCAATGTGATAATTGCAGGCTTGCCTGTCCTGAGAATGCTATCTTAATCCATGACAACACATATTCTATTGAGAACTGGTCTTGCACACTGTGTAATATCTGTGTTGAGTTGTGTCCTGTTGATTGTATCAAAGAAGTTTTGGAAGAAGATTAAGAAGAAGATTAATGGCCTTCGTATTTTGCTAAAATAGCGCCACCACAACGCTCTAATGTCAGCCACCCTAGCTCACTTCCAATATGAACCTTACTTAATGTGGCGTTTAAAAATTGGGCCGCATACTCCTCAAGAGTTCCGTAGTCTTTCATTTTTAAAGACGGCAGATCATCAATTTCAACTTTCTCAGACTTATAAGGTGCAACAGTTTCAAAAAAAGGCGATACGCCTTCTACTATTTTTAGACCCTTTAAATGAATTCTTCCAAGACCGCAGTAAGTTCTATACTTAACATCTTTTGGTTTTGTAATTTCGACGAGTTTATTATTCTCAGTTATGAGCGCATTGTATGACTGATTTGCATCAACAGGCATAGAGACAAGTCTGGCGCGCGCGCTCCCCATTGGTCTAAGAAATTTTTCAATATCTGATTCACTAAGTGAATAGAGAACGTCGCTATTAATTGTTATCAAATTATTAGATATACCAGCATTTTTCATCAGATTATGAATTGCTCCACCGGAACCAAGTATTTCATCTTCTATAATAACTTTCACTGAAGGGAAAAATCTTTGAAGATAACTACACATCAAATCCTTACAATGGTGAACGTTTACCCAAACATCACCATCACTAATGCTTCTCGCAAAATGAATTTGTTTTGCTAGTAATGTCGTTTGATCAATCGGCCACAAAGGCTTGGGAAGATTTTTTCCAACCTCACCCATTCTTGTGCCAAAACCTGCTGCGAGAATTAGGACAGTATCATTAACTTTCATAATAGATCTTACTTAACAGTTCATTGAGTTCTTTAAATTCAGGAAACTTTTTAAGAGTATTACGAACTGTCTCAAATGCTCTTCCCACATATTTCAGATAACGATAATCCCCTCGAGTATCTGCAATATAACAAAAACTTCCGATGGCCTTATACGTTCTTTGGATAAGCATGAGATTGTATATTCTATCAAACTGAATATCTTTTGTTATCTTCATCTCTTTACAATAGTACTCTTGTAGAGCAATTTTATTATCTGCATCGAGATTGTAATAACAATCATCGATCAATGAAACAAGATCATATTGCGCAGGGCCAAGTCTTGCATCTTGGAAATCGATAACGATCATCTCATCATCTTTGAGCATCAAATTTCTACTGTGATAATCTCTATGGCACACAACTTGTTTTTCTTGTGCTAACTCGGAATTAATTTTATCTAGAACAGATGCAATACTTGAAATCATAGTTTCGTTTGAAAATTTTAAATATTTTCTTAAAAAATATTCATTAGTCATATTCGTTTCTTGATTAAGTTTTTCTGAATCAAAATATCTGCTAGAGTAAGGTTTTCCGTCCTGAACATCTATACTGTGGATTTTTACAACTTCATCAATTGCTCTTATGTATAGGGCCAATTCTTCTTCTTTCGAACAAATTGCAAGCTTCGAAAGAAGTGTTACATCACCCAAATCTTCTTCTAAGAGATACCCCTTATCTTTTCTTCCATCGTAAATATGTGGCACGCGAACTTTATTTTCTTCTAAAATATTTTGCATTTGAAAAAAATCAGAATCAAAATCTGTAGGATTATCTAGGCAAACAACATAACTTTTTGTTGTTGATTGAACTCGATAATATCTTCTAGTAGATGCATCACCAGTTAAGCGTTGAACATCTTTAATTTTTGATAGACCGTCATTTTTCTGCGCAGAACCGTTATAAAGTTCTTCTACAAAAAGTTTTTCAGATTGTTCGTGTTTCATAACTGGCCTTTAATCTCATTAATAAACTGATAGAACTGCTTGCTAGAGTTTTTTTCTTCAATACCTTCAAAACGATCTTTTTTAGAAGCGATGAAGTTTTTGAACAAATACTCTTCACGCGACAGTCTTCGTGTTGTTCCGTGCTGTAGTGAAAAGTCTAACATATTCTTGTTCTGTGTCTGCAACCAAATAAGATAAGCTGAAGGATCATAACCAGAACGTCTTAGAATTAAATAAGAATTATTATTGATCTCAGACTTTACTGGAAGAGGTACTTTAACGAGTGAAAGCATTCTTTCGATAGTAATAAATCCCGTAGGCACGACTACATTTTTTTCATAAATTAAATTGGTACTTTTAAACGTTTCGGCACTTAACATTGCGACTAGAAGCTGTTCATTTTTCAAATAACGTTCAATAAGACCAGTTGAAAAATAGAAGTCTGATCCAGGCAAGGAGAAGTAGTACGGAATTCTAGATTTTATGACATTAAAATTTGGCCTATCATTTTGAGGCAATAAGAGTTCATTGTTTTTCACAAGCCTTGAGTAAATATCATTCAAATATTTTTTTGAGCTAGATGATAGACGTATTGTCTCAGTTCCTGGTGTATTTAAAAAACTACTCCCAAGATATTTAAGGTGGGCGGCATAATCCGAACTAATTGGCTGATCCAATTGGAACGACCAATCCGCACTCTTCGTAGTCGAACAGGCGGTTAAAGTTAATAGTGATCCAATAAAAAAGGCCCTCTTTAGAAGAGGGCCCATTTTATATATACTTTTTTTAATCATCTTATAGTTCTTGTGGTTCAGATGCTAAATCTCTTTCCTCTACAGGAATATAATATAGAGTAAAACCAGCAAAAATCAAATTAGGATCTTTAATCATTGGTCTATTATTATCCCAAATATCTTTCCACTTTTGATCAGTTCCGTACTTTTCAGTAGAAATTGTTCCTAAAGTATCACCTCTTTTAATTAGGTGTGGAAGACCTTGTGGATTCCATGTAAAGCCATTTGGTACGTATTTAAGAGTTTTTCCAACAGGAAGATTCCCCATTTCGATACCACCATTTAATTGTGAAAGCTCTTTCCATCTCTCATAGTCTCCCCAAACTTTGAAGGCAACTAACATTAGAGTATCACCAGCTTGAACTGTATACTCGGCCATTTCAGTTATAGATGGTGACGTTGATGGCATAGTTTCTTCTATCATCGGTTGGTCTTCCATAATTGCTTCAGCAGATGCCATTGCACCAGCTTCGGCCTTATTCGTTTCTTCCATTAGTGCAGAATCATCAGAGTCAACGATGAAATCAGCATCTTCCTCAAGTAGTTTTTCATCAAGGCTAGTTGTTTCAGCAGTTGTATTTTCTTCAGTTTTATTACTTGAACAAGCGGCCATACTTAGCAGTGAGAGCATAACCAGGATATTCATAAATTTCATGCGAGACTCCTTTCTTTGTTTATGTCATTACTCGTTTCGGACTAACACATTGAAAGTTTAATTTTTTTTGATGTACACTTTTTCCCCCTAACTAGACGAGAATCGGCCTTTTCTTTAGAATAACAGTATGAAAAAACTTGTCTTTCTATTACTGACATTTTTACTCAACTTTTCGATTCATGCACAATCATTCGTGGATGATTTCGACGATACAGCTTCAGTTGAAGAAGTTGCTAGTGATTTACCTACAGAAAAAATTGAAAAAATTTCTGCTTCAGGAAGAATTTTTATAATCACGAACACGAATCAATCCTTCTCTAAGGGTGACTTTATTTCTTTAATCAAGTTCAACAAACTTGTTACTCGTGCTTTAGTTGCAAAAGATACTAACGGTATTGCAGGTATCAAGATATTGAAAACCTACTCTCTAGATCTTTTTAAAGATCTTCGTGTTGGTGATGAAGTAAAAGTCCTTCGTGGTGATGACAGTTTTTTCAAAGTAAAAAAGAAAGAAGAAACTGAGACTTCAAAAATTAACGAAGAAGAAGATTTATACAATGAGGATCTTATTACAGAAGATGACCTCGATCTAAACGAAAACAAAAATCGTGCAATCAAGACCGATAATATCATTTCCGCCTCCCTTGGATTTCTTGATACGATCGATAAAGATCAAAACTCAATTCGACTTAATCAATTTAATGCTTCATGGGCCTATCAATTTGACGACAATATCTGGGGAGAGGTTCTTTATGGTGAAGGAACTCAAAAAAACTTTCCTGATGATGGCCTAGGGACAAAAATCACAAACCTCACAGTGCGTGGTAAATATACTTTTGCTGGACCAATGTTTACCTATTTCCAACCCTATGCAGGTTTTCAAATTATCAATGCCGATAGTCCGGGTGCCGGTCAGCCAGATGCTCAAAAGACTGATCCTGTCGCATTACAAAAAGAGCTCGATTTAGTAGACAGTTTAAAAGAAAAACGAGTAATCTTTGGCGTAACTGTTCTTAAACGTCTTGTTCCAGGATGGTTTATGCGAGGAGATTTCGGAAATGACATGCTTAACGTCGGTTTCAGTTTGGAGTTTTAGACTTACACTATTTTTTCTAGTATTCAATATTTCATCATGTGGTGTTAAGGCCCCTCCAAAATCTAGTTCTCTAAGTTTACCATCTATTGATGCTCCCTATATTGAAGTCAAAAAAGATTCTTCTGTTACTGATAATGCTGAAGACGTTGAAAAAGAAGAAAACTAGTGCCTATCATTATTGCTCTTGGTTCAAATTTAGAAAATAAAGCTAACAATCTTCGCGATGCTATTTCAAAAATTTCAGATCATTTTGAAATTGAAGCTCAAAGTCGCGTCTACGAATCACCTGCTGTTGATTATCTTAATCAACCTGATTTTTTTAATATGGTCATCCAGTGTAAAACTCCAACGTCACTAGATGCTGAGTCTGTAATGGATCTTCTTCTCAGTATAGAAAAAGACTTAGGACGCAGAAGAGATATACCAAAAGGCCCTCGAACAATTGATCTCGACCTTCTTTTTTTCGACCTTCAAACCAACGATACCGTTAAACTTCAGTTGCCCCATCCAAGACTCTTCGAAAGAAGTTTTGTCGTTTTACCTCTTCTCGAACTTCCGTATTCAGAAGTGTTGAAAACAAAATTTCATTTCCCTGATAATTTTGACAATTTTGCTCAAGCAAAAAGTTCTCTAGACAATATCTAATTTGCTCTCATTGACCCAAATCCAGTGTGTTTCTATAATCACCTTATAGAAATTTTCCCTAATCAAAAAAGAGGTCAATATGATTAACTTTGAATTATCGGATGAGCAAAAAGAAATCCAAGAAATGGCCATGAAGTTCGCAAGAAATGAAATGATGCCACACGCCTCTGAGTATGATGAAAAAGCTCAAATGCCGATGCCTATCTTACAAAAAGCGTGGGAGCTTGGTCTTGTGAATACTTGTATTTCTACAACTTTTGGAGGAACAGGATTTTCCACAATAGATTCAATGATAATTACAGAATCACTTGCCTATGGTTGTCTTGGTATGAATACAGCAATTATGGCCAATGACCTTGCACTTCTTCCGATTGTAATCGGTGCTAATGATGAACAAAAAGCACGCTTTCTCACACCTTTCACAGAGAGTTATAAAATTGCAGCATTTTGTTTAACTGAGCCCGGCAATGGTTCAGACGCTGCAGGATTGAAGACAACTCTAAAAGAAGATGGTGACTGCTACCGTCTTAACGGTAATAAAATGTGGATTACAAACGCAGGTTACGCTGATCTATTTGTTGTCTACTGCACAACTGATCCTTCTCTCAAACACAAAGGCATTACGGCCGTAGTTGTTGAAAAAGGCAGTGAAGGAATTGAGATTGGTGAGAAAGAAAATAAAATGGGACATCGTTGTTCGGATACAAGAGCTGTCACTTTTAACAATGTAAAAGTCCCTAAAGAAAATATCATTGGTGGTCTCGGTAATGGTTGGAAGATTGCCATGAAAACCCTCGATCACTCACGTCCAATGGTAGCGTCATCAGCTGTTGGTGGTGCGCAATGTGCCTTTGACCATGCAGTCAAATATGCCAAAGAGAGAACTCAATTTAATGTGCCTATTTCTGCGCACCAAGCTATTCAGTTTATGATTGCTGAAATGGCCATGAAAATCGAAGCATCTCGTCTTTTAGTTCACAAAGCGGCTTGGTTGTTAGATAATAATAAGCCTAATACGCAACTTGCTTCTTATGCCAAAGCATTTGCAGCAGACGCATTTATGGAAGTAGCAACTGACGCGGTTCAAGTGTACGGAGGCTACGGCTACAGTAAAGAATATCCAGTAGAAAAGTTGATGAGAGATGCTAAACTCATTCAGA
>NZ_AUNE01000048.1 GCF_000447755.1 Bacteriovorax sp. BSW11_IV | reverse complement strand
CCATTTGCTCCAACAGAGAAGTCCCATTAACTTGAATAAGTGTTTTAGGTCTATCAATAGTGAGATCACCCAGCTCCCCACCACGACTAGCTGCCAAAATTATAGCATTGGCCCCTTCATTTTTTTGAAAATATTTCTTCTCCGCTTCTTCAAGTTCAGCATCATTTTGGAGACGGAAAACTTCTTTCACAGTGACAACTTTTTCTTCAACATCTATTAAAGACTGCTGTTCAAAAATAGTCTTTGCTGTATCTTGCATAGATTTTACAGCAGACCTCATGAGGTGATTGGCCCAAATAACAGTTGAAACACCATGAGCCTTAAATTGAGGAGTTGGTGTCGAATAGTATTTCGTTGGAACAATGACTACAGGACATCTATTGCCCCATTCTTTCATAAAAGAGAAAATTTCATCGGGTGTTGCAAGCTTACTGTGCATTAAGATAGCATCTGCACCGGCCTGCCTATAGGCCTCAGCTCTTTTTAGGGCCTCTTGCAATCCCCACCCAGCAATAAAGGCCTCAACTCGCGCAACAATAACAAAGTCATCATCTCTCTTGGCATCTTGACCGGCCTTAATCTTCCCACAAAATTCATCAATATCAGCAAGAGGTTGTGCCTCACCTCTAAGAAAGCTATTTGTTTTGGGAAAAATCTTATCTTCAATACAAACACCTGCGATCTCACGACTTTCTAATTTTTTAACAAGGCGTCTCATATTGTTAAAATTACCATAACCAGTGTCCCCATCTAAAAGAATAGGAATTGTCGTGGCATCACTCATATATTCACAAACATCGAGAACTTGAGTCCATGACGCCTCATTGTTATCTCTGACTCCTAGTGAGGCCGAAATTGATAAACCACTCCCCCAAATACCTTTAAAACCGGCTTCTTCAGCAATTTTTGCAGAAAGGCCGTTATGGGCCTCCATCAAAAATTCTAATTCATTACTTAAGATCATGTTTTTTAACTGTGTTGATTTTTTCATAACTACCTCTTATAGAATTAGTCTCGCGCCCATATATGATCCAAGACCTACCATCAGTACACCACTCACCTTTACAAGATGTTTCATGTACTTCGTTCTAATAGATTCTTGGTATCGATGGACAATATAGGATAAGAATACGAACCATAAAAAAGAACCTAGGGCCAGGCCAAATGAAAGAAAGAAAATATTGAATTTTGAAAATTCAAAAAATCCTAAACTCTTCACAAAAGCACCTAATCCCGTCATGGTGATAATGAGAGTAGGATTTGATGTATACAAAACTACTCCCACAAAGAAAGAAGCGATCAATGTTTTGGTTTTCACTTCAGAATCGATCTTTTCTACTGTTTGAGTTTTCGTGAAAAATAGTTCCTTCACACCCATACTGAAAATAAAAATGATACCGAGTATTTGCAAAACTCTTGAAACATTATCAGAGAATTCAAATAGAGAAAGACCGCTCACGATAATAAAAAAATAGATAAAGTCCATCAACGATCCACCAAATGCGATGGCCAGAGCACTTTGTACTCCCTTTTTAATTTGCGTATTCACAACCCAAACATTGATGGGACCAATAGGAATACACATTAAAAAACCAATGATAAGACCTGTAAGCAGAGCAATCATGCAAGCTCCACCGATTGATTAAGACGCAACTGAATGATACCTACAAGAAAAGGTAAAAAAACAAAGACGCCAAGACTAAAATAATAAAATAATTCAATTCGATTAGTTATCAGAGCAAAGGCCATCACTGTTAAATGAGTCGATCCTGAACTAATGGCCCACAAAGGCAACATCTTCTCATTAAGCTTGACATACTTTTCAAGATCAATTTTCTTTAAGTGATCTTCTCGTTTTTGAACTTTAGTAAAACCAAAGAAAAAACGAATAAGAAAGCGCCAAAACAAGGTCCCATTTTTTTCTTCTAATTTTTTATATAAAATTTCATATTTTTCTTTTTCACTTTCACGCCACTGTTCATCTCCATTTTTAAAAGAAAAGAACTGCTTCTTATAAAAATTATAGATGCTAGCATTGGCAAAAATTGAGAGAGCACTCGCAAAGATCAACCATGGGTAATGGTTCTCAGAATTTTGCTTTAGACCAAAATAAAGACCAAAGAAAAAGAAACAATTTGAAAGAAGATCAACAAACATATCGATAAGCTCGCCAAGTTCAGAGCCGTTCTTTTTCAACCTGGCCACCATCCCATCACAACAATCGAAAATAGAAAAAAGAATGATTCCAACACCACCCCAGAAAAAACCATTTGCATCACCATTTACAAGGTGAAACCCTGAAAAAATGGCACATAAAAGGGCCAACAAAGAAAAATGATTTGGCGTTAAGGGTAATTTTAGAGTTGAAAATACACACAGGAAGGCCATGGGCCTATAGATTATATAATCAAATGGCTCTTCAAATTTAAATGGTCTTACATTCTGGTGGTACAACTTCGTAAACTTCATAACAACGACTACTTTTATTAACGTTCAAACTTTTCTTTGGCCATTTTGTAATCTTCTGGCGTATCGATTTCAATCCATTTACCACTGTCATTAAAATGAGTGCCTATATCGTGTTTTGGTAAAAATTCATTCAAAACGTGCTCCCAATTCTTATTCAAGTTCTCCTCTTTTTTTAAGAAACTTTCACAAGCATTTTTCAGAGCTTTTGTTGTATTATTACTGAATTTCAAAATACCAATCGCCTCTCCCTTAAACTCATAGCGAGAAAGTTCATCATCAGAGATTGCTCTCTTATCAACAGTCATTCGTACGTAATCATTTTTATCAACAAGAGCTTTTGCACATTCGATATCAGAAATATGACCTGGACCAATCAAGATTTGGTTTTCGACATTGTCTTTTAAGATATTTTCAAGCATAGACTTTTCGTAAATGAGATCAGCATCGAAAATAAGAGAACCCAATTCTTCAATATGTGAGATTCCAAGTAAGAGTGAGAATGTGTTACCGTAATTTCTAAAATCTTCATTCAAAAGATATTTGATCTTAAAATCATTCTCATACTTTTTAGCGGCCTCAGTAATCTCAGAGGCCTTGTAACCAAGAACTAAATTTACATTTTTAATCCCCACGGCGCGCCAAGTTTCAAAATGGTGATCGAGTAGAGTTTTTCCATTTATTTCTAGCAAACTTTTTGGTCTATCGGTTAAACCACTAATTCGAGACCCATGGCCAGCGGCCAAAAGAACTGCACAGTGATGACTTCCTACTTTCTGATCCATAGCCTCTCCATTGTCCTTTTCATCACTGAACCATTGCCAGCGAGATATTCATCAAAGTTAACGGCATCAAAAGCATCAGAAAAACATGTGCGACCATGAAGTACTTGGGCATCAATATTGATAAGAATATCGCCCTTATTCATGCGATAGCGCACTTGATTTTCAGATGAATTAGTAAGCGCATCTAGTACATCTAGAGCATAGAGTTGCTCTTTAGTTAGAGGCCTAGAGGCCTTTCTGTGGGCCGACTCCATATAGGGGCGCAGATGGCGAAACAATGGGAAACCTTTATCGTTGTAAGTAATTATAGGTGCTTCATACAAAGCATCTTTTACTCCACGCATTTCCCACATAAAATTCTCTTCCAAAGTTTGCAGGGCCTTTGGAAATCTTTCTTTTAATTGCTGCTGAACTTTAAGACCATCAACGATGATATTTTCACCACCAACTTCACCTTGCGACAAACAGCTTAAAAGCAAATAGTCCCATGCTTCGGGAATATTCACGTTATCAGTGTGAATACTTCCCCCTTCACGTGTTTGGTGATAGCGAGCACCATCGAACATTGACCCCAATCTGTCTCTGTCATAAACAGAGATCACCTTATCTCCATTTTCATTTTGAACAAGGAGCTCACCCATCACACTACCAATGAGAGGATTAAGTGTACGAAGCTCTTCAATGCTATAGCGATCAGAGTCGTTACCACAAAGAGAGAGGACATACGCCGTTGTTGTGGCGCAATCCATGTTCATCATCAACTTATCAATTAGTTTTAAAAATTCTGAACATTGCTTAAAGCGCTCCAGAGATTTATCTTCGCAAGACAAAAATGAGCGCAACTGTTCATGGGCCGCCGTATCTGGCGCAACGATTTCAAAAAATTGTGCAGTCATCCACTACTCCTAAATAATAAAAGGTAGTGTAGAACTTTATTTATAAACAAGGAAATACTAACAATGAAATTTGACTACAAAATCACAAAGACACGCCACGCATTGCAGTCTGTGGCGCATTAAAAAGGACGTTTCTAAAGATTTCTAAAGATAGGAAAGTGCTGTGCCATCAATTTAGCTTATAACGGCATGATACCATCACACTTGGAAGAGAGTTCAAAACTTCAATAAGGTTCTCACCTCTTGTATAATCACTAAGATTTACCTTAATAACAAAACGAAGATTTCCTTTTTTCTCAACACTTGAACCAAGTGCAATATCTTTTGGAGTCTCAAGAACTGTTACGTAATCTTTTAAAAGGAGATCCCACATCTTTTTCTCTACAAGAGCATCAAAACCCTCATCATTTGTCTTTACTGTCACATTAAAACGATCTTCATAAACGTTATCTGTCGCATATGAATAGTTGTAGCACTGGCTAAACAGTGTTTGTGCGAAAGAGCTTAGAGAAAGAAAAGTTGTCACTAGAACTAGAGCTGTTTTCATGGGAACCTCAAAATTTTACTTTTGAGGCTTTTAACAAATTCCCGTTAGTCCGTAAACTAACTATGTAGGATTTCCACAAACAAAGAGAGCACAGGAAGACCCACAGCAAAAAGAACACAAAGCACTGAATTTTTTAAATTTATTTTCATTTGGGCCCATGAACTCGGTGCCATGAGAACAGAGAGCATTCCAACAGAAAGCCCGATGGCATGAACCATATTGGCCATTCTCATATCAAAAAGATTAAACAATCCAAGAAAGAACCAAGCAATCATCATCATAACATCGGGTCTTGGCAGTCCATATGGGAAGTCTTTATCAAATAGACGCTTCATCCACAGATGACCTAGAAGACCGTAAACAACCCCTGAGAGTCCACCAAAGAGAGGTCCTGTCACAAGATATTGAAACGGATGTGAAATGATTGAAACGGCCAAAATAAAGAGGATAAGATATGTTGATCCTTTGGTTTTTTCCACCACTGCACCAAGATCCTTCCACCACAGCATATTAAAAATAATATGCATCCAACCAAAATGGAGAAAACTTGGAGTGATCAGACGCCACCACTGCCCTGCTTGTAATTCTGGAGCTAGTGCCACTTTTTTAAAACGCGAAAAAAGAAGCATTTCATAGAGATGCTCCATTCCAGCTAATTTCCAAAACAAAAACAAAGCAATACAACTTATGAGAACGACAATAGTCACAGGTCCCATATCCAATGATTTCATGGCCTGCCACTCTTGGGGGATATCATTTTGCTTTGGATAGGCGATTCCCATCAAAAGGCAGAAGATTTCAACAGCACGATCATGCTCTTTTTCATCGAAAATTACGATTTCATAGGCGCGAATATCTGGCCTATCTCTAAGCTCACAAGCTATGCCTTGGGCCTGTAACTCTTTTAAAATACTATGCCCTTTTTGAATATCCGCAACTTGTGCAATCCTAATACCTTCACTCAAGCAAAATTATCCCGGTTCTATTGATGTTATAATAAAGAGTATCATAAAGGCGCCGATAAGTGTTGTGAAAGCGCATTAGTTACGAGGAGGACAAATAATGGCACATGATATTACAAATAAAATTGAGCAAAGATTGGCCAAAGTTCTTCAAACAAATTCAGTTCAAGAAACAATGACATTCTTGAGAGCATTACAAAAAGAGCAGACTCCGTATTACTCTGCTGAACAAATTGAAGATATGGTTTATCTAGGTATCATCAAACTCCACAATGACAGAGTTCTTGATTATCTATGGTATAGCTATAAGAACGAACAAGCTCAAACAAGCTACCAAAGCTATTCTAAGGCCGCTTAAAAGGCCATAACAGAAGGTGGAAGAAATATAATTTTTCTTTCACCCGCCACTGTTTCAAACCAATTTCTATTTTTTCCTGATCTCTAAAAGTTCTCTGACCATAAGTTCTAAAAACTCTATCCCATAGAGAAAGAAAGAATCCGTAATTACTGTTCATCTCACTATTCTCGCTACTGTGATGAATTCTATGCATATCTGGCGTGACAATAAAAAAACGAATAAATCGATCTAGCCACTCTGGCAAATAAAGATTGGCATGATTGAAAAGCGCTCCACTACTTAAAAGAATCTCCCCTACAAAAACAGCATCGGCACTTAAACCAAAAATTGAAATTAGACCTACTTTATAGAAAGTTGAGGCCAGAAGCTCTAGAGGATGAAAGCGCAGGGCCGTGGTCGTATCAATGTGAAGATCACTGTGATGGACAGAGTGAAAGCGCCAAAAAAATGAAACCTTATGAGAGATCACATGCTGTAAGTAGATGCAAAAATCAAAAATTATAAGAGAGGCCCAAAAAGGCATCTGGCCCTGATGTTTTAAAGCGAAAGTATAGGGAATAAACGATTTAAAAAAGATACTTAAAATATAAAAGGCAAAGACCAAACTGAGGTTTGAGATCAAACGTTTTTTATCGAGACCATACACTCTTCTAGCAAAGAGTTGCTCTAAGACGAAGAACAGGACAAATGTAGCAAAAAAAATATAAACACGAATCATTGTATCCACTTTATCATCCTTTTATCGATGAGATCATTGATAAATATTATAAAATAGGGCAAAAAAACCCGTATTTTTATGCTAACCTATGAACAAATAGGTTTATTTTTAGCCTATTTCAAGGTATAGAGAAGCAATCTACCGAAATTATTGAATGAATTAATCCTGGTGACAATATGTTGAAGGTTAATAAAAAAATCGAATACGCCCTGATGGCGTTGAAATTCATGGCCGCCCGAGAAGATGGGACGCTCACTAGTGCGCGCGAAATTTGCGACAAATTCAACACGCCTTTTGATACCACTGCCAAAGTAATGCAGACCATGAATTCCAACGATATTCTCAAATCAGTTAAAGGAATTAAGGGCGGATACTCTCTTAATAAAAAACTCTCCGAGATTACATACATGGATCTTGTTCGCATGATCGAGGGTGTTGACGGAGGAAGCATTTGCCAAGGACACAAAGGAACTTGTGAGCTTTTTGGAACTTGCAATATCTCTACGCCAATGAAGAAACTTTACGAAAAAATAAATGAATACCTCGAGGGTCTATCTCTCGAAGAGTTGCTTTTAGAAAATGACTTCCCTACTCCAGCGGTTTCATTTGAAAAGAGCACAGACGTAGGACAACAGTAATGACAACAGAAAACTTTGCGGCCAGCGATTACAAGTATGGCTTCTACACAGACATTGAAACAGAAGAATTCCCGAAAGGTCTAAATGAAGACATTATCAGACTTCTTTCTGCAAAAAAGAATGAGCCAGAGTGGCTTCTAGAATACCGTCTAAAAGCGTTTAGACATTGGTTAACTCTCACCGCACCAACATGGGCAAAATTAGATATTCCTGAAATCGATTTCCAGGCCCTTTACTATTACGCGGCCCCAAAAAAGAAAGAAGATGCGCCAAAAAGTTTAGATGATATTGATCCAGAACTTTTAGCAACTTTTGAAAAACTTGGAATCCCTCTTTCTGAACAAAAAAGAATTTCTGGTGTGGCCGTAGATGCGGTATTTGACTCGGTATCAGTTGCCACAACATATAGAGAAGACCTAGAAAAAGTTGGCGTAATCTTTTGCTCAATCTCAGAAGCTGTAAAAGAGTACCCAGAACTGGTAAAAAAATATCTTGGTACAGTTGTTCCTTACTCAGATAATTTCTACGCGGCCCTTAATGCAGCTGTTTTTTCTGATGGATCATTTGTATACATCCCTGAGGGCGTCACTTGTCCGATGGACCTTTCGACATATTTTAGAATTAATGCAAAAGAAACAGGACAATTTGAAAGAACCCTTATTGTTGCCGATAAAGGAAGTTTTGTTAACTACCTTGAAGGGTGTACTGCACCTCAAAGAGATGAAAACCAACTTCACGCTGCCATTGTTGAGATCGTTGCTCTTGACGATTCAGAAGTACGCTACTCTACAGTTCAAAACTGGTACGCGGGTGACAAAGAAGGTAAAGGTGGGATCTATAACTTTGTAACAAAAAGAGGAAATTGCTTAGGAAGAAATTCTAAAATTTCTTGGACGCAGGTTGAAGCAGGTTCGGCCATTACTTGGAAATATCCAAGCTGTAACCTTATTGGAGACAACTCACAAGGGGCCTTCTACTCAGTTGCACTTACAAACAATAAGATGCAAGCAGATACTGGAACCAAAATGGTTCACATCGGTAAAAATACAAAAAGTACAATTATCTCGAAAGGAATCTCTGCTGAACAGTCTGAGAACAACTATAGAGGTCTTGTAAAAATCATGCCTAGTGCCACTGGTGCAAGAAACTACTCACAGTGTGACTCTATGCTTGTTGGAGACAAATGTTCTGCCAACACATTTCCATATATTGATGTAAAAAATAACACGGCCACCGTAGAACACGAGGCCTCAACAACAAAAATCAGTGAAGAACAACTGTTCTATCTACGCTCTCGTGGGTTGGACATGGAAAAATGTATATCACTTATCGTTAATGGATTTTGTCATGAAGTTTTCAAAGAACTACCACTGGAATTTTCAGTGGAGGCCGTGAAGCTTCTTGAAATGAAACTAGAAAACTCAATTGGATAATTTAAGGATATTAAGATGATTAAGATTGAAAACCTCCACGCTAAAGTAGAAGAAAATGAAATTCTAAAAGGTATTAACCTTAATGTTAAGGCCGGCGAAATTCACGCAATTATGGGACCAAATGGTTCAGGAAAAAGTACTCTTTCAAAAGTTATTGCAGGTCACCCGGCCTTTGAAGTAACTGAAGGAAGCATTGAATTTAATATCAATGGAAAAGATAAAGATCTTCTTGAACTAGAGGCCGATGAAAGAGCTAAGAATGGTATCTTTCTTGGTTTCCAATACCCTATTGAAATTCCAGGTGTAACAAATTTCAGTTTCTTGAAAGAATCTTTCAACGCTGTTTGTGAAGCACAAGGTGCTCAGGCCATGGATGATAAGAGTTTTAGAGAATTCATTGCGCCAAAGCTTAAACTTCTAGAGATGAGAGATGAATTTCTTGATAGACCAGTAAACACTGGTTTCTCAGGTGGAGAAAAGAAGAAAAATGAAATTCTTCAAA
>NZ_AUNE01000047.1 GCF_000447755.1 Bacteriovorax sp. BSW11_IV | reverse complement strand
TGATCTTTCATATAAAATAGTAGAACAATTATTTCGAAGTAATCATTCTGTCTTCCATCAAACATTTTAGACAGAAAGCTTTCGGGAACTAATAGTTTATTATCTAATTCAGCGAGAACAATCAATAAATTAAGCGACTCGAGCTGAATCTCTTTAAAAGGTCTGTCCTCGACACTTTCCAACATGCTATTCTCAAAAAATGATATAGTATAATCATATATTAATTGTTCAACACTGTGCTCATGCTCAAACTTATCTGATGAAAAAAATCTTTTTATTATTATTAAACTTTTGGCAAAGCTATATGATGATGAAACACTTGGGGATGTTGAATAGAAAAAGAACATTAGTTCAATGATAAGGCTAAAATTTTTAACGAAATCAGAACGGTTTTCAATTAAATACTCAAAATCCATTTTTTCTAAAATTTGGATATTCTTCTTAACTCTACTATAGAAGCATCCCTGCAAGAAACTTGAAACATCGGTATATGTCATTTCATTTGAAATACAACTCATCTTGATTAAGTCGATAAACTTAATAAGCTTTTTATTTTTTTTAATGCTCTTAGGTTTACAAAGTTCAATTTCATTATCAAATCCGTAGTCAAACAACTCATTAAAAAAGTCTGCGACAACATGTTGAACTTCCTTAATAAGTTTTGATTTTGAACTTAAAAAAGGTCTTTCTGTCTTAATTAGCTTACGTTCATTAGTATGAAAATTGTACTCTTTTAACTTCACTTTCAATGTTCTTAAAACAACAGAAGCGGTTTTAGCGTTATTCGCAAATAGAAAGTAGTCATCGACATATCTCTTAAGAGAATAATGTTGTCCATATTTATAATCTTTTCCTGACAGTTCAGAGATAACAGTAGAATCAATATCTTGAAAAATTATTTCGGCAAAAATACGACTCACCTCAGGTCCAATAGGGATACCATTTGTCTCATTATAGTTTGATTTTTGAATTAATGAATCAAATATTGGCCCAAAGCCATTTAAGAAATTAACATTATCTTTAACATATTCCTTGTTTTTTACAGCCCAAGCAATTGTATGAGTATAAATACTGTCAAAACAGCTTGCGACATCTACATTCCATAAATGTTGAAACTTCCTTTCAAGTTCAATAAACTCCTTAGAGTTATAAAATTTATAGATTTTATTATACCCTCTGTAGCTAAAATATGAGCTTAAATGTTTATACATTAGCTCGCTCTCAACTTCTTCAATATTATTTTCTACAAATTTATTCTTATCTTCATCTTCATTTTCGACATAAAATGCAGATGCCACTTTTTCAGGAGCTCTTAAAGAGATTCTTGTTTTGTTACAATATTCGCAAATCAGTTCAGAGTATTTTTCATAAAAAGAAACAAATTGGTACTGAGAAGATGGATGCAACAGTGCAAGACGACGAAAAGAGTCTGCATCTTTAAGTATATTGTACTTATATGGAATCGTATAATTAAAAAAAGTATATATTATCCTATTCAAAATTTTTTTAATTGACTCATCTATTTCTCTATTGTCTTTAAGAAGTTTATAAAATTCTTCATTACTAAAAATTATTGGCACTTCATAAGGTAAAGTTTCGGTAAGAAGAACTCGATATTTATCTCTTTTATCGATAAATCTTTTCTCTTTCTTTTTATACATATTTCCAACACTTTTGAATAACATTTAACCGATATGAGTTAAAATGATGAAAGGTTCTTTTCTTAAATCCATGAACAAACGAATAAGTTTTCATTGTATTTAATTCATCACATATATACTGATATTTAATAGAAAGTGCATTTAGTTTTTCAGAAACCTCTCCAGTTTTCCCAGACAAAGTTCTTATCAAATACTTATCTAATTCCTTCAGACTTTCACTTTCTTTATAATCAATTAAGTGATAGTTAAAATAAATTCCTGAATTTCTTTTCTGACCTTTCTTATAGTCAACAAAGCTGAAATTTCCTGTTAAAAACTTAATCCTATCTTTGAGGATAGTAAGAGCATTCCCATATGAATCTTGTCCATTTCTTTCAACATAATCTAAAAAGTCTAGAATGGAATAATTAATTCGCGATTTAATTTTATTTACTTTCTTGTAGGATATATCGACTTGAACACTTCGTGGTCCTTTATTCTCTAAAGTACTTACTTTTAATAAATATCCTAAATAGTTTATTTTTTTACAACTTGGAAAGTCTTCCTTAACGTTCTTAAAAATATGTATTTCTTCCTTCTTTGCATTTAACTTTAAGGGGGTAGGTAACTTATCTTCAATCTTTTCAATAAAATGATCCATTGATATCTGATCTTGCTTTCCGGTAATTATAAAAATATCATCCACGAATCTAGAATAAAAAAATGTTTCACTTAAATTTTTCACATTCTTATCAAAATCACTAAGTAATATTTCCGATATGACAGAGCTTAATGCAAAACCTCTAGGTAACCCCGCATTATACTCATAGAATTTAAACATATTTCTTACGACTGAAACTGTTTCCTTAGTAAAAACAGGATTTCTTTCGATCTCTTCAAAAAATGGTTCAACATTTACCGACTCATAAAAATTTTTAATATCTAATCGATAAACCACAAAGGGAGCATCATCTTCAAGAAGAAGTTTAAGTTTTCTAATTATCTTATTACGATCATCAACCTTAACTCCCAAAATTGTTTTAAGAGTATGAGATACCCTTCTTTGCAATAATTCAATTGGAACTTCCTTAATTTTATAGAGGTTTTTACCTTTAAATTTTGTAACGCAAACTGTAGGCGGAGTTCCTTTATGTAAATATTTCAAAGCCAAGTTAATTAACTTCACCTTTTGATCATGATAGTCAGAACCCTTATCAAAGTCGCTATTGTATAAAAATCTATTTAATATAGACTTCCCTATACTTTGATCATACATCTACTTCTCCTTGCCACTCCCTCCAAGCCTCAAAAATCATCACCATGGCCATTGTATCAAGCTCACAATAACGAAGAAGAGCACTTGAAAGTTCTTTTCGCTCGCATTCACTCATTTCAGAAAATTGCATACGTCCATAAGCAGTCAAAGCTGCTCCACCGTTTGCAAGCTCATCATCTTTAGTCAGAAGATCTAAATTCTTATCACTAACATCAGTAAACATTTTTGGAAGCCTCTTGTATGGATCAACAACTTTGCCATCCTTTATCTCAAGCCACTGCCAGTTTTTGAAGTTTAAACTTTTAATGCCGCTCGAAGTCCCGTAGATTGGTTTCCCATACTTCTCCTTGAGAAAGTCACTAGAGTTTAAAATCACAGGAAGCACTGCTTTGATGGAATTTGAACCACGAGTCGCTGGATCATAGTAGTACCTCTTCACAAGATGCCATAGATCCACCATATTTCTCTCGCCCTCCCATTTCTCTGCCATAGAACTTGAAGACGTTGTAATGATCTTTATGAATTCACAAAGCTCTTCACGATCAGCAACAGAGTCATCTTCTCTTAATTGACGATAGATGTGATTTAAAAATGTATTCTCATGGGGGGAATATCTAAAGATCGTTCCATTATCACCTTCAAGCTGACGTTTGAACTCTCTTAGAAATTCATAATTTGGGAAAGCCCCAGGCTCAGTATTTAAATACTCTCCAGCATGCTCAACAGTCCCATCTTTATAGACAATATGATGGGAAAACTGAAAAGCTATTGCTTCATAAGGGCGACGTCCTTTATTGAAAGGAATGGCCACCATGCTTGTTTCAAAATCAATAAAGTGTAGAGGATATGTCCAAGAATCCATCTCCAGCTTAAAACCATGAGCATCAAAAAAAGGAGTCTCATCATTATTCTTAACTTTCTCAACTTGAAGCCACTTACGCATCGATGCTGAAACCCCAGGTTTACCATCTGTAATTGGTTCAAAGTCTTCAATTTTTAAATCAGATAGTTTAATTCTTCCATCATTTATCAGCTTATCTTTACCCGTAAATGACCATATCTCTAATACATTCGGATCTTCAAAGTCTCTGTCCTTCCAACCAAGAGAATCCTTCCAACACTCACGAAACCCACTTTTATATCCCTGTTTTTCTTCTTCGATTGAACAGTCAAATTCACAGCCAGAACAATGCGCTCCAATATCACTAATTATCTTTTCATCTTTCTCATATGCTAACGACAGCCTTTTAATCTCTTTCACAAACGTTCCATCTTCCATGATTAGATCAATCTCATCATCGACTGGAACCTTAATTAGAATTTTCTTTTTTAGATCTTGCTTTGTTAAAGAATTAGAGACATCACATCCCTTTCGACTGTCTTCATCGCGAACTATTCTAAACTTTTGATTGAGGCCATCTGTTGAGCAAAGAGCATTCTTATCGGCCATCATAAGAAAACTTTCGATATTTGCATCAGGAAATTTCGATGAGAGGACATACTTTTGAAATGCAACATCCTCGAGATAAGGTCTCCAGCCAGATAAGATTGAACCTCTCTTGCCAACAAATTCATCTTCTTTTTTATTAAAAGATTTCGCCTTGACTTCAATTAACTCGAAATTATCACCGTCTTTAATAAGTATATCAATTCGAATAAAAAGATTTTTGTATCTTATGGCAGGTTCGAAAATAATTACTTTATCTTCCTTTAAAAGCTTCTTTGTTTGCTTCTCGGCCTCTTCATAGTCCAATGTTGCAATATCATGACCATTTGGATGATAACATTTTGCAAGCTCACCTACTTGAAAACCACCTTCGGCAAGTGCAGCGAGAAAAGCATCATCCATTTTAGAGTCAAGATATTCTTTCTTTTTTGTATAAAAGAGCTTTGTCGGGCATTCGCGACCGAGCTTAAACCTGGACTTTGTTAAGTATCTTGGATTTGCCATAAGCCTCATAAATTAATAAGTGAACATTGGATTATCGGTCACAACTTAATACAAGTTAGTCAAGATTTCTTAACGTAGTTATTCGCAAGGTGATTCAAATCAAAATTAGAACAGCTCAAATTTAATGGTATGAGAGTAGCCTTCGCTCTTTGCGATGATTAGTTCAGCTTGACTATATTGGCTATTTTCATGGCCGTAATAATTGTCACGATAAAGAAACATTACTGTATCTGAGAAATCAACTAATTCTCTAGACTCATCTAAATCCGATATTTGGGGCCTCTTTTCATCTCTGCCCTCTACCCCTCTATTCAATTGAGATAAAATTAATATTGGTAAATTCAATTCATGGGATATCAGTACCAATTCACTCATTATTACTTCTAGTTTTTTATCGCAAAAATAACATCTCATTAGCTGAATATAGTCTATGACCACCAAGCCTAGTTGATCTTTGCCATTAATCTCTTTGATAGAAGTTATCAATTCCAGTTGATCTGAGTCAGAATCATCTATCACATAAAGCTTATCATGCAGTGATTCCATTACACCTTTGTCGCTAATTGTAGTTAGTCTTTTATTAAAATTTTCTTCTGACATCTCTAAAGAAAAATAGCCCACTGCCTTTTTTTCACTTTGAATAAACGAAACCGCAATTTTCATGGCCAAGGAAGACTTCCCCATGGCAGGTCTTGAAGCTAATACTATTATATTTTTCTCTTTCTTATTCAGCTTAAGCGTTTCTATAATAGTATTAAGTTCCATAAACCCCTCGAATAATCTTTATGTGACTTCCATTTAGTATAAACTTAGTCAAAGTGACAGTATGATTTCAACATAGTCATCCCCTGCCTCACAAACTTCAGTAAGATGAATTTCATCTTTGTTTTTTGAAATAATCTTAAGATCAAAGAAATTACTTGCATCTATCATCAAATCTGACTTATAGGAGAACGAGTTATCCTCATTTAGGCGAATAATTATTTGTTGCTTCTCTTCTCGCTTATCTGACTTCATCTCCAAGCGAGCAGTTTTATCATTTGCAAAGAAAATTTCATCAATAGGATAAAACTCCTCTTTTTCTCCATCCGTATACAGTAAAACTTCTACGTCTTGAATACTCTTTAAGCTTTTCATAATTCACACCTTTTTTAAACCAACTTTTCTAGTATTAATTTTTTTAAGAGATGACTCATACGCTAGCTCACTCAGTATCTCTCCGACATTCACGTTATCATTAAAGAAAAATTTCTGCTTAACAA
The DNA here is from genome assembly GCF_000447755.1 of Bacteriovorax sp. BSW11_IV. GTDB lineage: Bacteria > Bdellovibrionota > Bacteriovoracia > Bacteriovoracales > Bacteriovoracaceae > BSW11-IV. Next base: position 48,279 of record NZ_AUNE01000047.1, on the reverse strand, counting down.
CTTTAAAATCACCTGGGGTCAAGTACTTTATTTCATCAAATTTATCGGTTAGAAAATTTAAATCATTATTTTTCATATATTCTTTAAAATATTTACTAAAAAGCACTTTCTTGCCTTCATTACTTAAATAATCAAATGAAATTTTATAAGTAAATCGTCTAAGTACTGCTTGATCCATATTCTCGAATAAATTGGTAGAACAAATCAGAATTCCTCGGTAATTTTCCATTTGATTTAAAATCTCATTCGTCTCTTCAATATGAGAATTATTTGTAGAGCGCATGCGATCGACAAAAAAGCTATCTGCTTCATCCAAAAACAAGATTTTTGACGAATTTGAAGCGTCATGAAAAATTGAAGAAATATTCTTCAACGTTTCACCATACCATTTTGATTTTATATCGCTTAACCTTTTTACAACAAGATCAAGTCCAAGCTCTTCTGCGAGATACTTAACACTCTCTGTCTTCCCTGTTCCTGATGGACCGTAAAGCAAGATATTAAAATTTTGAATTAATCTATTGTCACCACCTCTTGAATAGTTAGTAAATTTTTTCATTTTTTCAAGAAGCAATCCTATTGAAGAACTCGTATTAAGAACATTAATATTATATGCTGGATCTATGTCAATCATTCTTGCCTTATTTTGAAAAACAAAGCCTTCATGTTGATTTAAAATATTTTCAAGAATTGATAATCGATCATCTCTCAAGGTAACGCCCTTCATTTTAAGCAAATCTCTTACTGCTAATGATATTCCTCCCGAATTAATGTGATACTTGGTAGAAAAATAAGCGACATCCTCATCATTAATAAAATCAATATCATTTTGATCTATTACCGTTCGCCAAACCTTTTCTCTCTGCTTTTTTGATAAATCCTTAAATTCTTGACTGTAAGAAAATCTCCTTCGCGTTGAAGAGTCAATATTTTCGACGGTATTTGTAATCCAAATAATAGTATGAGAAGAATTATCAAGAAGATTATTTAACCATGATTTAGTATCCTTAGAATCATCAATATCAAAAAATAGAGAAAATTGTTTTTTAATATTTAAAATTGAATCACATTCATCAACCACTATAATTGAATCTTTACTTAAGATATTTCGGGCCGCAACAATTGCACTTTTGCGATGAGAGAAATCTTCTTTATCATCTTCATCAGCTTGATTAATAAAATAGATATCTTTATTAAGAAATTTAGCTATTGATTTTGAAAACTCTGTCTTCCCTGTTCCAGGACTTCCATAAAGTAAAATATGTGCACCTTTTTCCATTCTTATCAAATTACAAATAGTTTCAATATTTTTTGGAGCTATAAAATGAGCGTTTAATTCAAGAATTGTATCGCTCTCAATTTTTGTGAAAAAATTGTCCGCAATTGAATTCACAACAATTCCTGAAAGATAAAATTTAACAAAATTTGAAAGATTTATATCATCATATCCTACTTCAAAAAGTCCAGCGCTTATCAATCTTGATTTTCTCGAAAGGTATCTTTTCATCTCATATTGATTCACTCCAAAGATTTTCCCTAAAATCGTTGTAGATTTAACAATCTTATCCAATTGAAAATATTTCGACCTTGTTAACGTAGATAAGGAATCATCAATATCTAAAAGATAAAAAAAGGCCACAATCTCTACTTCAAATTCATCAAGCTCAAAAGCTTTACTTATTTGTTTCAGATTTCTATAAAATGGTGATTCTTTCTGTGCTTTTTTAGTATTATTAATTAATAAAAGACTCGTTTGATCTACCAGCTTTTGATAACCTTCTTTGTCATTTAAATATAACTTCTCAATGCACAAGGCCCATTCTGTCGAGTCAAAAACTCCACCGCCAAGGTCTCGTCTATACTCATCTAAAAATTTATCATCTAAAATGACTTCTCTTATTCCTCGCTTAGGAAATCCTACACGTCCTTCTCGGTAAGTTGATGTCTGCTTCGAAAACTTCTGCATTTCACTCAAGATGGAATTGTTTAATCTCAAAACTTGTTTTTTTGTTAATAGCCCATGGATATATTCCCACAAATCAGAACTAATACTTCTCCTATTTAACTTGATGAGATTTAAAGCATATTCGTTCAATTTAAGAGTAATGTACTTGTCTTTATTCATTATTCCTCGCTGCTAGATTTTTTGATTCTAGCAGAGAGAAGTGACAAAACATGGCATATAGAGGGGCTCCAAGTCATTGGAATACCATGAAAATAAAAGTAAATTTAAATGTATGATGTATGTGGTTTTTAAAAAGGTTCCAGGCTGGCCGATGACTCCCAATACAACTCCAGCGATTTGAAAAATGGACACCCTTGTCCTATGTATTAAATCGCCAAACTTATAACTAGAAGTTTCCCTTAGAGAGTTCCTTCAATACATCGATATTAAGAGCTTGATTTGCGACTAGCTTTTTAAGACGAGCATTCTCTTTCTCAAGTTCTTTGAGTCTTCTTGCTTGCTCAAGCAGAAGACCACCAAACTCTTTTTTCCAACGATAATAGGTTAGTCGATTGACTTCTAAGGCCTTCACCACTTCATCAATAGTTTTACCTTCATGCTGAAGCAATTCAGCCCTGCGAAGTTTGGCAATGATCTGTTCAGTTGAGTGTTTGACTCTTGGCGCAAAACGTCCTTAAGCTTAGGAGAATTGTATCATATCAAGTGGCACTGATTTTGATGAGCAGTCCAGAAAGGGCAGCTAATTAATAAAGCAATACAGGAATGATAGTGACACAATAAACATAGGAATATTTATTTAGCTAAATACATGCCTTAATTCTTATGAGACTGAATATTAGATAATTGTTTTTTGAAGCTTGGTGTTTTTTTAAACCTCGCAGAATTCTCAGGATCTTTCAAGCATTTATCAATTGACGCTTTAATTGAGCCCAAAATATCGTTATAGAATAATTCTTCAGTTGGAATTTTTTTAATAAGTTTAGATTCATAATTATCTGTCGATAATCCACGTCCATAAATTTCAGCAAACACATACTTCCTAACTTCTTTTTTCGTTAAATCCAGATAGAAAGACAATCCAGAACTGATCGATAGCCAATTATCAGGATTATCCTGTTGAACCTTGGCACTAAACCAAATACAAAACCACCCCCCAACCCGATACTCTCGAGGAATTACATCATTCTCATCAAATTCCTCTTTTTTTCTCACAACTTTATCAATATTGAATTTTGGTTGAAAATTATAATCTATAGAAGGACGAACATTAAAGTATGAGCAATGCTCATCGTAAAACTTATCGGCAATAACTTTTATATTAGAAATTAGAACACTCCAATAATCAGGAACTGTCATTATATTTTTATCAGAAATCTTTCTTCCAAAGCCATGATTATGTTTCACAAAAAGACCTTTAAGCATTATGAACTGTAGAATATCATCATTGCTATTAATATATTCACTATCAAAAACCATAAAATTTTCCTTTATATATTTACAAAATAGAGCTACAACAGGGTTCCTATCATACTTTTTATCTACAATTTTTTCATAAAGCTTACGATATAACATGTGGTGTGCAAGATGATGATTATTTGCATATTTTTCCTCATTTTTTATGAGAGACAAATCTTTCTGTTCAGGTGTTTGTAAAGTCAAATATGTGAAGAAAATATCTTTTTCACGAGTAAATTTCAAATATTCTTCAATCTGACCATCCAATGATTTATCATTAAACTTAATTTCAATCAATCCGACTTCTTTCCCATTTATCTTAATACAAACATCTGCGATTCTTGATGCAAATGGGTATTCAATTTGCGACTCAATAACATCTGAAGACTTTATCTTTAGAAAAGGAAATAAAAGAGTAACAATTTTAGGCTCCTCTATAATTACTTCATGAAGAATGACCTCAAAATATCTACCACCAAAATCTTCACTCAGTTTATTTTTAAACCTAGAAAAAAAGCTTTTCCTCATACACATCCCTTTGTATTGATTATACTCGTAAAAGGTTCCAAGCTAAATTCAAATTCCCAATGCAACTTTCTTTTTATTAAAGATCTCATAAGGTGTTGAGTAGATCAACACTTTACGAGGTTTAAGATTTATCATTTTTTTCAAACTTATCAAAATCAATGTCGTTAATATCTTTCAATTTGAGTAATATCGTCGGTGATATTATACCAATGACACTTGTTCTTCACGAAAATGTGCTTTGTTGGCACAATATTTATTTCATCATCAAATACACCAGCTGAAACAAAGTATTCAAACTTTACCCCACCGCACATGCATGAACCTTTTATTGATTTTTCCATATTTAAACCTCGTATTCCATTAAAATAGCTTTTCCGTTAGGAGTTTTAATTTCTCCGACCCTATTGAAACCAACTTTTTCATAACATCTTATGGCCCTTGGATTATCTGGACTCGGGTCAGTGATCACTTTAGATATACTGTGGTTGGCCTTCAAGAATTTGATAAACTCTCCAATCATTTTACTTCCATGCCCTAAGCCGATGCTACCAAGATCACCTATATATTGATCAATTCCAACAACGTCATCCGGATAATTCTCCCACCAACCATCTCCAACCTTGCTTGCAAAGTAAAACTGGATATAACCAATAGGTTTATTTTGGTAAATATTCTCCCATACTTCCAACTAGCTTTTCGCGTGCGACTTCAGCTGGCAACCAATAATAATTGAAAACAAGACCCTTATCTTCATCTCCATCAGAAACAACATGCTGCCAATGATCCATGACTTCGTCGGTCTCGAATAAATAGACATGTCTTTTATGAATTTGATTAATGTCCTCTCGTCGATAATAAAAAGAACCCAGAAATGATGTAGGTCTTTCGAATTTCAAGCCGGACTCTTCGTAAACTTCTCTTACTGCCGCGACCTCAAATGGTTCTCCATCGTCAACAGTTCCAGCTGGAACTTGGGGGCTAACATCTTTAAAGTCTCTATGATCAAAAACAAGAAGCTCTTTGACTCCGTTGTTATTTCTAAATATATATGCGAGTACTTTATTTTTTGTAATCATTTCAGCCCCAAATCAATAACCGCCCTTTAAAATTTTACCAGACGACAAATCCAACTCGAAATCACCCCAATCATCACTATCCACTGTGGGACAATAGCACGATCCTTTCACCACTTTTTTTCCAGATTCATTAAGCTCAATTCTCACTTCCTCGATTCCTGCAGGAGACAGATATTCAGAGGTCCACAATGCCCCTTTTTCCCCTAGGCACAAAAGATTAGAATCGTCTGATATAAAGACAAGATTTTCCTCTTCGCAATCAAATATCTTATATATTTCCATGGACAAGTTCTCTATAACTTTTTTTTCATCAACATCAACAATATATCCTTCACCATCGGCCACGACGATGACGTTTTTTCTATTTGGATGGAGCATCACGCGAGTTGGGCCATTATAAAGTCCGATAAAGTTTCCTACCCATTGGGTTTCTCCATTTTTGAACTTTACGACAAGGCCTTCTCTAAAGGCCTGACTCCCGCTTGCACTGAACGTTATTGGTGGAGTGCCGTATGGGGGGAGGCCTTTTAGTATTTCGAATTCGATTTTTTCGTTGGTTTTCATTTTTTTACTTTTAGAAATATGGGTTACAAATTTTTGATTAATCTTATAATTAAATTTAAATAGTAATTAACATCAATTTTAATTTCATAATAGCACCCTCCAAATAAAACCGAAGTAATAGTTTTTTCGGACACTAACTAACTGGGAGATATAAGGGAATATTCTTGATCCGTAAGTATATTATTTTCTTATCCTCAAAGGGGCTAGATTAAGATTTCTTAATCCTCATAAGATCCTAAATATATTTCACAGACTTAATCAATGATTCCTTTTGGATTGATTAATATTTCAAAATAGGGTTAAAGAAGAAATCACAATTTCAAGGCTCATTAATGTTTAGATTCGTTGCACTTTTCTTATTCATTCTCCAAGCGACATTCGCTCAGTCACTTGAACATGACCTCAAAAAAGCAATTATTAGCGGAGATATTGAGACTGTACGAACTCTAGTTTCAACCACAAACGTGGATATTGAAGAAAGTAAGCTTTTTGATGATACGCCACTTCGATTAACTATCGAGTACAACAAAGTAGAAATTGCAAAAATTCTTCTTACTGCAGGTGCCAATGTTGAAAATAATGGAAAATATGAATCTCCACTAAAATATGCCATTAAATACAGAAACCTTGAAATAATTCAATTGTTATTTGATCATGGTGCAAATGTTAACAATTCTGGAAATGGTTTTTTTCCACTTCATTTAGCAATTTTTTCACAAATACCTGCACTAGTAAAAATCATACTCGATGCGAACCCCGATATTTTGAATACAAATGGTGGATTTTCATTCTTAGAATATGCAGCAACAGGATCTAGTAGTCCAAATTGGGAAATTGTCACAATGATCAGAGAAGCAACAGATAAAGCCCTAAAAGAAAGAGAAGCTGAGAAGACTGAGTAAAATATCAAATTGGGTCATATTACACCCCCTTCTCTAACAATACTTCACAAAATATGCGAGAGAAACTATGAAAACATTATTACTTATAGTCATGACGACACTTCTCAATTTAAATGCATCTGCCTTTGAAATTAAAGCACCAAAGAATTGGAATGAATATTTAGCCTCTAAATACCTTAATGGAAGATATGTGTATGACCTAGAATGCAATGGCCACACTGATGCCTATATCCAAAAAACAGGTATGCGCTATACAACAAATTTCCATGAAGCTTTCATAATAAAAGAAGAAGTTCGCGACAATGGTAGACTTATTATTACCCAAGATACAGTGAAAACCTCTTTAGTGCCGCGCTCTACGACATCCGGAAAAGATTTCAGTTCAGTAACCAAAATCACAGAACATAGAATAGATAAAAATAGATTATACACAACAGAAAATGAAACAACTTACTACTATAATGAATATGAAAGGGCCATTATGGCCGAAAACTACAAAACTGAAACAATACATGAAATGACCAATGGATCAAGCACGCTTATTTCAACGAAAATTTACAACAACGAAGAAGAGCAAGTGGCCATATCAGACATTAAAATAATTGCTGATGACCCTTTTTATACGAGCTACACTACAATCACTACAAAGAAGTCCAAAAATGCATCAGATGGCTCTCAAGATTACTACGAATCGACAAGCGTTTGTAACACAAAAATGCTAGGAATTGATTCATATATTGATCTAATCCCAAGAGTAATAATTGGGAAATGGACTATCACAGATTCTTTTAGATATGAAACTATTCAATTTTTGAAAAACAAAACCTTTTTCTTAAAGAAAAAAAATTCTGATGAAATGCTAAAGGGAAGTTACGATATTGAAGAAGATAAAATCCTTTTCAACTTTCCTGATGGATTGAGTTCATACCACGTTTTAAAATTTAGAAGTATGATTGATTTAGAGTTTGGTCATGGATCTGATGATTCACCTATTAGATTTGATAAATTTAAAAAGATTGTTGAATAAAGGAAAGCTTTGATCTAAATCCGAGTAACATATCATTTACATGAAAAGGGGTTGAAACCTTTAACAAGAAAAGAAATGTAATTCAAAAGATAAAATCGACTATAAACGTTCTCAACAAGCCAAATGCTACAAAATATGCATAAGCGAAAAAGGTCACCGTAAAAAGGTGCTGAAACCTTTTCAATAAAAAGATTATTCATATTATTCATCCGTACCTATTTTATTAAATTCCACTTTACATTTTGAATTCCAACGAAATCATTTAAGATATTTTCCCTATCATTTAAAATAAAATCATTAATCACATCCACAATATTTAGATAAATGACATCGGAATTAGGTATATTTTCATCATTATTTATACAGCAGAACATAACTAATAGATTATTCGATGAACTTGATTTGTATGTTAGTAAAGTATCTACTTTCCATGAAATATCAGTTACTGAGGAAAATGTTACTTGTGCAAACAACTTTCTATTGTCGATCATTCGTCCTGCGATATCGATATCAGGATAAGAGCTTCCGACTCCTATGTAACAATAGTCTAAATCTGAACCCAATCTTGCTGTTCCAAAACGTCTTAACCACTCAACACATAACTGCTCTAAGCATTTAGGATGTATTAAATCTTTTGTCCCTTGTACTCTGTTACCAAGGAGAATAGTCTCTTTAACAATTTGATAGAATATATCTTTAGTACTATATTTCGCCAAGGTTGAACGACCACCAAAGATTGCAAGGACGGGTGCCTCGGCATAGGAAAAATTATCTATTAAAGGAATGTACTTCAAATATTTTACATAATCCCTTTCTACTTTACCATCTTCATCAAAATTAAAGTACTGCTCCTCGATAGGTGTATTTTTCTCAACCAAGCCGATCACGACTTTTTGTATTGATTCACCGTTTGCAGATAGGACTTTGTACTTAGCAAAGACAATTCCTCCATGTTCCGACAAGTGCTTAAAATAATTAATAGAGGTTCGAACATAGGGCTTATTCCATCTACTGTCTAAGTCAATAAACCTTACTTCTTTATCACCATTGTAGTGAATCCCTATGACATTCTCATTAATAAGAGATGAGTAATTTTTAAAGTTCGAGTGACGAATAAAAAAAACACATTTTGATTCCATTATCTTTGATTTATACTCGTCCATAATTGTTTCAACTCTCATTTACTAATCCTTTTCAAATAGTTACAAGCACTCACCTACTATTCTTCTCTCTACTTTCTTAGTTTTCAATAGTCAGATTTAAAATCAATAACTCTAATTCTCCCTTCATCTTCAACTATCAAATCAATAGTGCCATGGTATTTGCCCACTGACATATTTCAAAACAAAACTATGCAGAGCTTACGTAAAAAGGTGGCAGAACATTTTCGAAAAAATCTCATTCTCTAACATAGAATATATAAACTAGAAAAATAAAAATTGGCCCACATAGTAGAACATAGTAATGTAAGTCTTGCCTTGGGCATGTAAAGAGCGCCGATAACCAATATAAAACTATAGAAAAACCAAAAATAAGATCACGCTTATCTCTATCTTTTTTACGTATTCTTCTTATCTCTTCATCAGATATAACCCTATTCATAAACCATTCCTTCTCAATCAAAGATAGTTCCCCTGATCAGTTCAAAAATATAAAATCTTCCTTTTGATAAAGCTCAGTTGATCCTTCAACATTCTTCGCGAACTTTGAATTATAAGCACTTGAACATTTATATCGCGATTCAAAAGAACATATTCATCTAATCGAATAAATGCAGATATATCTTAAATTAAGATTTCTCAACGTTCATTCATGCAGCTCCTCAGGTTCTACAAACACTCTATCAACTACGCCAAGTTCTGCGAGATACTGCAGATCCAATAATTATGGGTAATTTAAAATGATTTTAGAAAATGAACTCAAAGACTTCCCTCGTCTGTGTTATCGATATTATTAAAAATAAAAAAGCTCCAAAATGGAGCTTAGAATTGTTTTGAATTTGGTGGAGGTGGTGAAGGGTATCTTATCTATTTGATTTAATTCATATTCAAAAATGCAGTACGCTACAAAGCACTACAATTCTTACAATTTAACTTAGATGCTCCATTAATTGATTTAGTTTCTCTGAAATCGTTATCTCATCATCACCTATGTAATCATCATGGAACTCTTTACTTTCTAGTATAAATTTTTCAATGAAGTCTATTTTACTATGCTCGGAAAGAGTACTAGAAACTGCACTAACTAGAATAATACGGTTCCTACAAATTGAAATAATCATTTCATCGATACACTCTTCACTTCTTTCTCGGAATAACTGCCTCAGTACCATAATCTCGAAACGGCTTAAGCCAGTCTCTTCTCTTTTATCAAGACCAGAGCAAATTGAAGGAACAACTAAAGCGAATTGACGAGAGACTTGTATTCGACTTATATTTGAAGTCATATTCATTAGAAAATATAAATAATTAAAATCAATTGATGCCGTTTTTAGTTCTTCAAATAATGACTTAATTCCAGTTTTATCGTTCTCAATAAGGTATCTAAAGATACGATCTCCATAACTAAAAAAACTATCTACTTCACGTAACTTTCCAAAAAGATCGTCGCTCCAATGTATAGAGAGTACCCATTTTGATAATTTTAATTGCGCCAAATACTTTTCTTTACCATCTTTAGTTCTTAATAATGCTCCTACTGTGCTTACCTCATCTGAAACATTTGTATCTTTCAAATCAAGTTCATACTTATTTTCAGAAAAAAGAGACTCCTCTAACTGCCTAAATCTTTCTGCGATTAAAGATTGTTTTACTACCTCCATAAAGAAAAGATCAAAAAAGTCATTTGTACAAATTCTTCCTACTCTATGATTAGAGCCCAAACGATATCGCTCTTTTTGACCTAGGTCTGGGAACAACCTTTTAATAATCTTTTTTAAACCTGCTTTAGTATCGTCTTTTTCAACACTTGATAAAATTTCGTCAATCACTTTATCAGCATTATTGACTTGTCCTCCCAATAGTATCTTCTTGCTTCGATATATATCTTTGAATACGTTAGGCCAATTAAGCTCAATTATAGTCATTGCCATTAAATCCGCCTGATTTAATAAAGCACCTAAAAAAGAACTTTTGAACTTGAACGAATTTACCGCTCTTTTAACATCTCGTACTGTTGTAAAAGCAAAAGCATACTGATCATAATCGAAGTGATAAGCATAACTGTCATCATCCATCAGAAGATTAAAAACTCTTCTTAAATTTCTTTCTGTAAGTATAGGTATATTAATTTCCAATTGAATAATCTTGTTTAAAAAAGATTCACCACTTTCATGAGTCAATCTTTCAACTGCTTTACTAATATTAGAACGATCGTAAGATAACATGTAAATTGAATTGCTAAAATTCAGCGAAGATTTGACTATTTTAAATACATTTAACACTTCATCCGCCTCTAAGCGATCTAAGTCATCTATAAGTACTAATAGCTTCTTTCCACTGTCAGCAAGAGCATCATCAATATTTTTTCTTAGGTCAGAAAATGAAGTAGACAATTGATTCTCAACAGCCTTTCCCCTCTTCGGATCAAGAATTGTAAGTGCCTCTGTAAGTTTTTTTAGAATTTTATCAGATAAAATTTTCTTGTTATTTTTTAGTGACATTCTTAACTCTCTTAGAAACTCAAAATAGAGAGAATCACCCTTCTCATAATCCCATGGGCTAAATTTCATAATTATAATTTTGTCATGGTTAATTTTATCAGAAACCATATTTAAAATAGAAGTTTTCCCTGTTCCCCATGCCCCACACAATGCAATCGCAATTGATTCATTGTCATTGTAGTTGTTGATTAAATTGGCTACATGTTCACAGAAGCCTGATCTTTTAAATAAATCTTTTTCTTCTGATATAATTGGCTCGTCTGATACAATACTTCTTACACTCATAATGCACCTTTACCTAATCCTCAAATAATACTGTTTCTTTTTCTAGTTTTTCTTTCAACTCTTTATACTTCGGACAAACGCTCTTCAGAGTCCTAAAGAACTCTTCATCATGATCATGATGCAATAAATGTGTCAGTTCATGAAAAATCACATATTCTATACACTCAACTGAAGCTGCGACCAACGTAGGATTAAGGTTGATAACTCCATCCTTGGTACAACTTCCCCATCTCTTAGCCATTTTCCTGATCTTGAATTCTGGAACTAACGGAATAGAATATCTATCTTGGAAAGTTTCAAGACATTCAGCCGTTTTGTAAGCAATAAGTGATCTGAACTCATTATCTAGGTATTCAGTAACCTTAGCTTCAGCTTCATCGAGGTCTCTAACATAAAAGTTAATACGATTGTGAGCCATCTCAACATAGTAATCATTTGATTTGATGACCTTTAAATAATACTGCCTACCAAATAGATAAACAGACTCACCTGATAAATATTTTCGTTTCGGTTGTATTTGAAGATTTTTTTCTTTCTCTTTAACTTTTTCCAAAATCCAACTTCTTCTTTTCTGGATCACTTCTTCAATTTTATCCATAGGAATATAATCTGGAGCAGTCACAATGACTTCTCCTTTATGATTTACTTCAATTCCTAATGTTTTTCTCTTTGATCTTTTCAAAGAATAATTTAATTCAAAATTTTCCATTATCTATAATCCAGCCTTTTAGCGATCAACATAAAGTTTTCAACAATTTCATTCATTTCTTTATCAGAAAATGTAATGCCATATTGATCTTCAAGAGGATAAAAAACCTCAACTTCAATTGAACTTATTATCTTCTTTTCAATATCAGTACCAAATTGCCAATCTTTAACTGCATGTTTTTTAACGACCTCATCTATCTTCAAGGCAAAATCTGACAGCTGTTCATTTGTAATATTCTCTATTTTCTTTTTTAATGTTTCAACGACTCTGTAATAAGCCTTAGTCGTTTGTTTTTGAGCAACCTTTGATGGAACATCATTTTCAAGATCAATTTCAATACGATCACGCACATCTTGCATCATCTCTAAATACTCAGCCTCTGAAATTCGGCGTTCACGATACTTCTCATAGGCCTCTTCTATGACTTCTGACAGCTTTTTATAAAAGATTGGGTCCTCATCAAAATGCTCTGAAATATGGGATGAAGCTAGGCTTCTCATAATATCTGCCCTTGCTCCCTCAGACTTCTTCTTAGTCTCTTCTTCAAACTTCTCCTTATCAAAGATGTTGAATTGCTCCACAATTACTTTGGGAGGATCTGACTTTAGATTGACGTCAACAAGGCGCTTAATATCATCAACATAGTCCTGATAATTGATTCCATCAGGATAACGCTCTTTGATAACGGTTCTAAGTTCAGTAAAATATTTGTACTCATTTTTATATTTGTTTTTATCAGTCTCACTTGTGTCATAGGTCCATTGAGCAAAACCAAGGGCCAATTTATAGATATTGTGAAAATTTCTAAACTTCTGATAAAACTCTTTCCTTAGATTCTCATCGGCAAGGTAGCGGCCAATCTCTTCATCATCAGTCATATTATTAATTGAAGCGAAGTGATCTTTAAGAATATTAAGAGTATCGTTTAATTTTGCAACTTCTTTGGCCTTATCAAATAGAGAACCTTTGATGTCTTCAGGATCAAAGTCTGCCCCTTCCATTTGACGATAGAAATCGATCGCATCATTCATATCATCAAAAATTCCCCTATAATCAATAACCAGACCTTCAGATTTTTTAGGACAAAGCCTATTAACTCTCGCTATAGCTTGTAGGACATTATGCTCCTTAAGTCTCTTATCAACATATAAAACAGCATTTCTTGGAGCATCAAAGCCTGTGAGGAGTTTATCGACAACAATTAAAATTTCAGGTTCATCTTCCTTTTTAAAATTATTAACGATTGTTTCCTGATACTTCTTCTCTCCTCCGTATCTTGCCATAGCATCATCCCAGAACTTCACAATTTCTGAGCGATCATCTTCATCTATGGATTTTGCCCCCTCACGCATATCGGGAGAGGAAATAACTAGCTCAACTTTCATTCCAAATTCTTCAAGGAACTTTTTATAATCAAGTGCCTCATCTTTGGAATTTGTGGCAAGCTGCCCTTTCATGAAATCTTTTGTTGGCTCACCTTCCGCTCTAAAATTTTCACGGTAGTGATTTTTAATATCTAAAGAAATCGCTCTAATTCTATCCTCTGCCTTAAGTATCTCTTGCTCCATTGAAAAGCGTTTTTTAAGGGCAGCTTTCTGATCATCGTTAAGGTCTTTTGTGACCCTATCAAACCATCGATCTAGCTTCTCACGATCCCCTTTAAGTTCCCCCATTCGTCCTTCATACACAATTGGACAAACAGCTCCATCTTCTAGAGCATTTTCCATTGTATACTTATGAATAAACTCTCCAAATTGAGTTTCTGTAGCCTGGGCCACATCTTCATTTTTCTTAACTCGTCTAATTGGAGTTCCTGTAAAAGCAATAAAAGCTGCATTTTTGAAAGTATTTTTCATAAGAGCATGAGTTTCACCAAATTGTGAACGATGCCCTTCATCAACTAAAACGAAGATATTTTGAGACTGATCAGTTACTTTATGAGTTTTGGCCACTGATTCAAACTTATCTATTATTGTTGTTAGAACGGTATAATCTCTATTTGCTATTCTATCTTTAAGATCATCACCTGACTTTGCTTTATGTGGCTCTTCTCCACAATCTCTAAACGTGTCACAAATCTGTTTATCTAGATCAACCCTATCTGTAACAACCACGATCTTTGAATCATGTAATTGCGTATTGGCCCTTATGGCCTTTGCAAGCATAACCATGGTGTAAGACTTACCTGATCCTGTGGTATGCCAAATAACACCACCTTCTCTGGCCCCATCGTCTTTAATCCCTTTAACCCTTTTTATCGCTTCTCTGACAGCAAAGTACTGTTGATGACGAGGAGCAATCTTTACTTCATTTTCATAAATAATATAGTTATGAATTATGTCCATCAGCCTTTCAGGTCTAAAGACAAAATAAAGAAGCTGATCTTGTGCTGTAACTTCTCTTGCTCCCTCATTCCATTTTTGCTCCATGATGGCTCGATCAGCAGGATGGCGAAATTCAAATATCTTATCCTTGATTTTTGTATCGATCGCTTTATTAACTAAGCCCTTAAGATTTTCCTCAATTGATTCAAATCGATCTTCCTTCCACGTTGCCCAAAACTCTTCTGGTGTTCCCACTGATCCATATCTAGCACCTGTGCTTCCGGCCATTGATCCTAAGATTTGTTGAAAGAGATAAAATTTAGTTATTCCTTCTCTGTTTTGGTTTCTTATATGCTGTTCAATTCCTTTAGAGATCGCATCAGGAAGTCCAGGCTTTTTGCATTCAATGGAAGCAAGAGGCATACCATTAACGAGAATGACCACATCTGGAATATAATGTTGCTTACGTCCATTTCTTTGGACCTTAAATTCTTCCGTTACTTGAAATGTATTATTTGAAATATCTTTGAAATCAAAAAAGTGAAGATGAGCACTTTTTCTCTCCCCTTCGTGAAGAAAGGTCAGCCCTTTTCCATTGATAAGGTGATAATACAGGTCTTTGTTATCTTGTCTTAAATTATTATTACTCCAATCAGTGATCTCTTTGATGGCATCATCAATAAGACTTTCAGGAAGTGGTAGCTGCTGATCTTTATGAATAAACGAATTGATCTTTAGAAGTGACTTTTTAAGTGTATCTTTTAAGATTACAGTATTTGTGTCCCCTCGTTCAACAATGCAGTCATTTGGAGATAGATAGTCATATCCACTATTAACGAGTAGCTTCACTGCTGGTATTTGCGAGGCTATTCTTTCCATGAATAGATTCGAGTACATATTTATCTCCGTTTAGACTTTCACTCTTACTTTTCCAGTAAGGAGGTCTTGCATTAGTCCTTTTTTCATATTCTTTGACTTCACTAATTTCAATATTAGCGAATCAGTTCTTTTATCTATTGATTCCAAAATTGAGACAATCTTCTTTTGCTCAGGTATTGGCGGAAGATACAATTCGATGGCTTTAAGTAGGTCTAAAGTAATTCCTTTAACAGTTGATCCAGAGCCTAGACCTATTACCTTTTCTGAATTTGCCTTATACCATTGCAAGAAAAACTCATTAGTAATTTTTTCTTTCTTCAAATAAATTGCTCTCATATCTTGATTGATTGCCATTGCACACGTATTTATCACTCCTCTTCCTAACCCCATTCTCGTTGATAAAATAATATTATTTTCTTCAACTAAATTAGAAGAACTCTCCCTAATTGCCTTCAATGTAACTTTTTCCTCTGCTGTTGATTTATAAAAGTCATTGTCTGATAAATCCTTAACCGTTAGCCATGGAATATCACCGTTATAATATTCGCTAACTGCCCTAGATGGTGTTCCTCCTCCGATAAATTTCTCACCAACACTGCCAATTGTCTCTTTTTCCCAACTCTCCGGAATCTTCCCAATCGGACTATCCTTAAACTTAGTATGCCCAATCCCTTTAGTTAAAAGGTCTTGCATCATCCCTTTTTTAAGGTTTTTAAGTTTTTCAATTTCAATTTCAGTTAACTCAATGACCTTATCTACTGATGTGAGAATTTCTGCGATTTTCTTTTGTTCAGGCATTGAAGGCAGCGGTATTTCAATACCTTTTAACAAATCAAGAGTAATACCCTTTACAGTTGATCCAGACCCAAGTGCTTCAACTTTTTCTGAGTTGCCCTTATACCACTGCAAGAAATATTCATTCGTTACTTTTGATTTTTTTAAATAAATTGCTCTCATATCTTGATTAATTGCCATCGGACAGGTGTTAATGATCCCTCTTCCTAGCCCCATACGAGTAGATACAATTATATTTCTCTCTTCTATTAAGTTAGACGAACTTTCTTCAATTGCTTTCAAAGTAATTTTCTCTTCCGCATTACCTTTATAAAAGTCTTTTTCGCTTAAGTCTTTAACCGTTAACCAAGGAATATCTCCATTGTAATAATCTTTAACTTCACGAGATGGAGTTCCCCCCCCCACAAACTTGTCACCGACGGAGCCAATTGACTCTCTAGACCAGCCCTCTGGAATCTTACTCATAACCCAATTCCTTAAGAAATGCGTTCATCTCTTTCTCAGCCTCAGCGCACTGAGCCTCAATCCCCCTTAGCGGTGTAGAGTATTTATCCCACCATTTCTCTACCTGAGAAATAATTGCTTGATCAACTTCACCCATGACTTCTCGAATCTTTTCTTTTGAATCTATTTTGTTTTTAAAGACGTAATAGTCCTTGTCTCTTTCATCAAAGACAACTGAAACATCAAAGCCATCAATGATGTCTTGAATATAACCATCCATCACTTCATATTTAGGAATCCCACCATGAAGAATGGCTTTTACATCAAATATCTCAGGAGGAGCTGAAGTATCGGCGTAACGACGAATATTTAGATTAAAGTCATTCTCTTCAATTTCTTTAATATCAATGACTCTTGAATAATGCTTATCTTCATGACGATAGAGATTCTCTGTTTTAAATTCACTAAAATTTTGAACAATATGATTCAGGTCTTGTTCACGAAGTTTATTTTGATTCTTCCCTTCTTGAAACTCTAAATCTGCATTAATAAATAAAACCTTATTTTTTCTATTCGCTGGCTTTTTCTTATTAAAAACCATCACAGATGCTGGGATACCTGTTCCAAAGAATAGATTCGTTGGAAGCCCAATCACTGCCTCAAGTAAATCATCTTTTATTAAACCCTCTCGAATTTTTTGCTCACTTGATCCTCTAAAAAGAACACCGTGAGGAAGAACGACAGCGCACCTTCCATTTTTATTAAGAGAGGCTACCATGTGCTGAACAAAAGCAAGTTCTCCATAACTTTTTGGAGGAATACCATAATTAAAACGACCATAAGAATCATTTTGTGCTTCTTCAAGACCCCACTTATCTAAACTAAAAGGGGGATTAGCTACCACCACATCAAATTTCATAAGTTCATCATTTTCAAGATGAATTGGATTTCTAATGGTGTCACCATTTTCAATGACTGATCGATCAAAGCCATGAAGAAACATATTCATCTTCGCTAGTGCCCAAGTGGCCCCTGTAATTTCCTGGCCATAAATTTGAAAGTCATTAATACCATTTTTTGTTAACTGTTCAGCACAGCGAATTAAAAGTGAGCCTGAACCACAAGTGGGGTCATAGATTCTTGCCCCTTTCTCAGGCTTAACAAGCATCGCTAGGAGTTGAGACACTTCAGAGGGAGTATAAAACTCCCCTGCCTTTTTACCAGCTCCAGCAGCGAAATTCGCAATCAAAAACTCATAAGCATTACCAATAACATCCATGTCCCCAATATTGGATTTTCTCATATTAAGTTTTGGATTATTGAAATCATCAAGAAGATGCTTTAGCCTTGCGTTTCGGCTTTGAGTTTTACCGAGGTTTGCTTCAGAGTTAAAACTTACGTTTCTAAAGACGTTCTCTAGTTTTTCTTTATTAGCATTTTCAATTTTTGAAAGAGCAATATCGATAATTTCGCCAATGTTCTTCTCTTCTTTTTGCTTATAAATATCATTGAAATGGCATCCATCAGGTAGAACAAAACTTTCTTTTTCTAGGGCCCTTTTAATACGAGTCTCATTACCATCAAATTGCTTGCTATAAGCCTCATACTTCTCTTCGTAGCTATCTGATAAGTATTTTATGAATAACATCGTTAGGATGTAGTTTTTATACTCTCCGGCATCAACTACACCTCTAAAGGTGTCACAGGCATCCCAAAGGATTTTATTAATTTCTTCTTGTGTTACTTTGCTCATATTTTTCCCTCTAATCTATATTTCATATATTTAAGTAAAAGTTCCACTTTCTCGTAATCCTTTTCTGGATACCAAATCGGTAGGATATTCACTTTGGCTAATTTGTTTTGCCTTTCAACTAATAAACCCTCATCACTTGGTTTTTGTAAAAATGCATAATGAAGTGTGTTTGAACTGTATTCAGTTTTTAACTTTTCAAGAACTTGAATAACTCTATCTACAGTTAGACTACATCCAATAAAAAAGAAGCTAGAAACCTCTGCGGCAGTTTTAATAAACTTTGTTAATTCTAATTCAAAATTAATATCATCACTTCCATATCGTTTATCATATTCCGCTTTGGTTAAGACTCTATTTGCAACACCTTCCATCGTTCCATGAATTTTATATATTTGATGCTTTCCACATTTAACGTCAGAAACCCAGTCTGAATTTACACCTTCCTTAACAGGAACCACTGTACCGTAGGCAGACTCAAGTACCTTATCGAAATTAGTAGTAATGACACCATTATTAAACAAGTTCGGAAAGTATTTAATTGAGCCTTTTACTGGTCCTCTAAGGGTAAATTTGTGACGATATTTTTCATTGAATTGAATATCTTGCATTTTTTTAATAAGAATATCTGCACACTCATCATATTTACCGCCTGAAAGCATTGCCTTTATTATATCAACATCTAGTTGCTGTTCAGTCGCTAAATCAATTAAGAAGTTTGTCCAGGTAGGCATATCGCAATCGACAGTCATTCCAGCTCCGACAAATGGAATAACTCTCTTGTTCTTGATCAACTTAATTAAATCATCTATGCGCCCAAAATTAGAATTTAAATTTAATAGTTCTGCAAACTCCTCATCCAACATAGTAGATCTATTTGACTCCCAAGTACTGAGCGCATCGTCGTATGCTTCTCTTTTCAAATAGAATAATATTTCGCTTGGAGAAAATTTGTATTCCTCGATCTCAATTTCACCCTTCTCTTCTTTATGAAACTCGTCATACTCTTCGTTAAATTCTTCATTTAATTCATACAAGTGAGAGTTTAGCTTAGAGTTTATCTCTATAAAACTCTCAAGTGCTGATTCCTCATTAAATGCTTCTTGGTTACTCATTTGCCCCACCTGCTGTAATCCATTCATCAACTTCAGTGGCCTTAAACTTCCATAGCTTTCCAACTCGATGAGCAGGAATCTTTCCTTTCTCAAGCCATCGATAAATAGTTTCCTTAGAAACCCCAAGATGTTCTGCTATTTCAACGACAGACAACCACCGTTCACTCATAAAGTGACTCCTAATCAGTTATAATTGCACCTATAAATTAGACAACAGATGACAACCAATGACAATGAAATACAATAAAAGTTTTCAATCAGAATTGTCTTAGGAGAAACTTAGAAATTATAATTCTAAGTAAATTTTGAAATTCTTCAAATCAAGTTTTCTTAACAAAGCCCATGCCCTCTCTCGCTCGCGTCCGAACCAACATCAAGAAAGCGGCCATAACTGGAGAATAATTAAACTCTGCAATTATTTTTTGAACTCCTTTTAACGTAAACGACATACAATTTTATCTCGAAACAGAATAACATAGAAAATTAAAAACTAAGACCAAAGATTCCCACATGATCCTCTGATTTAATTACTCCCCCAACACACCCCGTTACAAGAACCTTGATACAACATCAATGCCTCTAATCCGGCACACAAACCCTAACCCTATGCCCATCAAGATCCAACGCCACAAACGTCGGCCCAAAAACCGCCTTGTGAAATTCCTGCTCAATGACAACACCAAGCCCCTGCCACTTCTCATATAAATCCAAGACGCTGCTTTCGTCAGAAACCATGATAGAGAGCTCAAAGCGGCTTCCCTCTCCTTCTGAAAGAAAATCTTTTGCTTTGTTTGACCACAAAGAAAAGCTAAGGCCATTATTCATTGCAAATGAAACGTATGTGGGGACGCAAAAGCTTGGCTCAATTTCAAAAATTTTCTTGTAGAACTCGGTGCTTTTTTTTACGTCACTGACATAAATCGTGATCAAGTTTAATACATTCATGGGACTCTCCTAGTTAAGTTTTTCTGAAATCAGAATAACAGATGACACTGACAAAAAATGTCAGTATAAATAAAATATGATACGAAGTGATCGTCTTTTGGAGCTTTTACAGATTTTGCGCACAAACCGCTATCCCATAAGCGGTGAAAAGCTTGCGCAAAAATTAAATATAAGTCTTAGAACTTTGTATCGAGACATTGCGCTTTTACAAAACAAGGGTGCCGAAATCATTGGTGAGCCAGGTGTTGGTTATATTTTAAGGCCGGGCTTTTTCATACCTCCGCTTATGTTTAATCAAGATGAGCTCGATGCTATTGTTTTAGGATTACAATGGGTACAACAATACGGCGATGCTCCCCTTTCAAAAGCATCGCAAAATGTCTTCTCGAAAATTTCTGAAGGACTTCCAAAAAATACGATCAAAGAAATGAATCGCCTAACTCTAAGAGTCGGCGCACCGGCCACGAAAGAGCATCAAGAAGAAGACTTGGATCAATTGCGAAATGCTATTCGCATGAGAAAAAAGCTTGAAATAAAATACCGCTCAAAAGTATTTCACATTTTTCCAATAACGATTGGATACTTCAGTGACAAGCGAATTCTCGTTGGGTGGGATAACGATAAAGAAGTCTTCCATCACTTTGATACGAAAAAAGTTATTCTCGTAAAAACTTTAGAGCAGATGCTCTTAAAATCTCAGGACAGTTTATTTGATCAGTGGTTAAAAACTCAAAAAACTTGATGCCCAAGCTCCTGGGCATAGATAAAAAAGGAGATACTTTCAGTAAGTAAAGAAATTAGCAACTAACACCGTGACAACCACCACCCCCCAAGAAGGCATCTTCCAAACCTGAAGTAAAAGAAATCCAAAAAAGGCCAAGGCAAAATCTTTCAGAGAAAATATGGCGCTCGTCCAAACGGGATTGTATAGGGCCGCAAGCAAAATTCCCACAACTGCAGCATTAAGGCCTAGCATTGATTGTCGCACTCGTGAGATGGATCTGAGCTTTTCCCAAAATGGTAAAACTCCAACAACTAAAAGAAAGGATGGCAGGAAGATGGCAATCAAAGTTATTACTGCGCCAAGGACTCCTGTGGGTGATAGTGAAGAGACTGCACCCAAGTAGGCGCTAAACGCAAACAGTGGACCAGGGATAGCGTTAGAGAGTCCGTAGCCTGCCATGAAAAGATCATTTGTGAGCTGACCTGTTGGTACGACCTCTGCTTGCAAAAGAGGCAGGACCACGTGACCACCGCCGAATACAAGTGCGCCTGCTCGGTAAAAGCTGTCGAACATTTTCAGTCCTTGCTCAGGATAAATTGATCTTAGAATTGGTAGTAAAAAGAGCAACGCAAAAAATAGGGAAATAAAAATTGCGCCAATGCGACGGCTTCCTTTATGGAGTGGTTCGTGCGGAAGATCGGTTGTTGTTTTCAAAAAAAATGCACCAAAAATTCCTGCTGCAACAAGTACGAAAATCTGAATAAAGGGTGAATGAACAAAAAGAACGATTGCACTCGATATAATTGCAATCGATGCCCTTTTTATATCGGGGCAAAGTTTTTTTCCCATTCCTATTACGGCCTGAGCAACAACGGCCACTGCCACCACCTTTAGGGCATGCAACCAAGACGTATGCGCATCGAGATTGAGACGGGTAATTCCAAGTCCGAATAAAATTAGAATAATTGCAGAAGGCAGCGTGAAGCCAATCCAAGAGAGAATCGCGCCAAAGATTCCGGCCCTTGATAGACCGATGGCCATTCCCACTTGACTGCTCGCAGGCCCTGGCAAAAATTGGCAAAGGGCCACGAGATCGGCGAAGGCGTGCTCGCTTATCCACTTCTTCTTTTTAACATATTCATCATGGAAATAACTTAAATGAGCAACTGGGCCACCGAATGAAGTGAGGCCTAGTCGTAGGGCCGTTAGGAAAACTTCAAGCATAATCACTTCGTCACTGTTGTTATTAGATAAATCGTATAGGCCACGTAAGAGCAAAGTAAAATTCCACCTTCGACTCGATTGATTTTTCCCTGCTTTTTAAAACCATATCCAAGAATGAACAATGAAAGTGTCAGGGCCGTCATAACTCCAATGTCGCGGTAGAAGACTTCTTTTTCGATGGCGATAGGATGAATAACTCCAGAAATCCCCACAACGGCAAGAGTATTAAAAAGGTTTGAACCCAAAACATTTCCAAGAGCAATATCAGGCTCCCCTTTTCTTGCCGCTATTACTGATGACGCTAACTCAGGTAAAGAAGTCCCCACGGCAACCACCGTTAGTCCAACAATGATATCTGATACACCAAGGGCCTGCGCAATTCCTACTGCCCCATACACAAGAAGTCTTGAACTTAGAATAAGTAAAACGAGACCACCTGAGAGCATGATATAGGATTTTTTAATAGAGACCTTACGCTCCTTAAGCTCACTATCCATTTCTTTAGCGAAAGTATCTTTGCTACTTCTAAGCCCTTCGCGAATAGTCCAGACCATTAGCCCTGCAAAAATCAGCAGTAAGATGACTGCATCAGTGCGCGACAAATTTAAATCGATCAAGACGCCAATACTCACCACTGTAATTATAAAAAGAATGGGAAGCTCTTTTTTTAACACCTGGGAATGAACAGAAATTGGTACGATCAAAGAAGTGATACCTAAGATAAGAGCAATGTTCGTAATATTTGAACCGTAGGCATTACCAATAGCAATTCCCGGATTTCCTTGAATGGATGCCAATGCAGAGACGACCATTTCGGGAGCAGATGTTCCAAAGCCAATGATCACCATCCCTATAAGAAGAGGAGACATCCCATAATGTCGAGCTACATTTGAGGCCCCATCAACAAATTTGTCGGCACTCCAAACGAGTAAAATTAATCCAAGCACAACTGAAATAGCAAATACTGTCATAAAAACCTCTTTGTTCAATAATATTTGAGATTGATTTGACAGTAAATTTAAAATTAAAAATGAAAGAAGAAGTCCAGATCATAGTTATTGAAACAAAAGGAGATCAGGCTCAGTAATCTAGTGATTTATGATCAAAGTTAAAACTGAGATCACAAGACATAAAGGAATGTACAAGAAAGAGTCCCATTTTGAGAATTTTGTCCCTTTTACCTTCTTCGTTATTCCAACATATTTAAAATCACCTATTGCCCTAATAAAAAATAAAAAAGCAACTACGTTAAAAAAATAATATTCTAAATAATCAGGTAAGATGTTCAATCTGAGATTTGGGCCATATGTCTTTATAATAACAAAAATTCCCAAACAACCTAAAATGGCAGAAACGAGCAAAATACCGAGTTTTCCAGGTCTAAAAACAGGACTCTTTGCATTGATAGAAGGAAATGGAAGAGCTTCTTCTAATCCCTTCTCTCCACCGAATAACCAGTAGACGTGTATTAACGATAAGGTGAAAAATATGATTGATAGCAATGTACCCAATATAATGTTCATTTTTGAACTTCCTACGCAACTTCCGTTAAGTAATAGTTTTTATAACCCATTTATATTTTAATTCTCTGTTTTAAAGAGCAGATATAAAACAATATGCCACATCATTTAGATTGTCTGTATTTTATAATATTTTTATAAGTCTCATTGGAATATCAAAAATGGGCGAGATTGGCTTCCCAAAAAATTTCAAAGCTGGCCAATGACTCCCAATGCAACTCTAGCGATTTGAAAAAGAATAACTCTTGCTTCCTGGGGACTAAAGAATGTTTCCTATAATCCATCCATTTCGCTTGCAACTACAAAAATTTTCGGTTGTTCCCACTTAAAGGTGTTTTCTTAACAAAACCCATCGCCCTCTCTCACTCGCATCTTGCTCGCTCGTCAGGGGTTCTCGGCATCAAATGCCATCGTGGCATTTGCCGCCTCAACAACCCGAAGGGCCACCTTCGAAAATTTCGTGACCCATAAAAATAAAAAAACCAACTCAATGGTTGGTTTTTTTATTTTGGTGGAGGTGGCGGGAATCGAACCCGCGTCCGAACCAACATCAAAAAAGCGGCCTACGTGCGTAGTTCCTGAGTTCTTGTCCAGGAACGGGACTATTCGCATGATGCGTACGCGACAACCCCCGCATATTTTTTCAGAAGGTATTAACGGCCACTCCTTCGCGACAAGTTAGGCAGTTGTCACCACTGCTGTGTTAGCTTCTGTTTATCGGGTGCTAACCCCTCAAGCTATTTAAACGGCGGTTTAAAAAATTAAGCGGCCATAGCTGGAGCAAAATTAGATTCTGCAATTATTGTTTGATCTCCTTTTAACCAGGACCTTGGAGATCAACCTGGACACGCCCGACAATCCGTCAGTTGGCCCGTCGAAACCAGGGCACCCCCATATGGATTTTGGAGCCTATTTTGGCGAAATAGGCAGCCACATTATAACATAATGTTTGCCAAAAGACTTGTGAAATCTGAGGTTTTAATGGGTTAACGCAATGATTCCTGCGGGGCTAGCCAAGGTTTAGGCGCGCAATCACCTTTTCGAGCTCGATGTGGGTGACGGGTTTTGGGATGAAGTCCTGCATGCCGGCACTGAAGCAGCGCTCGCGATCCTCGGAGAAAACGTTGGCGGTCATGGCGATGATTGGAGGAGCGGCGTTGCCGTATTTTTCTAAGATGGCCTTGGTGGCGCTGATGCCGTCCATTTGCGGCATTTGAATGTCCATCAAAATAAAGTCAAAAGACTCGCGCTCTAAAATATTGAGAGCGTCAAGGCCGTCAAAGGCAAAGACGGCGACGTGGCCTAATTTTTCGAGCATCATCTTTGCAATTTTTTGGTTGATCTCATTGTCCTCGGCCACGAGGATTTTGTAGCTCTTACTTGCAAACTCTTCGACAGGAAAGATGAGATCCTGCGCATCCTCGATCGCTGAATCGATATATTCAAGAGGCACCTCAAACGTAAACGTTGAGCCCTCGCCCACCTTACTTTTAAAATAAACTTTTCCACCCATTAAGGCCGCAAGCTTCGAAGAAATCGCAAGGCCCAGCCCCGTACCGCCAAATTCGCGCGTGATTGATGAGTCGCCTTGAGAGAATGTTTTGAAAATTTTCTCTGCGCCCTCTTCGCTAATACCAATTCCCGTATCTTTCACATCAATGCGAACTCCAGCGCCTGCACCTTCAATTAAAATTGGCGATACTTGAACCGATACGCCGCCCACCTTTGTAAACTTCACTCCATTACTGACAAGATTTAAAATGATTTGGCGAATGCGAACGGCATCACCCACCACAACGTTAGGACAGTGCTCGTCGAAATTTACCGAGAGAGAAATCTTTTTTCTTTGGGCCTCGAAGCTAAAAAGAGAAGCGATCTCATTAATAGTCTCGCGCAATTTAAACTCTTCTTTTAAAAGCTCGAGTTTGCCCGATTCGATTTTACTAAAATCGAGGACATCATTTAAAATCGCCATTAGCCCATCACCGCTGGATTTGATTGTCTTAATCATATCGAGCTGATCCTCAGAAAGTTTTGTGTCCATCAAAAGGCCGACCATTCCAAGAATGCCGTGCATAGGCGTTCTGATCTCGTGGCTCATATTGGCCAAGAACTCTGACTTGGCCTTTGAGGCCATCTCCGCGCGATCGCGGGCCTCTTTTAAAACAAGTTCGTGTTCTATTTGTGAAGTAATATCCCAGTTTACACCATTCATTCGCTTGGCCTTGCCCGCTTCATCAAAGTAAACTTTCGCCACACCTCTAACATGTCTAATCTCGCCATTCGCTCTCACGACTCTGAAGCGGCAGTCGTATGGGCGAAGACCGACGAGAACATCATCGAGTAAAGATTTTATTCGAGGCAAATCTTCTGGATGTAGACGATTTTCCCAATCAAGATAGCGAAGATCTTGTACACCCTTTTGCACATCATAAATTTCATACATGTGATCGGTCCAACTCACTTCATTGACATCGATATCCCAATCCCACACTCCGATGCCCGAGCTTGTGATCGCAAGATCAAGGCGCTCTTTTTCATCGCGCACCTTTTGCTCAAGTTCTCTTTGAGGTGTGATATCGCGAATGGTACTAATGACAAGACTTGGGTCCTCACTATTTCCTTCAAAGTATGGGGCCGAGTTCACCATGAGCCAGCGCCTCTCATCGTTTACACTAACGATGGCATTGCGAGTAGGCGTGCGAGATAGAAGAGCTTTCATAGAGGGAAATTCATTGGGTTCAAGCCATTCACCAGAAATATTTTTCACCCGCCATGAGCCATCGAAAGCATTTGCACCCAATAATCTATCAGGCGCCTTACTTAAAAGTATCTCGGCAGACTTATTGCACTTAACCATTGTGCCCTTACTGTCTTGAACGACAAGGCCATCGATCATGTGATTTAAAATTGTCTCAAAGAAATCTCTTTGTTTGATGATTTCATCATTCTTATTTTTGATTTCCTCTGCGCTTTGAAATGTCGTACGACGCAGGCGTAGCCCAAAGATGATGGCAAATAAGATACTGATGAGAATAACGATGCCGACAAAAAATAATGTATTAAATTTTTGCTCTAAAAAACCGTCTTCTTTTGCTAGCTCTAAACGACGACCAGCTCTGTGAACATCTCTGAAAGTTAAATGTTGAACGGCAATATTATTGGCAATGATGCCGGCCTTAACGTGGGTAATGGCGGCCTTTTCAATTTCACCTTTGTCGATGAGATCAAAAACTTCATGGGTATACATTTCAATTTCACCGATAGTCTTTTTGATTTCGGTGAAATATTTTTCCGCCTCATTTTTTCTGTAACCATCTTGAAAAAGATCGGCCGTGGTATCAAGGTCATTTTTAACTTGTTGCAGTTCGACGGCAAAGTCTTTTCTAATATTGCCGACATTTTTTGAAATGATCGCGTGATTGCTCATTAAGCGCAAGCTAGAAATTTGGCGCACAATATGATCGACGCGCTGGAAGCGGGACATGCGTACTTCTTG
Organism: Bacteriovorax sp. BSW11_IV; assembly: GCF_000447755.1. Lineage (GTDB taxonomy): Bacteria > Bdellovibrionota > Bacteriovoracia > Bacteriovoracales > Bacteriovoracaceae > BSW11-IV. The sequence goes on along the minus strand of NZ_AUNE01000047.1, from coordinate 20,887 downwards.
ATCGACGTATTTTGATTTGCCAAGCCAGATAGTACTGCTCGCTTCATACAGAACGTACAAAACCAACAGTGTATTAAATCCTGCGAGCAGAAAATACACAACATAGACTTGTGTTTTTTTAATCATACTACTTAACCAAAAGTTCTATTTGGTTCTAAGTACCTTTGCATTGGCCATAAGGCCAGGATTCATGAGACCTGTATGGAATTGCAATTGGCCTGAGAACTTTAGGTCATCATAAACTTTCTGGGCCACACCGAGAAGCGAATTTTCGAAGTGTCTAAACACTTCTACTCCACTAGGGCGCTCGATAAGGGCCTCAGCGAAGAATTCATCTCTTTCTTTGAAAATATTAATCGAAATCGAATTTTTCGATTGGTGTATTTTAAGCTTCGTAAAAAAAAGGTTTTCAAAGACAGCTACTTCATTTTCTGTTGGCCTAATGCCATAGAACTTTACTTTTTCTTTAAGTTTAAAAAGGTCGTTGTAAGCGTTAATCATCCTAATCACCTCTACAATAACCATAGCCCCTAATTCATCAATGTCAAGCGCAAGGGGCTAAGTTCAAGAAATCTTGTTAAAAATGGGATTTCTTGCCACAATAATAATTAGGGAAAACACTATTCAAGGATTGCAAGTGGTAGAGAGAAAGAAATGGAGTTCTAGTATATTATTCATTATGGCCTGTGTTGGTTCAGCGGTTGGACTTGGAAATATATGGAAATTTCCCTATATCACTTATGAAAACGGCGGTGGAACCTTTGTTCTGGTCTACCTTTTGGCCGTCCTTATTATTGGTATGCCCATCCTTTTGGCCGAGATGCTAATAGGAAGAAACTCTGAGCGCAACGCCTACGATGCCATCGTAAAATTATCAAATCACAATCGTTGGTGGAAACTTGTTGGTGCCCTTTGCTTATTTACGGGTTTTGGGATTCTCTCTTTCTACTCCGTCGTTGCGGGCTGGACAGTGGATTATTTTATCAACGCTCTTCTAGGAAATCTTTCTCATCTTGATTTCACCACAACAGGTCAACACTTTGGCAGCTTCGTTTCTAATCCTGGAAAACAAATTCTTTATCATACAATTTTTATGGCAATGACTTCACTCATTGTTTGGCGAGGAACTAAAGGAATTGAAAAGGCCATCGAAGTTCTTATGCCAGTTCTCGGAGTTCTCATCGTTGTTGTCATGAGTGTGACAGTTTCTAAATACGGCGCGGGTGATACGCTGAATTTTCTCTTTGATATTGATCTTTCAAAAATCACGGCCCATGCAATCCTAGAGGCCATGGGTCACGCGTTTTTCACTCTCTCTGTCGGTATGGGAACGATGATCGTATACGGTTCTTACTTTCCAAAAAAGAACTCTCTGTTAAAGGCCACATTATGGATTGGTGTTCTTGATACTATTTTTGCACTGATGGCGTGCCTTATGATTTATCCCATTATATTTGGTACGAAAATGGAAGTGCGCGAGTCGGCCTCTATTTTGTTTACAACTCTCTCGGTAGAGCTTCAGCATCTTCCGTTTGGAAATTATATTTGTGCTGTTTTTTATCTTCTAATCGCCTTTGCTGCTCTTAGTTCGACAATCTCACTACTAGAGCCAGTGACGGCCTTTTTCATTGAAAACAGAAATATGTCGCGCGCTAAGGCAACACTTGTTTCAGGGGGATCTATTTGGTTTCTTGGAGTTTTTTGTGCGCTTTCTAATGGTGGTAGTGAGTTTATTTCTAAACTTAAAATTATGGATCATCTTGATTACATCACATCAAATTGGACGCTTCCTCTTGGCGGGATTTTATTGGCCATTTTTTGCGCTTATGTCATTTCAAATGACGAGAAGGCCCGTGAACTTAACGTTTCAAAAGACAGTATGCTGTTCAAAAGTTGGAATTTCTTACTTAAAATCGTGGCCCCGACACTTGTGCTCATTGTCATGATCTATAGAATATTCAACTCTTAACGCCATGCTCAGGGCAAATTTGCCATGAAATAATTACAAAGTCTGACATTAGTAGACGGGTAATATTTACCATGGAATTATCGTTTCCTCGGAATTGGAAGGAGAAACACGATGAAAAAATGGATTTTAGCAATTGCCCTACTTGCAACGAATGCAATGGCCTATGAAGTGCACCAAGAAAATGCGGCCACAGGTGTTTACATTATTGATGGAGACATCCCTCTACTTCACCCTTCTCAAAAATTTGATTTCATTCAATCAAACGAAGACAAACTAATCGTTGATACTGTTGATGGTGTTTACGATATTTGGAACAAGTTTGACAGAATGAACCTTACATACTGTGTTTCTGATGAATTCGGAAAAAATAAAGCTGCTACAGTAGCTGCATTCAAACAAGCTACTAAAGATTGGATGGAAGCTGCTAACGTACGTTTTGAATATGTTGCTTCTGAAGATGACAACTGTACAACTTCAAACAACAACGTAATGTTCAACGTTGCTCCAGCTTTCGGTGAAAGATACCTTGCAAGAGCTTTCTTCCCGAACTACCCAAGAGAATATAGAGACGTTCTAGTTAACGACGATTCATACGAGTACAATGCAAAAGCACTTGCTGGTTTTATCCGTCACGAACTTGGTCACGTTCTAGGTTTCAGACACGAGCACATCTCTAAAGATTCTGAGCGTGTTTGTGATGAAGATGAAAACTTCAAGCCACTAACGAAGTACGATTCAGCTTCAGTTATGCACTACCCTCAATGTGGTGGAACTGGAAATATCATGAATCTTGCAATCACTGAGTTCGATAAAGAAGGTGCTCAGGTTGTTTATCCATTCTAAGAAAAACATCGTTTAAAATAAAAAAGCTCCCAATCGGGAGCTTTTTTTTATTTATTTTCAAGACAATTAAGAATTGTATCTACAAATTTCGTCCAAGGTTGAGCTTGCTCTTGGTAAGCGAAGTAAACTTGCATATAAAATGCAGATGGAGCGTACTGCTCATTTGAACAAAGCTCAGCACTATAAGCTTCATAAGCACGAGCACTATTTTCGGCAAGGGCCGTTAGTTGTGCTTGGAAGTCAGCTTGAAGAGACATGGCCTTAGAAATTTTCCCAAGTGAGCTAAATTCACATTTTCCATAAAAAGCATCATGATAAAGCGTATAGATATTATCACTCCCCTGTGCTTCTAATTTCTTATTGATCTCATCAACAAGAAGTTGAAAGCCAGATTCAGCTTTTTGTTTTGCTTGGGCAGAAGCACTTGCCATTTCAAGACATGTGTTTGCTTTAGCAACTACGTTTAATCCTAGAACCAATACTAAAAATAAAATACAATTTTTCATTCGAACAACTCACTACAACTTATGGCCACTTTTGCATTTTTTGCAACGATGGCGTTTTTTAATCTTAATCTGTTCAATCTCAGTATTAAATGCCCTGCTTTCGTGGCCAAATCAAGAGAGCATATTTTACTTAAATAGGCCGATTGTATGTTTATGGCCGTCACTTTTGAACTCATACTATAAAATTCGTATCGCTCAAGCGCTTCTGCAAGAGAAGCAAGTTGATTGCGTAAAATTTCACTACATTCTTCGTCTTTGATCTCTTCATATTTATAATTCATATTTCTTGAGGCGTTCACTGCAAGAAAATAGTGAGTATTTGCAATCTTCAACATATCAACGCACTCAGATGTATTCTGATCAGCATTAACTTTAAAACTCAATAGAACGAAAAGTGCTATTACTCTAAATGTCATTCACATAATCCCGAAAATGAATTTCGACAAATTTACATTGATGTGAAATTCAAAGATAGAACTTGTGAACTAATTTCACACTTTTTGACTATCTAAGTCTAAAGAATGTGTACGCATCATCTGGATTTAATTGGAATGCACACGCTCCCAATTCCATTAGAAATAATTTCATGACTTCTGTCTTATCGAGTTTTAATTCGCGCTCAAGATAAAGGAAAAGCTCTTGTTCGGCCTTGCGAATAATCTCACCATATTCAGAGTCTTTGATTCTCTCACTGACATAGAAAAGAAAAACGTGAGGCATCTCTTTAACTTTCGTAAGAATCATATGCATGCGCTCTTCTACACCCATTTTGCGATCATGATTGGAATTGAAGAACAATTCCAACATAAAAAGAACCGCCTCTTGGAGGATCTGTTCTTTTTCTTTTCCCATGTAGTAATAAATAAGTGAGCGAGTCACACCGGAGTGTTTTGAAATATCTGAAAGAGACCATTTCATATGGCCTTTAATCAATTCGTAATAAAGTACGCTATCGCAAATCTTAAAATAGACCTGCTCTTTTTTTGAAAGTTCAATCATATGACTAGGGAGTATAGTAAAAATTGAGCTTTAAACAAGAATCAATGAAAAAAGTTCATTCGATTTGGGGAAAAAGAGAGGAAGGCACGCCTCGCCTTCCCCCCCATAGGAGATCATTCAGCTGTCGCGAAGTGGAGTTCGTGCGCCGAAATACTTGAAATACTTGGACCACTCTTGGCCAGCTCCTCAACATCTTTAACGAGCTTTCCTAAGTAGAAATGCCCTGGAAATTGCTTTTGAAGTGGAACCAAAAGGTTTTTGGCATGAAGAAATGATTTTTTGGCCATTTCTTTATCCCCTAAGAAGTACTGAGAAACGCCGAGAGCTTCCATTACTTGAGACTGCTCAAAAGTGTGAAGTCCTGCATAGGTGCCGTAGTAAATTTCTTCGAGTTCTTCTTTCGCTCTTTCAATGTAGCGAAGATCATTTGTTTTTGCATAAAGATGAATCGCTAATTTTGAAATCATAATTGATGTGGGAAAGTCACTCACATCATCAAGGCCCGCCGATGACTTGGCCTTTTCAAGATGAGATAGAGATTCCTTTAGGCCCTCAACACTGTCGCCTTTGTCTGTGTAAGCGAAATAGGCCATGGTGTAATCGTGAAGTGATTGCACGAAATTTGGGTGTTGTGCTTTGAGATCACTTTGCGCCTCGACAGTATCAATAAAAGAGTAGAAATCTTTGTGCTTTGGATTGAAGTCAACTTTAAGGCCTACAAAGTTTGTTAAATTTGTTGGATAGCTATTTCCTACAGAAAACCAAAACTCTTTATTTTTAACATCCATAACGTGAGACATGGATGTATAAACTTTGGATACAGTACGGCCAAAAGAGCGTAGCCCTTGGTAATAATCCGTGTGTCCAGAGAGAAGCTCCACTCCCCAATTCACATCAATAGCACCTTTATCTTTTTCAAGAGTCGACTCAACTAAAGACAACCTAGCGCGCGATTCAAGTGATTTGTTGATTGAATATTCAAAGTTATCTTTTTTCGTATCTGGGTGGATGAAATGATTCGATTGGCCCATGTGGCCTTTCACTCTTTTTGCAACACGAACAACGTCACCAGAGATTTCAATTGAAGCGGCCTCTCCTGTCTTAGCATCACTTACCAGAAATGACCACGCTCCAAAACTTCCATACTTTTTAACAAGCCATAGTGCCTCGTCAATAGATTTGGCTTCTTTTAAAACTTTGTTAGCGAGATAAGGCGCAGTGAGGGCCTGTTTTCTTTTGAAGAGCTTGCCGTTAAATGGTTTTAGATCCAATTGTAGTGGATAAAGAGTACGGTAATTAGTCGTTCTTAGCTCATGAGTAGAAATACTAATGCCGGCCTCATTCATGCCCGAGATTCCTCCAGAATAATGAAGGCCGGCCGTAGACATTCCCATATAAGTCACACCATAGCTTGGTGTATGACGTAAGATAACCGGATACTTTTCGAATACACCTAAAAAGCCTGTATCAAAATTTCTCCCATGGAGGTGGCGCTCATTATTTGTGTAGTCCTTGCTGGCCACAAATCCCGTACACCCTCTTTTCATATTTTTAAGTGGACTCGCCAATTTTTTAAGAAGGCCCTTGGCCGCACCAGCGCTCAAATGAAGTCCACATTTAGAAAATAGATTTAGAGTCGCTTGTGTTTTATTTTGTTCCATTTCAAGCATCAGAGCATCAACAAATCCAGAGAGCTCGACCATGAGTGAGGCCTCGATGATTTCATCATCACTTACTTTAACCCCACTGGCGCGAACACCTTTAGCAAGAGCTCTAAATTCGCTTATGAGATCATCTGTCACACTTCTTTTATAGCGACTCATAATACATGAATAAACGCTTTCAAATTGAGCACGCTCTTTTTTTGGCATCTTCTCTAATGAAGAATCTCTGCGATCAAGAACTGATTGTAAAACACCCTTTCTCACTAGCGGGGCCAAGAATTTTCCATGATAATAGGCCAATGACTCCATTGGACCGTGAATATCAAGAAGGTGAAATTCTTTACCTTCAATTGTACAAATAGAGTGCGTCTGTTTCCCTTCCTGATTGGCCACACGACACTCTGATGATTCTGCTACCGGAATGATTGCGGCAACCATTAGGGCGATGATGATATAGCGTAACATATTTAACCTCTCCACAAATTAAAATGAACTCAAAGCTGAACTTAATCCCAACAATATAAAAATGGGTCCAAGCACAGCTTTTATTTTTGCTAAATTATTATTAATAAATTCACTTTTTTTCTGGGCCATTTTTCCCAGAAGAATCAAAGTTCCCATTACTCCACTTAAAAAGAAAAAGGCCAAAAGAAGTAAACTTCCTACACTCAAGTTTGGCCCATAGCCTTTTTCCACAGAGATGATTAGTCCCATATAGAAAATAAGAAGCGTAGGATTCATGACAGAAATGGCAAAAACATTAAAGAATCGAATCGGAAATCTCGTCGAACTTTGCTTCGAGCTCTTATAAGTTTTGTAGCCAAAAATAATTAGAAAGGCCGAGAAGATGAGAGTCAGCACGACTTCCAATTGATGAGATAGTGAAAGAACACCAATCGCTCTTAAGGCCAAGGCGATGGCCATATAAATCACTTCAGCTAAAAGAAGTCCCATAAGGGCCTTGTACCCTCTTTTTTCTCCTTTAAGGGCGAATGCACTAACAATGCTCATTCCACTTGGTCCAAGGGGAAGCGTTGAGGCAACCCCAAGGACAACTGCTAGGATATAGGCCATTGGAGTCAACATTATAGACCCCCAAGGCTTGGCAGAAGTTCAGGAAAAGTTTGTGAGATAAAACCGTTAAAAGTTTCAGGACATGGAAATACGGTTTTCATCTTAAATTGACCACGATCTTTATTGGCGTTGAAATAATCTTTCAAATAAAGAGATGACACAATTTTTACCACTGGCATTGCAATAATATCGTCTTCTCTGCAATCAGCGTAGTCAGGATTTTTGATAGCGAGAATTTCATCAAGGGCCTGGGCCACGCTCTTTTCGTCTTTGTCTGTTAACTCATCTGAAAAAATTGTCCACTGATAAACAGGAGTTCCCGCAACATTTGATGGACACAGAAAATAGTGGTCAACGTTTACAACAAGCTTTTTATTAAGCTCTAAAATTGAATCCAGAACTTGTTCATCACTTGTTTTTTCTGCAGCAAGATTAATCCCACTGCCCATGCGTCCAAGTACTTCGAAAGTCATGATTGGTGAAACTGATTTAATTCTTATGATATCTTTCATCGTGTAATTGATAAGTCCGTTAGGACCACTTGTATTAACATAGTACGATTTTCCTTCTGCTATTTCGCCGATCCCCATTGTTGATGAAAGATCATCTATATCTGTGAAAGAGAAAATCATATCTGGGTGAAATGCATAAACTTGCTTTTCGTCACGAGCGTTATTTATTCCAACACCAAGGGGTGCTTCAGTTGAAGCGTAAATTCCAAAATAGTTTAGTTTTTTCCCAACAAGAGCATTGAGCTTGTCACGGTATTGATCGATGGGAGTTGCTCCATAGATCACGGTATCAAGATTTGGCCATACTTCTTTGATTTCATTCTTTCCCGTTTTAGCAAGAACGTACTCAAAGATTGAAATAAGGTATGAAGGAATCCCTGAGGCCACACGAATATCTTGTGGAATAACTTGCTCAGTAAGCTTTTCAAGTTTCTTATCCCAATTTTCAATGGCAAGAATATCATTTGTAGGGAATGTTACTTTTTTTAGAGCATAAGGCGTTTGTGAACTTAAGATTCCAGAAATATAACCGTAGCTAACACCATTAAGTTCATACGTCTCAGGATTAGAGCCGTAAGTTAATCTTGGGGAATTCACAAGATCAATACCTTCTACAAGTTCATTAACAACTGAAGCGAGAAGTTGTTGTGACTCTTTGAATGTTGCAATCATTTGACGATTATAAGGAATCTTCTTTGAATCTTTTCCACTCGTTCCAGAAGTTAGACCGAAGTAAAGTGGATTGTTATTGAACATCACCTTTTTTTGGCCATTAATAAGTGAGTCTACATAAGGTTTAAATTCATCGTAACCACGAACTGCAATTTTTGTAACGAAGTCTTCATATGATTCAATATTGTTAAGGCCTAGGTCTTCGAAGATTTCAGTTCCCACCAAAGATGATTTTAGAACTTCAAAATTCTTTCTTTGAACAGCAACTAATTCAGACTGAGACAAAGCTACTTTCTTGTATTTATTTTTCAAAATCCTCTTAGAAACTATTCTCTTAATCGCTTTCATAAAATTCCTCCACAAAATTTATCAATGAGGAGGTTCTAGCAACCTAAGCGAATATTCGCATCACAAGTGCTCGACAGAAATTGGGAGCTTTTGTCAAAAGGGCCCCTTTTTGACGAAGATCCATTTTTTCTGTCAATAAAAGCCAGAAGTGTTTTATTATTTCAAAGACTTAAAGGCCGTCACAATTATGAAAGTCTCTATAATTTTTACTGACTCCCCCCTGTTTGCCCCCTTAAATGACTACAATGACCTATGACTAAAACCATCGCACTTCTAACGATTTTAATTTCAACCATGACTTTTGCAGAGGAAATCTGTCCTATTAATGAGGGTGTTGTTCGCAACGTCTTTTATAATAAAGACGACATCTCTAAAGAAGTGGCCTGTGCAAAAGGAAGTGCTATTGCAAAACTTCTTCAAGCTGCCGCAGATAGTTTTCAAGATGCTCCTGAAGTTTCTGTGCATCTTATTAATGAATTTGATAATGCCAGTTACGATAATGGATCATTGATTAAAGTACCTGTGCGTTTTTACTCTCTTACTCAAAACAATCTTATAGAATATAAAGAGCAAAAAGATCTTGATGCTATTATCTTGCATGAATATGGACATGCCATTTTGGCCAATGAGCTAGCAAAGACTTGGGAAAATTTTAATTTCTATAATCGCTTAGGTCATAAGATTTCTGATTTAAAACAACAGGCCTTTGTTAAAGACTCGAAGTATTTACAAGAACAAATCAAACGTGCTGAAAAAGATTTAATGGGACCTCGTGCAATGAGGACTTTCACAAAAGCGATCACTCCCTTTCAAGAACTCTTTGCTGATGTTTTAAGTACATTTATTATGAATGATAAAAGTGCTATTACTCATGCCATTGAAACAAGTGATGATAACGAGATGATTACACAAATCTATCGCACACGTGATTTCAATCAAGTTGAAGTAGATTTAATAGGCCCTATGATCAATTCTCATGGTCACTTCTATAAAGTAAGGCAATATATTGGAAATTCATTTTGGCCAAAAAATCTTATGGATCGTAAGGAAAAATTAAATATTCTTTTACGCTTATTTTCACTGGAAACTCAAAACGCATTTTACTACACTTACTTTATGGAAGATCTAGATGTTGATAATAGCGAGCTAATTGAAAGAATTCAGGAGCTCGTTTCTCAAGGTGACCACATATAATTGGCTCCTCCTTAAGTTTCTCTAGATAAGCTTAATATTTCACTTAAACTTTCAACTAGTTGATGACTAACATTTTCTAAAGTTTCTCCGATTTGGTCTTTAAACAAATTCTCATTACAATTATTTAATGAGAAAAATACAATTTTTGACTATGACCTTAACCATGAGAAGAAGCGATGGAAGATTTTGAAAAAGAATTTAAGCTCAATACCCTTGCCGAACTTTCTGACTTATTTATCGAGCTAAACGACATCATTAGACGTAGAGCTTGGGAAGATTTCACCAATGAAGATATCGATAATGTTTTTCGTATCGTTCATAGTGTAAAAGGAAATAGCAAGGCCTGTGAACTCAATGAAATTGCCGACATTTCTCATACCTTTGAAAATCTTCTTATTCAGGCCCGTGACGGGGAAACTCCTTATACAAAACATTTTCATGAAATCACTCTAGAATATTGTGATCGTACTCAAGAGGCCGTGGAGTTCTTAGAAAAAGATTTATCGCATCCACTCAACTTTTCTTCTATTGAAAATATGATTGAAAAATACCACTTCCACCCAGAAGAAACTCATAAACCTTCTGCTTCTCATCATAGGCCCCATGAATTGAGCCGAGGGCTTGCTGAAATAAACGTTCTTGTAGTTGATGATGATCCCGATGTGGCAGAGATTTTAGAAGTCATTTTAAAGCGAGGCTTCAAAGCTAATATCACTGTCGCGGCCAATGGTGAAGATGCCCTAATCATGTGTGCGCAAACAGAATTTCACATCATTCTTTGTGATTTTAAAATGCCTATTATGAACGGTGGTGAATTTATCTATCATCTTCGACACAAGAGTAATACGAACAAAAAAACTCCAGTTTTATTCATAAGTGGATATAAACCACAGCTTTCGCCCGAGCAAATTACTTGGGAAGATGTCTTCTTTTTAGAGAAGCCGTTTAGTGAATCTAAAATTCTCTACTACGCTAGATGTGGGTTGGAATTAAAAGAGGCAAAACTTTTTTCTGAAGCTGTTTGAAAAAAACTGATACAATACTCTGTAGTCATTTTTTGAAAAAGAGTTTTCATGAGTTATAAGCATCTCGACGCATTTTTTGATCAAGCAGACATCTTCTACGTTGTTTGTGACCAGATGGGAAATATCATTGAAGTTAATGAGGCCCTATGTAATCTCCTTCAATGCGATCAAGAAAGATTAAAAAAAGATGGTCCCTTCCCTTTTCTTCATCCAGATGATGTCGAAAGTTCAAAAAATATTTTCACAACTTTATTTGCGAAGAAATCTAAAAATGAAAGAGTCATCCATCGAGTGATTTCGGCCAAAGGCCAGATCAAATATATTTCATGGGTTTTATCTCACTTCGAAGATGATAATATCTGTGTGGGAGTTGGTCGCGATTTTACAAAGTCTTCAGTATCAGAAAGTCTTTATAAGCAAACGCAAACTCTTGGAAAGATCGGTAGCTGGCAATACGATGTCGTTCACGACGAGCTAACTTGGAGTGAAGAGACATACAATATCTACGAGCTCTCAACAAAAGGTCAAATTAGCCTAAAACGTATGAGGAACTTCTTTCGCGAAGAGTCCCTCAATCTCTTTGACCAATGTATGGATGAGGCCTTAAGCAAGGCCGCTACATTTGATTATGAATTCGATATTATTTCTGGAAAATTTAGACCCGCTAAGATGCGCATGATTGGTCACTGTGAAGTTCACGACGGTAAGGTCTATCGCATTTTTGGAACGATTCACGATATTACTGACTTTAGACAAATTGAAAGAAAGGCCAGTGACTACCAAGAGGCCATTGATAAGTCCTCTATTGTCTCTATTGCCGATCGCCAAGGGACAATCACTCACGTAAATCAAAAGTTCTGCGAACTCTCTGGCTATACATATGAAGAACTTGTTGGCCAAGATCATAAGGTTCTTTCATCGAAGTACCACTCAAATAGTTTTTGGCACAATATGTGGTACAAAATTAACAATGGCGAGATCTGGACAGGTGAAATTAAAAATAGGGCCAAAGATGGTTCTTACTTTTGGCTTCACACGACAATCGTTCCTTTTAAAAACGCCGTAGGTCGCATCTATCAATTCGTCTCAATTCGCTATGATATCACTGAGACAAAAAAACTAAACGAAGAGATCCTCGTTTCACAAAAGCTTAGTTCTATCGGAGAAGTTTCGGCCCAGATTATCCACGAAGTGATGAATCCCCTTTCGATTATTTCTTTAAGCTTAGATGAACTTCAATTACAAGTTGAAGACGTCAATGATGGTTCACAACAATTTGTGAGAATTGAATCCCTTCTTGAAAATATTAATGTCAACTACGGCAGAATCGAAGAGATCTTTGACAATATGAGATCAGTTCTGGCCAATAATGCCGTTGATAAAATAGCCCCAACGAATTTGAAAAAAGTCTTAGAGAGAACACTAACTCTCATTCATACAAAACTGAAAAGTAAAAAAATCAAACTCGACTACTCTGCCCTTGATGAGACGCACTTGGCCTATAGTAATGATTCTGACATGTCACAGATATTTTTAAATATGCTCAATAACTCAAGTGATGCTGTCAGTGAGTTTCAAGATCGTTGGATTCATATTGATTCTAAAAAAGAAGATAATGATATTGTGATTACCTTCTCTGACTCTGGTCCAGGGATTCCTGATGATATTGCGGCAAGAATCTTTGATACTCTTTTTACAACAAAGGGTGATAAGCGAGGAACAGGGCTAGGAATGGGAATTTGTCGCAAGCTTATTGAGAAGGCTGGTGGCTCAATTATTCTCGACACCAAGGCCCCAAATACGACTTTTGTGATTCGTCTTAGGGCCTCAACCTAGATTTAATTCTTCTTAAAAGAGTGGACTATTGATTTTAATAAATCCAGAGTTCACTCTTCCATAGTCTTCATCGTTAATTGTTGAAAAAATGACTTCCACATCAACTGGTGCCAAATATCCTACTAAAGTCTTCATTCTAGCACCTAAATAATACGATTGAATCGTATCATTAGTTTTCAATTTATTTTTCACGACTAAATAATTTGCTCTCGCATAATCAGTTCCTGCAATGACATCCACTTCTTTTATGAAACCTGGAAAAAGATCATACCCGCGATATGGTTTGAGAACATTGAAGTAAAATTTGGCCCTTGTTGTCCATAATTCATTTCCAAAAAGATCTGAATAATCAAGACCGTAGAATGAGTACAGATTCTGATTATAACCCCCGCCATATAGGATACCGTGACGATTTGTTTTCTTATCAAGGTGACCGTAAGTTCCTTCGATATCGATTTTCAGACTTGGCAAGGGCCCTAGATTGAATTTTGAGTAAAGCTCATAGCCTCTATAAGACTTATAATTATCTTGTTTTCTTTGAAAAGCTGAAATCAAAAAGCTCCCCTCTTGAACGAGGTCTTGAGCAAGATAGGGTCTAACTACACCTCTTGCAAAAACTCCCACATCGTGACTTTTTCCATTGTCAAAATTATCGTTGCGTGAGCTGTAAGAAAGCTGAACTCCAGGGGTAAGGTCAATGTGAACAAACTCAAAATCATACCCAAGTTTTACATTGGTACTTTCTTCTGAGTTTTCTTTTGCAGATAGTGAGTTGTCATAGAATTTTTTACTATAATCAATACTTGTCCACCAAGAATTCGGAATATAGGTATAAGAGAGCCCTGGGGCCCATTTTTCTATATCATAGTAGTATGAAAGATTCGCTCCAAATAAATGTCTATCGAGGGGATCATTAAAAGTTGTAAAGATAGAAATTGAATCGAGTGTATCTGTGCCGGCATTACCATAGAACATCCAGTAATGTGGCCAGAAATACTTATAGGGAGCATAGTTTTGTTGTGAATCAATGGCCTCAGTGAAATCAGATTTCGAAAAATTTAAAATTTCTCTTCCATCTTCACTTGGCACAAGATTTTTAATTTCTAAACAAAAGTTTTCTTTTTTATAAATTTTCGTAGGATCGCTTTTTAAAAGCATATAAAGATCGTTACCATCGACACGAGATTCAACAATTTCACTTATCCACGATTCTAAGTGTCCAATTGAAAGATCCATTTTTCTTAAATCAATGGCCTCGATTTCACCATCTTTCTTACCAAGAACAATTGTGGCGTCGCAATTAAAAAGGAAGCGTGAATCGGAAATATGCAGAGGAATCAGAGTTTTTGATGCCATGGAATAGATTTTCCACTCACTAATTTCCTCTTGTGCTCCAGTTAAGAAATTCGCTTTAAATAAAAAGAAAGTTTTGTCATCAAATTGCAAAGGAATGATTTGTTCATAATGAACAAAGGGCTCGTCTTTATACAAAACATTGTCCCCTTCATTTATCGTCCAAACATTGTCATTATAGTTGAAAGTAATAAATCTATTATTTTCAATCTCAAAAACCGCCTTGGACTCTCCTTTTGCTAGAATTATTCTTTCATTTTGACCAAGGACAAGACGCTTACTATCAGTTCTCATTTCTTCAAGAGCGGTATAAATCACACTCTTTTGTTTTTTAGAATAATCTGTGGCCCTTTCGATATTTTCAATATCATATTTCACGAGCTCTTTTGTGTGATGGGCCTCGCTTAAGATATTTTTGTAATAGTATTTATCGTCTTTTGAAATGAAGTGCACATTGCCTTCAATCACTTCAAATCCAGACTGCCAAACTGGAAATTTCTCTTTTACATTTATTTGAGTGAGTGAACTATAAGGATTTTTTTCACTTTTAGCGTATTGTTCAACAAAATGCTGTCTAAATTCTTTAAAATTGTCAGAGGCCTTTTGCCCAGTACACTTGAAGAAAGAGTGATTGAGCATAAAAACAAATTGAGATGAGTTATCAAAAATCAAACATTGAATTGTTCCAGGTTTTTTCTGTTCTAAATAATCTAAGAAAAATCCTCCTGTCCAATATGCGTATTGCCCATTTGGATACTCGCCAGGAGCATCCAAACAATCTATTGTTTGACAGTAATTGTTATCAAGCATACGAGCAGCAAGTTCCAATTTCATCAAATCATTTTTAAGGCGCCCATAGGGAGTGAAGAAACTTTCGGCCCATGTTGCCACACCTTCAGTAAACCAACGCGGAGTGACCCCTCCTAACTTTCCAATTGATCCAAAAGTATCTTTCAAAAACTTCAGAACCCCACGAGTTTGATCAAGGTGAACCATATGAGTGAATTCGTGGATAACAAGGGCACGAATGGGATCGTTATTGCGAGATAAATGCTCCATTGCTCTAGGTGTTGTTACAAAGAGCTCCATCACATTGGCCGGAAAAACTGTTGCGGAGCCATTGGAGATTGTTGCGTCGCTATCAAGTACGATATGGGTGGCCTCAGAAGGTGCATATTGGAAATAGTCGACAATTTTAGGCGCATCTTCTTTTAAAATTGCAAAAACACGGGCCACATAATTTTTTTGATCACTATCAGCATGGGCCTTGAAACTAAGAGTTCCATAGTTTGTTTCCACTTCAAGATTATATGTTTGAATATTTTTTGCTGAGGTAGGGATTGAATTAAAAACAAGAAGAGCAAGGGCCCAGTACTTGAGCTTTTTGGGCAAGAATAAGAACATTTGTATTCCTTTTCACAGAGGGCATTTTTCTAGTATAATCATATATTAATGATACATAATTTTTGATATCTTGGTAATAATCAAACTCATTGAGGAGAATCTATGAAGAATTTGAAACCATTTGCTCTAACAATTTTGTTAACTGCTGCTCTTTCTCTAACAGGATGTAGCTCAACTCAGAAAAAAGGCGATGAATCAGCTGCTGCTGGTCAATCTACAGATATGGGTGCAGTAAATGACGGTCTTAGTATCGAACTTAACGCTGATAGCGACTCTGGAAAAGCTGGAAGCCTAAGAACTGTATATTTCGACTTCAACTCTGCAACTCTTAGATCTGATACAAGAGAAGCCCTTGAAGCTAACGCATCTTTTCTTAAAGCAAACCCAACTGTAGAAGTACAAGTTGAAGGTCACTGTGATGAAAGAGGTGGAGTTCAGTTCAACCTTGCTCTTGGAGAAAAAAGAGCTTCTGCTGTTAAGGATTACCTAGTAGCTATGGGTGTTGAAGGAAAAAGAATTACAACGATCTCTTTTGGTAAAATGAGACCAGTTGCTTTCGGTCACGCTGAAGATGCTTGGTCACAAAACAGAAGAGGAAACTTCGTAGTTACAGCTAAATAATAATGCTTAAATACTTTAGTTTTCTATTTATCGTATTACTTATGGGCTGTGGTCTTGCGACCACACGCCCTAAGCTTGAAATGAATCTTGCCCAGGCCGCTTTCTTGGCCGCAAAAGAATCTAACGCTCAAACTTTAGCTCCAGGTCCCTATAGAAAGGCCGAGTATTATTACATCAAGGCGATGTCTAGTTATCGCAGAAAATATTTCAATAAGGCGAAACAATACGCTATCCTATCTAAGAAGTTTTCTGAAAAAGCAGAAAGCACGGCCATTCGCAAGAAGGCCTTAGAAAATTTATAATTATCTATTCTGGGAGATCATCCAATGAGAAAACAAAGCTCACTTGTTTTCCTTCTATCAATGACTGCACTATTAGGTGCTGGTTGTAAAACACAAGAACAAATTAAAAGAGAACAGCTTGTCGATAATCTCTCTATGCAAATGGTAGAAAGTCAAAAATTGACAGCAGATACCTCAGTAAGAATGCAACAAATTGAAGAGCGACTAGGACTTGTCACTGGTCAAATTGAAGAGACTGGGCAAACATCGCGCCAGCACATCAATGATGTTGTAAAAAATCTTCAAGAAAGAATTTTAGTTCTAGAGGAATCAAATAAAACATATAAAGAGCTTTTAACAAGTATCCAATCAAAGCTTGGAGATCAGGACAAATACATCAAAGAAGTCCTCGCCTCTCTTTCTAAAATTTCAGGAACCACACCTTCAAAAAAAAAAGTAAGTAAAAGTCCATACGATATTGCCATCGCCAACTACCGCGATGGTAAATATGCCCAGGCCAAACCCCAATTAATCGCACTTCTCGATTCTAAAAAATTCAAAGGATCAGAGCGCGCTTCTCTAATCCATAATTTGGGGATGATCGCTTATTTTGAAAAGAACGATAAAGATGCGATGGTCTATTTTGGCCGTCTTTTCACAGAACACCCTGAGTCGGGTTATAATGGGAACGGATTATTTTTCTTGGCAAAAGTTTTCGAAAGAGCAGGAAAATCTGCTGAAGCGAAACAAACTCTTGAAGAGCTAGTGGCCAAGTATCCAAAACATAGAAAGGCCAAGGAGGCACAGGCCCTTCTCAAAAAATAAGGTGAAAAATGAATAAGCAAAAAAGAAGGATTCTTTTTGGTTTAGCTGCTCTGTTTACCCTTGGTGGTTGTAATTCTTTTATTGAAAAAATCGACGATGGCCCAACTGTCATCGTCGAAAAAGAAGGAAAACCCCTATCCATTGTTTTCTCACACAATATAAATGGAGAAACCCATCCTTGTGGCTGCCGTCACCATCCTCTTGGTGGACTACCTCAAGTTGCTGGTCAGATTGCAAAATTACAAGAATCATCTAATGTGATCTATGTGGATAGTGGGGATTTATTCTTCCCTTCTTCTGTCCTGCCAAAATCAATTATTAAATCTAAAACTTTCGCCGCTAGAAATTTAGCGAAAGGACTATCACAAATTGGACTTAAATATGTTACTCCGGGTGATCAGGACTTTGCTCTGGGGTTTGATTTTCTAAAAGAGATGGCAAAAGAGAATAAGTTTGAATTCCTTGTGGCCAATCTTAGAGATGAATCATTTCCTCATAAAAAATGGGTCAAAATTAAAAATGGGGCCCTGACTGTTTATTTAACAGGTTTTGTAGAACCAAAAATTCTTGAAAATGAAATTATGAGTCACTTTCTTCCCGCTTCAACTGCTCTTACAGCAGTTTTTAGTGAAATGAAAAAAGATGGCCTAAAAGAAAATGATCCCACCACAAGACTTATTGTCGTAAGTCATGCGGGGATTGAATATGATGAGGCCATGGCCAAACAATTTCCTCAAATCGATTGGGTGATTGGTGCCCACTCTCAAAGCTTTTTAAGAGAGCCTAATGTCGTTGGAAAAACAAAAATGGGTCAAGTCCTCTCAAGAAACCACTATCTTGGAGAAATCCGTCTTGAGGCCGATCCAAAGAAAGATGGCTACGAAATTCATGAAATGAGAGATGAAGTAGCAAAACTTTTAGCGGACAATCCTTACTATGGATTTATTGATTCCCACAAAGAAAAGCTCCAAAGCTTACAAATTGAAGAGCAAAACGAACAATTCGCAGGAGCTACAACGGTTAGAAAATTTGAGCCGGCCAGTTCATGTCTTGATTGCCATAGCGATCAACATAAGTTTTGGCAGGAAACTCCCCACTCTGTAGCTTTTGCCACTCTTATAAAGGCCAATGAGCACTTTAATACGGATTGTATCAAATGCCATAGCGTGGGATTATTCGATCCTAGAGGTTACAGTAAGGCCTCTGAAATCGTAGATTTCAACGATGTAAGTGCAGATCAAGTCGAGGCCCATCGCAAGGCCTATTGGGCAGAAGTTAATAAGGCCTTTAAAAATACAGGTTCGATTCGCGAAATGAAAAAAGACGAATTGAAAAAGCTCTCTGTGACTTGGCAAGAAACTGATAAGAAGTATGGGGTCGCCCATAATTTTGCAAATGTGCAGTGTATGAATTGCCACGATGTCCACAGTGAACACCCATTTAGTAGTAATCCTGTGAAGCTCACAGATAAGCAAAGAGCTGAGAAAATTAAATCAAGTTGTTTAAATTGTCACGATCCTGATCAGTCCCCTGAATGGTATGATAAAGATGAGAAGGGCCTTGCAAGAAAGCTTAACGAAGATAGATTTCAAGTTCATTACAAAAAAGTTTCTTGTCCAACATATTCAGAATAAAAAAAAGGTACCTTGAAGGTACCTTTTTTATTTCAACTTTTCTTTTACAAACTCAATCAATTCTTTTTTCTTAAAAGGCTTAGTGAAGTGTCCATCAAAACCTTCATCTGAGTAGCGATCCAACTGTTCTTTGAAGACGTTGGCCGTAAATGCGTAGATCGGCAGTCTTGGCAGATTATTATCTAGCTCATTTTTACGGATATGTTTAAGGGCCTGAATCCCATCCATTTCTGGCATCTGAACATCCATAAAGACCATATCGTAACTATTTTCATTAACCATATTCAGTGCATCTTGTCCGTTTTCTGCGAAATCAATATTGAGATTTAACTTAGATAAGAAAAGCTCCATAAGCTTTCTGTTACTCTCCTCATCATCAGCAATTAACACTTTTTTTCCAATATATGATTCTGGCTCTTCTGACACTTGAGCGACATTATCTGCATTAAGATCTTCTTCTACTTTCTCAAACGGCAGAGTGAAAATAAAATTCGCGCCTTCGCCATAAACAGATTCTGCCCATATTTTCCCATCCATTAGATGAACGAGCTGCTTACAGATTGAAAGACCTAGACCTGTTCCCCCAAATTTTCTACCAATAGAGCTGTCAGCTTGGCTAAAACGATCGAAGATAACTTCTAAATGAGATGGTTTTAATCCAATACCCGTATCTCTAACTTCAAATCTCACCCATTGTAGATTGTTATGGTCATCAACTTTTGTGATAACAATTTTAATCCCACCATGTTCAGTGAATTTAATGGCATTACCAACAAGATTGACAAGAATTTGTCTAAAACGAACCTGGTCACCTTTAACTCTAAAATGCAGACCTTCATCAATGACTGTTTCAATTGAAAGGTTTTTCTCTTTCGCTTGAAAAGTAAATGCATCACTAATTTCTGAAATAACGTCTTTTAATGAAAAGCTTATCATTTCAAGACTAAGTTCTTGAGACTCAATTTTTGAATAGTCCAAGATATCATTAATAATGGCCAGCAAGCTCTCACTTGAATTTAGTGCTGTGGCCGCATAATTTTTTTGATCATCTGAAAGTTCAGATTCTCTAAGAAGTGAAAGGAAACCAATAATAGAAGTTAGAGGAGTTCTAATTTCGTGAGACATTGTCGCAAGGAAATTCCCCTTGGCCTCACTGGCCTTTCTTGCTTCTGCAGTTTTTCTTTCAAGCTCGTCTTTAGTCGCTCTTTCATCGTTTACGTTCAAGGCCATCGTACAAAGAATTTCTTCACTACTTTTGGCCTCAACATCTTCAATACTAAATGTTAAAGTAGTGAAGTAGTCTTTTCCTCTTTTTCCATCAATTGAAATTTCACGCTTAACAATTTGTTTTTCTAAGAGAACTTCTTCATCGATGCTTTCAATTTTTCTTAAATCTTTAATGGCAAAAAGATTTTTAATATTGTCGTTCTTACGAGAATCACTATCAAGGAAGAAGCGATCTCTAAAATCTGTACTGGCCTCAAGAATCTTTCCTTTTTTGTCGCGAACAATAATCGACATGGGCGCGTGACTTAGAATACCTTGGAAAATAAGAGCAAGCTGTCTTACTGGAAATGAGATTTTATTCGATATGATAAAGATAAAGATCATACCGACAAATGAAACGCTGACACCTAAGAGCAAGAGAATAAGATTGTTTTTGAAGAGCTCTCGCTCCACGGCACCGGTTGAGATCCCTACCGCAATGACCCCAGTGATTGAACGGTCAAAACTTCCGCGGTAGGGCATGATCATTTCTTTAATATACAGATCATTACAACACTTTCTATAGCGAGTGTAGTAATCACTATCACTCACCTTCTTTAAGAGAAAACTTTGAAGATCATCAAAGCTAATATTTTCATTAATTGTCTCATCAACACTCTTTGCAATCGGCTCCCCATTATTATCGACAATAATAACGTAAAGAAGATCTTGTTCTCTTCTAAGGAGCTGTTCAGTGAAAATTTGAGCGTGGTATTTACCTGAGAAACTTATTCTAGAAATTGAAAGAGACAGAACATTCGTAATACTGCGAGCAAGTCTGTCCTCTGAATCGTGAATAACTTTTTTGAAAAGAAGAGAGCCAGAAGAAAGTATCAACGAGATAATAACAAAGAGAAGAAT
>NZ_AUNE01000046.1 GCF_000447755.1 Bacteriovorax sp. BSW11_IV | reverse complement strand
TAGGCCGAATTCCATAATCTCACCTTTCTTTCCATGACCATCAGCTGCAAGACCGATAATTTCAACGATACCAACAACAATAAGAACAAAAACAATATGAATATACTTTGGAACTGGAATAGCACAGCTATCAATTAGTTTTTTAACTTTTTCCACTTTTCTATAAACAAATGGAAGAATTAAAAAATACACTCCCACGAAAATACCAAGTAGAGTTCCAAAAATGATTTTATTAATTTTTTTGCCACCAACTACTAAATTGTGAAGATTGGTCTCACCTTGAGAGTTGTGGGTCATGAAAAAATCTGAGCTTTGAATATCAAAGATTCTCTGGCCC
The DNA here is from genome assembly GCF_000447755.1 of Bacteriovorax sp. BSW11_IV. GTDB lineage: Bacteria > Bdellovibrionota > Bacteriovoracia > Bacteriovoracales > Bacteriovoracaceae > BSW11-IV. Next base: position 38,163 of record NZ_AUNE01000046.1, on the reverse strand, counting down.
CAAGAAATTTCCTCACCTGCTCCAAAAAAGAACAGACACCCAAGAACCACTAAGCAAAAAGAAAACCATGGTCCTCTAAATACTTTTAAAATGGCCGCACGATAAAATGCGAGAAATGATCCCGACAATAATGCAACAACAGTTAGCCATTCAATGAATCCATCTTCACGAACATAAGTTCCTTCGAAGTAGGCCATATCCGTATAAGCAAAATAAATACCTATAATAGCAAATAAAAAAACTAAACCGTAAGTTACTTTCTCTGCAATTTTCATTAAACCTCTTCTCCTAAACTATCAAAAAGGGCGATTCGCTGTGTATGTCTGCCCCCTTCAAATTCAGTGTCTAACCAAATTCTTACCATGGCCTTTAATTCATCTTCCGATGAAAGTCTTCCGCCCATGCATAGAACATTTGAATCATTATGCGCACGACTTAGCTCAGCTTCTTTGGCCGATCGACAAAGTGCCGCTCTAATTCCCTTGAAGCGATTCGCAACAATCGATACACCAATTCCTGAACCACAAAGCAAAACACCTTTACCATTTTCTTTTGCAACATGACGTGCAAGCTCGATGGCATAGGTTGGATAATCGCAACGTTCTTCAGTATGCGTTCCAAGATCAACAACTTCATGTCCTAGCTCAGACAAGTAAGATTTAACCATTTCTTTTTGAGTAAAGGCAGCGTGGTCTGTAGCTAAAAATATTTTCATAACTTATCCACAAATGAAAAAGGGCCCGTTTAAAAACAGGCCCTCATTTTTATTAGTATCTGTAGTGGTCTGGCTTGTATGGACCTTCAACTGGGATAGCAAGGTATTCAGCTTGAACACCTGTAAGTGTATCAAGTTCAACACCAATTCTAGCTAGGTGAAGTCTAGCAACTTTTTCATCAAGGTGCTTAGGAAGCATATAAACTTTGTTTTCATACTTGTCAGCGTTATCCCAAATTTCAAGTTGGGCCATAACTTGGTTTGTAAATGAGTTAGACATTACAAAAGAAGGGTGACCTGTAGCACATCCAAGGTTAACTAGACGTCCTTGAGCAAGAAGAATGATTCTTCTCTTACCATCTTTTGAAGTATACATATCTACTTGAGGCTTAATATTTGTCTCAGTGTAGTTGTTGTGAAGGTGCTTAATATTGATCTCTGAATCAAAGTGACCAATGTTACAAACGATGGCACCGTCTCTCATTTTATCTAGGTGAGTTGCATTGATTACATCAACACATCCAGTAGTTGTTACGAAGATATCTCCAAGCTCAGCAGCTTTATCCATCTTCATTACAGCGAAACCTTCCATTGCAGCTTGAAGAGCACAAATTGGATCGATTTCAGTAACGATTACTCTACCACCAAGACCTTTAAGTGATTGGGCTGAACCCTTACCTACGTCACCGTAACCAACAACAACACAAGTTTTCCCTGCGATCATTACGTCAGTTGCTCTCTTAATACCGTCAACTAGAGACTCTCTACATCCGTAAAGGTTATCAAATTTTGACTTCGTAACAGAGTCATTGATGTTGATAGCTGGCATTTTAAGAGTACCTTTTTTAACTCTTTCATATAGTCTGTGTACACCAGTAGTTGTTTCTTCTGATAGACCTTTAATTCCAGCAATTAATTCTGGGTATTTGTCGTGAACCATATTTGTAAGGTCACCACCGTCATCAAGAATCATATTTAGTTGTGAGCCATCTGCCCACTTAAGAGTTTGCTCAATACACCAGTCAAACTCTTCTTCGTTCATACCTTTCCAAGCAAATACAGGAATTCCAGCAGCAGCAATTGCAGCAGCAGCTTGATCTTGAGTTGAGTAGATATTACATGAAGACCATCTAACTTCAGCACCAAGTTCAACTAGAGTTTCAATTAGAACTGCAGTTTGAATTGTCATGTGAAGACAACCTGCGATCTTTGCACCTTTAAGTGGTTTAGATGGACCAAATTCTTCTCTAAGTGACATTAGCCCTGGCATTTCACTCTCAGCGATTTGAATTTCTTTTCTTCCCCAATCCGCAAGAGAGATGTCTTTAACTTTGTAATCTGTAAAACTCATACTTCCTCCAGAAGCTATAATTTATTTAGTTACTAAAAAATCTTATGTACTATAACATTGTAAAAATTCATGAACAAGGTTACCTTGCCAATTAATAAGCTAGACAACACTTTGCAACATAAAAAGGTGGATAATTTCTATGGGTGATTATAGCAAACTTCATCCCAAAACGGCACAAAGAATACTAAATCAGTATGGAATTGAGGACGAGTTCACGCTTAAGGCCCTCTCTCTAGGAATATCCAACTCCAATTACAAAGTTGATACTGGCAATAAACAATATCTTTTAAAAGTTTCAAACGATAAAGGTTTTGCAGAGCTCTGTGATGAACAGCATATTTTAAAGCATCTCAAAGACCTGGGCTTCCCTTACTCAATTTGCGCTCTCCCAACAATCAAAGGTGAGCTTGTGTACAAGCAAGAAGATCTCTTTGGCGTTCTGTTTCCCTTTATTAAAGGCATTCCACCGGGTCCATCAGATATAACTTGTCGCGAAATAGGACGCGCCCTAGGAAAACTTCACGCCACAACTAAAGATAAAGAACTAGATGTCAGAGAATATGCCGCAATTGGCCAAGACGCAAAAACAATACGAGAATTCATTGATGACCCTAGCTGTCCTGCTGATTTTAGCGAGGCCTTTCATCAAGTTTTCAGCGATGACTTAAAAGGCTATCTTTCTGTAAACAAAACAAGATGCCTCATTCACGGTGACCTGTATTACGACAATACACTTTTTTGGGACGAGTCCATTGCCGTTTTACTCGATTTTGAGCAGGCTGGTCTAGGTAATGCTCTTCTTGATTTAGGTATTTCAATTTCTGGAAGTTGTATCGAAAAGGGGCAAATCAACCCTCAATTAGTCGAATCATTCTGCGAGGGATATAAGTTAAGTCACGCCCTCAATGACAATGAGAAAAATTATTTGGCCGATGCCATTTTACTTGGCCTCTTTTCTATTGCTTTATGGCGTATTAAAAGGTTTAAACACGGAAATTTAAACCCCATGCTCGAAAATAGCTACAGAGATCTATTAAATAAAGCGAAAAGCTTTAAAACAATTATTGATTCCAAAGGACTAAAGTTTGAACTTTAAAGATAAGAGAGACAACAGAAGCAACAGAGATAGTAACGAAAATAAAGGACTATCTACTTTCTTTGCTTCATGCCCACGTGAAATGGAAGGTCTTCTAGAAGAAGAAATTCTCGATCACGGGATTACAAATATAGAGATCAAAAAAGGCGGAATTCTTTTTAAAACTGATGATTTCAGTGGGATTAAATTTCTTTTAAATTCTCGTATCGCAAGTCGCGTTTATAAATCATTTGCTTTTTTAAAAATTAAAAATGAAAGAGACTTATACGAAAGTGCAAAGACTCAGCCTTGGGAAAAAATATTAGATCTAAAGCAAACTTTTAAGATTACAACTTTATTTGATATGACAGCTAAATCGTTTTTTAAAAACTCAATTGCTGTTTCTCAAATTCTAAAAGATGCGCTGGTAGATCACTTTCGCGACATCTACAATGAAAGACCATCTGTTGATACAGAAAATCCAGATATGGGTCTTCTTCTAAGACTCGAGAGCCCAGAAAATAAAAATGGTTGGAATGCTTCTATTTTTATCGACATGTGTGGAGATGCACTAAGCAATAGAGGTTATAGAAAAAGTGGTCACCAAGCTCCTCTAAGAGAGAACCTTGCGGCAGCTATAGTTCTAAGTACTGACTGGAACCCAGAAGAAGATTTATTCATTGATACAATGTGTGGAACGGGAACTCTTTTGATTGAAGCAATTCTAATTAAAGGTAACATTCCTCCAGCTTACTTGAGAGTAAAGCGCTACATTGAAAGAAATGAGAAGAGTTTTGCATTTCTAAAGCAAAAGTGGTTTCTTGAAAAAACTTATGTCACTAAAGATACAAAAAAGTATCTTCAAGATATTTATAACCATTGTCTTGAGGCCTTCAATAAGCTTGAGGAATTTCAATTTTTTGGTAATGACATTGATAAGAAGAACCTCGATCTATGTGAGGAACACTTGTTCAATGCCTGGATTCCAGATGGTATCGTAACTCTTTCACACAATGATGCCACTCGTTTCTATCCAGAAGAAATCGAAGCACCAGGAGTTGTTATTTGTAACCCTCCGTACGGAGAGAGAATGAATAGCAAAGAGAGTCTAGAAGATCTTTACCACAACTATGGTGAAAACCTAAAAAAGAACTACAAAGGTTTTAGAGGTTACATCTTTACTTCTGATCAAGAACTTAGAAAAAAGATTGCGCTGCAGACTTCAAAACGTATTCCTTTTTATAATGGGAATATCGAATGTCGCCTGCTGCGCTATGAACTTCGCTAATACGAATTAAGAAAAATGCTCACTTAGCTTCATCGCTAAAGTGGGCATTGAGTACTTCATCAATGCAATTTTATTCTTCACTTTATCTACGTGCTTATTTGAATGGCTGAAAAAGTAAGAAGATATATCTGTATCCTTTAAGAAAATCGTATGCCCCTTTGAAGCGAATTTTCTAAGAACAAAGCTTGAATCCAAGAAACAAATTTCTCTGATCATTAAATTTCGTGCTACATAAACGATAATACAATATTCGCTTAATTGAACGAGAGACTTTCTAAGCTTGATTCCTTTAGGTGACGCTTGATCCCCCCAGTGAACCATAACCTCGGCCGTTTTATCGCCAAGATAGAAATCAAATCCTCTTTGAGAAGCAGACTTCACTTGCCTTAAGCCGAAGACATTTTTTGCGTACCACTCTCCCAATTGAACAGGAAGCTTCTTACCATTTAATAAGATATTTTCTCTTCTTAGAATTTCATACATCTTATTTACAGTTTCTATGGCATCAAAAATTGTTTTGTTGTTTGGTCTATGTAATATGGCAATATTTCTAAGGCCACTTGTTTTTAGTTTTCTTGAAAACTGCTCTTCGTACCAAACTTCAAAATTCTCTGGAGAAAAAATTTCAAAAGAATCATGAACAAAGCCGAGGGCATGAAGCCCATCAGCATTTGCAAGATTCATTTTTTTTAAAATATAACTTAATGGGGCCATGGACTTGCCATCTTCCCCTAATACATACACTTGATCTTTGTAATAATCCGAATTACCGTGTTTTTCATCGCTAAATTCGAAAATCAGTTCGTCAACTTTTGCCGTGCTCATATTATCCTTTTATTTGAACTGTTCTTAATTCATCTATTACTAAACTTCCATCTTTGTCAGATCTTCTTCAAAGTTTAATACGTTATGAGCAAGTCCAATATTTCTAGTTAGTTGATACTGGCAGAACACTTTAAAGTCATTAATTTTTGACTGATAATATGTTTTATCATCACCACTAGCTGAACCAATTTTAGCTTGAGCTTTACATGCATGCTCTAGCAATAGCCAAGATACTACAAGATTCCCGCAATAAGTTAGGAAGTCTGTCGAGTGAGCAAGAACACCATTCATATTCTTAGCGGCCATCATCTTTCCAAATTTATGAAGAACTTTTTCCGACATTTCCATTGATTTACCAATCATTGAAATCTCATGTGGGAAGTTCTTAGCTTCTGGAAGACTCATTGTCTTTTTGATTTTCTCCCCAACTGAGAAGAATGTCTTCGCTTCATCTTTTAGAATTTTTCTCATAACAAAGTCCATCGCCTGGATTCCGTTAGTTCCTTCATAGATTGTTGCGATTTTTGTGTCTCTTGCAAATTGCTCAATCCCATACTCTGTACAGTAACCATAACCACCGTGAACTTGAATAGCATCAACAGAAATATTGAAACCTTCATCTGAGCAGTAGGCCTTACAAATTGGAGTAAAAAGTGCGATCTCATTTTCGATACTTTCATCGCCACTGTGTGCAAGATCAAAAAGATTTGCTGTGTAATAAGACAGAGCTCTAAGACCTCTTGCAGTTGATCTCATTTTAAGAAGCATTCTTTTAACATCTGGAAGATTAATAATCTCAGTTCCAAATTGAACGCGCTCTTTTGCATATTGTTCAGTAAGCATATAACAAAGATTTGCTTGGGCCTCGCCTTGAAGTCCACAAAGTAAACGGGCCTCGTTCATCATAATAAACATATTGGCCATACCATCATACTCATTACCGATAAGCTCACCTAAACATTCACCCGATTCACCAAATGTTAACTCACAAGTCGCTGAACCGTGGATTCCCATTTTTTCTTCGATCTTTGTACACTTCACTCCATTCACCGCTCCACCTTCAAAGTGGTATCTCGGTACGATAAATAGAGACAGACCTTTCGTTCCTTCTGGCGCACCTGGAGTTCTCGCTAGAACAAGGTGAATGTTGTTTTCGTAAAGATCACTCTCTCCTGAAGAGATAAAGATTTTTACACCTTTGATTTTATATTTTCCGTCACCTGTTGGCTCCGCAGTTGTTTTAGCATTACCGACATCTGAGCCTGCACCAGGTTCAGTCAAACACATAGTTCCACCCCAAGTACCATCCATCATTTTTGGTATGATTCTATTTTTCTGTTCTTCTGAACCTACTTTTTCAATAACGTTCATAGCACCTTGAGAAAGTCCGTAGTACATAGAAAAGGCTACGTTTGCACCGATAGCCAGTGAATTACAAGCAATTTTAACTGCGTGAGGAGCTGGCATACCACCAATAGCTTCAGGATAACCAAGGGCGTACCAACCATTTTCATAGAATGATTTATGAGGGCCAACAAAACTAGGTGGCGCGATGACACCTTCAGCAGTTAGCTTTACACCTTCATGGTCACCTGTTGTACGACATGGATAGATTTCATTTTCAGTGAATTTATAGAATTGTTCGATAACATCTTTAATCTCTGCTTCACCAAGACCAAACTCATTAGTCTGAACTCCACAGATGTCAAAAAGATTGAAGTAAACATCTCTTAAGTCTGATTTGTAAACGGCCATAATATAATCCTTTTTAATATTTTTATTCACTAATTATTATATAGGATTTTGACGTTTACTGCAGAGAAGTTTTGGAAAAGAAGGAAAATAAAAGGAGAGCAAAATGCTCTCCTTTTCTATTTTTAGATTATTCGCCTTGCCAGTAGTAAAAGTCAGTGAAGCGATAAACGTTTGTTCCGACTTTTTCAATCGAGTGCTTTGGGTTTGCTGCGGCAGGAGCACTTAAATCGATAATGTATGCCTTATTACTATGCTCAACTACTAACTGAGCATAAGAAGTTCCGAAATACTTTCTAGTTGCACCATCAATCAATGAGAGTAAATGGCTTAACTGATCAGCTCGAGTATATTTACCTGTTAAATTTGAATCAACTTGCTTATCTGCAGCATACTCATATGCAGTGATTGTTGTAGAATTTGAACAATTTGATTTGAACATATTCTTAATTGCATCCCAACCTGAGTATGTTGTTTTATCACATCTTCTGAAATTAAATTTCATTCTATCAATGTATGAGCTTTGATTAATATATACAAACTTATCTTGTCTTACAAATTCTCTAAACTGCTCAACAGTTGTAGGATATTGAACATTACTGATATCAGTAATTGTCTCGTTTACTGTTTCTGTAGTAGTACTTGTAGTTCCACTGGAAACATTATTGTCTTTCCCACATGCAACTAGGAATCCTGATATTACAAATAGCAAAAGCCACTTATTCCACTTTTTCATATAACCTCCAAGCGATGAAAAAATAAAAAAACCTTTTGCTATGTAGTAAGCAATAAGCGTGCCGTTTTTAACGGCACTTAACCTATTGAAATATATAATGTAATTATTTCTCGGGGTGTATAAAGATTAGACGCCTGTTTTTTAGACGATCAGTATTTCCCATTGGGAGGCAGTTCTGTTTGTTTACCATTATCCCTAGTTATCGATGGAGACAGGCCTGAAGGCACCTTTTTGGGGTGAGAAACGTCGTTTCCAAGCGCACCTTTGCTCATAGAACTCTTATCCCATAGTCCATAAGCTATAAAGTTGACGACGTCATTTATGGCCTCGTCATCCAATGTGACAGGAAAGAGATCAACATGGTTTGGGCCTTTTAACTTATAATCGATAAAGTTTTGGGCATAATAAGGAACCAGAAAGTCTTTTTGATAGAGATCATCAAAAAATGGTTTTTGAACGTCATAGGCCGAATATAGCTGCGGATTAATGGGTCCACGCAAGTGATAGGCCACAACATTCTTGAGGGCGAGCAAACTTCTCTTTTCGAAATCACTTTCATTGCGACCTAATGCCCTTTCTGTTCCGTGATGAAAATAGGGATATGTTTCAATTACGTTTCTTAAAGGTGGAATTCTAAATTTAAAGCAATCATCACTATTGAAGCTTCCATTGGCCCTACCAATATCTGGAACATAGCTCGTAGTCTCCAATGCACTGGAGCCTAGAACGTGACAATTTGGTAGATACCCTCTTTGCACTCGTGGTCTGCTAAAAAAACCATTATTTCTATTTGTCGAAAAATCCGTGCGCGACAAAGGAGATCTCGAATCTGATCTCACTCCCAATGAAGCAAAACCATTACCACCAAATGTTCCTTTATCATGGCAATTAATACAGCCGACACCTTTTAATTTTTTACCTCCAACTTCAATTTCTTTTCCGATTGGAGTCATGAACATTGCGAGACCTCTAAGTTGTGAAGCATCTAGTGAATTTTCTCCTTTTACAAATTTGTCATAAGGAGTATTCAAAGCAACGTGGGTCATTACAAAACTAGAGATCGCGCGACCTATATTCAAATCAGTAACATCTTCACCATAAACTTCTTGAAATGTTTTTTGGTAATAAGGAACCTTCCTCATTTTTGCCACAAGAATGGCCAAGCACTCATTTCTATTTGGAATAGAAATAGAGCCATCTTTTCTCTTATAGGGAATACCCTTGATAATTTGTGGTTGCGCGTGAAATTTCCCCGTATCTTGTCCTGTATAGTCATCATTACTATTACTATGATTAATCGTAACGGGTTTATCAAAAAGAGGGCCACCCTCTGCGAAGATATTTTCACCTTTTTCATTCAATACGATTGGATTCGTACCACAAATTTCAACGTTAGTATGAATAGGCAATAAGACTTGAAAGTGGATTCGTCCAAAACGTCCATCGTGAAAAAGACCATTATCAGTGGCCTCATTTACTCTATAAGCAACATTCACAGTCGATAATGTATTTCTAAAAAAGAAAGTTGGGCCAACAAATCCAAATCCATCTTCTCCCGTTGAGCGTGACACAGAGAGAACGCCTTCAGCAAAAGCACTACCAACATCATCACCGCTTGGTCCCCCTTGTCCTAATGTTCCCACGTTAAGAGCATTACCATCGGCAAGTCCATGGTTTGTAAGGTGACAAGTGGCACAGCTCACATCGTTATTTCTTGAAAGAATGGTGTCGTTGAAGATTAAACGCCCGAGTTCCAATTCTTTTTGACTTGGAGTACGACCTAAAATGACATCGTAATTAGGCCTCTCCAAAACAGGAAGAACTTCTTTTAGTTTCATTCGGACTTCTTCCGAGGTCTTTGAAACCTCGAAAGAAGATTGCCCAAACTGGCATGATTGTAAAAATAGGATAACAAGCAACGTACAACATTTTTTCATTTCAAGACCCTTACTTAATAATCAACACTCCTGAGTCATGAACTCCTGTTGAGTTTACATCACCACGATATTGTTTAATAAGCGGCGGAATAACCTTATCACAGTCTTGAACTTGATTTGGACACCCATTACGAATTGAGAATACATAATTTGTATATGAGTACGGTTCAGTATTTTGATTGAAATAAAACGCAAATCCGGCCCCAAGAATATAGCGTGCATCAGACTCTCCAGGGATCGTTCTCATAGCATTTCGTCTAATCATAAAAGTGTTTACACGCCAGCTATCACCGGACTCGTCGATAGTATCTCCAGAACAAAGTCCTGGGCCATTTATACGACAACATCTAATTCTAAAAATCCCCTTATTGTCTTTGAATACGAATGGGCCATACGCCAGACTTAATGCGTTCGTTGCAGACATTTTCGCATTATAGCTTCCCTTAGGAACACATCTACTCGCGATTAATCCTGAATCAGAACCATCATCATTAACATATTCAAGGGTAAAACTATCTCTTACCGTAGTAACTGTTAAACCCTTCACTTTTGTTTGAAATTGAATATCTGAAACTGAAGATGCCGTTGGAATATCTGCAAATGTCCAATTTACTTTCATAACAGAAGTTGCAGAATTATTTACGTAGAACGATCGATTGAAATCGAAATTTGTCCAAACAATTTTCTTTCCGACACTTGTAAGTTGTCTTCCTATTTCATTAACAAGTGTAGACTGAGCGGCCTTAGCTTCACTGGTACGCTTCATCTTACTCATCATTTCTAATCCATAGTTGGCAGCAAGAGCTACCAACCCCACCATCCCCGCTGCGACCATTACCTCAGCGAGGGTAAAACCTTTTTGACCTTCCATGCTCAAAACCTTTTCTAATTGCCAAATCTAAACTTCATGCCACCATTGAAATTATGAATCCCAAAGTTTACATGAAAATTCTTAGAGTCTTTAACTGTGTCAAACGCGATAGAATTTGCTCCACAATTATAATCTTTATTACGAGACTCTAAATAACCATTGTCTTTATAGCAAAGTCTCTGTGAGTTAGGCGCATAAGCAGTTTGCCCAGCTCCAAAACCTAGTTCAGACTCAGCTCCACCAGTTAAAATTTTAACCTCAGAGTTTGATTGAGCTGATAGAGACTTAATTCTGAAATTCTTAAATAGTCCAAGTGGTCCAAGGTTTGCTTTTTCCATTTTAGCTCTTGAACCAGCTGCTGCATTGAACATATTTACAACTTCATCAGCAGAGTATTCTTTTTTCGCAGTTCCACCAGGATTGAAAAGAACTTCAATCGTAGCGTCATCGTTAATTCTAACTCTGAAACGAACATTTGGATCCATTTTGATTGAGCCAAAAGTATTTCCAACTAACTGAGCTTTTGGATCATGAAATTTACCATCTCCATCCATTAGTCTCACATCACCATCAACACTCTCAGGAGTGTAAATTGATGTATCACCAATATTTTTCAAGTAAGAAGAATTGTAAGGTTGAAATGTCATCACATCAGCAGAGCTTCCTTTTAAGGCAACCCATACGACTTGAACATCATCAGCTTTGTTAATTTCAGGATTAGGGAAAGCATGTCTTTTATGAATTGGTGCAACCAAAGTTAAGGCCTTAACCCAACTCACAGCAGATGTTGGAGGAGCGAAAACTCCACCTTCAAAACCACAGATCATATCACCCTTATCTTGTTCTTTTGAATCTTGACTTGAGATGAAAAGATCAAATGGATAGCTCTTTTTACGACAAAGGAATTTTAACTGGTCGCCATTTCCAAATGGATCATTGTCATTAGCAACTTTTAAACCTTTGAACTTCAAATGATTCGAAAGAACTGCACCATAGTTTGATCCACTTAAAGGAGCTAGCCCTAGATTAAATTTATAGTCTCTATAAGTTAAACTACCTTGGCCATCAAAGAAAACTGCAAACCTTGCGTTCTCGGCCTTAGCACTTACAGCTGGAGGAATAACAGCAAAGTCATTACCATCTTTTTTCATTGCTACCCAAAATTTAGTATCACTACTAATTTTTCTCTCTTCTCTCCACTTGTTGAAGTCCATGTAGTCTTGTGGAAGTTGTGGCGCTAAGAAAAACCCTTGTTGTGCAAGGTTTAAGTATTTGAAGTTAGCACCATCAACTGGAAATGGAAGATTTGGTGTTCCCATATAGTCGCGTAGCTCTTGAGCAGGAGTTGTCTCCATTCCCATAAGTACACATCTGTCATTTGCACTACTAAAAGGAACTTTTGCCAACTGTTCAGATGATAAGCTAACATCTCTAGCAAGTAAGAAAGTACCGTAGTTGTAACACATAACAGGAAGTTGTTCAGAACAACTTTCAGCAGAGTAGACAAAACCATCTTGAGTAGAATTTAATCTAGCAGCGATACATGTTTTTGATGAATCGCCCCAGTTTCCACCAGTTTTATTTGCATTAAAATATGGGTTCATCCCAAATACTGTCTCATTAGATTCTTTTAAAGAACATTCTGGAACGATAGAATCAAGTGGTTGATTTGGCATTTCATCCATTTTTCCAAAAGTTCCTAGACCAAATTGATCACAACTTTTCATATAACAAGCTGTACAACCAAGCTCTTCTGTTGAGGAGTCTACGAATCCCTTAGAATTAAATCCGCTGAATACATACTCAAGAAATGGAGAGAATCTATCAACATAGTCTGTTCCACTTTTATTGTAGTTTGAATCTTTTCTACAAACACTTCTACAAAGACCGTTTGCATTACTTGAACCTTTATCAGTAACTGCGATAAGTAGTTCGTGAGATCCATTTACGTTTACAGGCATTTCATTTTCAGTTAGTTCTTTGCCATCAAAGGCATAACGAACATCTTGTGATCCACCCGCTCTGGCACCACTACTTCCACCTTTTTTGAAGCTAAATTTAAAATTAGCATTCATAGAAGTTGAATTCGTTAACTGATTATCAGTGTTGTATTTCAAACGTGCTTGATACTTAACGGCATCATACTCTCTATTGTTTGAATTCTCTTGCGGACATCTATAAAGAACTTCATTACATGAACCATAAATATTCTTTTGTGAGTTCGTTGTAATATATTGTCCGTTCTCAGAAAGTAGACCTTCTTGTGCCTGACTTTTATTGAAACTTACTTCTAGAGGAACTTTCTTATTACCACCGAAACCACTTCTATTATAAACAGTCTTTCCTTCCGGATCAGATGCTCCAGTACCAGCGAGAGAGAGTTTTACTTGTGTTCCGTTAGCAAGTCTATAATCACAAGTCCCTACAGAAGGGGCCCAAACGAAATCTTTAAGCTCTTTTTGTTCACGGCCTTCACCATTTTCCTTATTAAAGAAAACGGACGCCTCAACAATAAAACCTACGTTTTTAACGTCAGTATTTTTATTTCTAATCGCCACAGGAATTTCTTGAAATAAGTTCATTCCAAGGCTTGAGTTCATATTTACAGGAGTGATACGAACATCACCAACAACATTCAACTTCTTCAATTGATCTGCTGTCATATTCATATTTGAAACTGATTTAATCGCTAGACAACGGCCCCACGCTTTGTCTTTTTGATTACATTCTTGTGAAGTTGTTGAATCCCAATTTGGTAACAATTCACTCCAACGAGCACCTGTAAATACGGCCGTTGGATTTCCAAGATTAATATAGATACTACCAACACCCGGTGCAATAGCATCCGAGTTTACAATTTTACAAACACCATTAACGTTCTTATTGCCATCTGTCGTATGATTTAGCATACGCATAGCACCTTTAAGAAGTTCTTGGTTAACAAGTGTCATTGAACTCGACTTATTAGCAGATTTCTCATGGGTTGATATAAATTTTGAAGCGTTGATTGCGATATAGGCACCAGCTCCGACGACACCTAGTGCCACCATCACTTCGACCATACTCATACCGCGTTGTCTTTTAGATTTCCAGTTCACGTACCACTCTCCTAGCGAAAAATAATCTTTTAACTACTATGACTTAAATCTTAATGTGGAGGATTAACAAAAATTGTTACAGTTGTTTCCTTCACTTTACCTTTGATTACATCACCTTCAGCTAGAATCTTAGTATTCAATCTAAAAGGCTCAATATTTGACAGCGGCGAAGCTGCATCTAGTTTATATACAATAGACCCTGCAGGCTCAGAGTGCTGACTCACTTTTTCTTCAGAAGTTGAAGAACCTGCTAATCCTCTATTTACAACTCTCTTAGTTACGTTCTTAACAAAAGTTGCACATGGAACTCTATCCGCCCATTGAACAGTAGTGTTTGCTGGAACAAATCCATCAATTGGAAGTGAAGCTTTTGTATTTGCAGGTGCAACTACCCCAGTTACATCCTTGCTAAATACAACTTGTCTTTCATAATCAAGAGCATAAAGAACACCTGGTCCTTCATTGTGCGTAACGATTTCAATATCTGTCATTGTATCAACATCAATTGAGAATTCACCACGACAAGCTGGATTGATGTGTTCACTTAAAGACGTATTACACTGAGCAAGACAGCTAGATCCACGAATGTTGATACTTGGAATGGCGATAGGTCTTTTGAATGCACCAAGACCATCAACTTGATCAATACGACCACCGATATCTGGCATATCAACACTGGCCTTAGTCATAACTACAAAATTATCTTTATCAATGAAACGAACTGTTGGAGATTTCTCCCCAAGTGCTTTTTTCAATGATTCATTATTGTCAGTACCAATTAATCTGAAAGTAATACTACTTTTGTATTTGAATGAGTCTTTATCTTGTACAAGATCAAAAACAAGATCCCCATTATTTTCATATCTAAGGTTGCTTAGACCAAAGTCTGATGGATCATAGTTCTTATCTTTTTGTTGCCCCATCCACTTACACTGGTTTTCATAAACACCATTACCCCATTTACCTTGCTTACAAAGAATGAGGTTATTTGAAATAAGGAAACCGCCTAGCCCCAGAATTTTCTGAGTTTCGACACGACCTCTTTCATTTTTAATTTCATTTTGTGCTGCCCTATTTGATGTTTCTAATCTTTTAAAGATTAAAAACGAACCACCGGCCACAGCGGCCAAAACAAGAACAGCTAGTCCTAAAGCAAAACCGGATTGACTGTTTTTATTCATAATCCCACCCCTTTTGAATATAACTTACTCAAATCATAAACTCTTTTAGTCTCGATAAACTTTGATTATTATACCAAAATCTATAAACTATTAGAAAAACGTATAAAATGAACAAAATTTCCTGATTTTTGCCAAAAGTTGACTGGCTTAATAATGAGGCAGGCCTTTCTTGACTTAGGCCTGGGCAATAAACGTCGAGTTCATCTTTTAAGGTCCATTTTTAGGGACTATAATGATGAAGGATATTTACACGAGGATGAAAATGACATCAATTAAAGCTATCTCAAACCGTGCGCTTCTAGTGATTCTCGATGGTTTCGGGATCAATTCTGAAGATCATAAGAATGCTATAAAGCACGCAAATAAACCCCATATTGATTATCTCTTTGCGAATTACCCATTTACGACCATCGAAGCAGGTGGAGAAAGTGTTGGTCTTCCTAAAGGTGTTACGGGGAACTCGGAAGTTGGTCACATGAACCTCGGCGCCGGCCGTCCAGTGCGCCAAGACTTAGTGAGAATTAATGAATCAATCAGCAATGGAACTTATGCTGATTTACCCTTAATAAGAGAGCTCATTGAAACGGCCAAGGCCAACTCTGGACGTATTCATCTCATGGGTCTGCTTTCGGATGGTGGAGTTCACTCGCATATTGAACATATTAAAGAAACGATAAAGGCCCTTTCTCGATACGAAGGTATTGAGGTGTTTTTCCACGCTTTTATGGATGGGCGTGATACCCCTCCTGCTTGTGGGAAAAAGTATATTCAAGAGCTTCAGGCCATGAGTGGCTTCAATTTCGCTTCGATGCAAGGACGCTCTATTGGAATGGACAGGGATAGAAGATGGAATAAAATTGAGCATGCCATTAATGCATTTAGTGGACATGGGGATATCACTGACCTTTCTCCGGAAGAGTATTTAGAAGCAGAATATAAAAAAGAAATCTTTGATGAATTTATCACGCCAGTTCTTTTCAAAAAAGAATTTGCGATGAGAAATAATGACTGTGTATTTTTCCTAAATTTTAGACCAGACAGGGCCATTCAAATTTCACAAGCTATGACTCTACCAGATTTCTCAGAATTTGATAGAACGCTAAAACCTGTCTACTTCCTGTGTATGACTCCCTATATTCCAGATGATATCGAATTACCTATTCTTTTTGACAAAGAAAAAGTTAGCGGCGGGATGTCTGAGTACTTAAGCTCTATCGGTAAAAAGCAATTTAAAATTGCTGAAACAGAAAAATACGCGCACGTTACATTCTTTTTTAATGGTGGAGAAAAGAAGCCTTTTAAGAATGAAGAGCATGTGCTTATTCCTTCCCCTAAAGAAGTTAAAACTTACGACGAAAAACCAGAAATGAGTGCCCCCTTAGTCACAGATAGACTCATTAAGGCCCTCGACGATGAATCAGTAGATTTTTATCTCGTTAATTTTGCAAATTCAGATATGGTTGGTCATACAGGTAAATTTGAAGCGGCTATCAAGGCCATCGAGGCCCTTGATAAGTGTGTTGAAAGACTTTACCAAAAATGCAAAGAGAAGAATATTACTCTTATGATCACCGCCGATCATGGAAACAGTGATCAAATGATGTACGAAGATGGGACACCCCACACTTCTCACACAAATTCACCAGTGCCTTTTGCCGTAATTAATGAGAAACTTAAAAATCAAAAAGTTGATGTTTCTCATGGTGAACATGCACTTAAAGATGTATCTCCTACTGTACTCTATGCTATGGGTGTTGAATTTCCTCCAACATTTGTTGGAAAGAATATTTTTGAATAAGGAAAAGAAATGAGTGAGCAGATTAAGTCAATTGCTGTTTTATGTAGTGGTGGTGATAGTCCGGGAATGAACTGTGCAATTCGATCAGTTGTTAGAACGGCCATTAATCTCAACCTTGAAGTTTATGGAATCCAAAGAGGTTTTCAAGGTTTACTTGAAGGTAATATCAAAAAAATGGATGCTTCAAGTGTTGGTAATATTCTTCAACACGGTGGAACCATGCTACAAACTTCGCGATGTATGGAATTTCACCAAGCGGATATTCGTAAAGAAGCTGCCCATATCTTAAAGAGAAAAAAAATTGATGCCTTAGTTGTTATTGGCGGGAACGGTTCGTTCAATGGTGCATGGTCTTTACATACTGAACATGCAATTCCTGTGGCAGGTATTCCGGGAACAATTGATAACGATATTTCAGGAACGGATTACAGCATTGGTTTTGACACTGCTGTTCAAACGGCCATTGATGCCGTGGATAAGATTAGAGACACTGCTTCATCTCATGACAGAACTTTTATTGTAGAAGTTATGGGTAAAAAGTCTCCCGCAATTGCACTAAATGTTGGACTTGCGACAGGTGCTGAAAATATTATTCTTCCAACTAAAAATGAAGAAATTGATTTTGAACAAATCGCTGGTGATATTAAAAGAGGGATTGCCAGAGGAAAAACATCTTCAATTATTATTGCGGCCGAAGGTGAAAAACCAGGACTTTGCTATAGAGTTCAAGAAGAGCTGAAAAATTCTTACTCAATTGACGCTCATGTATGTATCCTTGGTCATATTCAACGAGGTGGAAATCCAATTTCAACAGACCGCTTAATCGCTTCAGAAATGGGCTACCTTGCAGTTAAAGAATTGTACTCAGGAAAATCTGCCGTTGTTACAGCAATGAGGCATGGTGAGATTATCTCTGTTCCATTCGAAGAATGTTTGCAAAAGAAAATTGAAGTAGAGAGCAAGTATCTAGATATTGTTAGAACTCTATCTATATAAAAAAAGGCCTCCAATATGGAGGCCTTTTTATTTTAAGCGACTTCGCGTAAATGATTTTTCTTCGTGACTTCCATATCCTGACTCCAAGTTTCCAGAAGATCTGAAATCTCTTTAGAATATGTCTTATCTTTATTAATCTCATTTCGAGTATAAAGAACAAAGTCGTGCCAGTATTTAGATGCATTTTCAGTGATTTTATCCATTTCACTTTCATCGCGCTCATATGACTCAAATTCAATCATAATAAGATCATTGGCCTTGGAACCTTCTGGTGCAAAGATTTCCATAAAAATTGTTCTAATCTCTTCATCAACAGAAAGAAGCATTTTAACTTTTTTCTCCAATGGGTAAGAAGACAGTACTGATTTCAAAAATGGTACTGGCAACTCTGAAATAAGGGCCGCAGGAAAATTTGATAATGCCGTAGTTTTCAAGACATCGGCATTAATATTTCTAGCAAGGGCCTTAAATAGAGACTCTTCAAGATCTGGAGTTGTCATTGGAATCAATTTCAATAATTTTTCAACAAATGGTTTCTCCTCAACAGTTTCAACATACTTCGCTAGAAGAGATTTTAATGTGCCCTGAGCAGCAACAACATCTTTAGCTTTAACTTCAACAGACTTATTAATAATAGTATCTCTAATATTCTCAGGACATTTCGATAAAACTTCGTTAACAAATGACAAGCTTAATGCGTTCATTAAGATGGCAGACATTTTCGGATCTGCTTGAACCATGGCCACGACTTTTTCTGGAGTTAACTTCAGAATTAGATCGTATGTTTCAGGATCATCAATTGTCGAAGGAACAATAACACTTTGAACAATCTGATTACTAATAAAGTCATTAGCACGAGAAAGCTCAGGACCATGAAGTGGCTTATCTAGCAAGTTGCGCCAGTGAGTTCTCTCATTCTCAGATAATGAACCAAAAATAATTTTAAGTTCATCGTTCTCCATCTGTTGTACAAGGGCCCTAAGAGCTGAATCAGATCCTTTTTCATCTCCACGCACCCATTTCTTAACAAGCATGATGGCATCATTCGGTGTATTCTTAATATAGAACTTAAATCTCTCAATTCCGTTAAGGCCAGCAACGGCCATTTCTCCAGCATCAAATCCGCCAGGAAGTGCAGGAAGTCCTTCTTCTTTGGCAGAATCTTTTTGGTCTGCCCCACCATCCATTTTGAAATTACCTGTGTTAGAAACACCTGTATTAAGTTCAAAGTATTTCTTAACTAGACCATTTGCAATGAGACCAAAGAGAATAGTTCCAATAACAATACCAAATAGAGTTGCATATTTACTTGCGTATTCTAGCCACTCTTTCATCTTATCCATTTTCGTTGGTTGATTAATATCATTACCAAGAATTGAGTACTCAAATTTGATAGATGGCTCAATGGAACCTAAGTTAAATCTAAGATCACGAACATATTTTTCAATTTTCTTCTTAACTGGTTCATCTAGGCCTTCACTTAAACGAACAAGAATATTCACTTCTTTAAGATTTTTGAAAATATCAATTGTGTTGTTATACTTCCACATCTGTTCAACTGGAGAGACTTGCCCTTCTGATTGGCTTTTTTCATATTGAAGTTTTTTAATTCGTTCTTGATATTGCTTTTCTTTTTCGTTGAATTTTTCTTTCAACTCTTCAAGTTTCTTCTTATCGTTATCATTTTCCATTGTTAAAAAGATTTTCCCATCAGGTTGAAAATCTTTAAAATCATCAATAAGAGGAGCTTCCATACCAAATTTAGAAAATACGATATGATCACCTGTATTTGCATCAGGTTCTACATCAGAGAATTTAATAGCAGCATTCGACTTTTTTGCTTCTTCTAATTTCTTTTCTTCTTCAATCTTTGCTTTTTCTTCTTCAGAAAGTTCTACTTCACCATTAGGGCCAATACCAGTGCCCTTTTTCTTCCCATTTGCATCAAGAGGTTTATTAAATTCTGGATCAGCAGGATTATTCGATACAATTTCAACATCTACACTGAATTGATCTCTTTTTAAGATAGAAAGCAAAAGAGATTCAACTTTACCGTTGATTTTGTCTTCAAGACCTTGCTTTTGCCACTCTAGACTTGGAAGATTTCCAATTTCGGCCAAAGATGAAATTTGTCCAAAAATGAAAATGGATAGAATAATGAATATATTCGTTCTTCTCACCCGTTACCTCCAGTAACATCGCCAGCAACTTGAAACTTCTTCTCAAGATAAACTTTCATCTTATATGCTTCTCTATTTTTCGGATTAATACCGAAAGCTTTTCTGTAGTAATTTAATGCTTTTTTAAACTCTTTTTGCATATACGAGATTGATCCTTTCATCTCATAAATGATTGAGTATTGAGGAAACTTTGCCTCTAGCTTATCCAATTTTGCAAAAGCTGATGAAAAATCTTTAATTCTCATCATTCTCAGTACATCAAAAAGATCCGTTACAAGAAGATCAACATCTTGAGTAAGTTTAATATCTTTTTCTACTTCTAAATTGGCATTTAAATTTACTGCAGAGCTGCTAATGAGAGGCACTGAAATATTAAATGCTTCAAAACCTGGTTTATACACCTCGACTTGCATCGTACCAGTCAAACCATACGTTGATTTCAAGCTTTCCAAGTTTCCTTTATACGGAGTTTTACCAACGGCATTCTTTTTACCATTTTCACCGATAATAAAAACATCACAATCACTTGGATTACTATTAATATTAAACTCAGATGCAAAAGCACCAAGAGCAACAAATGTAGAAAGTAAAAAAGTTAAAATTTTCATAAATATTGAGTCATTCCTAAAAAGAATCCGATTTTTATTCCAGTTGTGGCCACACCTGTAGCGCGACTTGCACCAACTTCTAATTTAATTCCTCTGTTCGTACCAATTCCGTACACACCGCCACCATGAACACCTAAATCGAAGAAAACATCACTTTTCTTCGCTGATTCGGTGTTGTAAACAACATACCCAATTCCAGTACTGGCACCCCAGTAGTATTTGAATTTAGGGATAATTGTTAGTTCTGTTCCATTTTGAACATATGTGTATTTTGAACCCATATCATTGAGATACCAGTTCATTCCAACCCCACCCAAGAAGACACCAGCACCACCGGTAGTCATCATTGGAACAAAAGCCTGCACAAAATATGATTTCTTTTGTTCAGTTTTAAATTCCCAATTAAGGTTAAAACTAATTGCTGATACAGCTGAGCTCGCGGCCACTGCAGAAGTATCTTCAGTTTGCACACTATCATCTGTTTGAATAAGTGTACTCTCATTCTCAGTTACAGAATGGCTAATCATTCCCATATTAAAACTAACAACATCGTGAAAGCCGTTTCCCGCAGCAAACACATTCGAGCTCATAAATATGAGTAATGCTAAAGTTTTTCTCACAGCGAGAATTCCCTTTGTTCTACCTTTACATTTTCCAGGTCAGAAACAAGTAATTCAAATGATACAGCTCTTTCACCGTTCACTTTTACGTTTTTAACAACTGTCGTGATTTCAAAATTTCTATTTGAATGCTCTACTTCGCGCATGATATTGCTCAAAGTTTGATCCCCAATAATTTTCTGAGAGAAATCCTTAACATCGAGGTGAATACCAGGAAGTTCTGCACTTACCACAAGGCACTTATCTTTTCTTTTTACGTTAAGAATTGCTCTGCGTGTATTCTTCTTAAGGCTTTGAATCGAAAATACGGCCTTTAGAGATTTTTCAAGAATGGCCTTTGCATGATCCTCTGGCATATAAACATAAAGATCATTTGCGTAATCAACTTCAGCAAATTCAATATACTGACTACCTCTTAATGAACTTTCTCTGGAAATAATATCATCAAGAATATCTAAGACATTCACTTTCATCTTTTCTAATGTCGCAACTCTCTCACTACCAATTTTTGCTAGAACTGTAGAGTCAAAGCGAACAAAGAAACATGCTCTTTTTCCATGTTCATTCGGACGAGAAACTTGAACAACGTAATCACTAGTAACGTCACCAAGATACTTATAAAGAGAGTGAACTCCTTTTAATGTTTTCTCGCGCTTGAAATTTTTACCAAAGAAATCTTCCCATTTTTGCTTCTTTGTAAACGTGTCTTTAAACATTTCACTAAAAAGAGCATTACCGTATGAGATTTCACCATTGGACTCAACCATGGCCACACCAATATCTTTTAAACTTTCGTAGGCCTTTTTCTGTCCTTCGATAGTTTTTCTTCTGATATACGGACCCCAATCTTGATTTTCTAGCTCAGCATTTTTCTTTTTCAAGCGTCGATTGCGAATCATAACTCCAGCGAGCAATACAACAAGCCCTGCCGCTGTTACGACAAAAATATTTCTAGTACTATTATCTTCCAATTTCTTAATTGTATCGGCCTTTACTGATTTCATTGTGTTGGCAACTCTTGTTTTCAAAGATGCCTCTAGGGCCACAGCGAAATCTCCACGGACGGCCACATCAAGTTTGCGAGCTTCATTGATCTTATTAACAATTCCTCGAAAGCTTTGCATGAACTCCACTTTAATAGTTGTAGACATTCTATTGCTTTGAACAATTTCCCTTTCAAGATGTCCTAAGTAACCTTCAAGAGTATTTAACATTTTCAGATCGGCAGCACCTGTTCTACTATTTGCCCAATCTAAATATCTTTTTGCTAAAATGGCCTCTAAGTTTCCATCTTTTTTCAAAGAAGTATAAATGTGTTCAAGTAAACTCTTTGACTCATTAAATACAACTGACATTCTTGAATTTAGTGTTTTGATTTTGTCTTGAATCTTCTTGTTCTCAACACCATTTTTCTCTAAGCTCCCTAGAAGCTCAGTGTATGTTTTTGAAGTTGATTCTAATGAATTCGTTCCGAGTTTTTTAAACCCATCAACTTCCCAGTTAGCAAAACTAACATTTGAGGTAAGCATCGCCACTAAAATGTATTTAAATGCGATTTTACAAACTTCTTTCATTGGTCCTTCCACTTGAATGCAATTGTTTTTTCTTATTTTTCACTTTCAACTTACTTTCATTCATTAGATTCGTTTCTGAATAAAAGATCATCTCTTCTCTTTTTTCGTTAAAATCTACAGTTGCTTTAATTTTGCTTCCAGATACAGACATAAAGTTCTTTTTTTCCTGTACTAAAAGGTCTTGAATGCGTGAAACATCAAATAACTTTTTTTCAACCTTTGCAGAAACGACTCTCAAGCTTAGTGTAGAATTATTTACACTCACTTTTATTGTCGGAGTAAACTTTTTACTAATCAAAATAAAGCGGCTAAATGTTTTCAAAAGAAAATCTAACGTATTCATAATCTTTGCTACGTTTATTTTTTCTACACATGTTGAAATATCAATTTGCAGTTTCGCCTGTGCGCCTTCAAAAGGTTTAGCAAATCTTTTCTTAATATCATTTGATAATAACTCTAAATCACTTGTCGCAATTGTATCTTTGGCATAACTACCGTAGTAAACAATCTCATCTTCAACAACGGTTCTACTCGCCCCAAGTGTTTCAAAAATTTCATCATACTTATTTTTAAGACCCATATTTACCAACCTAGTTGTATGTCAGGTACAATCCATAAATGGAGTGCGTATTATCTAAATTCAAGCTTGAAACAGAAGACAGGCTGATCATTTCATAACTCAGACCTATTCCCCATCCTTGGTATAAAGAAACTCTTCCTTGTAGATGTAATTTATTACCATCTAAGGGCACGCTTTCCGCTTCATCTACAAGATCGGCATTTGCAATCAATGCTCTTTTAATATCTCCCTCAAAAGCGACAAGATGATTTTTGAAGCTATCGATATATCTGATGCCAATTCCAGTCCAAAGGATATTACTCGTGATAGACTTTAACCCTCCCCCACGCTCTGGAGCAGTAATGAAGCCAAGTCGATCATACTCAACGTTTAATCCGATAAAGAGTGAACTTGACCAAAGATCATAATTAAAATTTCCAAACAAATTTATTCGTGGTTTGATTTTATATTCTTCTTCAGACATTGATCTGGAGATTACTCCACCTGTATGGAAGTGCTGTATCCACTGTTCTACTCTAAAGCTAGTTGAAAATTTGAGAACAAGACGTTCTACACTTGTTTCAGTTTCTAAGAATTCATTTTTAGTAACGGCGATATTAGAAGTCGCCGCTTCTTGCTGATACCCTATCGCATAATCAAAACGGGACATCCACTTGAGTCCCGGTTCTATCTTCACTTTCTGTTCTACTTTTGCCTTCTCTAAATTCAAATTAGGCGCATCGTATTTTTGTATCTCAACTTTTCGTTTTTTCGCTGCACTTACTTTTTTATCTTCTTTTTTCTCTTCTTCTTTTGCGTCTTTTTTACTCTTCTTTATTCCTGACTCCGAAAAGTCATCTACGCTCTCTTCTTCTTGTAATTGTTCTTGTTCTGAATTGATTTCATTTACTGATTCATTCTCTGTTTCTTTTTCAGAGACAGTATTTTTAATATTGATAACCTCTGGCTTAATTAATTTTCCAGATTTTTCATCAAACCATTTTCCAAACATCAGTTTGTAAACTAAAACTCTTGAACGATACTGAACTTTGGCCTTGGGTAAATTTCTTTCTGAGATGTAATTAATCAATTGATTTGAAGGCTTCTCTTTAAAATAAAATTCAATATGACTAAGACCGTTGTCTTCTCTTTTATGTGACACGCTAATTTCATACCATGTTTTGTTTTTTCCAATTTTGCTATCAACATGACCGAATGTTATTTCAAAAATCTTTGCAGCAAATACGGCCTCAACAATACTTTTTCGAATAAAAGAAACTTCATTCATCGACATGTCTTTTAACTTTGTGATGTCGAAGGTGATCATTTTCTTTTCAATGATTTCTTCTTCTTTTTTTTCCTGCTTTTCATCTACTTTTTGATCAGATTTTTTTTCTGAGTTTTGAATTTCATTTGAAGTAGTTGATGAACTTTCATTTGCGAAAGTGAAAAATGAAAACATGAATATGACGAGTATTAGAGCGCTTCTCATATGAAGAATCTTAACAATCACAATATTCAATTAATAGGAGGCAAATACCTCCCTAATATCATTGGTCTTTTGAATTTCTCTCACAATCTTTCACAGTTTCACAAAATATATTTATTATCATTAATAAAAGTAGAGATTCCTACGGAGTTAGTATGAAAAAACAGATATGGATTTTAGATGATGATAAGGATTTTTGTTTATTCTTAAAAAAAATTATTGAGCAAAATTTTGACTATAGTGTGAAGTGGTTTATATCAGAGCGTGAATTTGAAGATATAATTTTTCACGAAAACGATATTCCTTCTTTAATATTAATGGACGTAAGACTAAATAAAGAAAATGGCCTTAGATTTGGTAATAAGATTCATGAGAAGCTTCCCAGTATCCCCATAATTCATCTTACGGCCTTAGATGGTGATGATATTTGCAGTGAAAAGTACACCATTTTAAGTAAGCCAGTTAATAAACCACTCTTACTTAAAACGGTGTCTAATATACTCGTTAATTACTGAGTAAAGTAGCATCTCTGGGCAGCACTTGAAGCGTTAGCGTCTACGTAGAAAAGTGCTGATGGAGGTAAGTTCTCACCATCCCCGCCATCGATCTTAGACAATTGATTACAACTACAATCAGAACAACTCTTCATATAAAAAGTCATCAGATCTGGTGTATTCCCGGTCGTCTCAGAACAGTTAAACACTGGAGCAAAGATCGGAGCAATGTCAGTTACAGGATCACTCATCCAATGCGGTACAACCTGATAAGTATAATTACTCAAAGAAGGATCACTCTTTATAACGTCAAAAACTGTTGAGTTTACGAGCTTCTTTCTTTTCTGAATCATGGCGCCATTTTTAACAACGTTTGAAATCTCTTTATCACAACCAGTTACCACTTCACTCTTAGTTCCAAACAATGGACTATTCTTAGGACTAATATACGTATCGACAACAACTTTAAGATCGTAATCATAGAACATATCTTGAGGAGGTATGACGACTTCTCTAGTTGTCATGTTACTAATAGATAGATAAGTCGATCCACCAGGAGACAATCTCTTCGCGGCAATACGAATATAATAGTAACGAGATGGAACAAGTCCACTAAGAACTACTTCTGGTGATGTTGTATCAGTGAAACTCGCTGATGTTTCAAACAGATTATTCAATGCTGTTTTCGTTGCACTGTAGAAAACTCTATAACCTGTAATTGCTCCCCAACCTGGATTTGATGGAGTATAGTCGTTCCATGAGAATGAAAGATCTCCTTCATCTGTAGCAACAACATTCATAATATCACCAGTCGAATTCGATCTATTGGGCTCCACAAAACCTTGAAAGTGAAGATAGAGATTATCCACTGATGATCTTCCACTATTATAGAATGTTAACTTCACATAGTTAAATGCAGCAGGAAGTTTTTGTGCAATAAAGTCATCATTAAATTTCTTCAATACTTTTAAAACACAAGGGGATGCTGAGTCCTGATTAAAGCCCCACTCATCAGATGGAAGTGGTCCGCCTTCATTGTCTCCGTAGAAACAAGCTCTCGTTGCAGACACAGTATTTTCACCATCATCATACATTGTGACATAAGCACCAGCTGGCAATACTGCATTCATATTCCCAACATAAGTTCTGTATTGATGAAGAAAACTTGCTTTTTCAACAACGTTATTAGTTAGAACAATATTTTGCACCAACATTTCTTGAAAAGGAGAATCATTGAGAACCGGGTGAAGCGTATCTTGATAATATCCAAACTTAACAGGATAAGAGCCTTGGATAACACCACCAAGCTCATTATTGATACTCTCGGAGTTAACCCCTGCAACTTTAACCTTGGCAGGGCTTGCTGCCTGGAAGTTCAGATTAATTGCAGATATGAGATACTGCTTATCAGCAATTTCATACGTTACAGCTAATATTCTAGTTGATAAATCTGGCTCAGAAGTTGAGGCCTTGAGCTTAACATCAATGTAACAATTTTCCCCAGACAGTAGGGCCTTGTTGCTACAAGTATTAGAAGTTAATGAATAGCCTAATCCACCGGCACTGTTTTCAACAGTTGAAGAGTCTAGAGTTCTTTTAATCATGGCATCGACACGATTAATTGGGTAAGGACTTGTGTTTGTAACAACAAATCTCTTTTTCGCATAAACTTCAGAACCTTTGATCGCCTTTAAATTCCCCGTTTGATTGGGAACCATTTTCATAACATCAAGTGAATAACTTTCAGTCGCGCCATCCAAAGTTTCAATGACTGATTCAGTTCCTGTATCGTAATAAACTGTATAGGCCTGTGATCCCAATGAGATTGTTTTATTCTCATCAGTGGCCTCAAAGAAAAGCTTAATTGAAATTGTAGAGTTAGTATTGCTATACACTAAAGTATTCTCATCAAGAGTTTTTCTCCCACCAAAATACTGAATGGTAACTTCTTTTGTATAAACTCCGGCATTTGTTGGATTAAAGGCCAACTGTAAACTCCCTTTGTCAGGGGCCAGCGTCACACCAATTTCTGGATCGCCATTATTAGCAATCATATTAATTGAACCTGTATTTATATTGGCCCCTTTTCTTGAAAGAGTTATTGCTCCCGTATATGAGCCACCTGTTGGGTAAGTACCACCATGATAAGCATAATCAGTTGTATGAGTCGTGGACATTAATGATGCTGTATGAGTAATCGCAGTAGAGAAAAATGTAGCAGGAATTGCTCCTGTTAATTTTGAGATATCACGCCATTTAAGTGGAACACTTTTCATGGCGACAGAATCTCCCCAACCATCTACTGGCAAGAATGGAAGAGATACAGGTTGACGATATAAAATAGCAATTAAACTTGGAAATGGGTTTGTAGGTACGATATATCCTTCAGATACAAACTTAATATTTACGCGATAATCACCATTTGTTCCACCACTAATGGTGTGGAAATTTCCATAATTTTCAAGTGTTGGATAATACCCGTTAGCAGGATCCGAGACACCATCACCATCATAGTATTTAAATGAAAGAAGCTGGTCAGAACCATTATAATTATAATACTCCCATGCCTCCGAAGTTCCATTTTTCGCAACCGAGAACTTCCTCTCCCACTCTGGAGAAGTCTCTTCAGAATAGAGACTAAAAGCATAAATATCTGTTGAACGAAGTTTCATTCTTACAGACAACGTACAATTCTCTCCAGGTTGTAATTGTCCTAAGTACGGAGTAGTTGAGATCGGATGATTTGCAGGCGTAAAATTGATAAGTTCATAACAATCTTTTGATGCTCCTGAAGCAGGTCCCGGCCTATCGACAATTTCGAATGGGTAAGCATTATTATTAGGACGTACCATCATCTTACCATTTACAGCTTCAATATAAGGTATAGGACCTGTTCCTACGTTTTTTAATTTGACATGAAAGTATTCAGTATTTCCTGCAATTTTGTTCGAAGGAATAACACCTTGATTCGAACTTGTATCTTCAAAAACTAAGAAACCTTTTCTAACAAGCTTCGCTTTCATTTTAACTTCAACAATGCGATTAGTTCTTAAAGTTAGATCATCGTTATAAGTAGTTCCATCTTTATACTCTATATAAAACTTTTTGGTTTCAGTTGGAACATCGTCAAACATTTGAGCATCTTCTTCGGCCTTTGCCAAAATACCATCGGGGTTCGAGCTTGCAACTGGTGCAATTTGAAAGCGCACATCACACTCTCCTCCTTTAGGAGAAACAAAGGCGCAACCAGAATGACTTGCACTCAAATAATAATTATTAATATTCTGAGATGTATCAGTAATATTAAAATTTTGACCATCGCGAATTGATAAAACTTCTGCTACGTTATCTCCCATATTCTTCAAACGAAATTTTGCTTGTTGCTTATAGGCCGCATCTGAAATTAGAGAAACTCGCCCAAGATCATATGAAAAGATTCCATTATCGGCAGCATCTAAATTTGAATATGAGTTATCTCCAGCATATTCAAAGAATGCAGTATTGATTTTCGCAGCAGAAAAGTAGTTCGCTGTTCCAACATTAAAGTTACTAGGACCACCAACACCCATCATATCTCTGAAACCTTTCCAAGTTGAGTCATAGACGAAAGTTAATGTCCAACCAGAAAAATCACCGCTCGTCT
This sequence comes from Bacteriovorax sp. BSW11_IV, assembly GCF_000447755.1. Taxonomy (GTDB): domain Bacteria; phylum Bdellovibrionota; class Bacteriovoracia; order Bacteriovoracales; family Bacteriovoracaceae; genus BSW11-IV. Next base: position 9,373 of record NZ_AUNE01000046.1, on the reverse strand, counting down.
CAAAAGTTGTACTTGGATGTAAGATCAAATCGAATAGACAAGATTGTCCCTGACTATCGCCAACGACACCCGCAACTTCAATAACACTTGAATCAGTAATGGCACCTTCAGCATCTCTAGAATAATTCAAAGAATCATAAGGTGTAATACAATTATTTACATCACGAACTTTAAAAGGAAGTGTTGGCAAAGCAACACTCGCACCCGCAACAGCAATCTGTGCGGGATCTCTACATTCTAGCAAATCTTGACCTGCGACTTTCACGCAGCTACCAATAATTACTCCACCGGCATTTTTGATATCAATATAATGTAGGATTGCTTCTTTATCACCTTCGTTTTTAATTTTAAATGGCTTGGAAGCAAAATTACCTACAATTAGGTCATCAAAATTAATTACGGCTAGACCAGCATGCTTAATTAGCCCTTTAATGTTAAATGACTTTACTGAGAAGTATGCATTTAAAACAGATTTCTTACCATATGGGTCGCGAATATATGGAATTGAGATATTTGAATAATAGTATTGATCGATATTTCCATCAGGAGCTCCATCACCCCAGTTCATTGGAGTAAAAATGACTTCCATTTCACAACGCTCTTTTGCTTTTAATTCATTCCCGCAAGTATTCTCCGTAATTTGATAAGAATTACTCACAGGATTATTGATCATATCAAGAATCATTTCTTTTGCCGTTAAACCTCCAGCATTCTCGATAATAAGACGTTGTTTAAAAACTTCTCTATCACTTCTTTCAATAACACCAAAAGAATAGTTAATTTGTTCACTCGTAAAAACTAATGAAGCGGCCTCTCCTGCAAACATAGTGAGTTCAAAAGTTTCCTGTTTTGAATCCACAAGGTTTTTATATTTCAAAAAAATAATTTGTTTTAAATTACCACTAATTGTTGGTGAATAAGAAAGCTTGAAATAACACTTTTGCTTAGTTTCTAACCTAGATGCACATGTCCCTAGGTATCCTGGCGAAGCAGACTTCCCTTCTTCATCCGGATTGAACTTGACTCCAGCATTAGACTCCTCTTCTTCAAAGACAAGATTTAAATCTGTCAAAGGAAAGGTTGAATTGTTTTGAACACTGATTGTAATAACATCGGGATCAGAACCAATGAGAAATTCCCCACGGTCCAATCCACCTTGTACTTCAATCTCTACGGGCTCAAAAATCCCTGCGGTCTTGACCTTAACTTTTTCTTGATCGGCCGGCTTACAGGCAAACAAAGAAAAAGATAGTACCAAGAGTAAAATCTTTGAAAGTTTCACTTACGGTCTCCCTTCATTAATTCTCACTGCACATCGAACACCAGCTTCAGTTCCAGATTTTTGGAAACCTTCACTTCTTCCTAGTACTGTCGCACTATAGCGTCCAGGACGGGACTCATTACTCTTACTTCCGAAATTTTCGAAATACATATAAGTATCTCTCGTTACTCTCCAATTGGCCCATCTAACTAAAGTTCCCTCGGCCAATGGATCAGTTGTCGATCGAGTTACGTAGGCCTTCGGATCAATAGAATCCAAGTATGTAATGTCATAACTTACAGAATTTGTAGCACTAATCGTAGTTGATCCACTTTGAGTAATCTCAGACATCCCATCAGAGATAATCATGCTATTAGTAATCGGAAAGTGAGGAACAACAAAGTCTGTATCAGGTGCTCCTATTTTTGCCTGTAATCCAGTTGTGGATATCGTTAAATTATCAGTAGAATTTAAACAAGTTCCATTCGCGCACTCTAGAGGAATCCCGGCAATTGGGCTGAAATATTTTCCTCTTCTTGGATCAACGCCCACATCTCTTTTTCTAGTTGTTACAGGATACTCATCAGTAAGGGCCAATGTATCATTAATACTCAACGGTGGAGCAAGATTATCTTGACCAAAGTCTAAATAGAATCCATCCCCATTTCTTAAGTATGAAATACTATATTCATCAATTGTATTCGTTGCAGTAATCATGGCCGAATTCAAATTACCAAACATATCATACTGCGGAACCATATAACTTCCTGCAGTGAAAGTTGCTCCTCTAGCTCCTCCGGCCTCAACTAAAGAGCATCTTCCAGTATCTGGTGAACTTTGTACCCATGGAGTGAATGAAGATGCATTGAATAGATCTCCATTATTAAATTCAATTGAATCCGCTGACTGATAGCTTGTCCCAATTTTAAATTCCTCTCCATCGTAGTTACAAAAAATTCTCTCAGAACTATACTCTCTCATATTTCCAACAATATCTTGGAGGCCATAGCGGCTTACACAAGATTGAGTACTATAGTCACTACCTTCATGATCAAAAAAGCTTGAACCACTAAAAATGATGGCCCCATCATTTGTATGTCTCTTATTTTGTAAGTCACCAAAACGAACAGAGATGCCAAGACCTGCTTCAATCTCATTATGAGTTTGTCCATTCAAGATACTTCGAGAAAAGGCATTACAACTTGCATTATATAAGATTGCAGATGCCCCTGTTCCCGTTTCTGTACGCACACCTCTTTCAAGGTTATTAATATCAGTTAGACTAAATGTCTTTGGATAAGCTGAGGCTACAATCCCCTCTGTTCTTCTCATCATTCGTTTATTAAGACCACCTTCCTCGACACTAAATGTGTTTGTTGAATCATTCAATGATCCAACTTCAACCGTATATGTTGAACAAAAGGCATCTGCCTGATCATGATTCAAACCATTAATCGGAGGAAGTTTTGCATCATTAGACGATACAATTCTTGCAACAGGTGTGCTATTTTCATCGTAACGATAAAGAGCTGAATTTGCTCTATACCCAGCATTTGGTACAGAGTTGAAAGTACTATCAAATAATTGAGTCATACTTTCAACAACACTCATTGGAACTGTTGCAATATCAATCTTATTATTAGTAAGTCCATCATAAACAAGGTCAGTCAACATGTTGGCAGGAATCCAGCGTTGTTTAATTAAAGCATTTCCCCCTGGAGAATTATCTGCAACAGGAATGTTAATCATACAACGTGAAGGATAGCGACCTTGATTATTCATTCTTAAACGATGAGGATTACCTGGATTTGCACCTCCTCCTCTAATCGAAGTCAGTCCATAATTTTCACTAGTAGAATAGAAGTCTCTGTTATAAAAAACAGCTCCGTATTCACTTTGAGCAGACTCATCTGTCAAAAATGAATTATTATAGGTATCACTTATATTAGGTAATAAATTACTTGGGTTCTGACATTGATTTAGCCCCAAACCATTAACAATTCCTGGAACCATTAAATAGTCGTAATTTGCTTTTGTAATATCAGGACAAATAGAAGTTTCATTATAGACTTGAGAGAAGGACTCTCCTATACAATCACCAACTCTATAAGTTGCTCTATCTGTATAAGTATCTCCATCTGCAGGAGTAGATCCACCATTTGTTTGTGCAAGAGATCCTTGTTTGAATAAACATCCCTTAAATGTTCCACCACCAGAACTATCCCCTAAGAAACCTGACAATGGTCCAGAATAAGCACTATTAATATTTTGATAATCTCCGCGTGTGAAGTTACACCCAAGCTCAAATCTATCAATAAGAAGGTCACTGCCAAAGTCATAAACTGTAGCACCTGGAACCCATGGTACTGCAAGACCACGAGCTCCTACACCATTCCAAGTGCATGTGTAATGCTGGCTAACATCTTTTGAGTATGATTTACCTATCTCATTACATGTTTGTCTGTTGGCCATTAGTCTATGAACAAGGGCCATATTTTCTGGAGGAAGAGTTACTTTGATAATATGTTGCGGATTTGTATTCTCACGCTCATAACGTAGCTCTTCACCATTAAACACTGGAACAACTTTATAGTAGTAAACTCTTGCACGAGCACTATTTCCATCGAGACCTGCATGTTTTACTGAATAATCAGTAAACATCACGGCCTTAATTGGCGTGATTGCATCGTCTGTTGCACGTGGTGCCTCAGCGTAATCTACAGCGTGTAAAAGTCCTGCATTAAATGGAGTCTGGAAGGCAAAGCTTGAACTTGTTAGCTCTGTCCAAGTCTTTTGACCATTATCTGAACGATAGACTTTATACCCGTACTTTCTATCTTTTTTCAGGGCCGCAGTTTCATATGTTCCGACGAAATCAGTCATCGTTTTAGTATTGCTATTGAAAGTAATATCCTTCCACGCAATCCTTACAATCCCACTATTTGAGTATTGGTTCATGTAAATGCCGTCAGGGTCACCCTGGGCCTTACCATATACTCCAGGAAAATTCACAGAACTGCTTACAGATGCAAATTGATTTTCAAATTCAGTTGTTGGTGAATAGTTGTTACCTGCATAATTCTCAACAGGAACTTCTATCGGCTGACCATTATCGTTCAAAGTTTCAAACAGGTATGCTTTTTCAAAACCATGAGCACTATTATCACGTCTTGGGACAAGACCATTTGCTTTTGGACCAACGGCAAAGATATCAACCCATTCGCCAAATTTTGGAGTTGGTAGTGGGATTTGGCATGTGCGAATACCTGTATTAAATTCTGAATACTTCTTATTAGCTCCTGCTACATAAGTTAGCACACCATACTGATATTTCTTACCAGGAAGGAGTGTATTAATTGTAAAATTTAAAGTCGTTAAATTATCTTGTGAGTTATACAGACCATTAACTGCATCTTGAAAACTAAACGGAGTCCCATCATCCTCTTTCCAGAAAACTTCATAACGATTATAGATCCCTGACTCTGGTTCATCCCATGTTACTGAAATATTATCTGCACCAACTGTGCAAGTATTTGCAGGACCTGGAAACTCTTCCTTCGTTGGAACTTTAATTTTGACCACTTTACAACGAATGATTGCTGAGTTGAGATTTCTATTTACGAAGTTTGTTCCCTCGATAACTGGAACGGCCCCAAAACAATATGTCTTATCTGAAACGACATCATTGGGACCAAAAAAACTTCCCTTAATTTTTATTTTTGAATATGAGCTATAACTTGAAAAATCACTCGGAGAAGCCGTAATTCTCGTTAAACCTGCACAGCTTGGCTTAGAGCTTGTACTTGCAATGTTATAGAGAAGCTCATCAGGATTATTATCATCAAAGTTATCAAAACAATAAAGTTCAAATTTATTAACATAACCCGCTGTTGTAACAGGAGGATCGAACTTCACTTCAATCTCATCAAGTTTATTAATATCTGTTGGGTCTTGAATTTCAAGAAGACCTGAAAATGGAGCAAGTTTTGGAGTTACTCTAAAGAAGACTTCCTCACCAATAATGCGTGAACCATCTGCACATCCAGAAGTTACACAGGCAACAACCGTTGCTTTGTAGTAAGCGTATGAACTTAACCCCGTAATTTGATATGAAAGAGCATCGGCCGCGGCAACTTGATAATCATCTGTCCCATTTAAAGCATCGATTGTCGTACTGTCTAGAGTATCTGGCTTCGCCGCAACATCTTCATATGTTTCTGTTGCTTCACCGACTTTAATATAATAGACACGATAATTTTTAAATGGACCTAAAGCGCCATCCCAACGAAGATCAATGCGGCTTAGAGCTTCTTCTCCGATAGGTGTTTCATATTTTACACTCGCAGCATCCCAATCAAAAAGACCAGAATCAGAAAGAGTAGTTACTGATAAAATTTTATTATTCTGCTCTGTTTTGTAGCCTGGTTCAGTCTTGTAATCAACGTACGCCTTATGAATAGCACGAACTAGAACATAATATTTTTTCCCTGGACTCAAACCTGGGATAGATCTTTTTCTTTCCTGACTCAACTGTGGGTTAGAACCAAGAGTTGTTGGCTTCATTGAAACTTTAACTGCAGGATGATTTGGATTTAGAAGATCCGTAGGCTTTCCTTCATCTGCTTGCATATAGCGAATTTCATAAGCGACTGGGTCATTAGGCTTTGGAGAAAAAGATGAACCTAATGAAACCGCAGGAACCCATTCTACTTCGATTTGCTCTTTACCAAGATCACCACTTGAGTGATAAACTTTTGAAACACCACCAAAGTCAGCAGTATAGTTTGGAAAAGTTGTTGCAAACAAGGCCTTATTTGAATTTGATTCAGTATTTTCTTTAGCGTTTCTGACCCCAACAGAAAAGCTATACTGTGTGAATACTTTTAATCCAGTCACTGTATACATATACTGACCGTATTGATTTAACTGTAAACTCTCTCCCTTTACTTCAATCGGAACTTTTGTATTGTTTACAAAAATCTGATAAGTCATATCACTAACATTTCCAGATGCTGGATAAAAATAAACCTCAACTTTATCATCTGATACAGGAATAACTTCGTTTACTCCCGAAAACATGATTTCTTCACCACCAGTAGCGGCACTTTTCGATAGTTTTGGATTTTTATCTTCCACTGTTCCAACACATGAACTCAGTAGTAGCGATAGTGCAATCAACGACAAAAATAACTTCATCTTACGGTCCTACAGTAAAAGGCTGTACGTTAATATTTGGTTCAGAGAAAGTCTCAGTTGTACCATCATTGTAATAGGCAAGAATCCCTACTTGATAATCACCACTGTTCATAAATGGGATTTGATATGATGAATAACTGAAAGGAACATTTATTCTAATGTAATTAGGATCACTGTTAATTCCCTCACTATATAAGAATGGGCCACCACCAATTTTTAAGAAAATTGCAAAACCTTGGTAAACACCACCTAGAGGAGCTCCCCAAGTAAGAGTTAAAGTATTTGTTGATGAGTCTACAACTGCATTTGTAAGACCGGGAAATTCATCTTGTGTTGGAGTTTTCACTCTTGGTAAAATACAGCTTGTTGTTTCGTTATTTCTGTTTTCAATTAGATTTCCATCTGAGTAATAGTATGGAATTAATGAGAAACAATAAGGTTCACTCTCTGACAGAGATACTCCTGAGACAATAATTTCATCTGCAGTCTTGTAATCAAAATTGGCGACAGCAAGATTAAGTCCACTAGCGTAATCTGGGTGATTTAAAAAGACATCACTAAGAGGCCCACTCACTCTTTCTTTAAGTTCAACAAGTACACCATCTACAACTCCACTATTAATATCTGGTGGAGTTAGACGAAGATAAATCTCATTTAAGGCCCAATAGTACTTCGCATTTTCAATGGCATAAATTCCATTAAACTTAGCATGACCTGGATTTGTTTTATACGGTGGTGTAGAGCTAAATTCAATAGCATCACCAATCTCACAAGTTTTTGTTCCACAAACAAGTAGGTAAACATCATAATTTGTAAAAGGAACTAAATCTGAAATTGTATAACGATCTTTTTCAAATCCAATTTCAACACATGACCAGCTTGCGTCGTTTGTCTCTTTACCACTACAAACTGTGTCTCTTGCGCTTTTATATGATGCCCATGGAGCACCTGCACTAGTTTGCTTATAGTAAAGTCTATAATGGTCGAATGAACCTTTTGCACTGGCCCAAGTCGTGTTCAAAGAATACTTTCCTTCCACCGATCTTGGTATCTCAACTGAAAATGAAGAAGTGTCTACATCAATAGTAGACATATCATCACTCAATGTTCCCATTAAGATATAATTACTATTTTGTTCAGCTCTATAGTTAGGATCATCACCGTTAGTGCTCATTCCTTTATGGATACCTCTTACTCTAATAAAGTATTTTGTATCAGGCTGGAGACCATTTACTTGGTGAGATATTTTCGCCCCATCAACATAAACAACTTTTCGAAATGGCTCGACAAAAGAAATATCATCAAATGCAACAGGTGTTGCGATATCAGAATCGAGAAGGATAATTTCATATTGAATAACGTCTTCATCTTTTGGAGTAATTGTTCCTTGTCTCTCAGCTGCTGGCCATTCAACTCTTAGAGCTGTTCGTCCATCAAATCCAGGAAGATTTTTCACTTCACCAATACCAACAAAGTTTGCTGTTTTATTCGCAAATGTTTTTGCTCTCTTGATTAATGTCGATGTACTAATCAATCCATCCGAATTTTTAGCTTGAACCGAGAATGCATACTCTGTATTGATATCAAGTCCACTTACTGTATATTTCAAAAGCCCGCGGTAGTCTGGTCTAAGGTTCGCACCTGGAACAGTTTTTTCAACAGTAAGTCCGTCGTATGAAATAATATAAGTAACATCAGTCACTGCAAGTAAACTTGGATAGAAAAAGATTTCAACTTTATCATGCGCAATTGCTCTTGCATCGTAGATACCATCAAAAGCAATTCTTCCCTTTCCGGCAGCAGAACCTTTTGTTCTATTTGGATTAACGTCTTCAACTGTTCCAACACATGAACACAAGAGTAAAACCAAAACAAAATTTATTATGTTGAATATCGTTTTCAAAAAAACTCCTACATAGTTTCTTTTCTATTCGACTCCCCATTCGGACAACTCTTAAACATTATTAGCAATTGACCTTAATAGATTTTGTATATGGGTTCTTTTTGCCTTTCCTCAATATTTCCGAACACTTAAACACTGTTTCGTGAAGTTTTTTTTCACTAAATCTAAAAAGTTTCACAAAAAATATGCCTATTTCTCTAGTAAGCTCTGAAAATAATTTGAAAAAAATGAAAGTTTTATTTCACACACCAATTATTCACTAAGTTAAAAAAGTAAAACCCCGATATCTCACACATACAAAACAATGCGGAGTAATGTATGAATATTTTTTCTTTAATCGGACTCATCATTTCAGGTGTAGTTCTTTTCGTTGGTCTTAGACTGTCATCTTCAGACTTAAAAATATTTTTCGATGGCCCTTCTTTGTTCATCGTTCTCGGTGGAACATTTGCTGCAACTTCAGTTGCATTTCAATTGAATAAAATTGGCGGTCTCTTTAAAATATTCTTTACGCAATTTCTCAAAGGAAAAATGGTTGATACTTCAAATGTCATCAAAGACATCATGAAGATATGTGAATCATATCGATCAGGTGAAAGCTTGGAGTCACTTGTTCCTAAAGCACAAGATCCTTTTCTAAAAGAAGCGATGGAACTTATTGCTGATGGAATTTTAGAAACTGAAAAAGTAATTCAGATCCTCGAGCAAAGAGCAAGCAAGATGAGTGTGCTTAGAAGTGATGATACGAAAAAAATTAAATCTCTTGGAAAATTCCCTCCTGCATTTGGAATGATGGGAACCACTATTGGGATGATCGTACTTCTTGCAAACCTTGGTGGTGCTGATGCCATGAAAATGATTGGTCCAGCAATGGGTGTTTGTCTTATTACAACTCTGTACGGAGTAATCATTGCAAACTTAGTTATTATTCCTATTGGTGAAAATCTCGAAGAAATTTCAAAGCAGATGGATACAAAAGATGAAATCATTCTAGAGGGTGTTAAACACATCAT
>NZ_AUNE01000045.1 GCF_000447755.1 Bacteriovorax sp. BSW11_IV | reverse complement strand
ATTATAGTTTCCATTTAGGATTTCCTGGGAAACTTCTTTTTGTAATTTACCATAAGCTTCAGCTAGTGCTATCGCTTCTTTTTGCGGCATCTTCAATGCTGCCGATGCCACTGATTCATTGAAAGCGCGAACGACTTCAACAGCTCTATCTGCTCTAACATTTGGAGCAAGTCCTAAAATATCACGGGCCTCTTTCTTCGTTGATTCAAGAACAAGTCTAGCTCTTGCGTTGAAGAATTTTCTCATGATGATACCATCGGCAAGAAATTGGAACGAAGCTCTTTTTCCTGAAAGTAATCCACCAATGTGTGGGCCACCTTGCAAGAACATCATATATGGCCATTCTCTTTTTCTTGATGAAACATCTACAAAGAAATCTGTTAGCTCATCAATATTCTCTTCAATATACTTTGAAAGATTGATGTCAGGATTCTTCTTTAATTCCTTAATCATTTTCTTTACTTTAGTGGCATGACGACCCATGTGACCATAACGCATTTCACGGAAGAAATTTAAGATCTTACTTGTATATGTTCCATTTTTCATCTTCATATTCTTCATTCTAAAAAGTGCAAGCTTTGATGAATCAGAGAACAATCTTTGATCGTATGATTTTAAGAAAGTTAAGAACTCTCTTGTATTATCATTAAAATACTTCGCTACAACTTTAACTGTTTGATCATTAATTGCGGTGTGTGACAGATCAACAATTTCATCAGCGTTGTAACGGTATAGGTTTTGAGCAATATCATCACTATTTTTAGCTAGTTCTTTTCTAATGCGGACGATTGCCTCTTCCAAATCACCTTTAGAGATTAACCCTTGTGATTGGAGTGAACGTAGATTTCTAATCTTATCGACAAGTTCGGCAGCTTGTTTTTCATTCGCTACTCTTTCCAACTCTGGTAAAAGCTCAGATTTTTTAAAACCAAGAACCTGGCGAGCAAAATCAGTTTGAATTTCTTCAGTTACAGTTCCACCTGACTCTCTAAGTAATTCTTTTTGAGCAAGTTTAGATAAATGCTGATTTCCAGCAACTGATTTCGAAGAAACTTTTAATAAGCTTGATCCCATTTTAATCGAGCGTCCAACTGTTCCTAATAGAGGGATAACACTAATGGCCTCAAAAGCTGCCCATCCCCATGAAACAGAGACTTCATCTGTTGATCCTACATCAGTTAAACCAAAATCTTCCATTCCCTGAACGAAGGCCACATGATCTTTAGATCTTTGAAATTTTCCATATTCACGTGTTGCTAACCATGACTGTAAACCCACACCAGCAGTACCTGCTCCAAGAACAAACGCTGCACATAAACCACCAGTTGCGGCAATACAAGTTCCAGATAGTAGAACTACTGAAATCGCAAGTAACGGAGCTCCGATACCTACAGTTAAATCAATTGTATCAGCTGTCGTCCATTTATCAATTTGCTCAGAAACTTCTGCAGGTACACTTGGTAATCCTAACATCGAGTTCAAACGACCTTGAACCTTAGCTGTTCCATAGAAAAATCTCTTCAATTGTTCGTGATCATTAAGATCAGTGACACAAAGCTTTGTCATTTGATTTAAGAGAGAATTTTTCTTCATTTGAGCTGCTTTAGAAACTAGCTCAAGATAAATTGGTTTTTTAATTGCATTTTCTAATGCTAAAAAATCGTCTTTAACATCATATTGAGATGCCACACCAAAATCTTTTGCATATGAAGCGAAAAGCTCCTCTTGCTTAGAAAGGTCACCTTTTGCCTTGAAAATATCACCTAGTTGTTGAATTCTTTCAGCTTCTACTGTTGAAAGAACTGTATTGATCTCTTCCCATGTTTTTTCACTTAAATTTTCATCTAAATGAGTTCTCGTGAATTTCTCTACGTCATTTGCCCCTAGTGCAGTTTCATAACTTAGATTTTCAAAAATTGAGAAGAACTCTTCTTTCGAATTTCGAGAAGATAGAATTTGTTCTGTTTCTTTATTTTTTTCTTCAATAATTTTGTTCCACACATATTCTTTTTCATCTTTTGAAAGAAGATTATCACCATAAAAAGGTATAAGAGTCTTATTAATCCCGACTTTTTTCGCAGCGGCCTTAATATTACCAAAATTAGTTGCAACACTTCTCCATAAACATGAATAGTAGTTTTCACCTTTTAACATATCTCTTACAAAGCCAGAGAGTTCATACTCAGCTAGAAGGTACGACAACCTTACTCTGGCCCATGGATTATTGGCCTCAAGTTGGCTTAATAAAAATTCTTTTTCATTTGTGTTTGCTTCCGGAAACATAGATGTCTTATCTCTCAAAGTTGTCCAAACGAGGGCGTACATAGCATATACCTTGTCTAGTTCTTCTTCTTTAAGACGTCTTACTGGCAAATATCCTTCCTCTTGTGAAACTACTGAATTTAGCATTTCTTTGAGAGCATCAATTTTATTCTTAGAAGACATACATACAGGATTCATGTACTTCATCCCATAGCCTATGCCGCAAAAATTAGTTAGAGCAAAAGTGATTGTGCCATATTCTTTTGATCCTTTTTCAAGGATTGCCAGTTTTTCTGCGAGCTTTCTCAGCGCCCAATTTCTCCAAAATGAATTTGTATTAAAAGATGGAAATGAAATTTTAACTTTTCTCTTCTCCATTGCTCTAGCAACATCGCTTGGAATAATTTCAGAAACATCTAATGTTCCCTTTCTTTGCATAAGCTCTGCCATATATGGAGACAAGTTCATTGAATATGGTTGGATTAGTTCTTTCTCACCATTAACAACAACCTCGTAATACTCAGTTTCTTTTGGAGCTGAAACGATCTTTGAGAATAGTTCAGCTTCTTCTTTAGTTTTAAGGCGATCAGCTGCTGCTTGCATTTTAAGAGTAATGATTTTTTCAAAATGAGTAATATCGTCTAAAACAGGAGTAAAAATCCCTCTTTCTTTTTTCTGAGTATATTGTTTGGCCAATTGATATTCTTCGAAAGGTACAAGTCCACTATGTCCATCAATTACGGCATCAGAATTTGCATTTTCAATATAATATTCTCTAAAAAACTGACCATATTCAGAATCGATATAGCCAAGATTGGCCACAAGAGCTTCTGCATAATTATCTTTAATTTTTTCGTTAATTTTAATTTCAACAGTTGCTGGCAACGAACCATTTTCAACTTTTTGCTGACATGCTTTTGGTACTAAAATAAGATCATCTGCTTTACCAAGAAGAACATCATAGTTTTTAACTTGTGTAAGCATCATCTGAATTGTCATCCATCGAAGTGCTTGAAAGTATGACTTGGCAGTTGGGGCCATCATAAGAACAGAAATATCTCTTTCAACCATTTTATATTCATCAAATGCAATTGTAACTTCATCACCATTGTTTGAAACGATAAAGTGAACTGGATCCTTATAGGGATCAATTCCTAGTTTTAACTTTTGAAGATCTTCTTCACTTTCAATAAGATCTGCATCGATTATCGGATATAGACCCTTGAAGATTTTAGCTGGAACAATTGAGTTGTTATAAACTCTCATGAAAGCTACTAAGTCTCTAAGAGGAAGAAGAACATTGTGAATATAAGAGAATAGAAAAGTTTTCTTTTGATCTTCATCTAAATCAGAAGCAAGAATTTCTTTAATATTTTCAGCATATCTCTTCGCCTCTGCAATTTGCGAATTGTATGAAGAGTTGAATCTTACAAGCTTTGCTTCGTCCTTATTAACGACTTCAACCAGAGCATCGATAAGTCCTTTCACTTTTTCTTTCTGACATGATTGTTTTGCTACTGCTGCTTTTGGATCTTCATTTTTAGATTTAGCATCACAACTCAATTGATGTCTTTTCTTCATCTCGCTAAAGAAAGCTTCATCAGAAACACCATCACTTGAAATAATATTTTCAAAACTTCCTGAGAAATCGAAATCAGGTCTGGCCTCTTCTTCTTTACAGTCGTTTGGCTTCTCATACCCTTTGATTGTTTTTTTATAGTTTTCAACTCTTTTTACGAATAGATCTAAATCGGCCTGCGATGTGCTTGAAGGAGAACGAAAGTTAATACCTGCAAATGCCATCTGCAATGAACAAGTGTAAACGATGATAAATGTAAGAAGCTTTTTAACTTTCTTATACATAGACTCCCCCGAGTTGTATAAGTACTTATAAAGCAAAATGAATGCCAATTTAAGATGGTGTGAAATTAATAAAATTAAGGAATTAGTGAGACCTAGAAGTGGCCAGGGTGATTAAAAAAAAGAAGTGTCCAAAAATTGGACACTTCTCTATTTAAGCTACAATTGAGTGGATTTTATTGACCGCGCAGGTCCTTACGAAGGATCTTACCAACATTTGACTTAGGTAGCTCATCCCTAAACTCATATAGTTTTGGAACTTTGTATCCCGTAAGATTTTCACGACAAAATGCTTTGAGCTCATCTACAGTTAATGACTCGTCTTTCTTAACAATGAAAAGTTTAACAACTTCACCACTTTTCTCATCTGGAAAACCGACAGCAGCACATTCGAAAACTTTTGGATGTTCTACAACAACTTCCTCTACTTCATTCGGATATACGTTGAATCCAGAAACTAGAATCATATCTTTTTTACGATCGACAATTTTGAAAAAACCTTCCGCGTCCATCATACCGATATCACCAGTCTTAAAGAAACCATCTTTAGTCATAACCTTAGCTGTTTCCTCAGGTCTATTCCAGTAACCTTTCATTACTTGAGGGCCTTTAATACAAATCTCTCCGATTTCACCAACTGCTAGAGTGTTTTCATCATCATCTTTTACACACACATCTGTCGAAGAAACAGGAAGACCAATACTTCCATTATAGTCTTTTAAGTTAAGTGGATTGATACAAGCAGCAGGAGCTGTTTCAGTTAATCCGTAAGCTTCAATAAGTGGTTTTTTTGTAACTTCTTTCCATTTCTCAGCAACTGCTTTTTGAACGGCCATACCACCGCCAAGAGTTAGCTTTAAACTAGAAAAATCAAGAGCTCTAAAACCTTCATTATTTAAAAGTGCATTAAAAAGTGTATTAACACCTGTAACTGCTGTGAACTTCCACTTAGAAAGCTCTTTAACAAATCCAGGAATATCTCTTGGGTTTGTTATAAGAACGTTTAATCCTCCAAGATAAGAGAATGTAAAGCAGTTCGCAGTCAAAGAAAAGATATGGTAAAGCGGAAGAGCTGTAATAATGATCTCGCCACCTTCTGTTGTGACTGGGTCAATCCAAGACTTTGCTTGTAATAGGTTCGCAACCATATTTCTATGAGTAAGCTCCGCTCCTTTCGCTACACCAGTTGTACCACCAGTGTATTGCAAGAAAGCACTTTGATCACCTGAGATTTCAACTTTTTTAAATTGTGACTCGTCAGCTGATTGAATCACTTTTAAAAATGGAATATTGTTTGGAATATCCCAAGCAGGAACCATTTTCTTAACGTGCTTAATAACAAAATTTACAATTAATGATTTTGGAAATTTTAACATATCACCAATTTGAGTAGTGATGACATGCTCAACTGGTGTATTAGGTAAAATATCCTGTAGAGTCTTTGCAGAATTTTCAAAAATCACAATAACTTTCGCTCCAGAGTCTTTTAGTTGGTGCTCAAGCTCTCTTGAAGTATAAAGTGGATTTACGTTTACGGCCGTCATCCCTGCTCTTAATACTCCAAAAAGTGCAATCGGATACTGAAGAATATTTGGCATCATTATCGCGACACGATCACCCTTTTGAAGTTTCAGATCATTTTGCAAATAAGAAGCAAATTTTCTTGAAAGCCTCTCAATCTCACCATAAGTAAGGGTTGACCCCATATTATGAAAGGCCCCTTTGTTTTTAAACTTCTCGAAGCTTTTTTCCAGAATTTCTGGGATTGAGTTGTACTGGTCAGGATTAATTTCTCTAGGAACGCCCTGCTGGTAATTTTTGTACCAAACCTTTTCCATTTTTAATTTCCTCGTCAATTTTAATTATTTTCCTTATTGTACTTGGGCGTCATAAAGTTCACAAGTCATGAGAACTTTTACTAAGCAGAAAAAAAACTGACCACTATTCTCAAGTTAAACTCAATTTTTTGACTTACCTCTTTACGACTGGTCTCAAGTTAGATACTTTTTGGCTCCTTTTTCATCAGACTCACATGGATGGAAAAGGAAGAATGATAAAGATTTAAAAATCTCGCACACACAAGCGGCCTTCAGAATTGAAGGCCTTTTTTATTGCCTTTCCCCGCCTCCATTATTAAATTAACTCCATGAGCAAGAATATGACCCTTGTAGAGGGGGAAGACTATTACATTAATGATGATGGACTTATGGTCTTTACGGAGCTCTATCACTTAAAAAGAGGCCACTGCTGTAAAAGTGGCTGCCGTCACTGTCCTTACGCCCGAAAAATTGACCCAAATATCCCTAGTGAGCTAATTGACTCTTGGTCATCAAATGGAGATGAAATCGAAATTTATGACGGGGAAATAGATGAAGAATTCCTATAATTTGCCTCAAAATCGTGGAATTATTCAAAATTTTATACCAGCAAACAAAATATCTCTAAAACCAAATCCCCCAAATCCGATAAAAAGATGAGTCGTTATATAATGTGGTGACTAAACTTCATAAATAGGATTGGGAATATGGGATTATCAAATGGCAATAAGCTAAGCCTGTCGTTTAAGGTTTACTCTTTGGCCGCACTCGGAATGTTTAGCGTTCTTTTTGTTGCTGGTACAAATTTCTTTCTAACAAAGAAAACTGACAAAACGTTCGCCATAGAAAAAGATTTAAAATCCCTAATTTCTAAACTAGATCAAGAAAAAATTCTTCGTGTAGAATTTCTTTTGAACCACGACGAAACTTACTTGAAGGCCATCCTTGATGAACAAACAAAGGCGAATGAAATTCTCGCCACCATCAAGAAAACAGAAACCAACGACAATATCGCCAAAAAATTACTCGCCCTAGAAACTGAACTCGCTAAGAAAAATAAAATTTTCGAAGGCATTTCAGTAAAAACCGTAGAAATGAAGAAAAACGAAAATATCACAGTTTCTTCGGTTTATAATATGACAGGCGCTCTAAGTGAAATCATTGCAAAGATTGAAGCAGAAAAAGAAGCAGCAA
Organism: Bacteriovorax sp. BSW11_IV; assembly: GCF_000447755.1. Lineage (GTDB taxonomy): Bacteria > Bdellovibrionota > Bacteriovoracia > Bacteriovoracales > Bacteriovoracaceae > BSW11-IV. Next base: position 239,768 of record NZ_AUNE01000045.1, on the reverse strand, counting down.
GAAAGGCGGGAGACACACTAAGTCCAGATAAAGAAGAATTACTTTCTCTTCTAAAAGATGGAATGATTAATACAAAGGATGTCCTGTTCACTTTTAATGGCCTACTACTTGGGAAAAGAAGTAAGGGATTCACTGAAAGACAAACTAATGTTAGTGACAAGCTTGCATTAAATAAAACAAAAACGGCCATTCTCCTCTCAAAACTTAATATTCCGACATATTCTGAAAAATATGATGCCTATACAAAAAGCTTTGATACTTTAAATGGTGAATTTTCAAAAATTTTCAGTATCTGGCAAGCAAATGAAGATTTTAAATCTAAATTTGAAGATCAAGAATTTGAAGTTGATGGGGCGATTTTAGAAGTTCAAAAAGATCTTACAGATTACGTTTATTCAAATGCTTCTTTTTTCAAAAATATTTCAATTATCTTCTCTGCTTTGATGGTTCTAGTTCTAGCAATTGTTTCTTATTTTATTGTAAAGCCAATGAACAGAGAACTAAATGCAATCGTTACTTCATTAAGAAGCTTTGCAAACCTTGTCTTCACTAGCTCTGAAGAATTTATGAAGACAAGCCAAGACCTGTCAGAGTCTTCCAATCGCCAAGCATCAAGTGTCCAGGAAACTGTATCTTCATTAGATGAGATCAGTGCCATGGTTCGCTCAAACGTTGACGTTTCAGAGAAGTCTAAGGATCTAACAAAAGAGCTAATGCAAACTGCTGATCAAGGTAAGCAAGTTGTTACGACAATGATGAAATCAATCGAAGATGTTAGTGCTAGTAATGAAGATATTATGAAGCAGATGGATAAAACAAACGATGAAATGGAAAATATCTCAAAAGTAATTGCACAGATTGGTGAAAAAACGAAGATCATCAATGATATCGTTTTCCAAACAAAACTCCTCTCTTTTAATGCTTCAGTAGAAGCGGCAAGAGCTGGTGAGCACGGAAAAGGCTTTGCTGTAGTTGCAGAAGAAGTTGGTAACCTTGCTCAAGTTTCAGGTAATGCTGCAACTGAAATTTCTAATATGCTTGCTGAAAGTATAAAGAACGTTCAGACAATGGTAGAAGGAAATAGAACACGAATTGAATCTCTCATTGATAATGGAAAGCAGAAAGTTAAGCATTCTTTAGAAAGCGCTAATGAATGTTCTGATGCACTTGAAAATATCATTACTAAAGTTGTCTCAGTGGATGAAATGACTGCACAAGTGGCCGTTGCCTCTAAGGAGCAATCAGAAGGAATTACAGAAATCAATAAGGCCATGGGATATATTGACCAGTCAACGCAGGAAAATACGACAATGGCCAATTCTACATCTGTAAACGCTCAATCTCTAAACGACCAGGCAAAGACTTTAAATAAGAGCGTTGATTCTCTTCTGACGATTGTAAATGGAGGGAAGGCCTCACATTTCAATGCAGAAGATTTTGAAAAGAATTTCGAACACAATGATAAATATGAAGAACCAAAATTTGAATCTGTAACTTTTGATGATGACGAGCTTCCAAGTGATGATGACTTTGTTGAAGTCAAGGCCCAAGAAATTAAAACCGTCCAACCGAAAGTTTCTGAGAAGGTTGTTGAAATGAAAAAAACACCAGCTCCTCAAAAGACAGATAATTTTGAAGAGTCTATTACCGCAAGTAGTGTCATCCCAGATCGTAATGATGACCGCTTTGAGGATGTTGGCTAATTAAATACAATTCCAATATGAGGGGCCTTAACGGGCCCTTTTTTTGTCTATTTTTTAAACAGTACAAAAACTTTACACACACTCCTGCTCACCTAAGTCCCTATAATCTTATCGTAATTTTTGGCATCTTCCTTGCTGTAGTATTAGTAGCTACTTTTAGCGGGGAGAAAGACATGAAAACACTAATTTTAACACTTACACTTCTAACTTCATTTACAAGCCTAGGTGCTGTTAAAGACATTATCTGCTCGACTCCGAGAATGAACAAAGTCTTCATGATTAAAAATAGTAAGATCATCATGCAAGGAAGAGATCTAGCGAGTGTTGAGGGAGTTAGAACTAAAGATATTGGTGTTGGATTTACGAAGTATTTTAATCACGAAGGGATGAAGCACAAACTTCATATTGAAAATAGATCTTCATTCTCTGATTTTAATGATTATATCTCAATTAGAAATAATAAAGGTCACGAAATCACTTACCCACTTACTTGTGGACTAAAATAAGGGTCAGCTTGTCTGACCCCCCTCTTCTTTTTCTTAATTTCTTTTCCACTTAAATTGATCCCACTTATTGCCTTCATCATCAGCAGGTGGAATTACAAAATTTTCACAACCTTGAAGATCAGAAATAACTTCTTTTGTGACTTTTAAGATGTGAGGAACAAGAATAAAATTTGATACAATGTCTTTGTTCTCAGAATTATAAAGTGCGATTTCAAAAGAATAATCACCTTGTAACGACTGTCCCCCATTTAAAATAGTGGAATCATATCCAAATTCAGTGACCTTACCAGATGCTTTTCTAAGCTCTGATAGACTTGCAAATAGCGGCTCCATTTCATAATTTTTTTCAATTTCAATTTCTTGCATTAAACGATTATGTCCCAATGCTGGGCATGGAAAAGATTCAAACCTTTTTGATATGGCCGCCGCAGAATAATAGACCGAAACAAAACCGTTTTCCATCTGTAGTCTTCTGTATTTTGAATCAGTATAACGACCAGGAATTGAGATTGGGATAAAAACTTGCCCGACGATTGAAGAGCTTGCAAGACTTCTTCTTTTGACGACGACTAACCATGAATTAACATTGAAGCGGCTAATTATTTCATCTAAGGCCTGAGTATCAAGTTTTGGAAATTTGATACTCACCCTAAAACCCTTAGAAAGGATTTGATCTTTTTTAGGGCCGACATGCCAAGCGACGATAGTTTCCTTGTGCAAATCCATTGCAGCAGGAAAAACTTTGACATAACTTTCAGTTGATTCAATTTTAGAGGCCTTGTCACAGGCAACTAGAGAGAAACAACACAGCCCAATAATGATTAACTTAGGTAACGAAAACATAAGAGCATCTCCCTTCAGTGGAAATTTCAAGCTCGTTCACATCTAGTTTTATTATAGCAGATTCAAAAGCATTTAACTTTTGTACTTGGTTTTTTGAAGAAATATTAATATTCCCCTCTAAGCACACAACCGAAACGGCCCTCTTGCCTGTCAATTGATGCTTGTTAAAACCTTGGTCGAGGTTCACCAAGGAAACATTGAAGTCTCTATGAGAAAGCACCTCATTCGAGCCTTCACAGAAATTCAAATTCTTTCTTATTTTGAAATACTCGTCAGTATTGTGATCACCGGCAAAATCGAGAATATCCATGGCCTTTTCAATATGAAGAGCTCTAGGACGCCCATCCTTTTCAACTCTATTCCAATCCCAAACTCTGTAAGTTATCCCTGAGCTTTGTTGAATTTCAATAAGAGTTATTCCTTTTCCAATTGCGTGAATACTTCCAGCAGGAACGACAAAAAGGTCTCCCTTTTTTACTTCATGAAACTTCAAATAAGGAGTGAGATCTTCTTTATCATCGACGGCCTTTTTAAATGTCGTTGCATCAACTCCATTTTCAAAACCGAGATAAATTCCGGCACCTGGATCAGCATCAGTAATAATCCAACACTCAGTTTTACCAATGGAGTTTTCTACTCTTTTGGCATATTCATCATTGGGATGTACTTGAACTGATAAAAAGTCATTGGTATCGATAAATTTAATGAGATATGGGAGTTCATTCTCAGAGTAATAATTACTAAGATTCTCTCCATTCATAAGAAACGATGGTCCCTCTGGATGAATAGAGACTTCCCACGTTTCTCCTAGTGGATTATTGTTGGCACTAACATTTGTGCTTTCTAACTTTTTCTTTGACAGCTTTTCTCCGCCCCAAATCTTATAAATATATGACGGTTTCAAAGGGTTGATATCATTCAACATATTAGTCTCTTTATATTGTCTTATTTGTCATCTCTTAGATTTTCTCAAGTTATCCACCCAATTTCAAGGTAAAGAGTACAAATGACTATAATCAATGGAAATCGGCAATATCGTCCGTTTTCAACAATTCTTTTCCCTTACAATAAGCGTATGGCAAAAGAATTAGAAATTATCCCTATTCTTTCTATTCCAGGAGTCGTGTTCTTTCCCAACACGTCCTTACCACTTTTTGTGGCCGAGCCCCTTTATATACAACTCATTCACGACTGTATAGAAAATGGTACGGCACTAGGCATTGCCATGGCAGAAAACGATATCTATTACAGCTCAGGTAAATTAAAACCGAAAAATATTTTTGGGCTTGGTAGACCTATCATCTTAGAAGAGCTCGATGATGGGTCTTTAAAAGTTCTTATTCGCGGCATTGGACGTGGAAAAATAATTGCGGAACACCAACATCTCCCCTATCCAACATATCTCATCGAGCGCTATTACGATAAGAGCGATGGACTTAAAATTCATGGCCCACGAATCACCAGACTTAGGGCCATACTTGATGAGTGGCTCGTAGACAATATTGCAGAACCCATTGAACGAGAGGCTTTTCTAAGAACGCTCACTTCTATCTACCATGTGGTGGATTATATCGGTATGTTTCTAATTCAAGATAAAGAACTCAGACAACTGTTGCTGGAAAATGAATCCATAAATGAACGTATTTATATGCTCAACATATTACTCAAAGAAGAAAACCCCTTCACTGAAGATAAAGGGGTATTATCGGCAATTAAATCATTTGAGAGCTTAGAAAAGCACGCAAAGATTGGTCATTAAAAAATTGGAATAAAGAAATTAAGTAGTGTTAGGCCCAATCCTGATACGAATGGGATTGTGAAATTGTCATCAACAACAACAGAGCACAATTCAGACACAGAACCAATAATTCCTGCAAAAACAGCAAAAATAATTAAATTGATATTTGGCTCTAGAAAGTTAATTCCATAAATGAGTGTCACAAAGAAGCAACAGATAAAACCTGCAGCACTTCCTTGCAAAGACTTGTTTGGCATAATTTTGTCTTTGCCATAAAGAATACCAACAAGTGAGCTCAAAGGATCAGAGAAAGTTAAAAAATAAAGAGATAATATGGCAATCTCTTCTTCAAATAATAAAAACGAAAGACCTACCCCCATAACAAAGAAAGGCAGACCACTTACATTTTCACGCTCAGACTCTCTCATAAAAGGACCCATGACTCTCATCACTGGACCATTAAGCGCGCCAGAGCGAACCCTCATTTTTTCGAACGTATAAGCGACGATGGCAAAGATCACCAAGTACTTACCAGCAAGCTTCGCATCCACACCGCTTGCATAATAAGCATAAAGCATCGATAGCCCTGAAACTGTATGCCACAATTTCCTTAGTAAATGTAGGTCAGACCTTTTATGTAATTTAGTCGAATCAGCAATCATCTCTCTCTCCATCATTCTCAAAAAATGCTGCGCGCGGCAGTTTACACTTTCATGAAACCTTAAGGCAAGTGTATGACGCAGTGATCGTGTGTAAAAAAGTCACGTTTAAACCCTTACATTCCGTGATTTTGTTCCTATAATATTGAGCATTAGTACAATTTTAATGAAAAGGTAATAACTTTGACACACATAGACAACATGGACAACAGTGGAATGCATCTTTTAGATGGCCACAGAAATATGAAAATTTGGGCCATTGGTGGTGGAAAAGGTGGAGTTGGAAAAAGTCTTGTGACGGCCAATTTGTCAATCTGCTTGGCCCTTATGGGTTATCGCGTAGTGGCCATTGACCTAGACCTTGGTGGGGCAAACCTTCACACAACTCTTGGTGTGCCAATTCCTGATAAAACACTCTCTGACTACTTAACAAAGAAAGCAAAAACTTTAGACGAACTTCTAACTCAAACACCAATTGAAAATCTTTCAATTATTAGCGGTGCTCAAGACGATATCGGAATTGCAAACCTAAAGCAGATGCAAAAGCATAAGATTCTTTCAAAGCTAACAGAACTCGAAGCTGATTATATTCTGCTAGATCTTGGTGCTGGAACAACTTACAATACTCTAGATTTCTTTATCTCTGCTGATCAAGGAATTCTTGTTGCTCTGCCTGAGCCTACTTCTATTGAGAACACATATAGATTTTTAAAATCTGTTTACCATAGAAAGCTTGCTATGGCAGAAGATCTTCTTGAGATTGGACCAATGATTGATCAAATAATGAATGCTAAAATTTCTCAAAATTCTACACCTGCGGATCTTGTGAATAAAATTATTGAGTCTAATCCACAGATGGGACATAAATTACAAAATGAAATTTTAAAATTGAATCCGAAACTCATTATCAATCAAGTAAGAACTCAGGCCGATATTGATATTGGATTTTCAATGAAAATAATTAGTAAAAAATATTTTGGGATTAATTTAGATTATACTGGTTATCTCAATTACGATGCAACAGTTTGGCAATCGGTGAAAAAAAGAAGACCTCTTTTGATGGAGTTCCCAAATTCTGCACTCGTTAATAACTTTGATCAAATCGTTCACAAACTTTTAAATATCTCACGATAGAAAGGATCACTAGACATGGATAAGTCTAACAAAAACTATTATGAAGTTCTTGAAGTTCCTACGACTGCCACTCAAGAGGAAATTCAAAGAGGCTATCAGCAGGCCAAAAGTGCTTATTCGCACGACAGCCTTGCTCTTTACTCACTTATGTCTAAGGACGAATGTGAGAAAATTCTTGCCTCTATCGATGAAGCTTACTCAATTTTAAGTGATCCAGCCAAAAGACATCAATATAACGAAGCAAGAGGAATTAAGAGTCTTGATCAAGAAGAACTCTACCTTAAAGAAAGAGAGAGAAGAGAAAGTCAACGCATGACCGCTCCTGTGAAAAAAGAGACGAGCATGACTAAAATCGTTGCCGCTAAGAAATTCAATCTCGACTACAATAAGAATGCAGACTTCGAAGAAAAAATTGAACTTACTATTGATTTCGCTGGAGACTTCCTCAAAGAAATTCGTGAGTACAAGAACGTTGATATTAATCGCATGGCCGAAATGACTAAAGTTTCTAAGACCTATTTAATTAATATTGAAAATGAAGCTTTTGACCAATTACCAGCAACAGCATATGTTCGTGGTTTTGTTTACCAGTACGCAAAATGCTTAAAGCTTAACCCAGAACTCGTGGCCAATTCTTATTTATCAAGAATTAAAGAGGCCAGAAGAGAAGGCTAATAATGTCTGAACTCATTGATTCTTTTCTTGAGGATCCTGATTACGATGAAGCCACTTCAATAGTTCTTCATATCAGTGAATCTGATCACGACAATTTCAAAAGACTCGATCAATTTCTAAATGAAAAAATGAAAGATCAAAGTCGTTCTTTTATAAAGGCCCTTTTTGAAAAAGGGCTTATTACCTTCTATGGAGAAGGTAGTGAAGGAAAAAAGTTAGAGTTAAAAAAGATGCCTCCAGCGGGCTCGAGTATTCAAATTATCATTCCTCCACCAAGACCGGCCGATGCAGCTCCAGAGAATATTCCATTAGAAATTCTCTACGAAGACGAGCATCTTGTTTTTATCAATAAACCCCAAGGCATGGTCGTTCATCCTGCACCAGGAAATTATACTGGAACGCTAGTAAATGCCATTCTTTATCACTGTAAAGACATTAAAGGTGTAGGCGATCAAAAAAGACCAGGTATTGTTCATCGCTTAGATAAAGGCACAAGCGGGGTTATGATTGTAGCAAAAGATCAAAAAACTCATGAGGGTTTGGTAAATCTTTTTTCTACCCATGATATAGAAAGGCGCTATGAGTGTCTTGTGATGGGAACAAAAATGCTGGCCTCAGGTAAACTAGAGTCCACTATTGGTCGCCATCCTCATAACCGTCTTAAAATGGCCGCCAATGTTCGCGGTGGAAAAAATGCTATTACTTTTTGGAAAGTTCTCGCCCATTACGACAAGATGACTCATATGGAAATGACTCTTGAAACAGGAAGAACTCACCAAATCAGAGTGCATTTAACTGATTTATTAAAACACCCAATTCTCTGTGATCCACTTTACGGACACCCGGCCGAACATCTTCAAAGATTGGGACCTGAGTTTAAGGCCTTATTAAAAGATGTAGAGCATCCATTTTTACATGCGAAAGTTCTTGGCCTAGTTCATCCTATAACTGGTGAAAAACTACGCTTTGAAGCCAAGCCTCCAGCAATATTCACTGAGGTAATTGAGTTGGCAAAATCAGTCATGGAGAAAAAATAGTGGCCAAACTTATCTTTGAAAAAGAACTCATGGATTATAAATTTCAAGTTTACGACGATAGGCCTGAATTTAAATGCCATGAAGTAAAGCAAGTTCACGGCAACGAGGTTCATCTTATCTCACATGAAATCAAAGAAGGTGATGCTCTTGTATCACCTCATGACTTTAAAGTGCCACTTGCCATTAAAACTGCAGATTGCCTCCCTATTGCGGCCATTGGCGTCCAAGGCGTCGCGATGATCCATGCTGGTTGGAAAGGACTAGAGAATAAGATCCTTTTCGATAAGAAGATTTCATCTCTGATGCCCACACTGTTTTTTATTGGGCCGCATATAAGTGAAAATCACTATGAAGTTGGGCAAGAATTTACAAATATTTTTCAAAACCAAAACAACTTTACCCATAAAGATGGCAAACTATATTTTAGTCTTTTTAAAGAAGTTACAAATCAAATCCTCTCTTATTATCCAAACTCGTTAGTGTTGGATGCAGGAATTTGTACTTTTGCAGACGAAAATTTTCATAGCTATCGACTAAATAAAACTGAAAAACGAAACTGGAATATTCTAGTAAGAAAATAAATTTGGAGAAAAAGTAATGATTACGACGAAATCAGTGTACAGAGAAGGCACAATTAACATCCATGCTTTGCTTATGCTTATTGCCGCCGCCATGATTGGTGTATCCATTTATCTAACAAACCACTATTTTGCTGTTAAGTTCCCAACGGGTCTAGATACAGTAAGTGGTCTATGTGATTTTGGAAGTTTTTTCAATTGTGATACGGCCACAAATTCTGCGGCCTCAAATATCGCAGGAGTACCAATTTCAATTTTTGGAATCCTCATTGGTATTTTTATCTTTGTAGGGTTTGCTCTTAAAAATGATGATATGGAAGGAACATTATTCCAAGTTCTTGCAGTAAATTTTGCAGGATGTGTTCTGCTATTTCTGTACTCTTTAATTGCTCTTGGTTCACTGTGCCCATTTTGTACTGTGTATTACATCCTATCAGGATTAGCGTTCTATATTTTCTTTAAATATTCGAACAACCGTCTTATTGCGCCAATTCCTCTCGCTTCATACGCAGTTGTAACAGCGCTTGTTTTTGGTGGTTTTTGGTTCAATATCAACTCAATTCGCGAGCAAGCAAGTAAAATTGAACAAAGTGTTGTAGGTCAATTCCGTGCTCTTCCAAACCTTGGAAAGCCAGCAAAAGATAGTCCGTTTAGAATTGCCAGCGCTTCTGAAAAATTTGAAGATGCCCCAATTCAAGTGACTATGTTTTCAGACTTTCAATGCCCTGCTTGTAAAATGATTAGTGAGCAGGCCCACCAAATTGCTTCTAAATATGCTGGTAAAATCAATATCCAATATGTTTTCTATCCACTGGATATGAATTGTAATCCTGCGATTGATAGACCTTTCCACGACCTTGCTTGTAAAGGGGCTTATCTTGCAACTTGCGTAGGTCCAGAAAAATTTGCAAAAGTTCACGATGATATCTTTGCGAACCAAGCAAATCTTACGGGTGAATGGCTAGATAATTATGCAAAAAAAGAAGGCGTTACTGAGTGTATTACTAAAGAAGAGACGAAAAAGACTGTTATGGACTTGATTTCACAATCGAATCCTTTCAATGTGAGATCTACGCCGACAATCCTAATAAATGGTGTTAAAATTGAAGGTGTAAGACCACTAAATCAAATTTATGCCATCATGGATGACATTTTAAAAAACGCAAAATAGGCCTATGAGCAAAAATAAAAAAAGGGAGATTCCAAACTGGAATCTCCCAATTATCGAAACACACTGTCACCTAGACTATCTAAAACAAGATTCATTAGAAAATATTCTCGCAAAATCCCGCGAAGTTGGGGTTGAAAAAATCATCACCATTGCTGTAGAACCAGAAAATCTAAATTCAGTTTTAGAGCTTGCAAGGGCCCATGGGAATATCTATTGCACTCAAGGTCTTCACCCTCACGAGGGGAAACTTTATACTGACGAAGTTGAAGCGCTCATCCTAGAAAATCTAAAAGATGAAAATGTCGTGGCCGTTGGAGAAATTGGTCTCGATTTTCACTACAACAATTCTCCAGAAAAAGAGCAAAAAGATGCCTTTGAAAGACAATTGCAAATTGCCTGTGATTACAACAAGCCAATTGTTGTCCACACTAGAGAGGCCGATGAAGATACTAAGGCGATCTTGAAAAATTTTTCAAATTCACTAAAAAGAAAAGGTGTTATCCATAGTTTTACATCTAGTACATGGCTTGCGGAGTTTTGCTTAGAAGAGGGATTCTCAATTGGTTTTAACGGAATTATTACCTTCAACAGTGCTCAAAATGTTCGAGACGTTCTGAGTATCACTCCCCTAGAAAGAATTCTTGTAGAAACGGATGCTCCATTTCTAACGCCAATTCCCTTTAGAGGTAGAGAAAATGCTCCTTTCTATTTACCGTTTATCATAGAGAAAATCGCAGAAGTTAAAGATTGCTCCATTGAACAAGTGTTAGAAAAAACTTATTTCAATTCAAAAAATTTATTCGACATATAGAGCTTCATCCCAGACTATTATGGGATGAAGTCCCTCGAAGGAAATATCCTTAAAAGCTACTTATTTCGTTTTTTCTATATGTTCCTTGTGATCATTCCTGTCATCATTCCCTTTTTTCTTTCTAAAGGGTTAACGATGTCTCAAATTTTTATGCTCCAAGCGACATTTGGAATAACTGTTGCTCTTTTCGAAGTTCCTTCTGGCTATTTAAGCGATCTATGGGGTCGAAAGAAAACAATGATAGTCGGATCAATATTCGAGGCCTTAGGATTTTCATTTTTACTTTTTGCTGACACCTATGTGGACTTTATAATCTATGAAATTCTATTGGCCCTTGGTTTAAGTTTAATTTCGGGAACAGATATTTCAATACTCTATGACAGTCTTGAGTTCACTAAGGCCGGAAAAGAAAACACATCGAAGGCCCTCTCTCAATTACAATTTGTTTCTGCTCTTGCAGAAACACTTGCCTCAATCATTGGAGGACTTCTCGTATTAATTTCTTTCAAGGCCGTAATCATTGCAAATTTCATTGTTGGTTTTTTTCCACTCTTAGTTTCTTTAACATTAGTAGAGCCCCCTATTGAAAAAATGGAGAAGACTAAGCACAAAGAAAATTTCAAAGTCATTCTTCACCATATTTTCAAAAAAGATCACATATTAACATTAGTCTTTTTTAACCAGATCATTTGGGGACTAGCGACTTTTGTAGCCGTTTGGATTTATCAAAAGTATTGGCAAGACAGCGGTGTAAGCATTGCCTATTTTGGGATAATTTGGGCCGCTTACAATCTCACTCATGGCATTGTCAGTAAATGGGTACACTTCTTTGAAAGAAAGGTTGGTGCCAGTGCACTAATTATTGCACTTTCTCTTTTACCTATCGCAGGTTACATGGGAATAGGCTATTTTTCTGGAGTGATGGGGATTGTCATTGGATTTCTATTTCAATTTAGTCGTGGAATCACTCAAGTTCTATTAAAGGATGCTCTCAATTGGAGAACACCTGCAAGCTACAGGGCCACAGTGAATTCACTTGTTAGCCTTTTCTTCAGACTTGGTTTTTGTTTAATTGGCCCCCTGACAGGGCTTTTTATCGATAAAATCGGTCTATCTAATTCAATGTACATTCTAGCAATGTTTTTCACTCTAATGTTTGTTTTATTTACGATTCCTCTTTCCTTACGAGTAAAAAAGATTATCCCAGAAAGTTAACTATAAGATGCATTGCCCTTATTTTTTAATTCCTGTATACCTTTTCATATGATTATCTCAACAGTAACAAAAAGACTCAAAGAGCTTATCCTATTCACTATTCCACTCGTTATTGGCCAAGTTGGACAGATGCTTTTTAACGTCGGCGATATTTTTGTTGCCGGTCGCTACTCAACAGAAGCTGTATCATCAATCGGTGTTGCCTCTGGTATAGTGGCCCCTTTTATTATGATTGGGATTTCTACTCTTTTTTCAGTGAGTTCAATCACAGCAAGAATGCGCGGTGAAGAAGTTGATCCTCATGAAAATGGCGTCTGGGGAAGTTCTCTATCACTGGGACTAATACTAGCGACAGTTATTTGCACCGCCCTGCTTGTTTTTACTTTCTTTGTAAAACATATTGGCCTTACTCCAGAGATTGTTCCCCTTGTTGAGACATATTTATTTTGGGTGAATATCTCTATTTTGCCTGCACTTATTTTTCAAGTCGCGAAAGAGTACTTACAAGCTTTCGATAAAACGATCTTTGCCAACGTTTTAATTATTTTAATGAATATTACAAACCTTGCTATGAACTACCTTCTGATGTTTGGTTACGGCCCTATTCCCGAAATGGGTATTAAAGGCGCTGCCATAGCTACTGTAATTACAAGATTCTTACTTGCGTTCATTATCATCATTTACGCTTATAAGAAGCTGCCTTTGGAGATTCACTTCAAAAAAGAATCTTTCAAAGAACTTATAAAACTAGGTTTACCTGTTGGAATGGGTACTTTTATTGAAGTGTTGATGTTCTCAACTGTGACTGTTCTAATTGGAAAGATGTCAGTGGTGGCCTCGGCCTCTCACAATATTGTACTGACAATTGCGGGTCTAACTTTCATGGTTCCTCTCGCTATTAATGGTACCGCTGGCGTAAAAGTAAGTTACGCTCTTGGTAGAAGAGACCGCGAACTCATAAAGAACTATGCATTTGGTTGTGTGTTTATGGCCGAAGCCTATATGCTCATTACTGCATCTTTGTACTTTTTATTTCCAAATCAAATTATGTCTCTTTTTACTTCAGACCCTGAGGTAATTAAATATGGTGCGGCCCTCTTTCTCTACGTTGCCCTCTTCCAAATTCCTGACGGATTACAAGTGACAATGTGGGGGATTCTAAGAGGTCTTGGAATTAGCAAATTACCGATGCTTTTATCGTTTTGTGGTTACTGGCTCATCGCAATTCCAGTTGGCCTTCTACTTGCTTTCAAGTTTGAGATGGAAGCAGCTGGTCTTTGGGCTGGGCTTGCCGTCGGACTTACAATTGCATCAACTATTTTGACATATCTTTTCAAGAGACGACTGCACGAACTTAAAATGATTTTAGATTATAGAGAATAAAAAGGAGATCAAATGATCTCCTTTTTTTTTAATGAGTAATAATCTGTTTTATTCCATCAATACTTGTAATCTTATTATAGGCCTCAGGATTCTTCTCTCGTACTTCACTCAAAATGATAATCTCTGGACTCTCATAAGAGTTAAGGTCAGTATGAATCTGATACTTCAGTAGCCAAGTAAATAAATTGCGGTAGTGCCAGAATAAATAAATCTCGCAAGCACTGACCACTAAGGGCAGCAATAAGCTTGCGAAAGAAAAATTCAAAAATACTTCAAATAAAAAAATGTTCATAATTACTGGCGCCAGAACAACGAGAGTCAGTGGCACAAAAATATTCATAATAAGTAGCGATCCACAAAGAATCTCCGTTCCCTTAAGTAAGAAAAAAAGATATCCCGTTTCTTTCATGGCGGAGATGAAGTTCATCCCTATTGTCGTTTGATCAGCTTGTGGCAAAAAATTTACAAATCCATCAAACCCTTTAATCGCGAGTACGGCACCCAAAAGAGTTTGAACAAAAAGAACGAATTTATTTCTCTTAGTTTTATTGTCCATAGAGGCCCCCTTTCCCCTATTCTAACACTGCTTAAGACCCTCTCTCTGGACATCATTTAAACTAAGGACTGTAAAAGACAACATTCTTAAAGAATGCCATTAAAAATTAAGAGAGTGCCCAAGTTTTGCCAAGCAGACCCAAATATTAACTCTCTTGAATTTTTTGAATTTAAAAAGAACAATCACAATTGAATCTTTATTTTTCATTGGAAAGAACAGCAAACCCCAACCAATTGAAATTACTAATCTTCCATATTTTTTACTCAAAAAGTATACCAAAAAGCTCAAACGCTCTAAAGCCCGACTTTTTTCCTCCGATTAGCTTTATATGAGAAAACTAATCAACTTTAAGACATTGCCCTTGTTATTCACCCTCTTACTAAGCACCAATGCATTTGCAGCAGGGCTGAATCTAAAAGTCGATGACTATAGGCCTACTGACTTTGAATACATGTTCGAAATTCAAAATAGTAAATTTTCAAAAGTTATTTTAGACTGCCAAAGTTTTATTAATGAGGTTCGCTTCTATCAAGACAGCTCAACTGTTCTTGGTAGCTTTATGCTTGATATACAAGAGTGTGAGGACATTCACTTCTCTATCGTCGAGTTAAAAGAAAAAGGAAAAACATCGTGTCTAAGACTGGACTTCGACAACCAAACATACGATGTTGATGAGGCCGACAAGAGCTGTGAATAGTAAAATTTACACGCTCCCCCACCATGAAGTAAAAATACTTCAACGCCTCTAGGCGAAGATTCAATAAATACCTATAGTGCCCCGAATGTAAAAACAAATTCATTTGGGGGCCATATATGAAATCAATTTTAGCACTTACTTTCGCCTTTATTTCTATTGCTTCATTCGCTGAAGGTAGCGGTTGTGAAGATAACGTTAGAAAAGCAAACATGGCCGTTCTTGAAGCGGGAAGAATCCTTAATTCTGTAAAAACTCTTTCAGACAAGATCGTGTCACCTACATGTGAAAAAGATGATGCCGTTATTTTATCTGAATTAAGAATTGCTGTTGAGTCGTTTGACTATCTATCAAAAAAAGCAAAGAACTCTCTTTTGACAGCTGAAGAACTTTATATTGAACAATACTGTGACTACAAAGATTCATTTGAAATTGATTCTGCAAGAAAAAGAGTTGCAGGCCTTAAGACAAATTCTTCTGAAGTTATCGCAAAAGCAAAAGCACAAATCGCTTGTCTTAAATAATAAAAAGGCCCTTGTAAAAGGGCCTTTTTTTATACCATCTGTCCTAGCTTTTCTATTCTTTTGAGATGTTTAAAATCATTCATTACTGTTCTTACGTTGTCGTAAATTTTTTCTTGAATATCCTTGGCCTCATCTAATTGAGTATGACTCTCAGGCCTTAATTCATTTACAACTTCTGTTCTAGAAATATCTCGTGCGATATTTGGACCATCATTGAAAAAAACATCTTTATCACCAATGAAATTCAAATTCTTTTTAACATTTACTGGAATAATATCATTATCAAATCCCACACTATCAAGCGTTACAAGAAGATCTACTTTTCTAAAACCATTTTTTAATGAGTTCAATTTATTCGCAATAGAAACTGCGGCATCTCCACCTAAACTATGCCCAACAAGAACGAGAGGAGTATCTGAAGGTCTGCGCAAAATTTCTTGTAAAACAGTATCTTCATCTTTCCATGAAAAATGCTCTGCCCCTTCAAGTTCTGCGACAAGATCAGGCAACCCCCCATCACTACTTATTCCGTTTAAATGTAGACCACTTATAAAGAAAATTCCTGGCCTATTGATCTCGTCCAACGTTTTGATTTCTACTGGTTTGACTTCATTAAGCGCCTCATTGCCAGAACTTGAGAAAGAAATGTCTGGAACAATAAGTCCGATTCCAGGAGTTGTTATTAAGTTTTTAGCAGCACCAAGCGCATCTTCGGCCAGTCTTTTGCCGGCGCCCTTCACTTCCGAGACATTTTGTTTAAGGTTTTCTTTGATGGAATCTTTTGAGATTTTTGCCTTTTCTAGCTGCTGCGCCTTCTGAACTTCTTTGGCCTCTTGTGAAATCTCGACCTTTTCCTGGGTCTTTGGCACTGCATCTTTGATTTCAGACCCTTTTTCTAGGTTTTTTAGCCCTTCGGCACTCTTTAGGGCCTGAATTCCAGGCCTCTTATTGATGTAATCTTGTTTGGTAGCGTAGTGCTTAACGCCTGATTCGAGCTTCATATCTTATAGCTTACCGCACAATCCGCCTATTCTTCGAGAGCAGGCAAAATCTGTCAAAATCGCGTCCCACACATAGCCCTTTTGCGTTATTTATGGCATAGTTCCCCCAATATTCTCTTATTTTATTTCAATCACTGTGGAGTACGGAAATGACCAAAATTAAAGTTGGTATCAACGGTATGGGAAGAATTGGTAGAACAGTTCTTCGCGAAATTTTTAACAGAAACATTCAAGATATCGAAGTAGTGGCAGTTAACAGCCCAGGTCTTCCAGAAGAATATGTTCACCTTCTAAGATACGACTCTGTATTTGGTAAATTTAATGCTGACGTTTCAATCGAAGATGGTCACATTCTAGATATCAACGGACATAAAATTACATTCCACAAATATCGTGACCCAGAAGAAATTCCTTGGGCAACAAACAAAGTTGATATCGTTATCGATGCAACTGGTGTGTTCAAAGATATGGCGGGCCTTGGTAAGCACATGAGAGGAACTGTTAAAAAAGTTATCATGTGTGCTCCAGGTAAAGACCTTGATGGTACTTTTGTTATGGGTATCAACGATGCTGACTACGATACAACAAAACACAACATCGTATCGAATGCATCTTGTACAACTAACTGTCTTGCTCCAGTTGCAAAAGTTCTTAACGATACTTTTGGAATTGAGTCAGGTTTCATGACGACTGTTCACTCATACACAGGTGACCAAAGAATCCTAGATTCTTCACATAAAGATCTTAGACGTGCACGCGCTGCTGCTGTTTCTATGATCCCAACAACGACAGGTGCTGCAAAAGCTGTTGGTCTTGTTATTCCTGAACTTAAAGGAAAACTTGATGGTTACGCAATTCGCGTTCCAACTCCAAACGTTTCACTTGTAGACCTAAATGTAACTCTGAAAAAGAGTGTAACAAAAGAAGAAGTAAACGCTGCTTTTAAAGCGGCTTCAGAAGGAGCGATGAAAGGTATCCTAGGATATACTACAGAGCCTCTAGTAAGTGTTGATTTTATGGGTATGAGAGAATCTTCAATGATCGATGCTGAGCTTACAAACGTAATGGGCGGAACAAATGTAAAAGTTGTTGCTTGGTACGATAACGAAGCTGGTTTCTCGAATAGAGTTATTGATCTTTGTTCATTCATCGGTCAAAGGCTTTAATCATGGCATTAAAGTACGTTGATGAAATTTCTTTAACTGATAAAAATGTAGTGGCACGTTTTGATTTTAACGTGCCTCTAGATAAGAATGATCACACTAAGATTACCGATACAACTCGTATCGACGAAGCCCTACAAACTATTCGTTATATTCTAGATAATGGAGCGAAAAAACTAGTTCTTATGAGTCACCTTGGTCGTCCAAGTGGTGACAAGAAAGAACCTGAATTTTCTCTAGAGCCAGTTGCTAAATATCTTGCAGAAGTTTTAGGCGAAGAAGTGATCCTTTCTGAATCTTGTACAGATTCAGGGATTAAAACTCTTCTGTCACTTAAGCAAAATAGAATTATCCTTCTTGAGAATCTTCGTTACCACAAAGAAGAAACAAAAAATGATCGTGAGTTTGCTAAGACACTTGCAACTTACGGAGACATTTATGTAAACGATGCTTTTGGCACAGCTCACAGAAAGCACGCTTCAACTTATGGTATCGTTGCATTCTTTAAAAATAAAGCTGTTGGTGGCTTTCTGCTAAGAAGAGAGATTGAAGCTCTTAACAAAGTTGTAAACTCTCCAGCTCAACCATTTGTGGCCATCGTTGGTGGCGCCAAAGTAAGTGATAAGATCAAAATTATTGAAAGACTACTTTCAAACGTTTCTGATCTTCTTATTGGTGGGGCCATGGCCTACCCATTCTTAAAAGCTTCAGGTGTTGATACTGGTATCTCACTTTGTTCTGACGAGGATGTTGCTCTTGCTACAAAAGTATTAAAATCTCCAAATGGTAAGAAAATCGTTCTTCCTAAAGACCATGTTTGTTCAAAAACATTTGGCGGAGATCCTCAAGTTGTTAACGATGCCAAAATCCCTGAAGATATGATGGGGCTAGATATTGGTCCTCGTTCAACAACTCTATTTAAAGACGTTCTTTTCAAAGCTAAGACTGTTCTTTGGAATGGTCCAATGGGATTATTTGAAAATGAAGATTATTCTGCTGGAACTTTCGCTATTGCTGAAGCACTTGCAGATAGCAAAGCATACACTCTAATCGGTGGTGGAGACTCTGTTTCTGCCGTTAAGAAATCTGGTCTAGCTGATAAGATGGACCATATCTCTACTGGTGGTGGTGCTTCTCTTGAATTCATCGAAGAAGGAACTCTTCCAGGTATTCAAGCTCTTAAATTTGGTATCGATTAAAAAGGATTTTAACGGGAGTCAATGATGACAAGAAAGAAAGTGATCTACGGAAATTGGAAAATGAATCAAAACCTTGCTGAAGTAAGAACGTTCTTCAATGAACTCTCTAGCTTTAAGCCAGATTGGAAATGTGTGGCAGGTATTGCTCCGCAGTTTATCCACATCCCAGAGGTGCTCTCTCTTGCTGGCTCCCTTAATGTTAAGGTAGGTGCCCAAAACGCCTCTCATAAAAATAATGGCGCATTCACAGGTGATATTTCTCCCCTATCTCTAACGGATATGGGAGTACACTTTACACTAATTGGTCACTCTGAAAGACGATCAATATTCAAAGAAGACGATGAACTTCTCAATGAAAAAACAAAACTTGCTCTTACTCATGGTTTAGAAGTTGTTTTTTGTATTGGAGAAACTCTAGAACAAAGAAAGAGTGGGAACACTTTCAAAGTCATCGAAACTCAGCTTGCAAACGGTCTCAAAGACCTTGAGAAGAGTTCATTGAAAAAAATCATTCTTGCCTACGAACCTGTTTGGGCCATCGGTACAGGTGTTACTGCGACTCCTAAACAAGCTGGCGAAGTGCATACATTCATTAGAAATTATCTAAAAGAAAAAACAAATTTTGATTCTGAGGAAACTGTCATTCTTTATGGTGGTTCTGTGAAGCCTGATAATGTTTTTGAACTATTAAGTCACGAAGATATTGATGGTGCCCTTGTTGGTGGTGCCAGCCTTAAGGCCCGCGACTTTGCGGACCTTTGTAATGAGGCCTCGAAGTTTTAATACTTCGAAGCTTCGGCCTCTAGCCCTAGGTGGAGAATGCGGTCACCCGCTTCACAACATGGGCTAACGTTCTTCCCAATCACAACCCCGTCATGATCCGAAATAATTTGATCTTTGAGTTCACCAAAGACATTGTAGATATTGGCAATTACTTGTCCTTTATGAATTTTATCTGTCAACATCGGAACTACGTCAATAATTCCTCCAGTCGTTGAATACAACCAAAAAGAATGATCACAAATTACTGAGTTCTCAAGATAGTTCTTCACTTTCCCAGGAATCATTTTGAGTGCCTTCATTGTATTCACAATACCATCTAACGTCTCATCGATTAGATTGTGTTGGAATGTATTTGGGTTTCCAATTTCAATGGTAATACTAGGTATCCCTTTTGAATTGGCCCACCCTCTAAGAGTTCCGGACTCATCATACTTTTGTACGATAATATGAGGGTTTTGACAGAAGGCCATTTTGCGAGTTTCTTGGTTATCGAGGTCCGCGCGAATATACAAACTATTCACCTTACCAAAACTCGCCGTGTGAAGGTCTAAGTGGTAGTCAAATTGCGATACAATTTTTTTCGTAAAGAAGTAACTATAAATCTCAGATGGCTTCCCTTTAGGCTTACCAGGCATTACACGGTTGATATCCACACCATCAGAGAAATAGCGCTGTTTATTCAAATAACCCGGGACGTTCGAAACAGGTACGGCAACGATCGTACCAGCAAGCTTTTTCACATCAATCTTATCAAAAAGCTTAAAAATTGTAGAAAGGCCATTGAGCTCATTTCCGTGAATGGCCGCCGTAATCCCAAGAGTCGGCCCCGGTTTTTCCCCTCTGGCAATAATCAATGGGACTTTGTAAGGAACCCCCATGGGGTTGTTTGAGATATGAATATAGAGCTTGTGAATCTCCCCTTTTTTCAAAGATGAGATCTTCAAATCCTCGCGAGACTTAATTTGTAGAATTTTTGTCATAAAATCACTCCTAATCTTCATTAGAAGGGCAAAACAAATTTTCGTCAATTAGGCCAAAAGCTCCCTAAGGTTTTGAAAATATAATGATTATAACTCAAGGGCCTTTATCTAAAATCTATTTAGTTCAGTTCTTCCCCTTGCCAACTAGCTAAAACTTCTGGTATTTTTTTCCCTTAGTTATCAACGAAACGATATAGGAAGTTCAAATGGTTACTTCATTGATGATTTTTCACGCTTTTATTTCGGCCCTACTGATTCTTTCAGTACTTATGCAATTTGGTAAAGGAGCTGAAGCAGGTCTTCTTTCAGGTGGAGCAAGTGATGCTGTATTCTCAGGCTCTCAAAAAGGAAATATCCTAACTAAGATTACAACAGTGCTAGTTATTATCTTCATTGGTAACTGTATTCTTCTTACTAAGCTACAAACAGGTAAAGACCAAAAGTCTATCCTTGATGGTGAGACGCCTATCGCAGCTCCCCTTAACTCGGATGCTACAACTCCTGTTGAAACAACTCCAGCGACAACGGCACCGGCCGAAGCACAATAAAAAAAACCTCCCGATTGGGAGGTTTTTTTATGCCACTTTTTTCTTATCTGTTTTTACTTTTCCGTAGTTTTCTTCTTTCTTGAAGAGTTCGTGATCCATTTTCTTCACTCTTACTGTCTCAAGAGGAAGTACCTTGTGAGGCATACATGGATCAAAGCTATCAGGTAGTTCTTTATTGGACTTCCCTTTAAGAACAACGTTGTTCACGTTAGATTTGAATATCTCAAAAAGTTTTGGATCGATCTTTCTACCGACAGATCTTTCCATAATTGAAAGAGCATCTTCAACAGTAAGCGCTTCATGGTAAGAACGCTTTGTTGTAATAGCATCAAAAAAATCTGCAATTGCACAAATACGCGCCATCAAGTGAATATCGTCACCTTTAACCTTGTTTGGATAACCAGTACCATTGTAATTTTCATGGTGCTCATATACGACACGTTTAATTACATCAAAGTTAATTCCAGGCATTTGCACATGACCTGATTCAATCAACTCTTTACCAAAGCCAGGGTGTTTTTTAATCGTATTGAACTCTTCATCAGAAAGTCCATCCGCACTATTTAGAATCTGTGTTGGAATTTGAATTTTACCAAGATCATGTAAAAGTCCACCAAGACCGGCCATGACAAGATCTTCTTTTGTGGCCTTTGGATTTAGGGCCTTAAATAGTGAAATACAATACATCGATACGTTAATTGAGTGGTCGTATGTATAGAAGTCATGAAAGCTAAGATCAGCAATCATCTTTTGAACTTCACCAATATCGTAATCCTGAATAACATCAACCATACTTTCAACAGAATCTCTACAACCGCTAATGACATCATTAAGAATTTCAGTTGAAAACACTTTTTCAGTATCAAAAAGTTTATTCAAATAAACGATGGCAGAATCTTTAATGACCTCTGCTTTTTTAAAATCAGGTAGACCTTTAACATCAATGAGTGATCTTAAGTATGAATCTCTTTGTTCCTCAAGAACATAGAGTTGATGATATTTTTGCTGGAAGCTTTTTAATTCTTCCAAGTAAAGTGGGTTTCCTTGAGCATGAATGCGAACAAAACGCTCTCTATCTTTCAATGTCGATGAATTAACATACAATTCATAGGGCAACTCTTTTCCAAGTACCACAAGATCAAAAGATACTGAAAAAAAGCTCATTCTGTCTGTCTTAGTTTGTTCGTTCATAGTTTATTCCTTAGGAGACCATCTCTCATCTTATCGGATTTTTTGAATGATTTCCTAAATATAAAATGACGTTATAACAGACTGAAATTAGATGAGAATGGACAGAGCATTCTGCCCATATTTTTGGCCTAGAAGCAAACAACTATTTGAAATTTCCTATTGTCTTTCGAGACCTAAAGTTTTTCCGATTTGCTTACCGACTTTGTCATAAATAAGACCTTTTAAATAGTCTCCATTGTTAACATATTCCAACTCAGCAAAAATATCTGGACTGATTTCCACAATAAAAGAATTTGAACTGCTATCAACTGAACGAAAGGCCCTATTGTCACCACGACTTGTACTATTAGAAACTTCTTTGTCACCTTCATATAATAAAATATTGGCCTCACCATCTATTTGCTTATCAGCATTTTTTCTAAATGTTGATTTCACAACCATAAAATAATTCTTTCCCTTCATTGTGATCTGACCAGAAAACTCTCCAAAAAGACTTTTCATAAGAAGACGATCATTTGAAGTCATATAAGTACTCTTTTGCAATCGCTCTAAAACTTCAGACTCTTTGGTCTTCTTATTATTCTCTTCTTTTTTATCATTCTTATCATTGGCAGCACGAACGTCTTCAAAACGTTTTTCAAAATTTGAAATCTCACTTTGCTTTTCTTTCAAAAGAGATTCACTTTCTTTAATTTTTTGCTCAAGACCAGCCACATAACTTTCGCGCTCTTGCTGAATCTGCTTAACGATCCCCTGCTCTCTTAGGCCAATACTTGCTAGAAACATGATCATCATTTTTCCATACAACTCTTCGGCCTTAAGGTATTTTTCTCTTTCATTTTTTAATGTGAGGTATTCTTCAAAATCAATTTGCGGTTTTTCTTGGACTTTAGAAATTGGGGCGGACTCGTTTACCGGAACTTTCACAGCATCTTCGGTGAAATAAAACTTACCAGCAATAATACCAAAAACAAAAGATACGACGATCACAATATTTTTCATCTGAACTCCAGATATGATAAAGGGAGCAAAAATGCTCCCTTTAATTGTGACTTCTAAATGATGATCTGTTAATGACTAAAACGGAATGTCATCAGCAGTGAAGCTAGAATCTGTTGAGATATCATAATCTTGATTCATAGCTGTTTCTTGTGATCTAAATGATGGCTCTTGGTTCATGCTATTGTCTCTTTGACCGTAAGAAGCATTTGAACCAGCTCCTGCACCAGCTTGACCACCTAAGAATTGAACGCTTTTTGCGTTAATTTCTGTCATATATCTTTTTTGACCGTCTTGTTCCCAGCTTCTTGTTTGAAGAGCACCTTCAACAAATGCTTGTCTACCTTTAGCTAGGTATTGGTTACAAAGTTCACCTAGTTTTCCCCAAACAACAACTCTGTGCCATTCAGTTTTTTCTTGTTTTTGACCAGACTTGTCTGTCCATGATTCACTTGTAGCAAGTGTGAATGAACAAACAGCTGCACCAGCTGGTGTGTACTTAAGTTCAGGATCTTGTCCTAGACGACCAATTAAAATTACCTTGTTTACGCTCATGCGATTCCTCCAAAACATAATGGGAACAACTTTAGAATCCCAGTATGACTTACATTAATAATGTGACATCGAAGATAGTACGAAGATCATCGATTTAGAAGTCATATTTTAGAGGTGCAATAAGATGATAGAAAGACCTAGTGCTAAAGACTTGATTTTAAAATCCAAAAGACTATATGCGTGATAAATATTTTTTTAGCCTTGGGCGTTATTTTCGTGAGGGGCCTTGCTCTGCCAAAAGTCAGTCACAATTTTATGCGCCTTCTTCACATCCTTCTTATACCATGAAGCATCGAAGCCACAATGAGGGCATGGAATTTCTTTTCTAAAATTCATTCGTACTCCCGCTTCAAAAGCGGCCCACACAAAAAAGAAAATGAAAAAAGATTTAAATCCCATAAGCGGCCAAAAGCAGGCCATGAGAAAAGCTGTCGTTAAAACACATTGAAAATAATTTTTAACAGACATACGTGGTGTTGAAGTGAACGCTCTTTTAGTGCGACAAAGAGGGCAGTAAAATTCCATACTCGGATTCTTATATTTAAAAACGCGATTTTCTAACGGATTGTGAACTTGCCTGATTTTCATACTAAATACGTCCTCCTCATCTAATCATTGTACCAATTCCTCAAACCCCTTTATAGCGGGTAAAAAAGGCGCTCTGAGCACCCCGCGATGCTCAGAGTAAGAAACATCCGAGTGGATGTGGTTCAAAGAAAAGTGATACTTGTGAAGGGGTTGCCTGCTAAGCCAACGTTCCACGTCCATGGGCGCAGACCTCTCCATGGTCCTGACCTTCGTAGTTACAAAATTCAGGCCATTTTGACGCACGCGCTTTGAAATATAATTCCAAAGATTTAGTGGACAAAAATTGACGCTCCACTGTGGCTCCAGTAGCATTAAGACACTAAGGAATGATTCCAATGGATGATAGAGTTTTTAGAAATTCTCACAATTCACTCGTAAAAACGAAAAGCGCTTTCACAAAAGATGAGCGTGGACAGTTGAGTATTTTCCTCGGAATTGTTCTGATCGTTCTTATGACAATGCTCGCCTTTGTCATCAATGTCGGGCTTTTTGTTAAGGCCAAAATCAATCTTCAAAATGCCGTCGATGCCGCCGCCTGGTCAGGGGCCGCCACTCAAGCACGCCAGCTTACGAATATTGGTTACCTGAATTGGGAACTTCGCAATACTTATAAAGAATGGATGTTCAAGTATTACGTCATTGGTCAGCGCGGAAATATTAAGACTCATGCTAGCGCCATCACAGGTGATCGTATCAACTTTCGCCTCTCGACAATTGCAGGGGCCACAAACTACGATCCATTCAATGCCCCGAGTATTTGTTTGCACTTTGGTAGCTCGAGAAATATTTGTGGGATTTATGCTATCCCGGGTCTTCCTCGCTTTGAATCTGTTGGGCTTCCCGATGTAAGTGAGTATTTTGAATCCGCCATCAATCAATTTGTAACTCTTAAAGCAAAGGCCTGTTCGGCGCGCTCTGATATGAATTTTGCGGCCGCCATGATTTGGGCCTTTGGAACAAAAAAAGAAATTTTCTCTGATGCTCCAATGCTTGCGGCGCAAAGACCGGGAGCATGGCCACAGGCCATTGAACTGGGGCTTCGCGTGCGAAACCTTGAAGATATCGTCAACAGAGCACCTGTTGCTCAACCGATTTGTCTAGATAATGCTGGAGTTCCCTGTACACCAGTATCTGATCTTCAAGCTGAGTATCCAAACGGTTATCCAAAAAATGAAAGACCTATTAAGGCCTTCATGAGTGCTTTTAGAAATTTATCTGGAGGCTCCACTAAAGATTCAAGTGCAGGAGATAATGGTGATGAATTTGCGAGTTCATTTACTTTAACAGAACTTGCCCCTGCCCCTTATATTCCAAGCCCCGCAACACTTAGTGGAGTTCTTCTTCCAGGTGGAGCACAAGTAGAAAAATACTATCTCGATCTTCTGGCCATGCCTGTTAATCTTGCAACTTTCTTTCACACATTTGTTTCCAACGAAAGTGATAGTGAAACTGTTGGAGATCTTGGAAATGTCGATATTCAAGCAACTTGTGGTGTATCAAAAACGGCACTTCCAGTTCCTGGCTACCTCACTGGTTTTGTAAAAAACCCAGAGGTTCTCACTTACTATGCAGTAAAAGGTGAGGCCAATTACATTGGTCTGTTCTACCCATTTGGCGACAGAGAAAAAGGGATCACTCTTAAGGCCTATGCAGCGGCAAAACCATTTGGTGGAAAAATTGGGCCAATGCTTTTCGCTCCAGATCCAGGAAAACAAAGCGTTCGCCCTCGTATGCCAGATGGTCCACAGGCGCGCTCAAATAATTATGTCTCAGGCCTAAATACAACAGGACTAACTTTCAAACCTGGTATGCCGATTCCACTAGGGAATATGACAACAAACCCGTTTTGGGTTGAAAATCAATTTCAAGATATTGGCGGGGCCCCTCTTGCTGGAAATGTCGCTCTGTTTAGTATTCCCAATCTCGTTTACGATCTAAGACCTGGTGACTCAGCTCCAATGGACCCTAAATCAATCGAGACTCTTTTGTATGCAAATAATGTTCTTCAGGCCAATAATAGTACAGAAACTCTGGGACTCTATAACGCCAATCAGTTCAGATATTTCTTAGAAAATCTCCCTGCAAGCTCTACCGGATCAGTAGTTCTAGATGCGAATAATATTAATGAAGCTCTAGAAAATGTACGCCAACCGACTCGTTATGAAGCTGCAAATTATATGATCCCTCACTTTGCCGTTGACGCTCAGGCCGATAGTGCAAAAATGGCGAGTATTCCTTCAGTTGAAAAGCTCCAAGATACTCCTTATGGAAATATCTACTACCACCTCTTTGCTCCTCTATATGGACCAGAGACTTTGTACGATACACCTTCTGCCATCACACAGACGATTGTGGATTATATCAATTACAGCCAAACGGCCGTGGATAATTTTTTAAGCTCTCTTGAACAAGTGGCCACGGCCATGAAAACAAATATCAATACTTCAGGACAAGGAAACTCTGACCGCTACCTCGACGCGGCCAACACTGTCCACACAGGAAATCTACAAAAC
This sequence comes from Bacteriovorax sp. BSW11_IV, assembly GCF_000447755.1. Lineage (GTDB taxonomy): Bacteria > Bdellovibrionota > Bacteriovoracia > Bacteriovoracales > Bacteriovoracaceae > BSW11-IV. Next base: position 213,021 of record NZ_AUNE01000045.1, on the reverse strand, counting down.
GAAATCAACAACTGTACATTGCCTAAGCCAAAACTTAGTATCGCAGCAAAATATTTCCAATTCTTCAAAGGCTCGGGAACCAAGTGTAATATTGAGCCCCTTCCAGATGCTATTGTTCGCTTTTTCAACGACGAGGCCTCTGCCAATCAAGACTATCCAAACTTCTATCTTTCGACGTTTAAGACGCCTACTGATTATGATCCTGCTCAATTTTCAACAGGTTACATTCCTGGACCAAGACAATTGAGTGACACAGCTTCAGGCGAAGTCCCAAGAAGAAACTTCTATTCAACAAAGCTCATCGGTATGGGAAGTATTGATGGCTCAAAAACTTCCTTAGGCCAGCAGACCATTTATTCAGAGGCACGCTCTACTGGACTATCGTTTGACTCAGTCCAAGAATACAGCTCACCCAACCTCGTAAACCTCCTTGCACCAGGGCAACTTTCAGAGTTTGGCGATTTAAAATTCTAGTGCAAAATAGGACATAAAAATTCTTGATTATCGTTAATTTTTAACGCTATACTGGCGATAAATTGTGATGGATTCTACCAACTTTCAATTCATAACAAGGAATATATTGTGGCGAAAAAAGTAACGAAAAAAGCTCCTGCTAAAAAAGCAGCGAAAAAACCTACTGCAGCGAAAAAAGTTGCTGTAAAAAAAGCACCTGCTAAGAAAGCTTCGGTTAAAAAAGCACCTGCTAAAAAAGCAACTGTGAAAAAAGCTGTAAAAAAAGCTCCAGCGAAAAAAGTCGCTGCAAAGAAAGTTGCAACTAAAAAAGCACCTGCAAAAAAAGCCGTAGCTAAAAAAACAACGGCGAAGAAAGCTGTAAAAAAAGTTGCAAAGAAAACAACTGCAAAAAAAGCTGTCGCTAAAAAAGCTCCTGCTAAAAAGACAACAAAAGTAGCAACGAAAAAAGTGGCCGCTAAAAAAGCACCTGCCAAGAAAGTTGAAAAGAAAGCTCCTGCAAAAAAAGTTGTAGCAAAGAAAACTCCTGCTAAAAAAGCAGTAGAGAAAAAAGTTGTAGCGAAAAAGGCCCCTGCAAAAAAAGCTGAGCCGAAAAAAACTGCAGCTAAAAAATCAGAAACAACTGCTAAAAAATCAAAGAAAGACTCTAAACTTTCTCGTGAAGAAGCAATTGCTAAATACAAAAAAGAAAATGAAATTCAACTTGATCCATCTTTGAAAGCAGCTTTAAAAGAATATGAAAAAGAAGAAAAGCTAGATGAGCCAACTGAAGTTGTTGCTGTAGAAGAAGAAACAGTTGCTGTTGCTGGTGAAGCTGAAGCTGATTTTGATGAAGACGAAGAAGCTGAAACTGGCCTTGAAGAAGAATTCAATCCTGATGATGAATTTGAAGACCAAGGTGCTGGTGACTACAACTACGGTTGGGGTTATAACGATGCCTTCGACAAGCCTGATGATGAAGATGAAAAAGATCTTCTTGATGAGGACGAACTCTATGCCATGGGCCTAGATGACGAAGAAGACGACGACAACTATTAAACAAAATCAAATTAAAGCAAACTAACGGCTCCACTACTGGAGCCGTTTTTATAAGGACTTCCTAAATGGCGACGCCAAAATTAGAGCTTTTTTATTACGAAACTTGCCCATACTGCCAAATTGTTCTACAAGTTATCGACCAGCTGTCGATAAAGGTTGATTACAAGGACATTTTTGCAGATAGAGAGAATCTCAACAGACTTGTTGCAGATACAGGAAGAAGAACAGTTCCTTGCCTGTATATTGATAACAAACCTATGCATGAATCTGCAGACATTGCTCGATGGTTAAAAGCAAACGTTAATAATTTAGAAAAAAAATAAGCGCGACTTAGGGGAAAGCAATGGAAGTTAGAGATCCAGTACACGGCTCAATTCACATCTTAGATGAAGAAGTGCCAATTATCAGGGCAGAGTTTTTTCAACGTCTAAGAAATATTAAACAGCTTGGATTTTCTGAATATGTTTTTCCAGGAGCAACTCACACTCGTTTTATCCACTCGATTGGAGTTATGCACGTTGGTTCAACTGCATTTGATAAACTCTTTCGCGATAGACTTCATAATAAAGAAATTATTCGTTTAAAAGAAACCTTCAAGCTTGCTTGTCTACTTCACGATATTGGTCACGCTCCCCTGTCTCACTCTACTGAGATGGTGATGCCTTCAATTAGTGAACTTAAAATTCCTCACCAATTTTTAACGGCAGAAGAAATTAAGAGCAATCGCCAAGCAACTCACGAAGACTATACAATTAAAGCAATTGTAGACAGTTCGTTTACAGAGAGTTTTAAATTAGTTGAAAAGAAATTTGGTCTTGAAAGTAAATATGTTGCTGACCTCGTTCTTGGATTCACCAACGATCCAGCATACTTCACAGTAGAGGGTGTTAATTACTTCGGTATGCTTCACCAACTTGTTTCAAGTGAGCTAGACTGTGATCGCATGGACTATTTATTAAGAGACAGTTACTTCTGTGGAGTAAGTTACGGTTCATACGACCTTGATTGGATGCTCGACAATCTTCAACCTGCAATTATTGATGGTGAAGCCTGTTTAGGTATTTCAGAAAGGGCCGTTATTACTTTTGATGACTTTTTATTAAGCCGATACCACATGTTCGTTATGGTTTATTTCCACTACCGTGCGGTATGCTTAGAACAACTTCTTTCGAATTATTTCCAAACTTCGAATGAATATAAAATTCCTGCCAATATCGAAGATTATATTGAACATGATGATCATTACCTTATGAAGGTTTTGCGTATGAGTAAAAACAAGTACGCCAATGCTATTGTTAAAAATCAAATTCCTGAAAAGATTTACGAATCTTTCAATGGTAATCAACTTTCTAAGCTTGAAAAAATTCAAGATTATATCGAGTCAATTGGTGTTGAGTATATTCGCTCTTCATCAACAGGAAGACTTTCTAAGTACTATACGGCTGATACGTCTAGTAACAACAAGCGCAAATATACGATGAAAGTTGTCAGAACTCTCCATGAAGGTCGCAAGAAAGAGTATTTTGATATTAATCAGGCCACTGATTTATTCTCAAAATTCAGTAATGCTCATGCCATCAACAGACTTCACCTGAACTACACTGAGCTTTCTGACGCTCAGAAGAAAGAAATAAGTAATCTGATCAACAATTTATAGAAGTTGGGCCAAGGATTTTTCCTTGGCTTGTTTCTTCGCACTCAATGGGAGATAATGCCTTTAATTACAAAGAAATGCGTTATTTTTTATGAATAAAATTTCATTATACGTTCTCTTGATCCTGATCTTTCTGGGACTCTCAAAAAGTTTCTCACCATCAGAGCAAAGGACGCCTTATCTTGCCAATGAACAAGTTTACTCCGATTTTTTCTTCGGGGCCCCGCTCTCTATTATTCTTGTGGATTCATTTAAGACAGGCTTTCTGATTAAGACCTATTTTCATCGCTATAAAATTGTTCACGGTTTTAAGATCCCAGAAGAAATCGTTGTCAGAACATCAAAGAAGTTTTGGGATAAGAACCTTCCAAACAAGGGACTTTCTCTTTTTAGAAGAAAGGAAGTTCTTTTTGAAGAGCCTGGAAAAAAAGAAGCAAAACAAAAATATGTTAGCGAACTTGAGCAAGGTCACGAAGAAAGTACTGTTCCAATGCCTCCAGGGATTCTCTATGTTGGCGATCACGCTTATGGAAGATGGCGTCTCATAGATTCGGGTGAAAAAGTTTGGACTTTTCATAGGGCCTACCGCCACTTTCCAAAAATTTTCAAATGGGGTGGTTTTAGACCGACTCAAGATTTTCAAAAAACAGCTGAAGTTTATACGACTCAAGACAGACCTTTTTACGGTCTAAACAATGAGTTTGGAACAAATGGTGAAATTACTAAAGAAGAGTTCAAGGACACTTTGAACACTGATGAGCAGAAAATAGAATTTATTAAGCATATATTAAGCCTTTTCTCAATTCCCCCATGGGAGAATAAAAATGAATGAACTCTTTGATAAACTAATCCTGAGATTTGTTTTCACGCTTTTTCTTTGTGGTGCTATTTTTCTCTATAAATATGCCCACACTTTTCTCTACCCGACAGCGAGAAACCAACTGTTCAGAAGATTTTTCCCATCGAAAAACTCATGCGATACGCTTCACTTATTTTCTAGAATCATAGGTATTGGGATCATTTTCTCAGAGTTCTACTTCAATATGAGTGATGGTATCTACCTTGCTCTGCTCGATTTTTCTGTAGATGCTTTGATTGCATCAACGTTATTTCTAGGATCAATTTATATTATAGAAAGTATCGTTCTTTATAATTTTGAATATAATGACGAGATCACAAAGAGAAAGAACTTTGCCTACGCCCTTGTGTGCTTTGCTCACTCATTAGGAATGGCCTATATCGTAAAGACTGTAATTGCCGTATCACAAACAAGTCTTGTTATGGTCTTCTTTCTTTGGCTTTTTGCAATTGTGCTTATTGGTTTTGCGACAAAGTCATATTCTCTTATATCAAAGCTTTCCTTTAACCGCCTTATGGTTCAAAAAAATCTGGCCGTTGGGGCCTCTTATCTGGGCTTCATCTGGGGTTGGTCATTAATTATCGCCTCTTCTTTGCAACACGAATTGAATGATATTAAGTGGTACAGTATTCAGGTGATTTTAAAGATTCTTCTTTCACTGATTATTATCCCATTTTTCAAAAAGGGATTGGTCTTTATCTTCAATTTCCAAGACGATTTACTAGAAAAGAACAGCGAAGGTAAACTTGTAAATTCTCAGGCCGAGCTTGGCTACGGAGTTTATGAAGGTGCGATCTTTTTTACTTCATGCTTTTTAACTACTGTAATCACAGGGAATATCCATTTCGGAACTTTCTATCCAGTGTTTTAAAACAATCCCGAGCAATTCGCTCGGGGTATCTTTTACCCTCTGAATTTCATCTCACTAAATTGTTATAATTTCCATGTGTGGACCCTTTGCGAGGAATATATATGGATCTTCGAATTTTTCAAATGCTTGAATTTATCAACACAAGACTAACAAATATTGAAAAGAATATTTCTCGTATTGATGAAAAGCTAGACTTTTCGATTGCTCTTCAAAGAAATCACCTTATTCGTGTGAAAAATGGGGACCCAATTGATGACAATATGATTCTCATGGGAAGACCATATAACGACCTCACTCCACAAGACGCTTTCAATATTTTTTCAAATCCAGATATGGACTTCCTCATCCTAGATGTAAGTGCAGCAGACTATAAGAGTGAAAATGATCTTCCGGGTGCTGTGCGCATTCCTCTTGAACAACTCGATTATCGATATGCAGAAATTCAAAATAAGACAACACCAATCATGGTTATTTCAGAACGCGGCTTAAGATCAATTAAAGCATGTGAACTTCTAATCAAAAGAGGTTACTTCAACGTGAATAATATTTCAGGGGGCCATGAATACTGGCCAGGAAAAAAAGAAGAGCTTCCTCTAATCAAGGAAGCTTAGAAATCTAGGGCCAAATTCAATTGAACTCTCGATTGTAGAGTCTCTTGTTTTTGGCCATTAATTTTGTCGTTAAAATTTGAAAGCAGATGTTCTACCCTATCAAGCTCGACTTCACCGACTAGCTCAACATAAGTTCTTTCTACTTCACTGATACATTCAAAAAGATTGAATTTAAACTTTTCACCGTACTCAGTTAAAAAGATATTTTGTTCTCTCTTATCAAGAGCATTATTTTTTCTTAGGATGTAGCCACGTTTTTCAAGTTCATTTAAGTGACTTGTCATCGTTTGCTTTTTTAACCCACAGGCCAAACCAATTTCTTTAATGCTTGGACCATCATTTTCGCAGATAAAAAGTAGAATTTCTAAAAAGCTAGGACGAAGGTCTGTGAAACCCTTTAATTGAAGAAGACGTAAAAGCTCACCGTTATATGTACGGTGTAGTTTTTTTAAGAGACTTCCGATTTGAGATACCTTACTCATACTTTGAACTTCCTGTTGGTTTAGTATGGTTATGGTACTTTTATATCAAGTTTTCGTATTAAACGTCAACATTTTGCAGCGCCTGAGACAATTCTTCTGGAAAAACAGTTGGCGCAACCCCGTTATAGACAGGCATTTGAGTTTCTTCAAAGTAAAGACCCTTTGACCACAAATCCTCTTTTAGCTTCTCAAAGGCCTTATTTGTTTTAGCAGAACTCTCTCCTGCATAAGAGTGAGAAATGCTAAAAAATGAGATGGCCGTCAAAATAAAGAGCAATTTTTGTTTTAAAGTCATTACATAAGCCCCTGAAAATACGTTTAAACATTCGTTTGTATAGCTTATTTAGGGCAAGATTAATGCCAAAAGTTAACGCTCACTACATTCTTTGATTTTTTCATCTAGGCCATGAATATCCATGGCCGAGAGCTGACCTAGAGGTGCAAAAGAATAGAAATCTTCACAGCGCGATAGGTTGTAGCACTTGGTATAAAACATAGAGGTACGAGCAAATGAAAAAGAATTGCCAGAGTAATCGTATCTGTAGCGCTGCCATTTTCCAAATCCAAGAGTTCGAAGTTGTATAAGTGAACAGTTCTCAAGCCCCTTTTGCTCACATTCATTTAGGGCCGCGACCTTGGCATCACCAATACTCTTAGACCAATCTCCCTTACCTTCTTTGGTATGGGCGAGAACTTTAGATTTATAATCACTAATAAGACAAAATGGCGTGTGTCCTTCGGCCACATCAAAGATGCCTTTGTTGTTGTAGCGAGGTAGTAAGCTGTATAGAGTTGCGGCCATATCGATATTATCGATACCGTTAATCTCTAAGAGAATTGAAATAATCCCACTGCGAATATCTCTACCTTTTGCAATGGCCTCTTGCCACTTATCGATATCAAGAAGAATGAAACCATCGCCAATGGCACTATAGGTTCTTTGATAAGTGTAGAGATCTTTGTAGGCAATGACTTTTTGGGCCTGAAGAGTCTCTTTTAAAATTTGTGTTACTGCCTCAATTTCTGATTTTAGAAGATCACTTCGTCCAGCTGAATCTAAGTGAATAAGCATTTGAGCGGCAGTTTCTTTGAAAAAATTTTCAACGTAATATTTTCCGGCCAATGGTCCAGGTCCAGCGTGAGATTTCGCAATCAATAGGCACAATAAAGGCCCAAGAAAGAAGAATTTTTTAATTCGCTCAACCATCAGATTATCCCGATCATAATTAACATCAACGATCGCAATAATAACAAGAAGAGCGCTCTTTCTTTAGCGTGGTTATATTTTTTCATTAGGGTGTTAAAAAACTAACACCCTAAAAAATGATCTCATTACAATAAGTTAAATCAGAATAGATTTCGAGAATTTGAAATTGATGTGGCTATCCCACAACAAATTCCAAAAGTGAGCAAACTTGATCCTCCATACGACATGAGCGGCAGAGGTAAACCTACAATTGGCATAAGCCCCATAACCATCCCCATATTGACGAAGGTGTGCCAGAAGAAAATGGACATCACCCCTATGGCGACAATGGAGTCATAGATTTTTGTCACCGATTGAGCAAGCCAAATAAAACGATAAAAGAGAATCAGATATAAACTGATTAAAAATAAAGAACCAAAGAAACCATGTTCTTCATTAAAAATTGAGAAGACAAAGTCTGTATGGTTTTCAGGAAGATAATTTAAAGAGGCCTGAGAAGACTTTTTAAACCCCTTACCTAGAAAACGACCTGAACCAATGGCAATTTTTGATTGAATCGCGTTATACCCAGAACCTTTGGCATCGGCCGATGGATTGATAAAAGTTAAAATCCTTTTTCTTTGATATTCTTTTAATCCAAATTTGTACATCATACCACCGCTGAGAACTCCAAGGATGGCAAGGATGACGATCGATTTCCACTTAAGCTTGCGATAAAAAGCAATAACAAAAAAGATAAGAAGAATAAGTAGCCCTGTTCCTAAATCTGGTTCAACGACAATTAACAATGTGGGAACCATGGCCAAAATAAAAGGAACAATAAGCTGCTTTAACCCCATCTCTTGATCAGGATCATTCTTAGTAAACCAACGCGCCAAAAGTAATATCGAAGTGATCTTCATAAGCTCGGAAGGCTGCAAACGAATGGGACCTAACACAATCCATCTTCTCGCCCCCATTCCGACATGTCCTGTAAAAAGAACAAGCACTAAGAGAATTATATTTAAAACGTAGAAGAGCCAGGCATAGCGAAAAAAGTTTTTTGGCTGAATGAAACTTACAACAACACCAACAATTGTTGAAAATACATACCAACCGATTTGAACAGTATAAAGATCAGCAAAATAATCGTTTGCCGAAGAATGAGTGGCCGAATAAAGATTGACGACACCCACAAGGAATATCGCAAATGATATTCCGAAGAAGGTAAAGTCGTATCTCTTTAAGGCCTCTACAATTCCTGAATTATTATTCATCGTCTTCTACCTCTTCTTCTTTTTTCTCTTTCTTTTCACGCTCAGCACGGAGCATTTCTAAATAAGCATTCTTATCCATCTGCGATAATTTTTCGAAAAGCTCTGGCTCATACTTTTTCATATATGTTGTTAAAACATCACGAACAACAGGTGCAGCAGCACCCGATCCCGAACAACCGTGCTCTACGACAGCGGCAACGGCCACACGTGGCTTCTCATAAGGAGCAAAGGCCACAAAGATTCCGTGGTGGCGATCTTTATAAGGCATATCCTTACACTTTGAAAAAAGCTCTTTTGATGACATTGAACGAACTTGTGAAGTTCCCGACTTTCCGGCCATATGGATACCACGCCCGCGGTACCACCAAGCTGTCCCACCTTTAACGTTAGCAACTTCATAGAGACCACGACGAATATGCTTCAAAGTTTCATCCGACACCTTTGCATTCATTGAAATCTCAGGCCTTCCTTTTTTAATGATTGATCCATTATTAGAGAAAACCTCTTTAATGATATAAGGTTTATAGACCTTTCCCCCATTAGCTATGGCCGCATAAGAAATCGCTAGTTGCAATGGAGTCGAAAGATTGTACGACTGACCGATTACACATGAAAGTGTTTCACCAAGCTGCCACTCTTCACCGAATCTTTTCTTCTTCCATTCTTTTGTTGGAACAAGCCCACTTGTTTCCCTTGGCAAAAGAATTCCTGTTTTCTTTCCAAGTCCAAAGCTTGAAACATACTCGCCAAGAGTATCAATATCTAACTGAGTTCCGATTTTATAGAAGTAAACGTCCACTGACTCGCGAAGCGATTTGTAAACATCCGTCATACCATGGCCATTTTTTTTCCAGTCGTGAAAAACTCTACGCCCAAGTTTAAAAGTTGGAGGGCACATAATTTTTTGATCTGGCTTTATTAGCCCCTCTTCTAAGGCCGCAATAGCAACGAAAGGTTTGAACGTAGAACCAGGCATATAGTGTTCTTGAATAGTTCTATCAATGAGGGGTCTGTTTGGATCATTTACAAGGGATGCCCAGTAATCTGAAGAAATCCCTCTACTAAATCGCCCTGGTTCAAATGAAGGACGAGAAACCATTGTCAAAATCTCACCAGACTCAACATCAATGGCCACAACACTTCCCACTTTATCTTCTAAAGAATTGAAGGCCTGAATTTGCATATCGCGATCAATTGTCAGACGAATATTGTTACCAGGACGGGCCGGCTTGTTTTCAATTCCTTGGAAAAGGTTATTTGATTGAATAACCCTTTTCATGCGTCCACGAGCATCTACTTCCATGAATTGATAACCGTCTTCACCACGAAGGGATTGATCAAACATTTCTTCAACACCTGATTGACCGATAAAGTCTCCAAGGTTGTAGTCGATTCCATCGCGTTTTTTATATTTAGGAAGCTGCGCCTGAGAAATCTCGGAAATATAACCAAGTAAGTGTGCCCCAATTTCTTTATCGCGATACTCACGAGAAATAAAAGTTTCAACACGCACACCAGGCATTGAAGAAGACTCGGTCTCAATAATTGCAACTTCACGACCTGAGATATTCTTCTTTATAACTACTGGGCGATAACTGGCCTGATTACTATTATTTTTTAAAATCTTTTTAATCTCATCCTGCTCCATCTCTAAAATAGAAGACAGCTTTTTAAAAGTCTCATCTTTCTTTGTTAGATACTGAGGAACAACTGCTGCGTCGAAACGAAGAGCATTATGAACAAGTAGTTCATTATTACGACTAAAGATTAACCCGCGCGGGGCATTTACAATTTCTTTTCTTAGACGATTTTGTACTGAATATTTATAAAAGAGATCCCCTTTATAAATTTGTAAGTACCAAAGTCTAATGACAATTAGTCCAAAACAAAAAACGATAATATTAAATATTATATCTGCTCTTTGTTTGTGACCTTTGACAATATCATCTTCACCAAACATTAAGACTCATCTCCAAGCAGACCTTTCTCTCCAACTCCCCATACCTTATCAAATAATGAGAAGAAAAATGGTGCCATAAGTGTAATAAAGATACTCTCTGGTAAAAATCTCCAAAATTTATCGATAATATAATCCAACGTATCCAACTTCAAATAGAGAAGAAAAGACACAATTACAAACCAGATGAATTGGAAGATTTGCGTTACCATCATTGTTGCAAGAGATGAATGAAAATGAATTAAATCTCTTAGGAACGAAATAATAAAACAAATCACAATTCCAGCAATTGTTCCCATTTCCCAACCCTCGATAGAGAAAAAAGAATGGAAAAATTGAACAACAAGAATCAAGACAGATAAGTATGGCGTCTCAAGTTTAAATCCAAGAAATAGAACAACTAAAATATTAAAGGGAATAGAATATTTTTGAAGTCCAAGTATTGGTAAAATTCCTGTTGATACGATTTCTAATACGATTAGAATTAAAATCGTGATGAACTGAGAAATAAGTATATTTTTTAATTGTAACTTCATTAATTCTTCCTTGAGTGTTCTGGATCATCGAGGGCTTCCCACTCCATTTTATGATCGCTGCCTTCATCACTAACAAGCACTACAACTTCTTCTAGCCTTGAGAAGTCTACCGCAGGAGTTACTTCGATCTCCTGCTCAATCCCATGACTTTCTTTTTCAATTCGAGTTACGACTCCAATCCTAATGCCTTTTGGATAGATATTTCCTAAACCCGAAGTCAAAACGAGATCACCTAAAATAACCGGGTCAGTAGTTGTGACGTACTTCATTTGTGTTTTAGAATTTGAATCCCCTTCTAAAATACCGTGCGAACGCGTTCTCTCAATAAGCCCATCAACTCTATTGTTTGAATCAACGATTGTTAAGATATCTGCAAAGCTATCTGTAATACGATAGATATAACCAACAAGACCATCTGAGGTTACAACTGTTGATTGAACCTTAATCCCATCCTTTATTCCCTTATCAATGCGAAGAACCCTAAAATCACTATTTGCGTTCCAGGCCACAACCTGAGCGAGAACCTTTCTTCTTTTGACACCTTTTCCGAACTCTAGAAGGTCCTTGAGCCTAATATTCTCTAGGGCCACTTCTTCAAAGCTAAATAATTCGCTTTCCAGTTCTTTCACTTTTTTATGCAGGTCAACGTTCTCTTTGCTCGCATTCACATTTGCTAGGTAATGCTCGACAAAATCGCTCAACTGTTCCTGAATATAGCTCACACTCTTTTGCATCGGGGCAAAAGAGTCGATCATAGCGTTTTCAAAGGCCGTTGTCTCAGTATAGGAAACATCTCTTCTTGAGACTCCCCATAATGCGGCGGACAAAATAATGACATTGAGGGCGATTTTTAGCTTCGCGCCATCTCCTTCAAGAAATTTCAAAACTCACTCCAAAGTTGTGTTTATTAAAAGTTACCGAAATTGCCACCAACTGCCAACAATCTTTACGTTCTAGAGGAGTTGGGGGATAATATTTCGAATTTCATAGCAACAAAAAAAGGACAAAGGTTATGTCGGACAACTTCCAAAAGAAAACTTCTAGTATTTTGGTTAATTTGATCATCGGATTGATCGTTATTGCATTCGTAGTTTCAGGGCTTACAACTTTTCAAGGTACAACTCCTGATTCAGTGGCCAAGGTAGGGTCTTACCCAGTTAAGCTCTTCGAATTTGAAAATGAAGTCCAAAGACAATCTCAATTCATGAGCAACTTCATTAATGGTGGAAAGCCTCTTACAAGCGGACAAATGAAGCAATTCAATGTTCAACAAAACGCTCTTCAAAACCTAATCAACAGCAAACTAATCCTAACTTTCGCTGATGAAATTGGTGCAACTGCTAGCCAAGATGAGATCAAAAACCAAATTAAATCAATGAAGTTCTTTGAAACAAATGGTCAATTTGACATTAACAAGTACAAAGGTCTCCTTGCTTACAATAGAATTACACCTGAGCAGTTTGAGGAAGACACTGAAAATCAAATCAAGGTTCAAAAAGCACAGGCCCTTCTAGCAAGTGTTCCAGTATCTGAAACTTACGCTAAAGAAGTAGCTCGTATTAAGTCAGAAGGTCTTAGTGCAGATATTATGACAATCAGCAAAGACTCTCTTAGAAAAACTGTTGATGTTTCTAAGAAAGAAATTAGTGAATACCTAGCTAATGAAACTAACGCTAAAAGAGTTGAAAATCTATTTGCAGACAGAAAAGCTGCCCTTGATACTCCAGAGCAAGTTAAAGCTAGCCACATCCTTATTGAAGTAAAAGATGGTGATGACAAGAAGGCCTTTGAGAAGATTCAATCTATTGCTAAAGGTCTTACTGTAAAGAACTTCGTAGCTAACGTTAATAAGTTCTCAGAAGAGCCAGGGGCAAAAGACAGAAAAGGAAGCCTTGGATGGTTTGGACGTGGCAGAATGGTTCCCGAATTTGAAAAAGTTGCTTTTGAAATGAAGCCAGGTCAAATTTCAGCTCCAGTTAAGACTCAGTTTGGATACCACCTAATTTTAGTTGAAGACAAAAAAGCGGCTAAACCAGCAACTCTAGCTGAGCACCAAACAGATCTAGCCAAAGAGCTTATTCAAAAAGAAAAAGATATCTCTGCTCTTCTTGAAAAAGTTAAAACTGAAGTTGCTTCGGCCCTTGAAAAAGGAAATAAAAAGCAACTAATGGCACTAGAAAAAGAATACGCTGTTAACCATGAAGAGAAAGTTGCTATTACAAGACTTGATAGTGCAAACTCTATTCAATCACTTAGCGATGAGAATTTAGAAGCTCTTTTTGCCAACGGTGTACAGACAAACAAAATTTACACATTTGATAGCGCATCTAAAGTTGTTGTAGTAAAAACAGCTCAAATGGATAAGAAAGAAGTTAAGGCCGATGGCGAAGCACTAAGCAGAGTTCTTTCTCGCGTTCTTCAGCAAAATGCAATTAAAGAACAAAAAGAAAAAGTTAGTGTAAAAATCAACGGCAACATTTCGTTTCAATAGATTTTAGATATTTTTCGCAGAGGAGTTAAACGTGGCCGATAAAACAGCAAAATGGGAAGAAAACGTACCTGGTAAATTCTATGTAGATGATCAGTGTATTGCCTGTGATGCCTGTGTTATGGAAGCGCCACGTTTCTTCGAAATGAACGACATAGAAGGTCATGCCTTTGTAAAGGCCCAACCCAAATCTCCAGAAGAATTAGAAGAGGCCATGGCCGCTTTAGAAGCATGCCCAGTCGAAGCGATTGGTACTGATGGTGAATAAAAAATTACTCGCTTAAATAAAAAGGCCACTCATATGAGTGGCCTTTTTTTTACCCTCTAGGGAAGGGTTATCAAATCAACTAGGGAGATGATTATCGTTTAATGTTTAGAACTTCTTGTAGCATTTGATCAGCTGTTGTTAGCGTCTTCGCGTTTGCTTGGAAGTTTCTAGATGCAGTCATTAGGTTTACGAACTCGTTAGCAATATCAACGTTAGAAAGCTCAATAGACTTAGAAAGAACCTCTCCACGTCCCGCTTCACCTGGTTTTCCCATGGCCGCTTGACCTGATTGTCTTGATTCTTTGAATAAGTTTTTACCAACTTTGAAAAGTGCTTCGTTGTTTTCGAACTTACCTACTGCGATCTGAGAAATATCTCTAGCGATACCGTTATCGTAAACTGCAGTTAAAATCCCTTTATCGTTAAATGAAAGAGAAGCTAGAGTTGCAGCTGATGAACCATCTTGCGTATGTCTTGCAACAGATGATTGAGAACCATATTGAGTTGAAGCATCAAGCCCATCCCCACCTTCTGCAATCGATGCACCGAAATCAAATTTAATTTTCTGATCAGGAGCTGCACCTTTATTGAAGTTGAATGAATTGTTGCTTTCAACTTCTTCTTGCAATTGACCCTTTGGGTTGAATCTAAGAGTACCAGAGGCCATCTCAACGAATTTCCCTTGTTCTCCCCCTTGAGCATCTGCACCGTCAACAAGAGCACGGTATGTCCAGTTGTTATCAGCTTGCTTGTTATAGTAAATAGTAACAAGTCTTGCTGTACCAACGTTGTCATAAACAGTTGTTGAGTGAGAGAAGTTTGAAGTCTTATCAGGATCATTAATGTCGAATTGCTTAACTTCTGCACGAGAGTCAAGGTTCATATTAACACCAACACTCTCAGTTGCTTTAGCTGGAATCGTTGTATTACCAAGTTTGATTGGACTTAATTTATTTGTAACTCTACCTTCAGTATCAACAGTAAAACCTAGAACTTTATATTCGTCAGAATTAACTAGCTCACCTTCTTTATTGAAGTGCATTGAACCATCTCTTGTAAATCCTGGACCAAATGGAGCTTCAACTCTGAAGAAACCATCACCGTTAATTGCAAGGTCTGTAATACTATCTGTTCTCGTAACATCACCTTGAGACATTAATGGCTTAATGTGAGCAAGCTTAACACCCGCACCAAATTGATCACCACCATCAATACCTTTTAGAGATTTTGCAAGAACGTCTTGAAATTCTGCACGAGAAGCTTTGAAACCCGTTGTACCAGCGTTGGCAATGTTATCACCAATAACACCCATACCTTGTCCAACTGCGTTCATACCTGAAACTGAGATGTTAAAAGAACGTAGAATTCCCATGAAGTCCCTCCTAGACCATACAAGCTGATGAGATGTGTTGGATAACTACAGATCCGTCACATGGCTTCCGGAAAGGACCAGCCAATAACTCATTCAACCGCTTAAACTATTACTGTCGAATCAATTTTCGTAAAAACATTTTCTAACATATTTTCTTTATCAATGGCGGTAACAACTTTGTTGTTATTAACGTCAACGATATAAGCTGCTTTATCTGTGATAACTAATGAATCTCTTCCACCTTTCATTTTGAGCTTATCAATAGCTCCTTTAAGCTTGAAAAATTCATCACTATCCATACTCAAATTTCTTTCTTGCAATCTTTTTGCTGCATGAACAGAAAGAGAGATACCATGCTCTACTCTTGGACCATCAATTTGTTCCTTAAGTAGATTCTTAAACTCTTCGCCTTTAATTTTGCCGTCGAGTTTATCTGTAAGATCAACACTCTTCTGACTCGGAAGCTTCGAGACATTTGGAATCAGAATGTTGTTAATCTTATTGTTGTTCATATTCATATCAACTTAATTAAAGTTGCCCTTCAATACCATTGTACGCTTTCATCGCATTCTTTTGCAATGCAGGATTTTTTTGCTCGTTAAGAGAATTTGTTTGTTCACCATTTGGTAATTTAAAAGATTCAACATCTCTTAAAAATAATTTCTTACCATCGTTAAGAGTTAAAACAGTTTCACCATCTTCAAAGTTGATACCCGTAACAACACCTGAAGCTTTTGTTTGTCCTCTAAATTCTGACATATCTTTATCCCAAGCTAAAACTTGGAAACGGTAACTTTCTTTAGGGGCCTTTGTTCCGTCAAGCATATAACCGTTCCACTCTAAAGACTGTTGTCCTTGACCTAGCCCCTCACCTTCAAGCTGAGCGACCATTTGGTTTTTAGAGTCAAACACGTTAACGATAACGTTTTTAGCAGGCTTTTCTAAATAGAATGGAAGTTTTTGATTGATATTTTTTCCATCGTAATTAACAGTTGTTCCATTTGTTACAACCTCTTTACCAAGGAAGCTAGCTCCGTAGAACTTCAATTCTTGAGGGGCATTTTTACCAAAGTTATCTAACTTTGCATTCATATTTGTCATTTGCTCTAACTGAGAGAATTGAGCAAGATCTGCTGCGAATTGTTTTTGATCCATAGGCTTCATTGGATCTTGGTTTTGCATTTGATGCGCAAGAAGTTTAAGGAACCCGTCTTTCCCCATTTTGTTATGTTCTTCACGATTAACAAAACGGCTTTTCTCTTCAACACCAGAAAGCTTGTTAAGTTGCTCTCCAACCGTAGTCTTTTTTCTTTTACCGTTTCCAATGGTTTTCTGTGCCATTTGGATACCAGCAAAATCATTTGATGAAGCGGGTTTTCCGATCTGGGCCATTTAATTAAGCTCCTAGCCTTTCACGATACTCTTGCCAAAGATCTTTTCTTCTTTGCTCTCCACCTCGACCGAAGTCACCAGAGAAAGAGTTATTAGCATGTGATGAGTGATTTTGGTTTTGACTGAATTGAGAACCTGAATCAGTATTCTTCTTCATTTCAGAACCGTTACTCATAGTTATAGCATCGTTCATGGCAATTTTTAAGTCAGCAACTTTTACACCATTCTGTCCTAGGTGTTTTAGGAGCTCAGTTTCATGCTTAGCAAAGAATTGATTTCCCTCTGCAGTTGCCGTTCTGATTTGTAGATCAATTAAATCAGATCCCTGAGTCTTATTAACTAGAACATTAAATTGTCCAAGTGAATCATGCTTAACAACCAGGTCTAGAGTATCTGTATTGTTAATTTTTGATTGCACAATATAATTTGAAATCTTCTCGATTACTTGATTGGCATCAGTTGTATTAAGAGAATTCAAATCAAGAACTTTCACTTGATTATTCGTTGAATTTTCAACAGACATCTTCTCTACCGGTCTAATCCCATCTTTTGTTAGCATTGCAAGAGTTGCCTCTTCTTTAGCAAAAGCATGAGAATTCCCATCAATTTTTAATTCACCATCTTTTTCTTCTTTAGATGATGTTTTGAAAAAGTCTGACTTTTTAGTTTTAATAATTCCATTATCAAGAACAGATTGTTCTTTTTGGAATTTGCTTACGCTGAAAAAATTAGAATTTTGGTTAGCAGAAGCTAATTGACTCTGTGCCTGACCAGGTTTTTTCATCATCGCAAGATTATTTAAAAAATCATCACTGCTTTGAACTTTAACAGCTTCTTTTGGTGAATTATTTAGAGATTCTTTTAACGCAACTTTTTTCATGTCTGTCATAACAGGAGCATCATTATTTAATAAAGAAGCTAGCTTCCCTTCTATTTTTGGTTGCGTTTCGGCCAACATAGAAGTTTCAGCTCTCGCATTTTTGACAGTATTAAGATCTGTACCTTTATCAAGAATGCTTAAAAGTTTTTCATCTCTAACATCGTTTTTCTTAAAGATACTATCTAAAGCCGTTTCCTTATTTGTTGAAACAATCTTTTCTTCGTTTTTGATATTGATAAGTTGTTCTGGCATTTTTTGTTCAACAGAGCTTCCCTCTTCTAGGAAATCTGACATCACATCAAATACAAGTTCTTTATCTTCGTTATTGAGATTTTTAGTTTCTTTTTCTACTAAGTTTACAATCTCGTCAGTTGAAGCATTAGAGTTTACAAGCTTCATTAGCTTAGCAAAAAGAGCATCAGCATTTACTGCTTGCCCTTTAGCAGACGTGTTTGTAGGTAGACCCTTCGTCCCCTTTACATCCATCATCTTTGTTAATTGTGCTAATAAGTTTGCTTGCATTTTATCCCTAAATTAAATGAGACTTCCGACTCACTGAATCATTTTCGCATTTTTAAGTATAGTTTTTGAAGTCGGGCAGAAATTTCCTTATCCATTAAGTTAAAAATTTTGGAAGTCTTTGCAGGATCAAGTTCTGAAATAATTTTCACTGAAATTTCAGCCTCTTGTTGCGACAATAGCGCAGCTGCATTTTGTGGTCTCATACCCGACACAACAGCTACCATATTATCGATACGACTTTTTTCTTTTTGATCAACATCATCAAGACAAGCTAGAAACTTTTTTTGCTCGTCTTTAAAAGCTTGTACACGATTTTTAAAATCACCTTCATTAACTTTTAATTGCTCTTCTCTTTTAGAAATTTCAAGCTCACGAACTTTCATTTGCTCTTCTTTTTCAAGTAGGCCCTTAGAGAAATCGATCATTTTTGATCTGCCAATTTGCTTCATCTTTTTCTCAAGCTCTTTCATGACAGCAGCATCAAATTCTTCTTGAGTGTAAGTTTTTTTTTCTTCTCCAAAGGCCGTTTTAAGTCCACCAGACAAACACAGCACAAGGGATAATATTATAAAAGCTTTCATTTCTCGTTCACCTTTTTTTCATGATGCTTTTTATTCATCGTTAATTCTTCAATCATTTCTTGTAATTTCTTATCGACTTGCTTTTGGTGTTCTACTTTTTTCTTTTCTTTAAAGTTCTCTAAAACCTTAACCTCACCTTTTGCTTTCGACATTTCTTCTACTTTCGCTTGATATTTTCTTTGCAGTGAGTAGAGTATATTTTCATTTATTTTAATTTCGTCTTTTTTGGCACGAATAAATTGTGGAAAGAACTGTGCCATACGACCTAAAGTAGGAGTCTCAATAAATCGCTCTTGTGACTCATAGGCGTCTTCAATATCTGCGTGTAACTTTTTAATCTTATCTTCTACTTCAGTAATTTCTTTCAATAGTTGCCCAAGCTCAACTTTAATTCTTTTTTCGTTGAACTCCCTCACCTTTAAGAGTCCATCTAGTTTAAACTTAAACTTCTGGGCCATCTACTACTCCTCGTAATGTGGAGGGTTAATGGCATGTTCGGCCTTTCTAGCTAAATCAACCATACTATCAAAAAGCTCATCCATTGATAGTGGTGAGCTCATCCCTTGAAATTGCTTCATCATATTCATAAGGTCATCGTAAATAACTAGGGCCTTATCTACTTTAGGATTTGATCCTCTTGCATAAGCACCTACGTTAATTAAATCTTCGTTGTCTCGATAAGCTGCCATTAGATCTCTTAAGTGACCTGCAACGACTCTATGCTCACTCGAAACGACTTTCCCCATTACCCTTGAAAGAGATTGTAGAATATCGATGGCCGGAAATTGGTTTTTAGATGCAAGAGCACGGCTTAAAATAATGTGCCCATCAGAAATCCCTCGAACCGCATCTGCAATAGGCTCATCCATATCGCCCCCTTCAACGAGAACAGTATAGATTCCAGTGATCGTTCCAGAATTGGCCTTTGTCCCAGCTCTTTCCATTAGCTTTGGAAGTTGTGCAAAAACTGCTGGTGTATAACCTTTTTGACCAGGAGGATCTCCAGCACTTAAGCTGATCTCTCTGTGGGCCATAGCAAAACGTGTGATTGAATCCATCATCAAAAGCACATCTTTATTTTGATCTCTAAAATATTCCGCAACAGTTGTGGCCACATAAGCTGCCTTCATTCTGATAAGGGCTGAAGTATCAGATGTTGCAACAATTACAATAGATTTTTTAATACCTTCAGGACCAAGGTCATGTTCGATAAATTCTAGAACCTCACGACCACGCTCTCCAATTAAGGCGATAACGTTAACATCTGCAGATGATTTTTGAGCAATCATACCAAGCGTTACAGACTTCCCCACCCCTGATCCGGCCATAATGGCCATACGTTGCCCTTTACCTGCTGTCATAAAACAGTTGATGGCATTAACACCTGTATCAAGCTGTTCACGAATTGGCGGTCTCTCAAGGGGATTAATTGGAGTTCCAAAAATCGATCTATTTTCTGTAAATCCTTCGATTGGACCTTTGCCATCAATGGGATTTCCTTGAAAATCAATCACGCGACCAATCATGGCCTCACTGATTTTGATCGTAGTTGTTAAGTCTTTTAAATATACTTTGGTCTCAGAATTGATTCCTGAAATTTCAGAATAAGGCATGGCCAAACATTTGGGACCATCAATTGAAACGACCTCACCTAGACAGGTGTCACCGAATTCTGTAACGAACTCAACATTACTTCCGATAACGGCCCTTGCAAGATTTATCTCATAGAGCATCCCGCGAGAAGCTCTAACCTTCCCAATCTTTTGATAAGGAGTCGCATATTCATAGGCCTTATGAATGGCCTCTAAATCTAATGTTTTATTCAGATTCTGACTCATCTGCACCAAGTCCTACTGTTTCAAAAAGTCGGTCTAAACTCTTTAATTGTTCATTCAACGTACCATTGATAATGCCATTTTCAGATTCCAGAACAAGTCCTGGACCTTCGATATCAAAATCAATTTCAACTCTAACGTTTTGTAGTTCACCGATTCTTTTTTGGACGTGTTCAAGAACTTCCGGCATAAATTCAAAGTCTTTTTGATCAACGCGAACAAGAAGGTTTTTCTTTGTTTGCATTTCCAGAATGATCTTCTCTAACAATCTTTCGAGATACTTGTCGTCATCTTTTAGTTCACGCAAGATAACCCATTTTGTTAAAGTTCTTACTAGATTATAAATTTGTTTCTTTTGTGCTTTTAAAATATCTTCACTTGTACCAAGAACTCCACGAATCATTTCACCAAGAGTTTCAAGTTTTTCCTCTGTTTGTCTGATTGTTTCTTGGAAGACCTCTTCTTTACCTGCGTTTGAACCCTCTTGGAACCCTTGGCGAAAAGCATCTTCTTTAATCAAAGCAAGTCTTCTTTCAACTTCCTCTTGAATGATTTGTTCTTTTTCACTCTCTTCTTGGGCCTGAAGTCCACGGTGATGTCTTACGATATCTGAAACTTCAAAGCCCTTTAGTCTAGAGTTTGTTCTCTCGACCTTAATGATTTCAGGTGATGGTTTACGAGAATTGGCAAAATGACTATCAAGATTTTGAAACTGAAAGTCACTTACGCTACCTGAATTATCAGCATTCTTTGTAAAAGATTGAAACTGATATTCTTGTACTTCATAATCTTGGGCCATAACCTATCTCCAATCCTCTTATACAAGAGCGTCTGCATCACCACCACGAGAGATGAATGCTTTACCTTGAGCTTCAAGCTCTTTACATTTTTGTACAATCTCAGACTGCGCTTTCTCAACATCAGAAAGTTTTGTTGGTCCAAGAGTCTCAAGATCTTCCTTGAGTAGTGTCGCTGCACGGTTAGACATGTTCTTAAAGAGCTTCGCACGAACATCTTCAGGAGCAGTTTTAAGTGCAATTGTAAGTTTTTGACCATCAACTTCTTTAAGTAGATTTTGAATACCCCTGTCATCCACGTAGATAAGATCTTCAAAGACGAACATAAGTTTTCTAATCTCTTCTGCAAGCTCAGGGTCTTTCTCTTCAACACGACCCATAATATTCTTCTCGCTATTCTTATCCATAAGATTAAGCATATCAGCGATTGGTTCAACACCACCAAGTTGATTTGTATCAATTGATCCCAGTGTTGAAAGTTCTGTTTTAAGTACGTCATCAAGCTGAGCAATAAGTTCAGGTGAAACGTGGTCAAGGTTTGCAACCCTAAGTACAACTTCTGCCTGGAGACCTTCAGGAAGACGTCTAAGAACATCCACTTTTCTCTCAGCATTTAAGTGCGCAACAATTAAAGCAATTGTCTGAGGGTGTTCGTTAATCAGGAAGTTTGCAAGTGTTCTTGTATCAACTAGCTCCAGAGACTCAAGAGTATTCGAAGCTCCAACATCAACAATTTGACCAAGAAGTTGCTTCGCTCTATCTTCACCAAGAGCATTAATAATAAAGTCTCTACCAGAGTTTTCAGAGAAAAGGAGATCGTTCTCTTCATTTAGCTGAGAGTAAAATTCTTCTAGAACTCTTTTTATCATCCAAATTGGCGCACGTTTAATGTTCGCCATTCCATTAATCATTCTCTTAACATCGTTATCTTTCATATAAGAGAAGATTAACTGTGTCGTAGTCACACCAAGAGAACTCAAAAGTAACGAGGCCTTATCTTGTCCTGTTAGTAGTGAATATTCAACATCTGGATCTAAATTGTCGCTCACAAAGACTCTCCTTCTCTAATTAAGCGATTTGTTTATCTGATTCATTTGCATGAATCATTTCATGTAAAATCTGTGCTGCTTTGCCTGGGTTACCTTCTACAAGAGAGATAATCTTTTCACGCAGCATATTCCCTTCAATTTTTTCTGGGTTCAGCTTCTCTTCTATCTGAGGAAGTGCATCTTCAAGCCCAGGAAGTTTCTGATTGGCCTGAACCTTCTCTAGTTCTTCTAGTGTTCTTGGTAAGAAGTCTTCAACAGTTTCAACAGTATTGTCTGTAATCCACTGGATGAATGGTCTTACAACAAGGAAGAAGAACAGTGAAATTACTAAACCAACAGCAATGTACTTAACGATATTTTTAAGAAGTTCGCGGTTCTCACGCTCACGCATAAGGGCCTCAACTCCTTCCATATCCTCGTGATGAAATTGCATATTTTTAATAACAATCTTATCACCACGCTTATCTTGAATACCTAAAGTTGAAGAAACAATTGCTTGAAAGTTCGCAATATCAGCTTCAGCCCATGGTTCATACTGCATTACAGATTCACCAGAATCGTTCTTCATTGGTACCATTTTACCATCAATCATAACTGCTGCAGAAATATTACGAACAGTAGCTGAAGGTTTCTTTGATTTAGTTACCTTAGTTGGTACGTTGTAGTTTCTAGTCGTTAATGACTTATCAACATTATTTCTTGTCTCAGGAATTCCTGGTTGTGGTTGTTCACCTGGAAGGTTAGATCTCGCCCCTGGAATACCTTGTGGAGACGGTCTCGCTCCTGCAATTTTCTGAGAGTTTTCAACCTCAGATAGAACGGCCTTATTTTCTGAATCGTATTCAGTACTCGTCGATACAGACTCTGTATAATCAAGTTTCACCGTTACTTTAGCGATAACTTTTCCGGCACCCACTACTTTACTTAAAATTTCTTCAATTTGTTTTTCGTATTGAGTGTTTAGTTTTGATTCGAGAGCTAGTCTGTTTGCAGTGTTTGCCGTCATAGCATCACCAACGTTCTCAGATAGTTTCTTCCCTCTATGATCAAGAATAACAACGTTCTCTGGTCTCATTCCTTCGACAGACGATGCAACTAATGAACCAATTCCGCGGATCTCACTTTCAGTTAAAATAACTCCATCTTCTAGTTCAAGAACAACTGATGCTGAAGGTGGCTTTTTCTCAGATGCAAAAGGAGATGACTCAGGAATTGTTAAGTGAACACGAGATCTCTTAACACCTCTAAGGTATTTGATCGTCTTAATCAACTCACCTTCTAGAGCTCTTTGCTTATTTACTTTTTGAACAAAGCTTGTCGTTCCAAAAGATTGCTTATCGAAAACTTCGTATCCAACTGTCCCAGAGAAATTTACACCCTTAGTTGCGAGCTGAAGTCTCCAAACATTAACCATGTCCTCAGGGATTTTGATTGTCTTACCATCATTTTCTAATTGGTAAGCAATCTTGTTTTCCTCTAAGATCACTGCAATTTTCTTTGAATCTTCTTTGTTAAGATCAGTATAGAGTACTTCATATCTAGTTTTAGACGCCCAAATAATCATTGAAGCGAGCACACCAGCAATAAAGACTGATATTGATATTAGACCTATCTTCTTAGATGCATCTAAGCTCTGGAAGAATTCGGTAAAGTTTCTTACAATTTTTTCTAAAAAGTCCTGCAAGGGAATCCTCCTGATTCACAAGCGGGCTTCATGCCCCAAGTTTTATTCACTAAATCTGCATTCTCATGACTTCTTTATAAGCGTCAATGACTTTCATTCTTATCTGGTTCATCGTCTTAAATGCGATCTCTGCTTTTTCTACTGCTAACATTGTCTCATGCAAGTTTTTCGTCTGACCTGATGCCAACTTCTGCACTGCCGTGTTCGCCTCTTGCTGAAGACTATTTACATCTTTAATTGTTGTCGCAAGCATGTCACTAAATGATTGTTTAGTGTCTCCAGTTTTAATATTGCCAAATTCTACATCACTAAAGTCAAGTGCCTTAGTAATGTCAACATCAGATGAACGCGTCCACTCATGTGTTGAGTGTTTCGCTAAAATTTCATTCATTGAACTGATATTGTTAATTGCCATACTCTACTCCGAAGATATTATCTTCCAATCTCCAAGGCCTTCATGGCCATGTTCTTAGTTGTTGTCATTGCATTTACGTTCGCTTCATAACTTCTTGAAGCTGAAATCATATTGGCCATTTCTTCCATAACGTTGATATTTGGGTAGGCCACATATCCCTGCTCATTTGCATCTGGGTGATTTGGTTCATACTTCAAAATTGGTGGTTTATTAGTTGAAACAACCTCTGTTGCATGTACGGCCTGAGCCTTTTCATCTAATTCACCTTCTAAAATCTCTGAAAATGATTCTCTCGCTGGCTCAGCACCGAAAACCACTTCTTTCTTTCTATAAGGACCACCTTCAGCAGTTCTCGTTGTTTGCGCATTGGCAATATTTGAAGAAATAGCGGCCATTCTCTTTTTGTTTGCACTTAGTCCTGATGAACTAATCTTTAAACTCGTTAATAAATCCATCTATTACCTCTCAGAGCTTACTGCGTATTTGAGCAGTCCTAGTTTTTTATTAAGTAGCTGGACAGAGGCATCAAACATGATTTTATTTTCTGCCATTTTCGCCATTTCGGCATCACGATCTACAGTATTCCCATCTTCACTAACAACCCCGTTTGGATCTTCATAAACATCTGGTTCAAGGTTATTAAATCCGCCACTCCCAACATCGAAATGTTTTTTATCGGAGGTCAACATTGATTCATTACCATCAACATCCAAAGCGCGAGCTAGAGCTTCTTCGAAATCGAGTCTCTTAGCTTTGTACCCTGGTGTCTCTGCGTTAGCGATGTTGGAAGAAATAATCTCCTGTCTCATCTGTCTAAAGTTCAGTGACGCTGCCAGTGCTTGTAGAGTTTTGTCGTCTGAAATCATGGGATACCCCTATCTCCAATTACTATCTTAAATTTACAAAATATGAGTTCCCAGAATTTCTGTACTCATTGATTTTGTTTCTAAGAGTTCTAATTGATACTCCTAGAATTTTAGCTGCTTGTGTTCTGTTTTCACTTGTGTGAACAAGAGCTTTTTTGATAAGTAGTCTTTCAGCTTCTTTAAGAGACATAAGTCTAATACCTTCTGAATCTTCTTCAGAGATCATACTTACAGCTTTCTTTTCACCAATTTCTAGAGCTTCTTCGTTAAGTACGAAATCTTCTTCAAGGTTTTCAAGACTATTTTCAATAACTGCTTTTAGTTCCTGAATATTGTATGTCCAGTAGTGATTAAGAATTTTATTAAGTGCAGAATCATCTAGCTCAACTGTTGCTTCAGCATTTTCAGTGATGAAGTGTCTAGCGATCATTTCAAGATCAGCTGTTCTTTCTCTTAGTGGAGTTAGGTTGATTGAGTTTGGAGAAATAAATGTATATAAACCTCTGTAAAATCTTCCAGCTCCAACTAATTTTGAAAGGTTCTTAGTTGTTGTTGCAAGAATTCTTACGTCGATATCGTAATCGCTTAGTTCAGTAAGGATTTTGTGTACTCTCTTTTGGAATTCGTCTTCAAGACCGTCGATGTTTGCAAATAGAACTGTTCCACCGTTTGCAGCTTCTAGAGCACCTTTGTTGAAACGTCCTGTTTCATCATCTCTGTGACCAAGAATATTGTTTTCTACTGTTTGCGCATCTTCTGCACAATCAACAACAATAAATGGACCATTTGCACGAGTAGAATTTTGGTGAATGTACTGACCTAGAGTTTTCTTTCCAATACCAGTTTCACCTGTGATTAGAACTGGAGCCTTTGTAACTGATACGTTTCTGGCGATAGAAAGCGCTTTTGTTACTTTAGGGTCTTTTCCAAAAAGTTCGACATTAACATTATTCATTTGACCTCCTGTCTTGAATAAAACTTAACCTATTATCCTTGGTTATATTTTTCTTTCTTTAATTTGTAGTAGGGATAATTCCGCCCTCACCATTTCTTTTAGATATTCACTCGATTCTGAATCCTTCAAAATCTCCTCAAATACTAATCTTCCCTCCTTAAACTTTCCTTCCTTCACGAACATCATGCCTTGAAGGTAGTTTATTCTCCCTTGATATTGGGAAGAAGGGTAGTCTTTTTTGAACGCTGTAATATCTTTTGAAAAAGTTACAAAATCCGGTTTCAATTCGGCACCAGTCATTTCAAGGTAGAGGTATTGCAATCTCTCTCTAACCCCTTGAACATAGGTATTTGAGCCTTTTAACGACTCCGTATCATCAAGTAATGCCCTAGCTACTTTCTTGAATTTTTCAGACTTTCCTTGCTCATAAATTGAGTCAGTATAGGCCTTCAATAGCTCTGCGACTTCGATTGGTTCAGTTGCAATTCTCGCACCTGGAGCTGTCATATACTTCTCAAAGGCCTCTTCTGCAGAAGCGTATTTTTTTAAGTTATAATCAATAAGACCGCTGAAATAAAACTTCTTAAGCTCATTACTTAACGTTACTTTAGCAAGACTCTTTTCAGCCTCATCCCACTCACCCATTTGTAAGTTTTTAAGAAGAGTAAGTTCACCAATAACATCATTTATTTTAAATAACTCATTTCTCTCTACCCAAATTGGAAAAGTTTTTTGCTCTTCATCTTTTAGTGTTCTTAGATGAGTCATAAATTTTTCAAATTGGTCAGTCAGTTTTAATTTCAATAGACTTTTAGCAACGATGTAATTCAAGTAAGGATCAGTGGCCACTTTATTCACATAAGTGTCTTTATAAATTTCGTAGGCCCTGAAAGATTTAGCATATTCTGATGCCTTAAAATTATGTTCAATAATTCCGTAAACGATTTCAGCACCGTCAGCTTCATACACTCTTCTTTCTTCTTCCTTCATTGTTTTAAGAGGAAGAGCACTCAAGAAGCTAAGGGCCTCTTCAAATTTTTGATCTTTAATAAAGATTCTCAGCCTTGTTAACCAAAGTAGTTTTTTAAGGTCTTTATCTAGTTTTTCAATATTATCGTTATCTAAGAAAACACGAATTTCTCTATCTGAATTATCAATTTTCTTCTTTCTAACACTTCTATGACCGACATAACGAATACGTGCTTCATAGCTAATATCTGGAATTTGAGATCTGTTAATTGCATTCTTGTAGAGTTCTTCTACTTTATAAGGGTCACGTTCTAGAAGATCATACGATAGTGCAATTCTTAAACGAGCTTCTGATGATTTGATATGGTAAGAATGTTCAGCTAAGAAATCATCATATAGACGAACGGCCTTATCGTAATTCCCCATTCTAAAGTAGGCTTCAGCTGCATTATAAAGAATGGCTTCATGTCTTGGTTTCGTAAGCGTCTTCTCTACTTTTTCGAAGTATTTGATAGTTTCTTCAACTTCACCAAGCTTCATCATAGAAAACATTTCATAGGCCATTAAAACTTGTTTTGGTAAAAGCTTCTGAATCGTTTTTTCACTCACAAGTTGCTTAACTTGTTCTACCTGATTTAAGTTGGCCAGTGAAAATAGAATATACTCTGCAGCTGAATCAGATTGTTCATAGTCAAAATTTTCTTTTGAATCAACATAAAGTTTCTTCGCAAGGTCGAGAGATTGTACATACTCTTTATTTTCAAAATAGTAGGCCAGTAGATACTTACTAACCCCTTTTCTCATGTCATAGTCTTTAGTACGACTTACAATGTTTTGGAACATTGAAATGGCCATTTTAACTGGCTTCGTTTTTCCCTTCTCAAGCTCTTCACGCAATATTGCATTGGCCTTCAGGTATTCGATAAGATCAATCTGCTCTTCATCACCATATTTTTTTTGAAAAAGAGTAATGGACTTATACATAAGCCCCCACTTCTTCTTATTGTAAAGATTAATGGCCAATTGTAGATGTGCTTCTTTCTCACTCTTTTTGAAATCTCTCTCTTTAATTGGATAGAAATATTCTGGAGTTTTTCTTTCTAGATTTAAAGGTTTAACAATTCGCGGTGACAATGGTTCATAATCCCAAATGAATGAAGCACCATATCTGAAATCTTTGAAATCATCATTATTAGATGGAATAGCAATTTTTTGTGACTGAACAGGAGCTTCTTTTTTTACCGCCGTCTTTACAACAACTTTCTTCGGCTCAGCTTTCGCAACTTGAGCAGGAGCTGTTGCTGCTTCTTTAGTTCCTACTGCGTCGGCATCAATCCAAAAATCGATAACTTTCTTTTTCTCTCTATCTTTATAGAAACTAAATAGTTCAACAGAACTTTGAGATAGATTAATAACAATTGAAGGAACATTAGATTCGCTATTAGGCTCTAGAACATTGAAGTTAGAGAAGTACTTCTTATTTAATGAAATCTTCTTCATATCTTCAACGATCTTATCAAAGAGTTCCATATTAAGAGTTTTAATCTCTACAGTGCTGCCCTTCTTTCTTACGATAAGTTGTTCAGGGGCCTCAGAGTGGATTGCAAGCCTGAAGAAATCATTATTCTCTGTTTGCTCAATATATTGGGCAAATCCTGCTCGGCAAGGTGCAAAAAGGCATGTGAATGTCAAAAGTTTGAAAATTGTTTTATTCATACTTCCTGAAACTTCCTGTTTCAAAATAGTCGTAAGATAAGTTATGAGGATAATTTTGACTTCTTCCTAAAGTCTGTCCTCAAAAATAATTCTACAGGGTTTTAGAAAATTTTAAAGGAAAAATTTGCTCAGGGGATTTTTTTTCTGCTCAAAACTTTGACATTGATTTTTTTATCAAATTAACAAAGGGTTACCGCCCTCAAAAAGAGCGGTATACTCGGATATTAGACCTCTAAAGAGAGACCTTTTTTCTTCATTTTCTCAATTAGGGTTGTTCTATTCATTGAAAGTAAGCGTGATGCTTGATTCTTATTACCTGAAGTTCTCTCTAGGGCCTGCTCAATAAGAGAGTCCTCAATTTCAGATAATACTTTTTTAAGATCAATTCCATCTTCAGGAAGAGAGATCATTGTTTCAGCATTCGAGAATGAAAAACGCTTTGAACAATGAGTAAGAAATTTACCAGGAAGATCAGAGGCCTTAACAAGAGATCCACCTTTAAGGATAACAAGTCTCTCCATTAAATTTTCTAGCTCTCTTACGTTACCTGGCCAATCATAAGTCATAAGGACTTCTAGAGCATCATCATCAAACTCAACATTGTTTCTTCCATCAGCACTCACAAATCGCGATAGGAAATATGAAATGAGCAATGGAATGTCTTCCCTTCTTTCTGAGAGGGACGGAACTTTAATCGGAATAACATTAAGGCGATAATATAAGTCTTCTCTGAAATTTCCTTCAGATACTGCTTGCTCTAAATTTCTGTGTGTAGCGGTGATGATCCTAACATCAACGGGCATTGAAGAAGTGCTTCCCACTCTTTCAATAGTTCTATTTTGAAGAACACGAAGAAGTTTTACTTGAAGTAGCAGTGGCATATCACCAATTTCATCTAAAAAAATTGTTCCTTTATCTGCAATTTCAAAGCGTCCTTTACGTGCAGAAATGGCACCCGTAAAAGCGCCCCTTTCGTGACCAAAGAGCTCACTCTCAAGTAGCTCACCAGGAATAGCTCCACAGTTCACAGAGACAATTCCTCCACTGTTTCGTGGAGATAGTTTATGAACGGCACTGGCCACGAGTTCTTTACCTGTTCCCGATGGTCCATTAATCAAAATAGTAGAATCTGATGCAGCAACTTTTTGAATGCGCTCGAAAACATCTCTCATAACTTTTGAGCGACCAATCATCCCACAAAACATATCATCTTTAGTTGGGGCCTCAATTTTGAAAGAGTTTCTCCTCTCTCTTCTTTCTTCCCTAACCACCTCAACTTGTGCCTTATCAGACGTCAGATATTTCTTATCAATTTTATAAACTTCTTCATAGGCCTTAAGAATAAGTTCTGTAAGAACATCGAGATCAAATGGTTTAGTTAGATAGTGATAAACACCTTTTTTAGTGGCATTAATCGCTGTTTCAATTGATGCAAAGCCAGTCATAACAATAGAAGTAAATTTAAGGCCACGCTCTTTTAGAAGGTCAATTAGAAGGAGTCCATCCGCTCCACCATCTTCAAAACTAATATCTGAAATTAAACAAAAATTAGAACTCTTATCAACATCTGCGAGTAGTTCTAAACACTCTGATGGACCTTTTACGTAGTGAACATTGAGTTTGGTGGTTTTTTCAACATACTTTTTGATTGTTTTCCCTAGAACGACATCGTCTTCTACTAGGACAATATCGGGAACCTCTATTTCAAAATCACTTGAATTCTGGTCAGAAAATTGATCTAGATTCGAATAAAGGAAATCAAAGTCATTCATTATGCAACATTCCATTTAGGTGTGTGTGAGACCAAAATTATTGGCCTTAAAAAATGCTAGCCAATTCAAATGTGAGTGTCAAATTACTGGCACTCTTAGAATGTTACACTTTCTTACCGGAGAATTTCATCAGTAGTTTCAAAGGGTTAAATTCATATGAAATTTATCGTGGGCAAAAAAATTTTAGTAGATAAAACGAAAAAGAAACTCTACGCTCCCTTTCGGTCCACCTGTTAAAATCCAATAGGTATTACAAAAGAAGCAAAAAATCGCGACCAATACAAAATAAGTCGAAATATCCCTAACATCCTTAATCCAATAAACGTATGCAAAAGATAGAGATATGAGCATGATTGGAGTTGCCCAAAAAGGAATGTACTTAATAATAAAAAACAAAATATCTAACATTATTTAATAGTAATTTCACTTTTCACTGAATGCAATTATTTAAAATAATAGAAAAATAGACTAATTAGAAGAACATTACTCAAACGACTATCTTTTAATTGAGTAATGTGTTAGGTTGTGCTTACTGCTATTAGTTTCTGACTAAATTTCCAATCAAGTCTTTTTTCAGCTTCAATTTCAGTATTTATTTAATATAGCGACCAATAAGTATTGGTCAAAGGATCAATTATGACTACAAAAATCTATGTAGGAAACCTGTCTTACAATCTATCAAATGACCAACTTGGAGAACTATTCTCTCAATACGGAGAAGTTCTTTCAGCAAGAATCATTATGGACAGAGACACTGGTAGAAGCAAAGGTTTTGGCTTTGTAGAAATGTCTACAAGCAGTGAAGCTGAAGAAGCAATCGAAGGCCTAAATGGTGTTAGCTCAGACGGAAGAAACCTAAAAGTTAATGCAGCAGAAGACAAAGCTCCAAAGCAAAAATCATTCGCTAAAAGATGGTAATTAATTGTCTGCTAGTGAGCAAGTTTCTGCAATAGACAAAATGCCTAAACTTGAAATGGCTTTATTCGAATCACCAAGGGGTATTCACCCAAGGTTGCATTCTAAAAATGTTGATAAAATTTTAGGATACAAAATTCCTAAGATTGAACAAAAGCTACTCAAAAACTTTCGCTCATACGAGCAAAGAGCAGACCGTTCAAATAAGAAAGACCACTTCAAGGGAACACAAACTTGGATTGGTCTTCATCCCCAAATTTTACAGACGCCCTACTCTGACATTCTCGAAATTTTTAAAATTCTAGAAAAGCAGCATGTGAAAACAATTGTTGATTTCGGTGCTGCTTACGGAAGAGTGGGTCTTGTTCTTAGTTGCTTATCTAATAAATACAATTTTATTGGATATGAGATTCTTGATGAAAGGGCCAATGAAGCACACAGGGTCTTTGATAAATACAATCTTAAAAAAGCAAAAATCCTTACCTGCAATATTTTAGATAATGATTTTCCTGTACCACAGGCCGATGTCTACTTCATCTACGACTTTAGTGAAGTTGATGATATTCGACACATTATCTATAGAATCGAACAAACCTACCCAGAGAATGATTATTACATCGTTGCACGAGGCGAGCGCGTAAACCAAGCGCTTAGGTATAAATACTCGGTATTTCACGATTTCAAAAAGAATGATTCGAAAATATACTTCAGAAAAGCATAAAAAAAAGGCCTTCCGAAGAAGGCCATTTATTTATTAAAGAAGTGATTTTAATTGATCAACATACTTTAGGTCTTCCCATGGGAATAGACCATTCTCAGCAACACGTCCGAAGTGTCCGTAAGCCGCTGACTTAGAGTAGATAGGTCTTAGAAGATCAAGTCTGTCGATAATTGCTTTTGGTCTCATATCGAAGATCTCGTTTACTGCACCTTGAATTTTCTTAATATCTACTTTTTCAGTTCCAAATGTATCAACAAGAAGCGACATTGGCTTTGCAACACCAATTGCGTAAGCAACTTGTACTAGAGCTCTATCAGCAAGACCAGCAGCAACAATGTGCTTAGCAATTTGTCTTGTAGCGTAAGCTGCAGATCTATCAACTTTTGAAGGATCTTTACCAGAGAATGCACCACCACCGTGAGCACCGTGACCACCGTAAGTATCTACGATGATTTTTCTACCAGTAAGACCACAGTCTCCCATTGGTCCACCAATTACGAATTTACCAGTTGGGTTGATGTAGATATTTGTGTTGTTATCAATAAGGTGTGCTGGAACAGTTTTCTTAATAACTTCTTCCATTACAGCTTCTTGAACTTGAGCAAGAGTCATATCAGCAGAGTGCTGAGTAGAAAGTACGATTGCATCAAGTCTTGAAATTTTTCCGTCAACATACTGAGCAGAAACTTGTGTTTTACCGTCAGCTCTTAGATTAGGAATGATTCCATTTTTTCTAACAAAAGAAAGTCTCTCAGCAAGTCTGTGAGAAAGATCAATTGTAAGTGGCATGAAGCTTTCTGTTTCGTTAATTGCATAACCAAACATTAGACCTTGGTCACCAGCTCCCATTTCAGTAAATGTACCAGCACCTTCATCAACACCTTGAGCGATGTCAGGAGATTGTTTATCAAGGGCAACCATAACACCACAAGTATTACAGTCAAAACCTTTATCTGAATGGTCGTAACCAATAT
Organism: Bacteriovorax sp. BSW11_IV; assembly: GCF_000447755.1. GTDB lineage: Bacteria > Bdellovibrionota > Bacteriovoracia > Bacteriovoracales > Bacteriovoracaceae > BSW11-IV. The sequence goes on along the minus strand of NZ_AUNE01000045.1, from coordinate 179,908 downwards.
CTCTAATTTTTGATCTAACTACATCTTGGAAATCGATGTTAGCTTTAGAAGTAATCTCACCTGCAAGAACAACTAGACCAGTAGTGATCATAGTTTCACAAGCAACGCGTGAAGCAGGATCTTGTGCAAGCATAGCATCTAGTACAGCATCAGAAATCTGATCTGCGATTTTATCTGGGTGACCTTCAGTTACCGACTCAGATGTAAAAACGTAATCTTTAAGCATTTTTTACTCCAGTTATAGTAAACACTTTTTGTTAAATAAATAATACTCTAGTAAGTCGTGGGACTATACACCCTAAGTTATAGTCAGACAATTAAAAATTGTGCATGACTAAAAAAGAAATTCGTAACGAAATTTACTTTACGGCAATGGGCTTAAAGTAGCGAAAATAATGAGGATTTCTGTAATAATAAAACGTGTCTTCACTCTCAGATTTTACATAAACTTTATGACCGATTCGTATGACTAAATATGGCCTTCCATCTGTGCCTACAAAATCGTATAAATACTGATAGCGTCCAAGGCCCACCATACGTTTGATGGCCTTGTCATTTGTAATTCTCTGGCCAGGGGTTTCGTTAATTGGAGTGTAATCTTCCCAAAGATCATCCATATCAATTCTTCCAAGCATAGAAGCTCGTGAGAAATAACGAAGAGCTTGGAAAGAATACTTCGGAGCTCGAAGGGCATCGAGAATAATATTGAGATTATCGAATCTAAGCTTCTTCCCTCTTCTCGATAAATCAGGACAATAAATTCTTAAATTTCCTGAGATAAAAAAATATGTAAAAGAGAACTCTCCTTGTTTGAACATCGTATTTAACCAAGGATAAGATTTTGTCTTTAATTTTTCTTTTTCTAAGATATTAAATAAATCTGTTTCCGAAGTCATAATTGAATACTTCGGTAAGAAGCGTCTGTTAATTACAACCTGAGTAACATCTTTTCGTTCGGGAGCACCTACAGAGTCGATAGTTCCTACTTCATTAAAAAGAATTGTTTCAAGCGAGAAAAGTGCGCGATAAATTTCTTCTTGATCACTCCAAAAGTGATAAGTTTCTGCTTCTTTTTTTAGGACAAATTCTTGTAGAAGATAACGTGCCTTGGCCTTCTCACCAATAAGCTCAGATGCGTTGATTGTTTTGCCGTCGAGGACAACCTTGTCATCAACTAGCATTTTATAGAAATCTAATGATCGTTTTGTTCTTTCATGCCATTCGGTTAATCGCTCGAGCTTTTTCTTTTTACTTAAACGCAACTGATGCTCAATTCCCTCTAATACGGAATCGATATCATATCGAACATCTTCAGAAATAAAAACATCGGGTCCTGAAATTCGTTTTGTAATCGTACTAATTAAGGCCCTCAGATAAATATCATTTCTCGTATGATCTTTGTCTTGTGCACCGTCTTCTACGATTTTGCGATAGAGATAAATCTCATTCATCTTTTGACGACTAAGATCATCTTTGCCACTTTTATATTTATCGTATTCCATTCGAAGCTTAAAATGATCTACTGGATAATTGAATGAAAGTAAGTGGGGTGTTTTAGAAAAAAGATGGCGCAAGTTTTTCTTGTATGTATCGTAATCATTTTTAGCTTTAATGATTAACTTCTCTTTGGCCGCAACAGAAGTCAGATTTTTATACTCGTACTTCAAGTTCAAGAGCTTCGTTATATCAGATTGCAAACTCTTTATAAGATTTAACTCACCCTTGAAGCTTTTTACCTTTTTCAATTTTTCAATAAGAGTTAAAATATATTTCTCTTTATTTTCAATTTGAGAAATATTTTTTGAAACACTCTCTTTATCAAGGGTCCCGTCTAGGTTAAGAGGGATAAAGTGGCCATCACCTTTATAGTTATGGTCAAGTTTATTAAAGTGTTGCTCAACGCCTGGTTTGCAGTGAATTTTTGAAAATCTCTCATGAAGTGCAAGATAGCGATTAAGAATCGTTTTTTCTTTTCCATCAATTGGAAAAATTGGAGATGGCAATGCCATCCCCTGAGAACAGTGGAGAATTAGGCCTGAAATCAATAAATATTTAAGACTTTTGAATATCCTCAACGAAACTCGACTCCCACAGTCCAAGACATGTACCATTACTTAAAATTAATAAAACTTTATTCTCATCCACAAATTGTTCAAAGCAAGACATTAGCTCTGAAAGATCTTTTGCAAGAGCTCCCTTTTTGCCTTTTTCTTTCAGCTCATTCACAATTTTTGCACAATCCAAATCCCCCACTCCTTTAACTGAAGTCGGTCTCATTGGGCGAGTGAAAATCACGGTGTCTGCGGCCATTAAAGAATCGCGAAATTCATTTTGAAAGATAGCACTTCTTGCTGTTGCAGAATTTGGCTCCATAACAACAACAATTTCTTTGTTGGGATATTTCGTTTTAATTGAATCAATCGTTAACTCTACGGCCTTAGGGTGATGGGCAAAGTCATCAATAACTGGCGCACCCTTATAAAACCCACGAACTTCTTGTCTTCTTTTTACAAGGCTAAGATTTTTAATAGCATCTTGAATTTTTTCAACAGTATGGCCTTCATTAAGGGCATAAATAATTACGGAAGAAAGATTGAGAATATTGTGCTTTCCGATCAGATTTGTTTTAAATGAATAGTTCTTATCATTCAATGTGATTTCGAACTCACTTCCATCAGGAGACTCTTTTAGAATACGAGGTCCATTTCCATGATTAAGCCCATAATATTGAACATTAAGATTTAGTTCATGAACAAGCTCATCGATGGCCTTGTATGAATCATTGAAGATCATTTGACCTTTAAGTCCTCTTAGAGTCGCCTTGAATTGATCTTTAATATCTTCGATAGAATTAAAAATATCGGCGTGATCAAATTCTAGAGAAGTGAGGATCATATTTTTTAAAGCATAGAGACGAAATTTTGAAATTTTCTCAAAGTACGCACTATCATATTCATCCGATTCAATGAAAAAGTATTTTCCCTCTCCCAATTTTGAAGAAGGTCTATCGTTAATGACTCCGCCAATAAAATACCCCGGTCTTTGACCAAGGTTTTCAAAAACCTGAGTTGCAAGATAAGTCGTTGTCGTTTTACCGTGAGTTCCTGCTATTCCAATAACATTAATATCATCAAGAACAAGAGTTCCAAGGGCCTCTGGAAAAGAGGTAAATGGAACGCCTAAAGATTCAATTGCACGGGCCTGTTCAGATGAACCAGGTACAACATTTCCGACAACAATCAAATCGTAATTCTTAAGCAATTCATGATCAAAACTGTCAAGATTATAGAGAGGAATTTTTGTGGACTTCAAATAAGTACTCATCGGTGGGTAAAAGTTTGTATCTCCCCCCTCAACATCGTAGCCTTTTTCTTTGAGTAAACAGGCAGCGGCGCCCATTCCAGTTCCACAAACGCGATAGAAAAATATTTTTTTAAAAGAGTCTTTACCCTTTTTTAATTCAGCCGCACTAATTTTATTAGTTAAATCCATTTTTACTTCCTTAAGTGACTTCATATTATTCTATAGGCATTTTACTAAAGGAGCTAGCAACTTTTCTCAATGTTACTCTTTCACGAAATCCAAATCTCCTTCATAATGAATTCATGAAAAACAAAATGAAATCCCCACTTGAATATAAAAAAAACACACTCCACTTTGATGGCCAATCTCTCAATTTGATTGCACAGAAATGGCAAACACCTTTTTATCTCTACAGCAAAAAGACCATAGAGTTTTATTACAATGATTTTACTTTAAAGGCCCAAGAACAAGGTCTAGACGATATTTTGATTTGCTATGCTATCAAAGCTAATAACAACAAAGATGTCTTAAAATTGTTAAGGAAACTTGGTTCAGGTGCAGATGTCGTCTCTGGCGGAGAGCTTAAACTTGCTCTCAAGGCAGGCATTCACCCTTCTAAGATTGTTTTTTCAGGCGTTGGAAAAACTGATGAAGAAATTGAAATGGCCCTTAAATGCCATAAGAATGGAATCTTTTCATTTAATGTTGAATCCCTTGAAGAACTCGCAGATATCAATCGCATCGCGAAGAAGTTAAACAAAGTTGCAAGAGTGGCGTTTCGACTAAATCCACAAGTCCACGCAAAAACCCACCGCTACATTGCGACTGGAAATAAAACTCATAAGTTTGGAATTCTTGCCGAAGACATCTTGGCAGGATTGAAGTCAAAAAAATACTGGTCACATTCAAAACTTGTGGGCCTTAGTATCCACATCGGAAGTCAGCTCACAGAAATGAAGGCAACAAAAGAGGCCATTAAAGAACTCTCAGATCTTGCCTTGAAAATAAACAGGCCTCTAGAGTTTTTAGATTTAGGTGGAGGCCTTGGTATCGACTACACTGAAGAAGAACGAAAAGAGCTCACATCTACGGCCGAGTATATGAAGGCCATTCATGAGGCCTTAGACGCTTTTTATTACAAGAAAACTGATGAAAGACCAAAGATTGTCTTTGAGCCAGGAAGAATTCTCGTTGGTAAAATGGGAATTCTTATATCTAAAGTTATCCGCACAAAAGTCTCTGGCGGCAATCATTTCACCATCATTGATGCAGGTATGAACGATCTGATTAGACCGGCCCTCTATGAGGCCCACCATGATATTTATCCTGTCATGCGTAAAACTAAAGAGATTTCCACTGATATTGTGGGGCCAATATGTGAGAGCGCAGACTGCTTTGGTAGTGCGATGAAGCTTCCCCCAATGAAAAATGGGGATTTTGTAGTCATTGATAATGCAGGGGCCTATGGTCATACCATGTCATCGACTTACAATGAGCGCCAAAGGGTCAAAGAAGTCCTGTTGTAGCAAAAATTAACCATTCAACTATGGGGTGATTTAGTATATTCTAGGGGCGAATAGAACGACATATTTATATCCTTTAACCCCATAGGAAACACTATGACGAAATCAAAAATCATTTACACAAAAACTGATGAAGCGCCATTTTTGGCCACTCACTCACTTCTACCAATTATTAAGTCATTCGCTAAGAATGCTGGTATCGAAGTTGAACTAAGAGATATCTCTCTTGCGGGAAGAATTATTGCAAACTTCCCAGAAAATCTTTCTGATAACCAAAAAATTTCTGATGCTCTATCTGAACTTGGTGCTATCGCTAAAACTCCAGAGGCCAATATTATCAAGCTTCCAAATATCTCAGCTTCAGTTCCACAACTTAAAGCTGCTATCGCGGAACTTCAGGCCCACGGATACAATATCCCGAACTTCCCAGAAGACGCTAAAACAGATGCTGAAAAAGATGCAAAAGCAAGATATGCAAAAGTTCTAGGCTCTGCAGTTAACCCTGTTCTAAGAGAAGGAAACTCTGACAGACGTGTTGCTGATGCTGTTAAAGTTTTTGCAAAAAATAACCCACACTCTATGGGTGCATGGGAGAGCTCTTCTAAGTCACACGTTGCTCACATGGAAGCAAATGACTTCTACGGTTCTGAAAAATCGGCCGTAATGTCAAAAGCGACGGATGTAAAAATTGAATTTACTTCTAAGTCTGGTGATAAAAAAGTTCTTAAAGCTTCTACTCCACTTAAAGCGGGAGAAATTATCGACGCTTCAGTTATGAGTGCAAACTCACTAAGAACATTCATCGCTAAAGAAATTGAAAGTGCTAAAAAAGAAAATATTCTTTTCTCTGTTCACTTAAAAGCTACGATGATGAAAGTTTCTGATCCAATTATGTTCGGTCACTTTGTTACTGTTTACTTTAAAGATGTCTTTGAAAAATATGCTTCGACATTCGCTGAACTTGGCGTTGATGCAAACAACGGTCTGGGAGATGTTTACGCAAAGATTGCTAAACTTCCGGCCGCTCAAAAAGAAGAAATCGAAGCGGCGCTTAAGACTGCTATGAATAATGGTCCAGCTCTAGCAATGGTTGACTCAGATAAAGGAATCACTAACCTTCACGTTCCAAGTGACGTTATCATTGATGCTTCAATGCCAGCAATGATCAGATCATCTGGTAAGATGTGGGGAGCTGATGGAAAACTTCACGACACAAAAGCAATCATCCCTGACAGATGCTATGCAGGTGTTTACCAAGAGACTATCAACTTCTGTAAGAAGCACGGTGCTTTTGACCCAAGAACAATGGGAAGCGTTGCCAACGTTGGTCTAATGGCGCAAAAAGCTGAAGAATACGGTTCACACGATAAGACTTTCAAAATGGACGCGGACGGTGTGGTAACTGTAACTGATACAGATGGTAACGTTGTCTTCACACATAATGTTGAAGCTGGTGATATCTGGAGAATGTGTCAGACTAAAGACATCGCAGTTAAAGACTGGGTAAAACTAGGTGTTACAAGAGCTCGTCTAACAAATACTCCAGCAGTTTTCTGGCTAGACAGTAACAGAGCACATGACAACAACCTGATTGCTAAAGTTGAAGCTTATCTAAAAGAGCACGATACAAATGGTCTTGAAATTAAAATTCTTTCTCCAGTTGAAGCAACTAAGTTCTCACTAGAAAGAATTAAAGAAGGTAAAGACACTATTTCTGTAACTGGTAACGTTCTAAGAGATTATCTAACAGATCTATTTCCAATTCTTGAACTAGGAACTTCTGCAAAAATGCTTTCGATCGTTCCTCTACTTGATGGTGGTGGACTATTTGAAACTGGTGCCGGTGGTTCAGCTCCTAAGCACGTTCAACAATTCGTAGAAGAAAACTACCTAAGATGGGACTCTCTAGGAGAATTCCTTGCTCTTGCAGTTTCACTTGAAGACCTAGGTCAAAAAACAGGAAACAAGAAAGCACTTACACTTGCTAAGACTCTTGATACTGCAAACTCAAAAATCCTTCTAAACAATAAGTCACCTGCAAGAAAAGTTGGTGAACTTGATAATAGAGGATCACACTTCTTCCTAGCTCTATACTGGGCAGAAGCACTAGCTAATCAAAATGACGATGCTGAACTTAAGAAAACTTACGAGGGTATCTTCGCTAAGCTTTCTGAGAATGAAGCAAAAATCCTTGCAGAACTGAACGGTGCTCAAGGTGTGAAAGTAGATATCGGTGGTTACTACCACGCTGACGAAGCTAAAGTTACAAAGGCCATGAGACCTTCACAAACTTTCAACTCAATTATTGATTAATAATAAAGGCCACGCATTTTGCGTGGCCTTTTTTTTGTTAAACTATTTAAGATTATTTCTATAATACTCAATATAATTATCATCAACTTGACCGACAATATTCTTGACGGCAAAGGCCCCTTTATCAATTCTCTTTTTTATTTCAACGGCCAAGCTTTTTTCGTAACGTGAAATTTTACGTCCAATGACGTGATAGAGGTCCAGCTTTTCAACATTATCTTCAACAAAGACAAATTTATCTTTGTCTTTGGCAAAGATAATACTTGTTTGAGCAGCTATCAAAAAATCCCCTCTTCCTTTTTCTAGTAGAGTAAATCCATTAGGTATATCTATTGATTCAACGGCATTTTTATAACCAAATTTTGCCATATAGTAGTCAGCATAAATATTGCCTCGAGTTCTTATTATCTTTGCCTTCTTTATATCTACTGGATGAGAGTCTTTTCTTTTCCACAACCCATAAGGAAGTTGGCCGAACACAGGATCTCCTACGAAAATAAATTCATCCCCTTCAATAACTTTTGAAAGAATCGCAATTGAATCACAATCACCACTTCTAAAGTCTTTAATCATACGGGCCGAAGGTAAGGCCCTTACACTAACCTTAATTCCAATATCATTATAAATATCGCTTAGAATAAACCTTAATTTGGGGACGACTTCATCTACATCAGAGGCAATACACAATTTAGTAAATTCACTCGAGTTGGCCCCAAGGCCACTGAGAAGAAAGAACAATGTGAAAAAAAGTTTTGAAAGCATCGAAATATATTATCACACGAAATACATTTAACACCACGGAAGTTCCCATAAACATCAATAATTTCGGAGACTTTCAACTATATAGACTATTTACTTAAAAGAAAGTTTAAGAGCACTCTCCACCCATTTCTGGGTGGAGTTTTTAAAAAATATTATAACGATTTTAAAAGTGCTTTTTGGTAGCGATCGAAATCTTCAAACTGAGGCATATGTCCTAGACCATCAAGCTCAATCAACTTCGCATTTTTAAAGTTTTTCACAACTCTTTTGCCTAGATTTTGATATTGACCTAATTTATAGCTTTCGCCTTTTTTCATAAAACCTTTACCTGGTCCCGTACGGTCACGAGTTCCTAAAATCAGAACAGTAGGATTTTTAATAAATTTAAAATCATCTACGACAGGTTCAGAAAAAATCAAATCATAAGTTAGAGCATTATTCCAAGCAACAACTGGCCAGTCTTTGTGAAGCGTTTGACCAACTTGAAACTTAATAAGTTCCTCATACTCATCACTCCATTTTCCATCATAGTAGTTGGCCATTTGATATTTACGAATACCTTCTGCCGACTTCTTAAGCTCATTCTTATAGAAAAATTCTACGTCTTTATATTCTGTGTAGCGCAGATAATCTTCTAGACCAATTGGATTAACAAGAATGAGTTTTTTTACATAAGTTGGATAAATTTTATTAAATTTTGTGGCAAGCATCCCACCCATTGAGTGACCAATAATTGTCGCGTTCTCAATTTTTAAACTATCCATTAAGTTTTTAGTATTAAGAGCAAGCTGGGAAAAACTATATTGATAATTTTCTGGTTTAGACGATTTTCCAAATCCAATCTGATCTGGAATCAAAACATTGTAACCTTCTTTTAGAAGAAGTTGTGCCGTCTTCTCCCAATAAAAACCTGAGAAGTTCTTTCCATGTAAAAGCACGACTGTCTTTTTTGCACCTTCGTTTGTAAGGTACATATAGGCCATTTTAAGTTTTTGTTTTTGGCTATCAAATTCAAACAAATGCACATCATGTGGGTACTCATACCCATCTAATACAGCATTATATACTTGCGCCCCTTCTTTTTTGGCCGTAGGTGCAGCACAACTTGCTCCAAGAAGAGCGACGACAAAAGTTAAAGTTATTAACTTAATATTTTTCATATATCCTCCTAATAGCTAACAGGATAAATGAAAAGTGAAGCATTAAAAGTAAAGTTTATGTCAATTATGGTTGAGGCTTTTTAATTAAGCTTTTTAAGCTTCCCAAGGGCCTTCTATCATTGGGCCCAAGATAAAGAATAGAATCTATTGATAAGAAAATTTTACTTCCAAGTTTAGGCAACTTTTTATTCACAGATAAGGCCTGCGCCTCAATATGGCCCTCAATTAAACCACATTTAACGATCAAGGGTGCATGACACATACATTTTACTCTATCCACTAAGACGCACTCAACTTTCTCTTCATTTGAAAAAGAATATTGAGAAAAAAGAGTGAATAAAGGAATTAAAATAAATTTCAGCATTTTAATTAAATACCATCTGACCTAAGTTGCGACGAAGCTCATTCAAACGAGCACGGTCATACCAATACTTCTTCGTCTCATTTGTTAAAAGAACGTGGCCAAGCTTTTTCTCTCCATCAATCCAAAATGAAGTTCCTGTAAAGCCAAGATGACCGAAGGTAGAAAGAGATGCCCCTTTGCCTGCGAGCGTATTTTCGAGGTCTTTAACAGTGTCAAAACCACCGATAAAACGGCCACGCGAAAACTCTTCTTTCATCATGGTTGCAATCAGGTCGTGATTTTTATCTATGTTAATGAGAGTTTCACAAAGAGAGTTGATATTGGAAAAAAGTCCTGCGTGAGTGAGTTTTTCTTTTATGATAAAGGCATTGTCATCATTTACATCACCTTGAATGACTTTTCCTTGGCGCCATCCAGTGATGGGACAATCTGTCCAATCAGTGATGTCACTCCAGTGAATAAGGCCTTTTGACCATAGAGGAGAGACTTTTTCGTAAAGTGAAGTTCCCCATTTTTTTTCAAGCTCTAACATTGCTCTTAAAGCTGAATAATCTGAATAGACAGTTTGAGTATCCTCTATGATTTTGTAGTTTAGAATTTGCTCTTTCCAATCTTTTTTGGAAAGACGACCAAAGGCAGGAAGTCCCGCTCTGTGCTCAATTAAACTTAAAATTTTATGGTCGATGTCACTTCTAAATTTAGCGAAAGAAAATCCTAGAGTTAGGGCCTTCGTTAAACTAGCAAGATCAAAAAGACAAAGGCCAGAATCAACTTCATGGCCTTCGTGAATTTCAAATGTTTCAAATGTATGAGATTTAAAATCCAGAACTCCGAACGCTAGGCGATCGAAGTTCTGTTTATCGAAATTTTCAAGGCAAATGTTTCTTAACTTATTAATCATTGCCTCTCATTCCTTTACTTACGAAGGGCCGCTTGTGCAGCTGCAAGTCTTGCAATAGGTACGCGGTATGGTGAACAACTTACGTAATCAAGTCCAGCATGGTGACAGAACTCAACAGACTTAGGCTCTCCTCCGTGCTCTCCACAGATACCCATGTGCATATTTGGATTTACTTTCTTTCCTTCTGTTACGGCGTGCTTCACAAGAAAGCCAACACCATTTTGATCAAGAGAAACGAAAGGATCAACTCCTAAAATTCCACGACCAACATACTCTGGAAGAAACTTTCCAGCGTCATCACGAGAAAGACCAAAAGTTGTTTGAGTTAAATCGTTTGTACCAAATGAGAAGAACTCAGCGTGAGGAGCAATTTCACCAGCAGTGATTGCGGCACGAGGAAGCTCAATCATAGTACCAATTTTATACTTAATTATTTTTTTCTTCTCAGCAAATACTGCTTTGATTACGTTCTCAGCTTCACCACGAAGAGTTGAAAGCTCTTTATCTACGGCCACAAGTGGAATCATAATTTCAGGATATACTTCTACACCTGCTTCTGAACACTCCACCGCCGCTTCCATAATGGCGCGAACTTGCATATTGTAAATTTCAGGGAAAGTTACACCAAGACGACAACCTCTGTGTCCAAGCATTGGGTTGAACTCATGAAGTTTTTCACCACGATCTTCTACTTCGCGAATATCAATTCCAAGATATTCTGCAAGCTCAGCTTTCTCATCTTGAGAATGAGGAAGGAACTCGTGAAGAGGTGGATCAAGAAGTCTGATATTAACAGGCTTGCCTTTCATTTCTTTAAAGATTCCTAGGAAATCTTTTTTCTGGAATGGAAGAAGTTTAGCAAGCGCCTTTTCTCTATTTGCTTTATTTTCAGCAAAGATCATCTCACGAACAGCAAGTACTCTCTCTGCTTCAAAGAACATGTGCTCTGTACGACAAAGACCAATCCCCTCTGCACCAAATTTATTAGCAACAGCAGAATCTTCTGGGTTGTCCGCATTAGTTCTTACACCAAGCTTTCTAAATTCATCGGCCCATTTCATAAAGTTTGAAAACTCGGCCGTGATTTCAGCATCAATTGTTGGCACAAGACCTTCAATAACTTCACCAGTAGCACCATCAATTGTTAGGTAATCACCTTCATTGAAAGTCATACCTTTTACTTTCATCGTTTTAGTTTTGTAATCGATGACTAGATCATTACAACCAGCTACACATGGCTTTCCCATCCCTCTAGCAACAACGGCCGCGTGAGAAGTCATCCCTCCACGAGCAGTTAGAATACCTTTTGACATGTGCATTCCGCCGATATCCTCAGGTGATGTCTCTTGTCTAACAAGAAGAACCTTCTTACCAGACTCGGCCCAAGTTACCGCTTGATCTGCAGTGAAAGCGATCATACCAGCACCCGCACCAGGAGATGCAGGAAGACCTTTAGTTAGAACATTCTTCTTCGCTTTTGGATCAAGTCCTGGGTGAAGAAGTTGGTTAAGCATTTCTGGATCGATTCTAAGAATCGCTTCTTCTTTAGACAGAAGTCCTTCAGAAACAAGATCTGAAGCGATCTTAATTGCGGCCTTAGCTGTTCTTTTACCATTTCTTGTTTGAAGAATATAAAGAACATTTTTTTCAATCGTAAACTCGATATCCTGCATGTCTTTATAGTGAGACTCAAGAATTTTATAAACACGAGTAAGCTCAGCAAATGTTTCAGGCATCACTTCTTCAAGTGTTCTCAAACTTTGGTTGGCATCGTTTTTAGAATCATTGTTGATTGGTTGTGGTGTTCTTATACCGGCAACCACGTCTTCCCCTTGAGCATTGATAAGATACTCTCCGAAAAAGCGCTTATCTCCAGTAGAAGGGTCACGAGTAAAACATACACCTGTAGCACAATCATCACCCATATTTCCAAAGACCATGGCCTGAACGTTTACAGCTGTTCCCCAGTTGTGATCAATTCCGTTGATATCGCGGTATTTGAAAGCTCTTGGGTTACTCCACGATCTAAATACTGCAGCAACTGCTTGCCACAATTGTTCCATTGGATCAGTTGGAAATGACTTCCCACTTTCTTCAAGAATAATTCTCTTATAAACACTAACAAGCTCTTTCCAATCTTCGGCCGTTAGGTGTGTATCTTCGTGAACTCCTCTAGCATCTTTTAGATCCTCAAGAGTCGCTTCAAGAAGTGAGTGGTTAAATCCCATAACAACGTTAGCATACATTTGAATAAATCTTCTGTATGAATCCCAAGAGAATCTAGCGTCACCAGTAAGCTTCGCCATTCCTTCAACCGTTGAATCGTTCATCCCAAGATTTAGAACTGTGTCCATCATCCCTGGCATTGAAACTCTTGCTCCTGATCTAACAGAGAAAAGAAGTGGATTAGAAGCATCGCCAAATTTTTTTCCAGTGGCAGCCTCAACTTCTTTTAAAGCTTGGAGAACTTCTTTTTTAATATCTTCTGAAATCGTTGAATTGTTATTTTGATAATTGATACATGCTTCAGTAGTTACAGTGAAACCTGGAGGAACATTGAGGCCAAGAGAAGACATCTCTGCGAGGTTGGCACCCTTACCACCAAGAAGGTTTTTCATTGAACGATCACCTTCAGTTTTGTTTTTACTGAATAAATAAACCCATTTTGTCATTTTTACCTCTGCTTGAGCTCATAAAAAAGGAGGCAACCGTGCCTCCTTCAATCATTACATTTTTAGTTTATTGTCTAGATATTCTTGTACCCTATCAAGAGATACTCTTTCCTGGGCCATTGTATCTCTATCCCTAATCGTAACAGCGTTATCTTCAAGGGAATCGAAATCAAATGTGATACAGAACGGAGTACCAATTTCATCTTGTCTTCTATAACGTTTACCAATTGAACCCGATACATCGTATTCAGCTGGATATTTCTTTTGAAGTTCTTCAAAAAGTTTTCTTGCAGGAACTTCAACCGGCTCTTTCTTAACAAGAGGAAGAACGGCAACTTTAACTGGTGCAAGTCTTGGGTGAAATTTCATTACCACACGCTCAGCCTCTCCTTGTCCTTCATTCTCAACTCTATAGGCATCTGAAAGAACTGCAAGAAGACATCTGTCACATCCAACAGAAGTTTCAAGTACGTATGGAAGATATTTTTTATTGCCATCTTCAGCATCAAGATACTTAAGATTTTTCTTAGAAAATTCTTCGTGGCGCTTAAGATCGAAGTCAGTTCTTGAGTGGATACCTTCCATCTCACCCCAACCCATTGCATACTTGTACTCAATATCAAAAGCAGCATCTGCATAGTGAGCAAGGTCATTTCCTAAGTGCTCATGCCATCTTAAATGCTCTGGACGAATACCGTTACTTACGTGCCAGTTCCAACGAATTTCTTTCCACATCTCCATTGCATCTTTTTGAGTACCTGGCTTGATGAAGTATTGCATTTCCATTTGTTCGAATTCACGAGTTCTAAAAATAAAGTTACCTGGAGTAATTTCATTTCTAAAAGCTTTACCAATTTGAGAAATACCAAATGGCAGTTTCTTTCTCATTGTTTGTTGAACGTTCAAGAAGTTTACGAAAATCCCTTGAGCTGTTTCTGGTCTTAGATAAACTTGTGCAGAAGAATCTTCTACAGGACCCATTTGTGTTTTAAACATTAAGTTGAAATCTCTTGGCTCAGTAAATGTGCCAGAGCTACCACATACAGGACAAGCTTTTGCTAGATCAATTTTATCTGCACGAAAGCGTGACTTACACTGCTTACAATCAACCATAGGATCGTTGAAGCCTTCAACGTGACCAGAGGCCATCCAAACAGTTGGGTGCATAAAGATAGAAGCATCAACACCAACAACGTCATCTCTTAACGTCATGGCCTTCCACCAAGAATTTTTAATATTTTGTTTTAGTTCGATACCAAGGGGACCGTAATCCCAACATGAAGCGAGACCACCATAAATCTCAGAACTTTGAAAAATGAATCCTCTTCTTTTACAAAGACTCACTAAATCTTGCATGTCTTTTAGGTTTGTTTCTGACACAATGCACCCCTTAACTAATTCATAGGCATAATACGGCATAAGTGTATCAAAACACCTTCTAGTTGATAAGCTTTAAAATGAAGAGAATTTACTTCTGACTCAACTCGTAAAGTTTAGAGTATTCGCCGCCTTTGGCCATAAGGGCCTCATGGTTTCCTTCCTCGACAACTTCCCCTTCTCTCATCACATAAATACGGTCAAAGTGGGCAATTGTACTTAGACGGTGGGCCACTGCAATAACAGTTTTATCCCCAGCAATACTCTCAAGCGCCTTTTGAACAACCTTCTCCGACTCGTTATCAAGGGCCGATGTGGCCTCATCAAAGAGTAGGATATCTGTATTTTGCAGGAAGGCCCTTGCAATTGTAATTCGCTGCTGCTGCCCGCCAGAAAGTCTGGCCCCGCGGTCACCGACAACAGTTTGCTCTCTACCTGGAAGTTTATCGACAAATTCATCAGCGTACGAAACTTTTAGGGCCCTTAAGATCTGCTCATCAGAGAAATCTTTAGCAAGCATTAAGTTATGTTTGATCGTATCGTGAAAGAGGAAAATATCCTGACTCACTAAACCGAAGAGGTCGCGTAGTGAGCGCAGCTTAATATCTTTTATTGGCGTACCATCAATAAGAATTTCACCTCTATCAACATCATATAGTCTCAATAAAAGATTAATCAGTGTCGATTTTCCAGAACCGGAAAGTCCCACAAGGGCAACTTTCTCTCCCTTTTTAATTGAAAGGTTTAAATTTCTAATGACATCACTTTCGCCATAGGCAAATGAAAGATTTTTAACTTCGATAGCATTTTCAAATGAAGTGACTTCTTTTACGCCTTCATCTTTTTCTTCTTCCAGTTTTAAAACTTCAAAGATGCGATCAGAAGCGGCCTTTGCCTGTGACAACTTTACATTGGCCTGAGAAAATTTTCTGATTGGGTCCATGAATAGTGCAAGGGCCGCCACAAAAGAAACAAAGTCCCCTACAGTTGTTGCTCCAGTGCTTACACGATAGTGAGCAAATAAAATCGTTGCCGCAAATGCAAGAGTCCCCACAAGCTCAACAAGAGGGTGCGCAAGCTCTTCAACAAGAGAAGTTTTCATTTGAGCATTAAAGAAATGGTCTTGGGCCTTTACAAATCTTGTTGTAATAAAATTTTGTAGATTAAACGCCTTCGTTAATTTATGAGCAGAAAGTCCTTCTGCAATGGCGTGAGTCAACTCAGAATGTTCATGTTGAACAATTCCTTGATTCTTCTTAACTTTTTTTCCACTGATATCAAAAATAAGAACTAAGAAAGGTGCAATTAAAAAAATCACAAGAGTTAATTGCCAATCACTATAAAAGGCCATTCCCAAGAATGCAGCGGCCTTTAATGGCTCACGCACTAAATCGACAATTGATTTAAAACCAAGGGAGAAAACCTGAGTATCGTTAACGATGCTTGAAATCAAATTCCCTTGTTTACTCTTTGCAAAGTATGCCGTTGGAAGATGTTGCATCTTTCTAAAAATATCTTCACGAATTGAACAAGTCGCGCGATCAACAATGTAGCGAATCCAGTAAAAGTGAAAAAAACGAGCTGGAAAGTGAATAAGACCAATTAATAACAGGGCCCCTGCTAGATAAACGACTTCTTCCCAATTAGCATTAGGACTGAGACCGTGGTCAAATATGGGCTTTACAAGCCTAATTTGCAACGCACCTGCTCCGGCGATAACAAACGATAAAAGAATCGTGCCGATAACTTTAGATTTATGAGGAATTATATATGGAAATAATTGGTTTCTAAGTAATTTAATCATGCCCTAGTTTAGCTTGAACGATAGCGTTCGTAAACGAGGGCATGATTCGAGATATAGGCTATTTAGCTAATATTTTATCTTTTAATTCAAGAGCACTCTTCATTTCGATAATTTCCATTGAACGGCCTTGCACCTTTACAGAAAATTTATCCCCAGTTGAAAGTTCGATGATGTGCAGCTTAAAGTTACCACCATCAAATTCTTCCATCTTCTTAAACTTCTCTTTTTTATTAATCAGGGCCGCTAATCTATCCTTATCTTGCTTGTCACCTTTACCCTTTAGGATCTCGGCAAGTGTCCAAGGAAGTTCTTCATTCTCAGATATCTTGGCCTTCTGACCTTTGATATTAAGAAGTTTACTTAAGCTCTCAGCACGAGACTTCTTAGGGGCTTCTTCTTTTGTGGCCGTAATCATTTTAGCTTTAACGCTTTCTTCTTTTACTGCCTCTTGAGCCTGGGCCTTAACATCCGTAGATGCCACACTTCTATCCCCACCCGCAAAGTTATTGGCCGCAGGGGCAGATGAAGCTATCGTTGGAGCAGCTTCAGAGTTTGAGCTAGCAAAAGATGGTCCTGAACCAAAGCTTGCACCACTGCTCACTGGAGCCGCTGAGGCCACAGATGAAGACTTGCGTACCGGAGCACTTGCAGGAGCTCTACTTGGAGTTTGCTCATCAGTTTTTTTAGCAACAACTTCTTTTGCAACTTTAGTAGCATCAAGTTTTTTATCTTCTTTAGAAAGATCATCTAGTGATGCTTCCATTGCTGCAATTTTTGACTCAAGATCTTTAGCTTTTGCTTCTTGAGCATTAAATGAATTTATCGGTTGCGAAAGATTCGTTGAAGCTGTTGTTCTTGCTCCTTGTGAAATTGTACTTGCAACAGTTTTAGAATAACTTTGTAGGTATTCTTTAGCTGCACTCAGCTCTCTTTTTCTAGTATCAAATACATCTTTTGCAACGTCTTCACTAACACCAGTTCTTTGTGAATATTCTTTTGCAAAGTTCTCTTTATTTTCATCAGAGAAGATTTTTTGTTGTTCATTATACTTCTGATTCAAAAAAGTCGTGTTCGATATATCTGTTGAATTATCAACACCAAGGATTTTACTTGCTTTGTGAATTGATTTTTCTGAATCACCAAGTCTATCAAAACTTACTGAATCGTTTGTCTTAATAACTTTTTCAACAGCAATCTTAGCAATTTTCTTTTGTTCAAGTTTTTTCAAGTAACTATCAAAAGTGTCATTTTTTACTTCTTCATTACTTTTAAAACCTTTATATACACCAGCACCAGCGACAGCTGCAGTCATATAATCTTTCTTGCGACTATCAGCATATTTTACAAAGCGACTTGGTTTTCCTTTTACAGCTTCACCCGCTACAGCAGAAGCAACATCAGCTGTTTGTCTTCCAAATTCTCTTGCGGCCTGGCCGATAATTTTAGACTCATTTGCAAGTGAGTAAGCACTTGGTCCACCAACTGTATTATTCGATTGTTGGTTATTATGCGTTTGAGACTGGTTGCTTGCCGTTGGGTGTTCCCAACTATTATCACCAGGCTTTCTAGCAGATTGTGCTTGGCCGCTTGTTTGTTCTTTAAATCTTTCTAAATTAAACTTATCGTCTTTCACTTCACGTACATTTCTTTTTACTGAAGACGGTAATCTTCCAGCGGCCACGACTTTTGCCGATGTACCAGTGACTTTAGTACCAAAGGCATTATTAACAACAATTCCACCATTTGTGATAGCAACTGTTTTCGTAGAACCCGCTTTATGAGTTACACGAAGTCTTCCACCCGTAGCTTTTTCTAGGGCCTTTTCCGCAATTTTACCACCAGCATTGTATGCTTTCTCTAAAGCACCATCTGAGACACCTTTTACTTTTGCAACTGTATCTGTTCCAACTTTAACAACTTTTTGTGTTGTCTTAGCTGTAACAATTGCAGCGGATGCAACCTTATCAAGTGTTTTTGACTTCGCTCTTGCGAGGGCAACTTTTTCTTTTGAAAATAGCGCAACTCTTTCTTTCATTTTATTAATATCAAGATTTTGGAATGCTTTAATCGCACCTTGGGCCATTTCAAATGCTTTGATTTTTGATGCAGCATCATGTTTTTGAGCTTCTTTTTTCTTCTTAAGCATTCTAATTTCTGGAACAATACTTTCAACTTTGGCCATGGCCTTCGCAGACATTGCAGACATCTTAGCTGTTGAAACTGCAGCTCCTTTGATAGCGATTTTAGCTCCGACAGAAACCATGGCTCCAGTACCACCAGTTAAAACCATAATTCCAAGCTCTGAGATTGCAAAACCACCGGCAGCACAAACAGCATTTAAAGAATCATTACAATCAAGACACTCAAATGAATCCATTGGCTCTTCACAAGTACTTGCGTGTGCAAGGCCTTCCCATTTTTGGCAGAAAACTTCTGACTTCAACCAAGTTTTAACCCCAGTGATCATTGAGTTTACTTTGTTTATCATCCACGCAATTGGATTTGATGCGAAGTTTTTAACACCATTAACTGAAGTTGTTACCGCAGTATGAAGATTATTAGATGTTGTGTTAACCATTTTAGAACCAGAGCTAAAGAAGCCCCAGATTGATTTAGCAACAGACCACAAACTCTGACCTGTACTAATTAAGTTTCCAACTGCTGCACCAACAAGCTCTTCTAGACAGTTACCATTTTTCTTGTCGAAACAAGATTTGTCAGCAGCACCAGAATCAATCATTTTATCTTGGATTTTGTCAGACAGTGCAGAAAGAAGTGTTCCTCCTTTACGAATCATTGAATCGAAAGAGCGAACAACATTACAACCTAGATCTGACATACAAGATCTTTGTTCTTCTTTTACACAAGAGACTTTTGAACTCACGTTGTTTACAGAATCGATAAGATCTTTAATCGTTTTATACTTACCGTCTTCCTTACATTGTGCCCAAGCAACTTGAACTTTATCAAGCTCTCCAATCTTCTCTTTTGTATCGAGATAAAGAGCTTCAACTTCTTTTGCTTTTTGTTGACACTCTTCTAGTTTCCCATCAATTAATACAGATGGCGCAATTGACTCCGCTTCTGAATCTACACACTCAATTGCAAACTTTTTGTATGTGTCTTCAAAGGCCTTCACCAGTGCTTCTTCTGAAGATATTCCAGCATCTGGAATAACTTCTGTAGCAATTGCTAACGAAGCATTGAGGGTTAAAGTCGTCATTAAAATGGCAGTTTTAATTTTCTTCAGCATACTTAACTTTCTCTTTCCTCTACCTTAACATTCTCTTGAGATTAATCGTCGTAAGTTTAAAAAATCTTTAAGAAAAACTTACTAATTTTTTCTCTTATAATTACGATAGTGTGCCATATGACAAAGAATTCATTTTCTTAAAAAAGTGAGTAAATTATGTTGAACAAGAAAATTGCTGCCAAAATCTTAAAGTCGTCTTTACAAGTAATCGTATTAACAGGAGTTCTTCACTCAGGTAAATGTTTAGGTAAAGAGGTTAAAACCTTTGAAATAGGTCCAAACAAAATTCAGTTAGGCATCCAAAAAAATTGGCAATACGCTGAGGCATTCCTTTCTGCCCCACTAATGCTCTTTGGTCCCTATGATGGAGACAAGCGCCCGGCCATCAGTATTAGCCATACTCAACAAGACGCCAAGAAGCTTGAAAACCCTAAATTTTGGGGGGATTTTGAAGACTATAAAAAGTCACGCTTTGAATGGTTGAAACTTAATAATGCCAAATCTCTAGGTTTTTTTGATCCTGAAACTAAAACATTCGGTAAATTGGGAACTACGGTAATCTTTGGCCATACATACTCAGGCCTAGGTTCTACCTATATTGAAAAGATGTATTTCTTTAACTGTAACGGATTAATTTACAATATCTCCACACTTGCAACAAAAGAGCATGCAGAACTTTACAAAGATTCAATTGAAGGAACATTAAATTCGATTGAATGTTTAAAGAAGTAAACTCAAAGATTTAAAGTCTCTTCTTTCGAGATGGTGCTGAAAGCATAGGAATGAAAGAAGAGATCTCGCATGATCCATCGAAATAAAATCAAATACAGGAAGCTCCCCATATTTTAAATTCGCAACTTTTCTCATCGCAACCAGAAGTGCGGTATCGTTAGTTGCGTAACTTCTTTTTTCATCAATATTTAAACACTCGTAGTCTGCAAATCCACCCTGTTCAGCAAGAAGGACGATTGTTTTAAACTGATCAAGTGGAGCCCCTGTAACAACACAATGTTTTATATCTGGAAAAACTCCCGTCTCTACAGCAACCTTTGCTAAGTAAGTCACAAGTTCAGAAGTATCTTTAAAATTATTATCTGTGAGTGATTTATCTAAAAAAAATAGTGCATTACTTAGTACGCGAAAAACACCGAGTGTAGAATCATCAAAATCCATGTGTTCATCATGTAGATTATCTTCAAGAGAAATTTTTTGGGCAAGTTCCAAATAGAAACACATAAGATAAAATGCACGGTGGTTTAATCTTATATTTTTATGGGCCCACATGAGAGAAGTCTCTTTGGCCTGATAAACAGTTGTCGTATTTTTTGAATGAGACAGCTCAATAGAGAGCATATGGCCCACTTCTAAAATACTCGATCGTTTTTTAGCTCCCCCACCTTGACCACCAAAGAAAACTACAGAAATATTTCTGCCACTTCTTAGCAGAACTTTTCCAATAACGTGTCTTTCTTGATAGGGAGTTTTCGATAAGAGAATCCCTTCTACTTTTGTCTTCATATTTTTGCCAAATAAATCTTCCTTTCAATAAAACACTTATAAGTCCTATTTTCAAGCTCTCTTTGAAGGAAAGATCAAATTCATTACAATGAAAGAAATCAAATCCCCCACCATCTCGCCCACCACGCCCTTTCATTTGTACAAAGAAATCATTTTCTGTGACTTCATAATTTATAAAAACCTTTCTAATTACGGGTAAGTTCGCACCATGACTAAGCGCTGTCGTTGATACAATTAACATCGGACCTGACTTTTTAATTAACTCCAAATAGAATTTATAAACTTCTCCTCCTTTGCATCCAAGAACCTGCAGACCTTTTTTTGCATAGAAGTCACAATAGAAATCCACTTCCTTTCGAGATTTCACAAACAAGAGTGTATTTTCTTTGTTTTTTAGGGCCTCATTCAACACAAGGTTATGAAAAATATTTTTGGGGACATTCTTCATTCCCAAAATTCGATTTGTTGGCCTAGATTTTTGTGTCTGAGTAAGATCGATAAGATATGAATGTTCATATTCAGCGCCATAGAGAGGCAACTCTTTATCAATAATTGATTTATCAATCGTTGCACTAAGACCTAACAATTTAAAACCTTGCCCACAAACGCCCATCAGAACTTCTTTTAATACCGGTCGAAAATCTTTTCCCCAGTGCCAAAAAAGATGGATTTCATCTAAAACAAATAAGATGCTTTTATCATTGAAGCATTCTAGATAATCATAAATTTTCTCGGCCGTTGTTATAAGAATCCCTCTCTTGGCCTTCAAGAACCTTGAAAGGACTTCTGGTGTACTCGTATGGCATGTTGAAAAGATGTTATGAGTTCGGGCCGCACGTTGTTCAAACTCTTGTGCAATTATTCTAAGGGGAGAAATAAAGACAATTTTTTGAACTTTGGCCAACTCAAGGACTAGAGTTGTCTTTCCCCAACCTGTGGGCGCAATCATAAGTGTGAAAGATGAGGGAATTAGGGTTAATGAAGTAAAAATATTGCTGTTATCCATGGCCTCCTATTCAAAATTATTGTATGAAATCAATTAAATAACCTATTGAATCTTTGAGGTTTAAATGAATAGACTCGTTATCTTTGAACGAGAGTACTCTAAATATTTACCTACTCTCCAAGCAATCACACTAAGTGATCGCCTTAGAGTTAACCATGTTCGCAATATTTTAAAACTAAGTATTGGGGACGATATTAAAATCGTTTTAGAGAACAAAGGACTCGCAACTGGTAAAGTGATTTCCTTAAATGAGTCTTCATTAACTTTAAATATCGTTGAACAATTTAGCGGCAAAGAAGGAAATATCCATCTCATCGTTGGCCTTAGCAGACCTCAAACTTGTAAAAAAGTCATCGAGCACGCAACAAGTATGGGCGTGAGCTCATTCGATTTTTTCACAGGTGCATTGAGTGAAAAAAGCTATGCTAATGCAAAATTATTTTCCGAAAAAGAATACGAAGAGCTACTTCACTTGGGAATTTCTCAATCAAATGGCCTTTATCAAACTCCTGAACTGAGAGTGCATAAACACATTAATAGAGAGCTATTCCAATCAAAGAATCAAAAATATATTCTTTCTCCATTCACAGAAAATACATTCTTAGATGAGAACTTAGATTTTGATAGACCGATTACACTTGCTTTGGGATCTGAGCGCGGCTTTACTTCGAAAGAGGTAGAAATCTTTAAAGAGTTGGGCTACAAAGAAATTAAGATTTCCCCATCAATTTTAAGAGTGGAAATCGCAACATTTGCAGCACTTGGACAACTTGATTTGTTAGCAATGAAATCCAAGAAAAATGTGATATGATTAAAGTATTAATGAGGTAAATATGTTTAGAAAAATTGAGGCCCTATTAGACGAACAAGTAAGACCGGCCCTTGCCGCTCACGGTGGTAACGTTGAAGTTGTAGATATTGATAACAACAAAGTTTTTTTAAGACTACAAGGTGGTTGCCAAGGCTGTTCAAGCTCATCGGCAACTCTTAAAGATGGAATTGAGACATTAATTAAGCGCAACTTTCCTGAAATCGAAGAAGTTGTTGATGTTACAGATCACGCTGCGGGTGCAAATCCCTTCATGTAGGCCCTAGGCCGATCTCTTCTCTTCTGACAATCGCGCCTCAGCGTCAGTGAAGTAATTTTCATGCGGACGAATTGGGGCGTGTAAGTTTTTGGCCTCTTCTTCAAACTCATGCATCTCTTCTGAATAATAACGAAGAGTCATAAAAATGGCCCCGCCACCAAAACAAAGTGCTGCAACAGATCCAATAATAATCATTTCTAGAGTTCCCATAGAATCACTCCTTATTCTATTATACTCTTCGTCACGATTACCTGAGTTCTTTACACAATTTTTCACATTGCGAAACAAATCTTAAAAGAAACTCAAGAAAAGTCTTTAAAAATTTTCCAAATAGATGTTTAATTAACCTAGTATGTGCAAAGCTAAGATTTTATTACACTTTTTTTTATTTACACTGGCGTCATGTGGCCCACTAACTTCAAGTCTTGAAGGCAAATGGGTGGATGCAACTGGAAAAACTCACTTTCAAATCTTTAAAGACCAAGTTGAAATCTACAACCAAAATGGCCATATTGAGAAATACTCAATGGCAGAAATTAATATTGCTAGAAAGTTACTTATTTTTGGAAATGATAATGAAGAAATGAGCTATCGCACGTTCTTTAAAAATTTCACGGGCGATAGCATAGAACTTATTGGAAAAAACGGAAGCAACTATACGCTTTTTAAAAAGTCATTATAACTTGCTTGCGAACCTGATCTTTTCTCTCTTTAGATAATTCAACAACACTCATGCCCTCTTTTTCTCCACAATCTGAGAGAATATCTCCCCATGGATCAACAACTAAAGAATGACCGTAAGTTGAAACAACTTCAGAATTCTGTCCAGTTTGTGCACTTGAAACAACATAACATTGACTCTCAACTGCTCTTGCACGATTTAATAAATGCCAATGGGCCATTCCTGTTGGAACAGTGAAGGCCGATGCATAAGTAAGAATATCGACATCACTTTTTCTGTACTGATCTGCAAATGCGCTAAACCTTACATCAAAGCAAATTCCTAAACCAATCTTCCACCCCTCAACGTCTATGATTTTTCCATCATTACCAGGAGTATAGATATCACCTTCGTCAACTTTCTTTCTCACACCCTCTTTAACGATATCACATGAAAAGAGTTTTCTTTTATCGTAGTGACCAATGTCCTTTCCTTCTGGAGAAAAGTTAAAGGCCCTATTAATAATTTTTCCATTAACTAAAGTTGCGGCACTTCCACCAATAATATATAGACCTGAATCAACGGCAAGATTTTTAATATTATTGTAGTGCTCATTATTGTCTTCAATCAAATAAGGCGTAGGTTTTTTTCCATCTGACATAGAGTAGAAACACTCTGGTAAAAAAGCTATTTTCGCCCCTTCGCTTTTGGCCTTCTGGAGAAGGTTTTGAATCTTCTCCAGATTGATTTTATAATCTAAAACTGATGTGATTTGAATTAATGCTATTTTCATAATGCAGGAATATATTTACCGATGGCAAAGTATTTAAACCCAAGTTCAAGAACTTTATGAGTGTCATAAAGGTTTCTTCCATCAAATAGAACAGGAGCTTTCAAACGATTTTTAACTTCTTCAAAATCTGGTGAACTAAATTCTCTCCATTCAGTCATTGTCACTAGTGCATCACAACCAGTTAAGGCGTCGTACTTGTTATCAAATTTCTTAAGTGCTGGATTGTGATCCATAATTTTTAAGAAATTTTCAGAAGCGACAGGATCAAAGAAGTGAACAGTCGCACCTTCTTCAATTAGTGCTTTTGCCATATAGATTGCAGAAGTTTCTCTTACGTCATCTGTATTTGCTTTGAAGGCAACACCCCAAAAAGCAAAAGTTTTACCTTTCAGATCTCCGTAGTGTTTTTTCATTTTTTCAAACATACGAACCTTCTGATCGTCATTTACATCTTCAGTCGCTTCAACAACTCTTAGATTAGTTCCATATTCTTTGGCCGTAAAAATAAGGGCCTTAACATCTTTTGGAAAACAGCTCCCCCCATAACCAGGACCTGGATATAGGAAGTGCCCACCAATTCTTTGATCTGAAGCAATCCCTTTTCTAACTTCATTAATATCAGCACCTGTGAAATCACAAAGTTTTGCAATATCGTTGATGAATGAGATTTTAGTTGCAAGAAAACAGTTCGCTGCATATTTCGTCATCTCTGCAGAGAGATTTGACATCATATAAATGGGATTGCCTTGACGAACAAGTGGCTCATAAAGCTCGGCCATTGCGCTTGCTGCATATTCATCAGCATGCCCAATAACAACTCTATCTGGTTTCATAAAATCTTCAACTGCTGAACCTTCTTTCAAAAATTCAGGATTGTTTACGATATGAAATTTCTTAGTCGTATTTTTTGCAACAAGGGCCTTAATTTTTTCACAAGTTCCCACTGGCACAGTTGACTTGATAACGATGATTGCATCATCACTAAGCTCTTTTGCAACAGCAACAGCAGCTGCTTCAAGATAGCGTAGATCGGCCTGACCATCATCACTTGAAGGAGTTCCTACAGCTAAGAAAATAGATTTGGCGTCTTTTACAGATTCATAACCTGTAGAAAAAAGTAAGCGCCCTGATTTGATATTTCTTTCTAAAAGATCAGTTAGTCCTGGTTCGTAAATTGGTGACTTTCCATCTTTAAGAGTTTTAATTTTATTTTCATCAATATCAATACATGTGACATGGTGACCGATTTCAGCAAAACAAGTTCCACTAACTAGGCCCACATAACCAGTTCCAATAACTGATACTTTCATCTTAGCTCCTTCATTAAAATAACCTGTTTACAATACCATCATCTTTTCGCAATATGGAGTGAAAAGACCCTAAATAACGCAAGGCAACTCTAAAATGTTAAAAACTATTGCAAAAATTGCACTGGCCCTCGGCATCATCATTTGGATGGTGGCAAGCGGTAAGCTCGACTTCTCGTTAGTCAAAAGAGCTTTTTCTAGTGGATTTATTGCTTATATTGGCGTTGCAATTATTTTCACCCAGGCCATGATTTCTAGTTACCGCTGGAAAATGCTATTGGACCTAAAGGCCTCTTCACCTATTCCAAAACTTAGCGCTCTTGCTCTAACTTGGATTGGTCTGTTCTTTAATACTGTTCTTCCAGGTGCTGTAACAGGTGATTTATTAAAGCTCGTTTATGCTAAAGATATAGATAAAAATCTTACTCGCAGTTTTTTATTTTCTTCAGTTATGCTGGATAGAATTTTAGGACTCATGGGACTACTTTTTCTAAGTGGGATTTTTACTCTTACTCATTTTGAAGAAATGTTTTCAATTTCTAAAGGTATGAAGAGTATTGTAAGTTTTAATCTCGTACTTTTTTTCGGTGCAATTGTCTTTATCATGCTCCTTTTTATTCCAAAAAAATTACAAACTCTTTTCTTGAATTTGTTTAATAAGATTCCTGTTGTCGGAGCAAAGATTTCAAAAGTTATGAGCGATGTTTGGCTCATTGGCAGCAACAAGAAAACCCTTCTTACATGTTTAGCACTAAGTATGGTTATGCAATTTTTCAATATCATGGCCTTTTGGTTATTAACGAAAAACTTTTACGGTAAAGATCTTCTCTTATCTCAAGTTTTCACATTCGTTCCGGCCGGACTTATTGCAGTGGCCATACCAATTTCACCTTCTGGGGCCGGAGTAGGTCACCTTATCTTTAATGAACTTTTTGGTTTCGTAGGAATTTCAGGCGGGGCCAGTTTATTCAATCTTTACTTCTTGGCCGCTGTTTGTGTGAACCTTCTTGGTGTGATTCCCTACCTTTTCTTTGGTAAGCACCATAATCTTAAAGAAGCTGAAAACTTTTAAATTCAACAAATTGCACCAGTATCATTGTGGCCATCAGTAGCAAAATGCCCCAATAAATAATAGTTAGCAACGCGTCTTCTAACTAAAATCACTTGTAGCCGTTTTGGCACGCTCATTGCTCTCTTACAAACTACCGCCACTCATCGAATGAATTGATGAAATGCTTTTGTAAACGTCCAACTAAGGGGAGAGGGATGAAGACATTTTTAATTACGGCCTTTGTTATTTTATCAACTTGTGTAAATACACTTGCAAATGAACGGCTTGTTTTACAGATGAACGACTTACATCTACAAGGCCAAAACACTATTAAATTAAAACAAGAACTCAAACAACAACATCGAATTGAAATTAAAAATCAAGAACTCGTAAAAGTTGTAGTCTTTGCCAAAAGTAAACAAGGACAAGGAAAAATTTCTTTAACTGTTGGAGATGATCACTCTCTTCGCGAAATTATTGATGGCAGACCTTACGATTTCCAAGACAACAATATTGATACATATTCAAAAATTGTTCTAGATAACCCATCACGAGACTCAAAAGGTGTATGGCAACTAGCTCTTCAAGGAAATATCAAAATCAAAAGAATTGCTATCGTTCTTGAAGAAAGAACTCCTGCTCCAAGAGCACGCGTTGTGACTTTAAAAGAATTTAGAGTTTCTAAATTTTTCGAATCTTCAGAAGAGATTGAAGTTCAAGGTCAAAGAGTAAAGGCCATTCGCCTTGAGGCGCAAACTGCTGATGTAACAATTACTGATGCAAGAATTCTTTTTGGAAATGGTGAAGTTCAAAAAATCGGAGAACTTGAAGGAAGACTGCAAGAAGGTCGTTCAAAAGGACATACAATTATTGCCCCTAATGGCAGAAATATTCAGGCCATTCGTATCACAGCAGTATCAAATAATTTAAAAGGAAGTAGAGCAACACTTAAAGTCGAGGCCAGAATCCTCGAATAAGAAAAGGCCCGAATGGGCCTTTTTTTTATATTCTGAATTGAAATATTTTTTTCGCATCAATGTGGCCGTAGCGACGCCACTTAGTTTTAAAGGCCTCAATCTGCATAAGAAATTGAAAGTCTCTTTTAAGATCCTGAAGCTTTCTTACTTTCTTCGATTCTTTTACAAGAACACTTCTCACATCCCCTGGTACTACAGTAATACCATCTAGGAGAAATGATTTCTCTTTAAAATCAAGAGTACGTCCAATGAAAATATCGTCTTTTACAATTGAAGGCATGATGTAATCTTTTTCAAGATAGATTTTTCTATCGTGAAGAATATCTTTAATCACATGCTTCTTTCTAAAGTTAGTTCCACTATATTCAAACAAAGAGTGGTTCGCGCCCACCAGAGCGTTACCAACATCTTCTTCAAGTTCATTTTCTTTTACGTACGTTTCAATATAAGTTGAGCTCTTTTCATTAGCTCTTCTTTGCATTAAATACCAAAGATTGAAAGAACTCATCCTGTTTTCAAAATCATCATCTTCTTCGAGAACTTTTCCCGCCATGGCAAAGTATTCATCTTTTGCAGACACTAGATCTTTGAAATACTCTTCTGAAGTATACTTAGTTAGTGCTTTTTCAAGATGCTCTCTTAATGCAACATCCATTTTTAATCCTCGTCCATACTAAGAACAGCAAGGAATGCCTCTTGAGGAACTTCAACAGTTCCAACCATCTTCATTCTCTTCTTACCGGCCTTTTGTTTTTCAAGAAGCTTTCTCTTTCTTGAAACGTCACCACCGTAACATTTTGCAAGAACGTTCTTTCTTAGGGCCTTAACTGTTTCTCTTGCAATAATCTTCGCTCCAATTGAAGCTTGAATTGCAATATCAAATTGTTGTCTATCAATTACTTTTCTAAGTCTCTCAGTTAGATCTCTTCCTTTATAGAAAGAAGAAGCTCTGTGACAGATAATAGAAAGAGCATCAACTTGTTCACCATTTAATAGTATATCTACTTTAACAAGATCAGCTTCTTGGTAGTCTTTAAGTTCGTAATCAAGTGAGGCATAACCTTTAGTCATCCCTTTCATCTTGTCATAGAAATCAAAAACCATTTCAGAAAGTGGAAGATCGTACATTACTTGAACCCTTTCAGGTGTGATGTACTTCATGTCTGTTTGAATTCCACGCTTTTCTTCACAAAGTTTGATGATCTTTCCAACAAATTCATTTGGTACGTGAATTGAAAGACCAACTACTGGCTCTTCAATTTTCATAATCTTTGATGGATCTGGCATTTCAGAAGGGTTTGAAACTTCTTTCATTTCACCACTATTCAAAGTTACTTTGTAAGAAACCGATGGAGCCGTGGAAAGAAGGTTTAAACTAAACTCTCTCTCTAAACGCTCTTGAATAATATTCATGTGAAGTAGACCAAGGAAACCACAACGGTAACCAAAACCTAATGCCTGCGAAGTTTCTGGTTCATATGTAAATGATGAATCATTTAGAGCGAGCTTCTCTAGTGCGTCTTTTAGGTTTTCATAATCTACAGAATCCACTGGGAAGATCCCGCAAAATACCATTGGCTTAACTTCTTCATAACCACCAAGAGATGGTGTTTTATCTTTTTGTTTTGCGTGAACTACAGTATCCCCAACTTTGACGTCACGGATATTTTTAATACCACAAATAACCATCCCTACTTCACCAGCGCCAATTTCTTCTAGCTCTGTGAAAAATGGTGTGTTAACTGCAAGTTTTAAAATCTCGTAGCTCTCATCCGAGTGCTTTAAATGGATCATTTCTTTTTTCTTCATCGTTCCTTCAACAACCCTAACGATGAACACAACACCTTGGTATGGGTCAAACCACGAGTCGAAAATCATGGCCTGAAGTGGAGCTTCTGGATTTCCTTTTGGTGAAGGAATTCTTCTTACGATTGTTTCAAGAAGACCATCAATTCCTATACCTGATTTTGCAGAAACCTCATCAGCATCTACTGCTTCAATTCCAACGACATCTTCAATTTCTTTTCTCACACGCTCAGGATCGGCATGAGGAAGATCAATCTTATTTAGGACAGGAACGATTTCTAAATCATTTTCCATGGCCATATAAACGTTTGCAAGAGTTTGCGCTTCAACACCTTGAGAAGCATCAACGACAAGTAGTGCTCCATCACATGAAGCGAGCGAGCGTGAAACTTCATAAGAGAAGTCAACGTGTCCCGGAGTGTCGATTAGATTAAGAAAGTATTCATTGCCATCTTGGGCCTTATACTTAATACGCACCGTTTGCGCCTTAATCGTAATCCCTCTTTCTTTTTCAAGATCCATATTGTCGAGAAGACGATCTTTCTTCTCTCTATTTGTAATGGAATTAGTCTGCTCGATAAGACGATCAGCAAGAGTCGACTTACCATGGTCGATATGGGCAATAATTGAAAAGTTTCTAATGAATTTTCTGTCGATCATGCTGATTTTATCCTCAAACTATAAAGCAAAATAAGTTCCGTTATTCTAGCAAAGGTTACTGAATTTATTAATAAAGAAGTGAAGAAAACTCTATACTTTAGATGGGTCATTTTGCAAAGCAAAACCGCTGAGCACAGCGTAAAGCGCAGGTTTTAGAGGAAAAATTATTTAATATATTTAATGCAACACAAAAAAGGGCCCAAATTGGGCCCTTTTTTATACGTAAACTTCTTTCGAAAGTACCATGAGGTAATAATCTAGGGAGCTGTCTTTACCACGAATTGGAATAACGTTGGCATACCCTTGATAGACATACTCAACAACTTCTTCTTCCTCTTCACCAGCAACAACTTCTTTTCCATCTTCATCAAGCTCGCTATGGATGGCCTCAGCGATATCTTTTTCTTCTTCACGCTTGGCCTCAATAGCAACCTGAGCATTTTCAATTTTTGACCTTCTCTTAATCGCAATTTCAAATGTCTCGATAATTGACTTCGGCATAACCGTATCAACCATTTGTTTACCGATAACTTCCACAGATTGTACCTGAAGAAGGGAGTAAAGCTGGTTGTTCATATAAATAAGTTCGCCATTAGCATTGGCAATTAAAACTGGTCTTTTAACCATATTTGCAAGAACGTCGAACTTTCTATTCTCTAAACCAATTCTATCTGTTCGAAGTTCTTCAAAAACCTTGAACGATTGAATCATTTTATTCATCTCGCGAGCAATCTCACCGATCTCATCGTCTTGTGAATAATAGATTGAAACGTCAAAGTTACAATCTTGAAGCTCACGAATGGCATCTTTAATTTTCTTGAACGGTAGTGCAATCTTTCCTGGAACAACAAGTGCAAGAATGATTGAACCTAAAAATCCAATGATGAGAGTGATCATCATATTCTTTTTTGTCTCTTCAATAATACTCTTAAACTTGCGCTCTCGTTCGTTATTAAACTCACTTTGAATATCTTGAAACTCAGAAAAGGCATCTAAAATCTTATCGGCCAAATCACCAATCGAGGCCAAATTTGGATCATCTCTATTGAATACACTCGATTTAGAAAGAACAATTTTTAGTGAATCAACATATGAGAGCATTTGCTTCACGATTTGCTTTGCTTCCCCGTCACGGTAAAGCGCATCTAGGGCCTGAAGCTCAGAGGTCATGTTGTCACAAAGATTTGTTAACTTTTCAATCGTCTCAGCTCTATTCTTCTTAGTAAGAAGCTCTCTCGATCTTTTCATAATCATAACAGCTGATATTCTTACTTGGTCGGCCGAAATTGATGTCTTATTTGACTTTACTGTGATGATTTCAATTTCTTTATTCAATGAATTTAGAAAATGAAAAACCATAAAAATCAGAATAAGTACGACGATCGTTGCAATACCAAAACTTGCTGCAACACGATTTTTAAGTGATAAATTCACTTGTTACCCCTCTGCTAGATCTGCAAATAGTTTATTGAAGTTCTTCTCACTCCCAACAAGAACAACGATATCATCGGCCTCAATAACATCCATAGGCATTGGACAGTCATTGATGTCGATTCTGTAAGCAGATTTTCCATCTTCAGAAATAAAAGGAACTTTCTTCTGAAGAGCGACAATATTTAAGTTATAGTTCTGACGAATCTTACTCTCTACAAGAGTTCTTCCCTCAAACTTCTTCCCAAGCTTGATCTCAACAATTGAATATCCTGCAGCGAAGTTGTAGCGCTGAAGAACGTGTGGGGCAACAATCTTCGAAGCAATGATCTCACCCATTTCTTCTTCAACTTTAATAATTTCAGATGCACCGATTTCATGAAGAACGTGCTCATGTAGAGTTGAAGTAGCTCTGGCAATTACACGACCAACCCCAAGTTTACGAAGCATCGTTACGGCCATAATTGAGTTTTCAATTGAATCCCCGATTGCAACAACGGCAACGTCTACATCTGAAATGTGTACAGAGCGAAGTGATCTCTCCTCTGTAACATCTAGAGCAACTGCGTGAGTTACTCTATCTTTAATTTTATCAACAAGCTCTTGATCTTTATCGATAGCAATAACTTCTGCACCTTTTTCATAAAGTCTAACAGCTGTTTTCGCACCAAATGTTCCTAGCCCAATAACGGCAACTAACATAAAAACTCCAATCCAATCATCCGATCATAATACGCCCGTGAGGATAGTCGGCCTTTGACTGACCCGCACTCTTCTCACCAATAGCAAGAATTAGAGTTAGTGGCCCAATTCTTCCAATAAGCATTAAGACAGATATAGCTAATTTACCCATAAAACTTAAATAACCTGTAATCCCTAGAGATAGGCCAACTGTTCCCGAAGCACTGAAAACTTCAAAAACGAGCGGCAAGAATCCTTGCTCAGGCTCCAACTTCATCATTAGAAAGACAAAGAATGAAGCAATGAAAACAGAGATGAACGTCAGTGCAATTGAGCGAACAACGATCTGCGAAGGAATCTTGCGATCAAAAACTGTAACGTCTTTATGACCTGATAGTGTCGATCGAATTGATTGAACAAGAATCGCCAAAGTTGACGTTTTAATACCACCAGCAGTTGATCCCGGAGAACCCCCGATAAACATATAAAGAATCATCGCAAAAATTGTATAATTGTTTAGTGATGTCATTGGGATTGTATTAAATCCCGCAGTTCTGAGCGTTACTGATTGGAACATTGATATCTGGATTTTTTCCCACAAAGTATAATTGTCGAGTGCATTTAAGAACTCTCCAAAAAAGATAATCACAAAACCAGACATTGTTAAAAAGAATGAAGTTACAAGCACAACTTTCGAGTGAACTCCTAGTCTAACGATAGACTTCTTTTTAACGATTACTTCTTTTAATTCTTTTAGAGTAATGAAGCCAAGACCACCAAGAGTAATCAAAATAGCAATTGTTCCATGGATAAGAGGTGACGTAGCATAACTCTCAAGAGAGTTATCAAATAACGCGAACCCCGCATTACAAAAAGCTGATATCGAATGATAGAATCCAAAGTAAATGGCCTTTGAGAATTCAAAACCTTCAAAAGTAAAAGCAATCGTCAAAACAATCGCACCCCATAGCTCAATCATAAGAGTATAAGTAATAATATCAATGATCATTCTGAAGAGTTCTTCTAACGAAGAGACATCGAGAAGGTCTTGCATAATGATACGGTCTTTCATTCTCATGGACTTTCCAAGGAGGATAGTCATTGAAGAATAAAGCGTCATAATTGAAAGTCCACCAATTTGAATCAATATAAGAATGACAATTTGTCCAAATAAGGACAGGTCTGAGGCCAATGAAATTGAACCAAGTCCAGTAACACAGGTTGCTGACGTGGCCATAAAAAGGGCGTCGATAAAATCAATACTCTTTCCTGTCGCACTTGATACTGGCAGCTTTAATAAAAAGGCCCCTATAAAGATAACTGCTGCAAATGAAAGAAGAACAAGCTGGGCCGGTTTTAGTTTAACACCTAAAATCTCAGATGAAGATCTAATCACTTTCTCTTCAATAAGATCTATCGTTCCCCCTTTATCGTCATCATATAAAGAAAGAACGGATGCAATGAGATGGGCCGAACAAAGGCCGAAGGCAAACTCTAAATCACCCCAAGTAATCATTAATGGAACAAAGACTAAAATTGAAAAAACGTGCTTTCTTAAAAAGTCTTCTATCCCCTTACCTGAGATAAAATTTACAATCATCGACATTAGTATTATGAAAGGGACAACTTTTGCACCAAACTTCAGCCCATTATCAATGAGCTCAATACTCCAGTTCGCAGGAACGCGATTCATTGTCCTCATTGAATAAAAGAGGATAAAAGTTCCATTGAAAAAGAGTTCAAACAAAAACGGAATTTTCTGTAATATTTGGTACATAACTTAATGATAATACTAATTCAGTAAAAGTATGCTTAGGGTTACTTTTTCCACCCTTTAAAAAGAAGAGTCAACGTGAAAGAACAAAAGTTTTCAATTGCTCATATTGACCCTCTAGGTCAAGGCGTTAGTAAAATAGACGATCAAATCATCTTCATCCCTAAAACTCTACCAAATGAGTCGGGTACTTGTGAGATCCTTAGAACGAAAAAGAAAGTGGCCTTTGCAAAAGTTGCAAAGATCGATGAACACTCGCCTTTACGCCAAAAATCAGACTGCCCTGTTTTTGAAAATTGCCCAGGATGTCACTACCTCCACACGGGCTATAATAACGAAGTTTTATTTAAGAAAAATGCTCTTCTTCGCCACTTTATCCCTCTTTCTAGAGAGCTAAAAGTTGACGATATTATTTTCATAGAAGCTGCCGAGCGTTATCATTATCGCAACAGAATCCAACTCCATTACGACCTTGAGGCAGACACACTTGGCTACTTAAATGTCATGGAAGAATCTGTTGTTAGTGCCAAAGATTGTCTTCTGCCCACAAAGGCCATAGAAGTTGAGCTAAAAAATCTCTACCAAAATTGGAAATCTATAATTCCAAAAGACGCAAAGACTGAAGGCCATATTGAACTTTACGAGAGAAACGGAAAAGTCAGTATCTCTTTCAACAAACCCTATGCTGAAGGTGGTTTTACTCAAGTTAATCAAGAAATGAATGAGAAGATGATTGAGCTTGTTAAAGAAATGCTAGCAACGCGATCTGGAGCGGCCCTCGATCTTTTTGGTGGAAGTGGAAATCTAACGGCACAAAGCCCTCACCTAGAGACGCTAGTTGTAGATGCTACCGAAGAAAAGCATATCAAAACGAAAGAGCATCAAACTTACAAACGAATCAATTTGTATGGAAAAAATGCTCCAAAGCAAGTTTCATCCCTTGTTACAAAAAAACCTGATGTTGTAATTTTTGATCCACCTCGCAGTGGTGTTAAGAATATAAAAGATTTTGTTAATGAGCTCAAAGGCCCAGAGTTTATCATCTACATCGGATGTGAGTGTCCAAATCTTGTAAGAGATCTTGTGACAATAACTGACCAGTACGCTCTAGATAAAATATATATCGTAGACCTTTTTCCAGGCACGAGACACTTTGAAACAATTGTTACTCTTAAGCGCCTCTAGAATTGCATTCCAAGAGGCAATCAACTAAAATTAAACAAAGTGTCATCAGGAGTTAGATACTATGAATATTAAGAGAAAGTCATTAGGACTAGTTTTGACAATTCTATTTGCATTTTCTTGTGCTCATGCACCAAAAGAAAATAGTACAGAAGCAAAAAAAGCAGAAATATTTTATACTCATGGAACTGAGAAATTAATGTCTGAAGATTATACGGAAGCTCTTGCTCTACTTCTTCAGGCCAATGAATTAAATCCAGTTGATTCAAAAATTTTGAACAATTTAGGAATGGCCTACTTTTTTAAAAAAAGAAATGATTTGGCCCTTACTAATTTGAAAAAAGCTATTGAAGTTGATCCGAAGAATTCAGATGCTCGCAATAATCTAGCTTCAATCTACTTAACTCTTGGAGATATTGATAAGGCACAAGAACAGTATGAATTAGTTTTATCTGATCTTATTTATCAACATCAATTCAGAACATATTTTAATCTTGGGCTTATCGCTAAGAGAAAAAACGATACCGCTTTGGCCATAAAGCATTTCAAAAAAGCATCTGAACTTAAGCAAGATTACTGTGCTGCTAATTACCAATTAGGTAATATCTATCGTGGTGAACATAAATACCAAGAAGCCCTTGAGTGGTATAAAAGCTCTATTCAAGGAACATGCACAACGAATGTAGAGCCTCACTTTGCTATGGCACTGACATACAGAGATCTTCGCCAATATGATCTATCGACAAAAAAATTCATCGAGATCAAAGAGAACTTCCCAAAAAGCCCCTATGCAATTACTGCCGATCTAGAATTGAAGAAGGTAAAAAGGGAAGAAATGTTCACCATTAAACAAAATGATGAAATTAGGCGAAAATACAACTTAGAAAAAGAAAAAAATGGTGATGAGTTAAACGAAGAGACCTTCGAATCTCCAAATTTCTAAGATCAAAATTATGACTAACGACAAAAAAACAGACGAGGAAATTATCGAAACGCAAAACGAGGTGAATACAAACTCACACGATCACTCTGCTGTCGTAACAAGACAATCAATTGGTAGCTATCTTAAATCAGTGAGAGAAGAAAAGAAGCTCTCAATTAAAGTTGTAGCAAGCCATACTAAAATCAGTGTAACGAATCTAGAACTATTAGAGTCAAATCGTTTTGAAGAACTGCCAAACATTGCTTACTTAAAAGGTTTCGTAAGAAACTACGCTAAGATCCTTGGTCTTAACCAAGACCAAGCTGTAGATGTGCTGATTAAGACATATGGAAAAGATGAAGAAGAATTCCACATGCCTTCTCCTGAAACTGAGATTAAAGTTGAAGCGCCACATCCACTTGAGACTGAAATTAAGCAAGAGACAAGTAATAAAGTTGTAAAGATCGCTGGAGTGATTGTCGCAGCGGTTATGCTTAGTTTCTATTTATTCAAAAATGCATCAAATAATGAACAGGCCAATGAGGCCGCTTCAAATAATACTCTCCAAGAAAAAGAATATGAAGTTGTTCCAGAAACAACTGAAACAGTTGTTGATACAAATGGACCTTCTGTTGAAGTTCAAAACTTGGCCGAGGCAAAAGAAGAATTAGCAAAAATTGAAGAACAAAAAGAAACTCCTATTGAAGTTACAAAGGTCGAAGCTCCGAAAGTAGAAGCTAAAATAGAGCCAAAGAAAGAAGAAAAGAAAGAAGAAAAAAAGGATGAAAAGAAAGACGAAAAACTCGAACTTCGCCCCATCCCAACCCCTCTTTACTCCATCAGCAAAAAATCAACTGATGAACTCACAGAATGGCTCCCTGAGAATTTTAAAAACTCAGTTGTAGAAGGTAAGCAAAATATCTTCATCAATGCTGTCGAAGGAAGCTCTTGGATTACTTATAAAGCAGACAATGATCCTGTGAAGAAATTTGTCCTTGAAGAAGGTAAAATGCTCATGATCCGCGGTGATGAAGTCAGAGTCTTTTTAGGAAATGTACACGTTACTAAGATTTTCCTAAACAACAAGCTCCTTGATATTTCATCTAAATCTGGCGTGAAGAGCTTAGTTTTTCCTAACGAAAGTGTTCAAAAATACAGACTACCACTTTTTGTTTTCAACAAAGATGGTTCAGTTTCTACTTCTGATGAGATTGAGCAAGAATAATTCTTAATATGGGCGAGGTTAACTCGCCCAATCTAGTTTTCGATAATAATAAACAGAAATAATTAAAACGATAAAGCTTGGAACTAGGGCCGCGGCACTTGCGGGGATAACCCCTTTTTTCGAAAGTGACACACCTGTAAAATATAGAGTGTAATATAAAATAATCAGGCCTAGACCAATGGCCGAAGTATTTCTGCCCTTGCCTCTTGCCTGCTTAATACCAAGACAAAAACCTAGAAAAATAAAAACTATACACTGAACTGGCATATTGAATCTTTCCCAATACTCCTTTTGGAGTTTGGCCAAATCACCTTCTAGATCGTCCTTTTCTTTTTCTGAGATATTTGTCTTTAAAGTTCCTTCAATCTCTTGAATCTCTCGCGACAGCTCACTATTGGTCTTCATACTTGTTTTAGTAACCAGTCCAATACTTCCTCCCCCTTCGATAATGGGGAATTCATACTTCTCAAAAACAACTTTTTCTTTTTTTCCACTGACAGTTGTTTTAAAGATATTTCCATCAATAAGTCTCATTCTTAGAGTTGGCACATCCCACTCGTCGTCTGTGTGCTTAATGATCACACCTTTTTTCGCCATAATAATCTGCTCTGAGCCATCCCTACTGCGCGCAAATTTAATGAAGACATTCTTTAAGGTCTCACCGCTTTCCTCAACGTGCTCAGCAAATAAAGTGACACCTGGAATCTCCGTAAAAAACTGCTCAGGCTTAATATCAATCAAAACCCCTTTTGACGTAAGTTTGATTAAAGTATTCTGGTATTGAGTTCTTGAGTATGGAATCAGACTCTCATTCAATGAGAAAACGGCCATGGAAATAAACGCACCGATAATCAGGTAAGGCTTAAAAAGATCGAATTTAGTCATCCCAAACGATCTCATGGCCACAACCTCAGAGTCTTCACTCATTTTATTTAGAGTATAGATAATTGAGAAAAAAGCCGATAAGGGAATCGCCATCGGTAAAAATGAAACTGCAATTTGGGTCACGATCTCTATGACCTGCCCAAACTCGACGCCTTTTTTTGTAACAACACGTGTTATGCGAAAGAGTTGTGACGTCAGTAGAAAGACCACGAAAAACAGGGTACTAAAAATAAAGGGCGGAATGAAAGATGCGACTAAATAGCGCTCTGAAACCTTAAGCATGTTTCGTTTTACCTCAAAAATGGCAATTTGAAATGTACTATGATAGTTTATACCGCCAAATAGCAATAAACAATAAAGCGCAAGCTTTTTAGTAAATATCCTAGGAGATTATTCATGGAATTAAAGTTAAATCTAGGCGCAAAAGAAAGTTCTGGAAAAGAACTTGTTATTGTTTCAGCTTTTCAAAAGAAAACTGAAGCAAAAGGAAAAAAGAAAGAAGCAACTACTGAAGTAGTATCTTCTCACTGGGCAAAAGAATTCAAAACTTCTTTTGATGCTCAAAAATCTTCAAAGCTTTTCAAAGCTGGAAAAGGTGAAAACTATTTCTTCGCTCTTGCTGATGGAAGAGAAGTTATGGTTATCGGTCTTGGTGACAAGAAAGATCTTGAACTTGAATCACTAAGAAAAACTTTTGCAAATATCTACAAAGCAATCAATAAGAAATACACAAATGTTTCTGTTGAGCTTGATGGATTTGTAAAAGGATCTCACAATGCTGAAACACTTCAGGCCATTGCTGAATCTCTTTACCTTACTTCATACAGTTTTGATAAATACCTTTCTGCAAAAACAAAAACAGCTCTTGAAGTTGTAACTTTTGATTCAGCTGAAAAGAAAACTGCAGCAAAAAAACTAGAAGCTGCTCTTAACGAAGCTAAAACAGTTACTGCTGCAATCAACTACGCAAGAGATCTTGTTAACGAACCACCAAACGTTCTTAGAAG
Source organism: Bacteriovorax sp. BSW11_IV (assembly GCF_000447755.1). Classification (GTDB taxonomy): domain Bacteria; phylum Bdellovibrionota; class Bacteriovoracia; order Bacteriovoracales; family Bacteriovoracaceae; genus BSW11-IV. The sequence goes on along the minus strand of NZ_AUNE01000045.1, from coordinate 140,502 downwards.
TACAGAGTACTCAAAAAGAATTAAAGCTGACGTTGCAAAACTCAAAGGTGTTAAGTGCAAAGTTCTTGGAAAGAAAGAACTTGAAAAAGAAAAGATGGGACTATTCCTTTCTGTTAACTCAGGATCGGGATTTGAACCACAACTAGTTCACCTAACTTATACTCCAGCAAAAGCAACAAAAAATACTAAGCACATCGCTCTAGTAGGTAAAGGACTTGTATTCGATACAGGTGGTTACTCACTTAAGCCAGGTGGCTCAATGATGAATATGAAATTTGACATGGCCGGATCAGCTACTGTTTATGCCGCTTTCAGAGCTGCTGCTGAACTTGGACTTAATGTTAAAATCACTTGTATTCTTGGTATCACAGACAACGCAGTAAACTCATTTGCAACAATGCCAGATTCAATCGTTCACGGTAGAAATGGTAAATCTGTTGAAATTCTAAATACAGATGCTGAAGGAAGACTTGTTCTTGCTGACTGTCTTGACTACGCTTGTGATCAAAACCCAGATGCAATCATCGACGCTGCAACTCTTACTGGAGCAGTTCTTGTTGCTCTTGGTTCTGAAATTTGTGGTCTTATGGGTAACGACGACAAACTTCAAGACAAGCTTATCGCAAGTGCGAAAGCAACTGATGAATACATGTGGAAACTTCCAGTTATTAAAGAATTCGGTGACGATATTAAATCGAACTGTGCCGACCTAAGAAATATTGGAAAATCAAGCTTCGGTGGATCTGCAAAAGCAGCATCTTTCCTTGGTGAATTCGTTAAGAATGATATTCCATGGGCCCACTTAGATATCGCAGGTATCGGTGATAGCCAAGGACACCTACCATACTGTCCAGCTAAAGGCGCTTCTGGTCTAATCGTTAGAACACTTGTTGATTTTTTAAAAAATAGCTAATTTATGAGTAACGACACACGTTTTAATATAGTTCTCTATTCTCCTGAAATTCCCGGCAACACCGGGAGTATCGGGAGAACGTGTGTCGCACTCAATTTACGTCTCATCATCATTCACCCTATTGCCTTTGACCTCTCAGAGAAAGCTGTTAGAAGAGCTGGCCTTGACTACTGGAAGTATGTAGAGATTGTTGAATATAAAAACTGGGATGAGTTCATTACCAATGAATCACCAGACAATCTGATTTTCTTTAGCCGCTTCAAACAACAAAGCCCCTACTATGAAGCTCCTTACAAAGAGAACTGCTATCTTGTTTTTGGTAGTGAAACCAAGGGACTTCCTGAAGATATTCTTGAGAGATTCGCCACCAAGACCTACGCACTTCCAATGTTCAGTGAACACATAAGATCACTAAACCTTGCGAATGCTGCAACTTCAGCGGCTTACGAAGCCTTACGACAAATTTATTATAAATAAAGTTTGATCTTAATCATCATTAAAAACCTGACGGTCATGAGATTATAATATGACATGGGAGGCTTTTATGACGACAACTCACAAACATCAAATCGTAATCGTTGGTGGCGGAACAGCAGGTATTACAGTTGCCGCACAACTACAGAGAAAACATCAGGACAGAAATTTCGACATTGTTATCATTGAACCTTCTGAAAAACATTACTACCAACCGATGTGGACCTTAGTTGGTGGCGGAATTTTTCCAAAAGAAAAATCATGTCGAGATGAAAAAGATTACATCCCTCAAAACGTTAAATGGTTAAAAGAAAAAGTTGTAGGTTTTCACCCAACTGACAATTTTATAGAACTCGGTAGCGGCGATAAAGTTGCTTACGAATTTCTCATCGTCTGTCCAGGAATTCAAATTGATTGGCATAAGATTGACGGACTCACAGATACTCTTGGAAAAAACGGAGTATGTAGCAACTATTCATACGAAACGGTTCACAAAACCTGGGAGAATATCCATTCTTTAAAAGAAGGAGTTGCTCTATTTACCCAACCAGGAATGCCAATCAAATGTGCAGGAGCACCTCAAAAAGCACTCTATCTGGCCGAAGACTATTTCAGAAAAAATAATTTAAGAAATAAAGTAGATGTACAATTCGCTCTCGCTGGCCCCCGTATTTTCGGCGTTGAAAAGTATAGAAATGCCCTTGAGCACGTACTCGAAAGAAAAGAGATCAATCCTTTTTATGAGCACAACCTCATTGCCGTTCGAGGAGAATCAAAAGAAGCAATCTTTATGGATTTAAAAAATCAAAAAGAAGTCGTTAAAAAGTTTGATATGCTCCACGCTGTTCCCCCAATGAGTTCACCTGATTTTATTAAACAATCTCAAATTGCTGATAAAGATGGTTGGGTCGACGTTGATAAATACACTACCCAACACAACACTTTTAAAAATATTTTCTCTCTCGGGGATGCCAGCTCACTTCCGACATCTAGAACTGGTGCGGCCATTAGAAAAGAAGCGCCGGTGTTAGTTGAAAACTTAATTTCATACATGGACGGAAAACCTCTAAATGCTAAATATGATGGTTACTCTTCTTGTCCGATTGTAACTGGATACGGTTCACTGATTCTTGCGGAATTCGATTACGATGGAACCCCGGCCGAAACTTTTCCTTTTGATCAGGCCCAAGAAAGATATTCTATGTATCTTCTAAAACTCTATGGGCTACCACTTCTGTATTGGGAAGGTATGTTAAAAGGCCGCGCTTAATTTTTCCTAAATTAAGTGTGGAGATCATTAATTTGCGAGATAATAATTATTAAGAGGGGTTTATTATGACAAAAAATATTCATCCTATTGAAAGAGCTGCACGAGTCATTATTGGTCTAGGACTGTGTTCAATGGCCTTTATTGGCCCGCAAAATTTATGGTTCTTATTGGGACTTGTACCAGTTGCGACAGGACTTGTTGGTTGGTGTCCACCTTATCATTTGCTTGGGATAAACACTTGCAAACTTGGTAAGAAAAGCTAACTAACTTAAGACAAATTCAAAATGAAGATTGTTATTTCTCGTCTTTTATTCCAAAATAAATAAAAGATTATTTTCAGGGAGAGAAGATGAGAAAAGCAATCGTATGTGCAAGCTTGGCGTGCGCATCTGTATCGGCCATCGCCGACAACAATATCCTACCAACGAGAAGCCGTGACCGCCTTACAACGGGATCGCATTCGCTTTCGACAATCTGGACGAAAAAAACTTTTATAGGCGCAGGTTATGATGTCATTAAATATGACATCGAACAAAATGGTAATAATCTGGCCAATGGAGACACAAAAATTGGTTCTATCAGCGGTGGATATGGCGGAGAGATTTTCTCAATCGAATACGCTTTAGGATCTGGTCGTATTAAGTCTCAAACTTCATCAACAAGATCAACAAATGATTCCACAGTCGTTCTTGCCAATATGGGATTCAAACTAACTGAGACATTCGGATTATCTCTTGGTGTGAATTCTATTTGTAGTGAAGAACAAAATGGAGATGAAACAACGGCTTCTGATGTTGATCTAGGAGCTTCAATTAATCTTGAAAATGGAACTTACATTGGTTTTGGAATTGGCTCGAAGAGAACTGAAAAGGTACCAATGACAAACCCAAGCTACGATGTTTCAACGACAACTTTCTTTGCTGGTATTGGTCATGAGAACTTTGAAAATGATAATGGTTACCAAATTGAAGGTTTCATTAAACTGAACTCTGAAAATAGAGGTGATGAAAGCGGTGGGAAATTCCTAATTCAACCATCTAGATCAATCGTTGAAATCAACTACCTCTATGCATTAGATAATCTTGAATTCACAGCAAGTGTTTCAAACGAATCAGGTGAAGTTACAGAATCTGGTTACGAAAAAGAAACGACAATTTCAACTATCGAACTTGAGCTTGAATACAAAATCAATGAAAACTTCTACATTAAACCAGCTCTGGCCTTAAACTCTGAAGAAGTTGAAGTAACTAAATCAACATCATCAGAATCAGAGGAAGAAGAATTCTACTCAATCTATGGAATTGGTGCAGGATTTAGAACATCAAATATTGAATTCAACGCAAAATACGGATTCCTAACGGGTACTTATAAAGAAAAGAGTGCTCCTGAATACGATGCTGACGGACATACATTAAGTATTAATCTTGGTTACATATTCTAAAAACAAAAAGGCCTGGATTTCTCCAGGCCTTCTTTTTATGACGTGTAAATTACTTAATTAGAATTTGTAAGTCATACCCACTCTGTACATAAGCTCATCAAGTCTTAATGTACCAGCTTCAGTAGTAGCTGAATTAGTGTTTGTAGCACCAATTAAACCATCAACTGCTAACTTTCCAAAAGTAAGTGTAGCACCAGCTCTAACATCTGTTGAGTTAGCGATAGTTGTCTTACCTTCTCCACCAAAAGTTGCTTTAGCTAAATTTTCAGCAGCAGCATTTAGTTTACTTAGGTTTTTGTTGTCTGATTTACCATAAAGGTTTTGAGTAACAGAACCTCTAAGAGTTAACCACTCAGTAGCTTTTGCTTCGTAACCAAGAACTAGAGGAATCTTAGTAACTGAAACTTCAGCTTTTGAAGCAAGAGTTAATTCGATATCTTTCTTGTCTAGGTGAACTGAAGTAAATAGTGTACCTTCACCAACTTCGTGCTTAGCACCCCAACCAACTTGGATTGTTGTGAATTCACCTTCTGAAGTACCTGTTTTAGCTCTAGCAGATGAACCAGCTGATGCAGAGTTAACTGTTGCACCTTTAGTTGCCCAATCAAAAGAATCTTTTTGTTCCCAAGAGAAGTGTTTTACATATCCCCAAAGAGTGTTTTTACCCATGTGGTATGATCCACCAGCATGAATACCAAACTTTCCGTCAAACTCATGATCAAATGATCCAAGACCAGAAAGAGCTCCCGTGAAAGCAACTGTTTCTTTTGACGTTGAAGCAAGTGAAAGGTTAACGTGAGCATCCCAATTAGAAGCTTTTACACCAAAGCGAGCTGCCATGGCCTTATCTTCTTCTTTTTGAGTTCCTTTGTTTTCGTCTTTAGAGTAAAGGAATCCTGTACCCCATTTAAGACCAGCAGCTTCCCAACCAAAAAATAGATCAAGTTGGTTATCTGTTGTGTCTAAAAGGTGTGGACTTGTAGCAGAACTGTTTGTTGCAGCACCTGCAACAATAGCAGCTTGAGAAGAACCAAGAATTCTTAGCATAGAAGAAGTATTTGATTCATTACCAAGGTAAACCCCGTAAACGAAGTTTCCGTGTTTCTTAAGCATCCCACCTTGGGCCTTTGGAGCGTAATCTGTAACAACAGTGTTGTTAGTTGCGCTATCACCAGAGTTTACTTTACCGTTCTTACCCCATTCGATAATTACTTGGTCAGCAAAGTCGTGCATATTAGCAACGTTTAAAAAGATATTTCTGTTATCTTCAATATAGTATGAACCCTCAACATCAATTTCTTGATTACCAAGAGCTAGAATTCTCGCAGTTGTGGCATTAGCTGCAGGAGCAAAAACTGCTGCGATCGCTAGTGTAGAAAGAAGCTTTCTCATTTCATTCCTCCGTGAATATTAAATCCGCGAATGCTAAAAAGCCCCCAAGTCAAACTTGGAGGCTCGATTTTTTATTTAAATTAGAACCAGTAGTGAACTGCAACTTTTGACATAAGTTCGTCAGTTCTAAGAGCACCGTTTTCACCGTTTGTAGTGTCGTTACCGATAACACCGTCAACTTTAAGTTTTCCGAAGTTAAGAGTTGCACCAGCAGCTACGTCAGTTGTGTTACCTTGAGTTTCCTTAACAGAACCAACTTTTTTCTCGTTGATGAATACGTTTTGAGAGATTGATCCTCTAAGAGTTAACCAAGAAGTAGCATCTGCTTCAAATCCGATAGTAAGTGGAAGTGAAGTTGTAGTTGTCTTAGTTCCTGACTTAACTTTTTCTTCAGTTGTAGCGTAAGCAACATCTGTGAAAACTCTAGCAGTTGAAGAAACTTCCATGATCTTACCAACACCAATTGTTAGGTTAGTGTAATCAGTTTCAGACTTAACAGCGTTGTTTGTAACTTCTTTTGTAGACTTGTCGTAGTCAGCAAAGAAAGTCATTCCAGAGAACATGTATGAAGCACCAACGTTCATACGGTCACCGTCAAATTTATCAGCAGCTAGAGCTGTAGAACCTTTAGACTCATCTTTAAGAGTTAGGTTAGCGTAAGCTTTGATGTCTCCCATTTCCATACCAAATCCAAGTCCCATACCTTCAGCAGACTTGTTAGTTGATTTGTTATCGAAGTCAGAGTAATGAACTCTAGCACCCCATTTAACACCCATGTCACCAGCGAACATAAGGTCAATAGAGTTTTGTTGATTTTCGAAACCAGCTGGAGTAGTTGGTCTATCGTCACCGTCGTTACCTAGGTATAAACCGTAAGCGAAAGATCCCATTTCTCTGAAGAATCCACCTTCAGCTTTAGAATCTTGACCCCATTCAGTAACTAGGTAGTTTTTTGTGTTGTTAAGAGCAGAAGCATTTCTGAAAACGTTTCTGTCGTCTTGAATGTAAAATCCACCGTTGTTGTCTTGACCAAGAGCTTCCATTCTAGCTTTAGTAGCGAAAGCGCTTGTTGAAAGTACTGCAAGACCAGTTGCTAGTAGTACGTGCTTTTTCATCGATCATCTCCTTGATTGATTTGATTACATCCCTAGTTTGTAATCGTTTAAGTTAAAAACAGTACGAAATAATTCAGTTTGTTATTACCTTAAATCTTCAAGGCCTTTTGAAATTTTGTCAATACTCTAGAATCACTGTGTTTTTGGTAAATCTTTAGAGAATATTCGCCAACTCTGACTGAACCTTCATCGCCCTAACAAGGTGCGAAACACTTTCACTGGAATCTGCGCACTCCTCGTTTTTATCGGCTGAAACAACAAGAGGTGCATTAAAGCTGATAAATGTAAGGTTCGTATGCTCACCCTTTAGAGTTTCATAGAGAGTGTCGTCAATTTTTAGACTCATCGTCTCGTCAGTGATTGTGATGAATTCTTGAGACGAAATATTTTTAGAATCAGGAAAAATTTTTTCAATATTTTTTTTCAAAAGTTTGATTTTTCTGCTTATTTCTTCATCAGTCGTATTATTTTTATCAATAAAGTGAACAAACTCTACTGTTTGCTTCCCTTCTTTTTCTTCAAAATCACCAATGAAATGACCCCATTCATGCGTATAACTTAATGGAACAAACATCGTATATGTTTTTTCGCAAATTGGTTTATCAAAAATATAACGAATATATAGCGCAGAAGGCGTTTGTGTACTTTCACAAAACTCAATGAAACCATCACTTAATTTGTTTTTAGCTTCAAAAAAATGAAGAAATTGTGATGGACCAAGCGACCAAAACAACTTTTCACAGGCAAACATTTTTCCGTTAGCACATTCAACTTCATAACTTGCATTATCTACAAGATCATTTGCTAAAACTCTATTCACTGAACGAATGTAATTCTTAACGGCCTTGTTATTAATTTCTTTAACAAGTTCTTCATCTGATAGAATCGGAAATTTCTTTTCTAAATCGATAGTGATTTTTGGAGTTGTGTAATACTCTTCACCCCAAAGTAAAGTTTCAGATTTCGAACGACCTCCAAACTTTTTAAACTTTAGTTCTTTGTAAAAGCGAGACATCTTATCTGATTTGAAAGTGATTAATTCTTCTGCGTTTCTTTCAATATATGAAATATTTTGTTCACCACGAATTGTGCTAGGACCTTTTACACGTAAAAGCTCTTTGGTGATTTCAACTGAAGTAAGAAGACGAACATTTTCTTCACCATGTTTAGCAACTAAAGAGCGGTAAGTTTCCACTGCAAATAAGTCATTTCCAACGACGAGATAGCGAATAAAAAATCTCTCATTTTCATTTGCTTCAACTTTTTTAAGTTTCTTTAACTCGCTATAGGCCATGCCTTAATCCCCTCTTAGAATCAATGTTTCAAGGCCCAGAGTGTACAACAAGAAGTAGTCTACTGACAAAAAAAAAGCTCCCTTTCGGGAGCTTTTATTCAACAACCAGCCTATCGCCGGCCCTTATCATTCTATTTTGTAGGATTTTTAAATTAGATACGATCAGTGTGTCTAAGCTAATTCCAGTCTTTTTTGCAACGGCCCATAAAGAATCACCTTTTTGCACGACATAATAGCGCGATGGGTTCGTAATTGGTCTTGCTCGAGATTTGGCCACCGAGATTCTTCTCTTGTAGTTTTTCTTTCTTACTACTTCTTTACGAGGCTTCTCATAAAGATCTGCATACATTTCATCTTGTTTGCTCTGACCACTTCTAAATGGCAATGTTAACATTGCTCCCTTAGGTAATCTTTGTTTCAAAGAAAAGTCAGGGTTTAGTGCTAAAAGAACTTTCGGATCCTTAATTTTAAATTTTCTGGCCACATCTTCTAGATCACTTTTACTTCCAAGAATTTTATACTGTTGGTAATCAGATGCTAAGAGCTTTGCATCTTTACAACAATCATCCCAAGCAACTTTAGTTCCAACAGGTACGCGAAGAACATATTCTTCCATATTTGGTGGAGTAAACCATCTTAGAACTTCTGGATTTAATCTTTGCATTTCTTCAAAGTCTGTTCCAAGAGCTTCAGCAACTAACATAATATCTGTATTGCCTGGAACTTTAATTTCTTCAAAGTCCAAGGGCTCGTGAAAATTGATTTCATCAAATCCAAATGACTTTAAGTTCTTTCCGATAATAGCAAGGGCCATAATCTTAGGAACATAGTTTTTTGTTTCAGCTTTAAGGTAGCGACCTTTCGTTAAGTGCCAGAAGTTTTCTGTCTTATAGCGACGAATGGCGCGAGACATTTTACCTTCACCTGCGTTGTACGCGGCAGCGGCCAATTCCCAAGCACCGAAATCACCGTAAAGTTTCTTTAGATATTTTGAAGCTGCAATAGTCGCTTTAATTGGGTCACGTCTTTCATCGACATACCAATCTATTTTCAAACCATAACGCTTTCCAGTGTAAGGCATGAACTGCCAAGGACCAACGGCACGGGCCCATGACTTGGCCTTATTTTGAAACCCACTCTCCGCCATAGCTAAGAAAATTAGGTCCCTTGGGAGTCCGTGATCTTCAAGAATTTTTCCAAGAACTGGAGCATAACGACCTGCTCTAGCACCGTATCTTTCAAAGAATCCCCTACCGCGATTTAAAAAGTAGTTAATCCACTTTTTAACTGCTGCATTGTAAACAACAGGGATATCAAAATAATAGTTTTCTAGATTAAGATGTTCAGCACCGTAGAGAAAATATGTTTTTCCATCATATTGTTCAGGTTTTGAAATTACGGCAGAACCAACAATTGTTGATTCCGAATGTTTCTCAACACGACCTTGGGCCTCAACAGTCCAGGCCTTGTGTTGTGAATAGTCTGCTGTTTCAACTGGCTTTTGAGGAGTTTCCGTTTTCTTAACTGAAGCACAGCTACATAGAATAACAGACAAAACTGATAAACTAATTGATCTTATTTTCATATTCACTTTTTCTACTTCCATGGATAAACCCTTTATCTTCCTGAAGGGTCAATTAATCATCATATTTTATACTATGGCAGGAGGCAGTCAACTAAAGCCTCCTGAATTTTACCATATAAACAAAAAACCACGATTAAGCTTTATCTGTTTCTAAGGTGTTACAACTTCACCCTCAGGTTCGTCCTCTTGAAAATCATTCTCTTCAAGAAGTGAATCTACAACAATTGTTCCTACACAATCGCCAAAAACATTAACCGTTGTTCTGAACATATCTAATATTCTATCAACGGCAAGGATAAGTCCAATACCTTCGATAGGAAGTCCAACCGCTCCTAAAACAATTGACATTGTAATAAGACCTGCGCCCGGAATTGCCGCCGCTCCAATCGCCGCAAGTGATGCTGTCATAAAGACGATGATTTGTTTATCAATTCCTAAATGAATCCCGTAGGCCTGAGCAATAAAAATTGCAGCAACTGATTCATAAAGAGCAGTACCATCCATATTTATAGTCGCTCCTAGTGGCAGAACAAATTTCGCTGTATCTTTTCTAACACCTAGATTCTCTTCAACAGTTGTCATTGTAATTGGTAATGTTGCGGCCGATGAAGAAGTTGAAAATGCTGTAAGAAGTGGTGAACTTAGACTTTTTAAAATAAACGCGGGACTCTTTTTAAGTCTCCAAGCTGCAATAAGAAGTAAGATCACAAAGTGACAAGCAAGACCTAGGATAACTGTCGCCATATACTTTGAAAGCGAAATAACAGCATCAAAGCCTGTCTTTGCCATGACATCTAACATCAGTACAAAGATACCAATAGGTGCAAACTTCATAATCACATGAGTAAGTCTAAGAGTCATGGCCTCAAGACTTTTCATGAATTTGATCACAGCTTCACTTTCTTTTGGAAGATAAAGAGCGACGATACCAAACATGATTGCAAACACGATTACTTGCAACACAGTACCATCTGCCATAGATGCAAATGGGTTCGTTGGTATAGCATCAACTAATACACCAATAACTGTCGACCAAAGACCTTGAGTTGAAGTTACTTTCTGTTGCATTGTTGAGTTTAAACCATGAATCCCTGCTGCTCCTAAATCCGCCCCTACTCCGGGATTGATAAGGTTAACAAAAACGATTCCAAGAAAAACTGCACATACAGTTGTAATGAAATAATAAGCAACGGCTTTTCTTCCCATTGACCCTAGGGCCTCAGGTGTTCCAAGGTGAAACATTGCCATAAAAATTGATGAAAACACGAGTGGAATAATAACCATCTTCAATAGTCGGACAAAGATAGTTCCAATGGGTTTTACGTATTCAACATATTCACCTGTTCCAGTGAAATAGAGTATAAGACCAACAATAAGACCTGCTAACATTGCAAGTCCAATTAACTTTGCCTCACTTTTTGAAGCTTCTTGCATTTATTTCCCCTTTCCCTAATGGTTAATAAAATCTTATGATGTGACTTATGAATAAAAGATGTTTTATTCTTTCAATTATTCTGGCCAACTGGTTTTTTGTAAACTCGGCAAATTCTTTGGTCGAAGCGCCTAACTATAACTTCAGTCTAGATATGCTTAAACCTTTCTATCCTGATGGCGATATTAAAGCCGTGGAGAAAGACTTTGGTATTGGCGAAATCATTAAAGAGAATGGCCAACAGAAACTAACGAAATATTATCTAAGACATATTCGTTATAACTTTCCTATTTATCTGCAAACGGATAATGGAAAATCTACAGGGTTTTACGCAACACTTCCTAGTTACTTCTCTCACGATCTTTTTCATCAAGCTTTGATTAATCGCTTCGGTAAACAAGATCATTACTTTAAAAAAGAAAACCATGCAGTGTATGTATGGAACAATAAGGACAATAATAAAATTATCTATAATGGTGGATGTACCATTATATGCTTCCCTGTATATTTAACGATTTTTAAAAATGATCAAGCGGGAGCAACTCCCCCGCTCATTAAAGAAATTATGTCAGGATCAAGAACGAAGTAAACGTTGCTTACTTTTAAGAACAAATACAAGAAGACCACATCCTGCGAAAATCATCAGTAGACACAGAATCTGACCCATTGTTGTAGTTCCACCAAAGTAATAACCAAGCTGCGCATCCGCCTCTCTAAAAAACTCTACAATATATCTAAAAAATCCATATCCAATTAAAAAGCATGCTGACACCACTCCATAAGTCTTTGACTTTTTCATAATAAACCAAAGAATCAAAGTGAGAAGAAGACCCTCTAAAAAGGCTTCATATAACTGTGAAGGGTGTCGAGGATAAGGTCCGCCATCGGGAAAAATCATACCAACTGGTGAATCCGTTATTCTTCCGAAAAGTTCGCCATTTATAAAATTTCCCATCCTTCCAAAAAATAGTCCAGGAGTTCCTGCAAGACTTACTGAATCCAAAACTTGCAGCCAGCTTATATTATTCTTTCTCGCAAAAATGATTCCACCAACAACAAGTCCAACGAGGGCACCATGAAAACTTAATCCTCCCTTCCAAACAGCGAGAAGATCTCCAAGGTTTTGTGAGTAATAATCCCAGTTATAAATGAACACATAGAAAAATCTTGCACCAATAAACATACAAATAAGCATATGAGTTATTAGTGAATCAATTTTTTGTTCTGTAACTTTAAAAAATCCTTTTCGGACAAGAACTTTCAAAAGGTAGTTTGCAATGACAAAGCCAACCACATACATAAGTCCGTACCAACGAACATGTAATGGGCCTAAAGAAAAAAGAGTGGGGTCAATATTTGGATAATTCATTCCAAAATCTTAACCCCGAGCACTCACCATGTAAATGTTAGGAATTATCTATTTGCGCTTGCTCTAGGGGCGAAACTCTCTTTTGGATGAATGAGTCCTTCACACTCTCGCGCAACAGTTTGAATCAATTGTCTTATAGCGACACTTTGACCTCTATGATCAAAGTAACAACAATTCACCGACAAAAAGCTCATTAACTCTTCTGGCGACATTGGCATATTTCTATTCTTTAAAGACTCGCTTAACTTCATCATTTTAAAGCGTCTTCTCATTTTCTTATGACCATCCATTGAAAAAGTCATTTTTTTTACTATATCAAAAAAGACAACTTCTCCCTTGGCCTCTGATTGCTTCATCACAACTGCGCCTTCGTCTACTAATGATCCCCAAAAGCCGACAATACCAAGCGGACTAAGTGCCCAAGCAAGAAAACGATTCAATACAGCACGGCTTGCAAACTCAACTCGTGGACTCCCAAAATCTGAAAAGACCCCAAGTTGCCACTCATGTGAAGCTAATGAATAAACCATCATGGCCACATTTTTATAGCGGTAAACACCATAACCATTTTTTGGAATAATACTTTCATGGCCATACTTATCACTTTCTTGGGCCATTTCAATTTGCTTGGCCACCACAGTTGAGGCCTCAGAAATTGTCAAAAGACGGCTTGAAGAGCGCATCTTTAAATCAGACCACACTCTTTGCTCTTCCGCTTCCTTTAGCTCCGTAAAGCCAATCTCTCGCACAAAGCCTTCAAGGTCAGGATCAAAGTCCGCAAGACAGACTCTAATATATATTGGAAACTCTAAGTCTTTGAAATATTGAAAGTAAGTATACTTAATACCTTCATCAAAATTTGTTTTGCTTGTTGTCATTCACCTATCCTCGTCCATTAATTTAGGACCTTATCCTACTCAATAGGTCTTATCGGAGCCTTGCTTTCAGAGATAAGGCATCGCAAAATAAATTTTTCTTAAGGGTAGGCTTTTCCTGCCTACACAACTTAATTGTCTTGACATAGGGCCAAAAAATTAATAAAAGTCATAGGTTCATAAGCTAAAATGACTCAAATCTGGGGCCTAAAAGCTTCTGGTCATACCGACTGGACCCCTTGGTTTGTCGAAAATAGGAGAAGTTGATGTACGGAGTAGTAGAAATCGCTGGACACCAATACAAAGTTCAAGCAGGCGACGTACTTGACGTAGAAAAACTAGCTAACGAAGCTGGATCTACTGTTGAGTTTTCAAGCGTTCTTTTCATTGGTGGAGAGAAGCCAGTAGTTGGTCTTCCAACTGTAAACGGCGCTAAAGTAGTTGCTAAAGTTATTAAGCACGACAGATCTAGAAAAGTAATCGTTTTCAAAAGAAAGCCAGGTGCTTACAGAAGAAAGAATGGTCACCGTCAACACTACACGGCCCTTCTAATTACTGAAGTAAATGATGGTAACGGAAACGCAGTTAAAATCGACGCAGCTTCTAAAGAAGCTAAGAAGTTTTTAAAATAATTTAAAGAAGATCCAGGAGTAATATAATGGCACACAAAAAAGCCGGTGGTTCAACAAGTAACGGACGTGACTCGAACCCAAAAATGCTAGGTACAAAAATCTACGGTGGTCAAAAAGTTATTAACGGTAACATCATCGTTAGACAAAAAGGTTCTAAAATCCACGCTGGACAAGGCGTAGGAACTGGTAAAGATAAGACACTTTACGCTCTTAAAGATGGAGTTGTTAAGTTCTCTTACTACAACAAAACTACAAAAATCGTTTCTGTTGTAGATGCTTAATTAAAAAACCTAAAAAGGTTATAATAATTAAAGGGGAATCTTTTAGATTCCCCTTTTTTATTATATAACGCCCCTAAATATTATATCTACAGTCGATGAGACGGAAGAGACATTATGCGCTTTATAGATGAAGTTAAAATTGTTGTAAGTTCAGGACGTGGCGGTAATGGTTGCGTAGGTTTCCGTAGGGAAAAATATGTACCATTCGGTGGTCCAGATGGCGGAGACGGCGGAAGTGGCGGAAACGTTTATTTCCAAGCTGATGAAGGTGTAAACACACTGGTAAATTTCCGCGGAAAAAAACACCATCAAGCTGAAGATGGTGAGAATGGTATGAACCGTCAAATGCATGGTCGTTACGGTGAAGATCTTATTCTAAAAGTTCCAGTAGGAACTATCGTTCGCAATGCTGATACTGGTGAAATTATTGCTGACCTAACGGCCCACGAAGAGAAGGTTCTTATCGCTCAAGGTGGACGTGGTGGTTTAGGAAATATGAATTTCAAGTCTTCTACAAACCAGGCCCCTCGTTATGCCCAAGAAGGTAAAGAAGGTGAAACGTTTGAACTAGAACTTGAACTCAAGCTTCTTGCTGATATCGCTCTTATCGGTCTACCAAATGCAGGTAAATCAACTCTAATCTCAAGAATTTCTGCGGCGAAGCCTAAAATCGCAGACTATCCATTCACTACCCTAGAGCCAAATCTTGGGGTTGTTAAAATGGACGAGGAAGTTTCTTATGTTGTGGCCGATATTCCGGGCTTGATTGAAGATGCTTCTGAGGGTAAAGGATTAGGAATTAAATTCTTAAAACATATTGAAAGAACTAAGGCCTTTGTCCATTTAGTAGACGTTTCTTGGTGTTTGGATGAATTTGAGGCGTTTGAGCAATATGTTATAATTAGACAAGAGCTTGGAAAATATAACGAAGAGCTTTTGAATAAGCGTGAAATTGTTTGCCTCACAAAAATCGATGCTATGACCGAAGAAGAAATTGAAAAATTTGTAAAATTCTTCGAAGAACAAATTGATAGAAAAGTCCTTCCGATCTCATCTAGTTCTGGAAGAAATATAGATATACTCAAAGGCCTCATGCTTACAAGCTTGAACGGTTAAGGAAAAAATTAATTATGAGTAGAGAATTCATTACAAAAGAAGTTGATAAAATTTTTGAAGATAAAAATTTATCTTTCCCAAAAAATATGGCCCTATCGGCCGCTTGGGTACTAGGAAATTTCAAAGGGATTAATCTTAAAATCCTAGATGTTTCTAAAACAAGCTCTCTTGCTGATTACTATGTTTTAGGTTCTGCTACGAACTTAACTCAAGCAAAATCAATGGCAGAAGAAATTGGTTTCCAAATGAGAAGAAGAGGTCACGAAGTTCTTTCTAAAGAAGGTATGAGTGATGCTGATTGGATTCTTATCGATTTTGGTGACATCATCGTTCACGTATTCCTTGAATCATCTAGAGATGTTTATGACCTAGATAATCTATGGACAGGTGCTCCGACTGTTGAGATCCCACAATCATACTACTTCTCTTCTGATGAAAACCCATCATCATCTAGCAATGATAGAGGCTACTTTTAGTAAATGAAAGAAGTTCACCTTATCTCTGTTGGAAAAATCAAAGATAAAAATATAGATATTCTTGAGGCCGATTATTTAAAGCGCCTCAAGAATCCTCTTTTAAAACTCCACGAAGTTAAATCACACGCAGAAAATCTCACTCTTGAAGGTGATGAGGTTTTAAAAAGAATAGATGACATTTGTAAAGGTGGCAGCGCCTACGTCATTCTTCTTGCAGAGAATGGCAAAATCTATGATAGTCCGCAATTTTCAAAATGGTATTACGATCTAATAGAAAATCGTAGTGAGACAATCGTATTGGTCATTGGTGGCGCTTCAGGGCATGGACCTAAGGTTATCGAGAGGGCAAACGCAAAACTCTCGCTATCGCCGTTAACATTTCCACATAAGATGGCCAGGCTAATTCTCATTGAGCAGCTTTATCGTGCTCAGACAATTTATCAAGGCCACCCTTACCACAAATAGTCTTAACGCATAAATAGATGCTGGACGACTTTTTGATCTTTCTCGATGTCTGACTCTGTAGGCGTAATTGGTAATTTGCCTTTATAAGAAAGTCCGGCCGTTTCCATTTTCATGTTCACTTCACTAAGTACCGCATCTTGATCTCCGCCCATTATGACTCCTGTCATTGGCAGAATATAAGATCCATTATCGCAATCAACTTTTGGGATCCCCTCACTGAATTCACTGCCATTTTTATAAACGGCATAAAGTGAGCAAAGATTTGCACTTTGAAGTTCTCGATCAGTAATTCTCATCTTTTCATTTGCATGAGAAAGCATTGATAAAATCATGGCCAGAAAAATAACTGAAAATTTCATTTCCCCCTCCCTCTCTAGCGTTCGAGAGGAATCATATCTTTTCCAGAAATAAACATAAGGGGTTAGGAAATGATTACAATATCACGAAAATTCAAGAGCTTTGGCACTCCTGGAATGAGTAATTCTTTCAAATCCATTGTTTTAGAAGCGTTTCTTATAACTTAACCAGAAGGTATTATCACTCGCATCTGAGACTGTGTTGCGAGTATTTTCAAACTTAATACTCAACGTTGAATTATCTTTGAAGGTTTTGCTTTTAGACACACCTATCGAGCGTGAAGTCTCAGTCGCGGCCAATGAAGTATCAACTACAGACTTTCCTTGGTGCATAACACTCATATTCACTCTGCGCTCACCGGTATTTTGATATTGAAGCTCACCACCTATACCGTAGTCTCCAGACTCTAATTGATAAGGAAGACCCACAAGATAATCCCCTTCATCTTTAAGCTTCATATACACATAAGGATTATCGTCTTTTTTCACAAGTCTCACATCAACATTTCTTTTTTCATCTATAATCTCAACATTTCCTGCAATGCCTGGGCCGTCTTTTGCTTTTACAGACATCCCAACAGATTGTTTATCTGGTTCAAATGTATATGATGTTTTAACCTTCGCCCCAGGAATATTCTCATCCTCAATAGTCGCCGTCGCCTTAGTTCCAGATGAGGTCACCATGGCATCACTTTTAATTGTCGTTTTACTTGTAAGCTGAATTTCATTATCAAAGTCTACAACTGTTACTTTATTTGGAAGAAAGTTTTTGTATTCCACTTTTGGACCAATAGAAGCACGAACATGTCCATTTTCACCCGTCCAATGAGTATTCAAAGATGAATCGATAACACCTTTTCCAATTCTTTCTTTTTGAGCTTTTCCATCTCCTAATGAAGGAAGGGCCAAGTCTTGTTCTAATTTTCTTTTTTCATCCGCATAAGTAATAATGTCTTTAACGTTTTTTATCCTGTAGTAAGTAATGTATGACTTCCCCTGTCCATCCATATCGACACGAACAAGTTTATCAGCATCCTTTCCTTTTCCACGAAAATAGGCGGTTTGGTTTCCAGAATTTGAAAACATTACAGTTCTCATTTTAAAACCATCAACTTCTTCTTTGAATACAAAAACTAACTCTTCATTGTTGATGCTTCGAAATTCTTCTGTAGTGTCAAAATTTTCAATTTTATGGCATTTCGTTTGTCCATTACTTTCAACTATATTGACGTAAGAAATAATACCTTCCAAACTTTGTGTCTCTAGTTTCAATTCGTCTGAATCAGGAAGATTGTGTGCTTGTTTTTTAAGGATAGCATTAATTTCAGATGCTAAAGGAGTGAGTCTTTCACACTCAACACAAATTTCATTTTCAATTTTATTTAAATCTTCATCTGGAACTGTAACAAAAATTGTATCTAATGAAGAGGCCCTACGACTTAGGTCATTAATTAAATTTTTTGCGATATCTACTCTATCTTTTCCTTGTAACTTAGGAATTGAAACATCAACTGGAAATTGATCCGCATAAAGTGGATTAATAATTAATGATAATAAAATAAGACCATTCAAACTCTTCATAAAGAGCTTATCGTCATATTTTTAACGGCCCTTTACCAGAATTCTAATCATTTAATAGATATTGCTCCGGATGGGAAAAACATTTCTTAAAGTCTCGGGCCATCTGTGAAGCGTGTATCCCATCGATAAAACGATGATCAAAGGTAACTCCAACTTTTAGAATTGGTCTTACTTGAATTTCGTCGTCAACTATCCATGGCATTTTTTGAATACTTCCTACTAATAAAATCAAGGGAACCCGAGTATACGGGCATAAGGGAGCAAAACCAATATCTATACCGAGGCTTCCGACATTGGTTATCATCACAGAACCAAATGGGTCTTTCGGTATTCCTAAAAATTTTAGATTAATATTTAATCCGTAAACCAACCATGATGAAATATTCAAATAGGTTGAGCACAACCACCAAGGAAGATACTTAAAGATTCTCATATTTTTAGAAATATCGTCATCCTGATCTTCTTTAACTCTCCTTGCCTTTGAATTTAATTCTTTTGCAATTTCACCAACAGTCTTTAATTCCATTTTTTCAATTGTTGCCCCAGATAAAGTGGCCCCGCCAATTTCATCTTTTGCACCTGGAACATTAACTTGATAAAACGCTGTAATATTCTCGCGAAGGTAGAGTTTAGAACCACGAATCATACCATTAATTTCTGGTCTTTTACTCATGCAAAAAGCAATGGCCTTCCCAACAAGATGGGAAGCCGTTACTTTGATATTATGTTTCTTTTCGTATTCTGGTAGAAGTTCGAGGACAGCTTTCATATCAATTTCTAGCAGTCCATAGACAGAGGGATCCTTAGCAGTCCTCCATGTTCCCATGGCAACTTTTCTAAAGAGAGGAGGGTTTTTGTAAGGGCGAAGTTTAATGCGCCCCACTTTATCTTACTCCAATAACTTCTTTCACTTCTTTTAGATATTCTTGAATACCTGGACGAAGTTTAGCTGCACCTGCATGAAGAATTTCATCTATAAGATGCTTGTTACTCATATAGTGATTATACTTCTCTCTTGCTTCGCCGATTTCATTATTCATCACTTTGAATAACTCATCTTTTGCTTCACCCCAGCCAATCCCTCTTTTATACCAAGCTGCAAGTTCTGCTTGTTGCGATTCATTTGCAAAGAATTTGAAGAGATCAAAAACTAAAGAGGCATTAGGATCTTTTGGTGCTTCTGGAGGAGTTGAATCTGTCGTGATTTTCATGACTGTCTTACGCAATTTTTTCTCATCCAAAAATAATGGAATGTGATTATTATAAGACTTACTCATTTTGCGTCCATCAAGACCAGGAAGCATTACGCCTTTTCTTGCCATCCCTTCAGGAAGCTTAAAAAGTTCTTTTTTATAGTTGTGATTAAATGCATTCGCAATGTCTCTAGAAATTTCCACGTGCTGAAGTTGATCTTCACCCACAGGCACAACATCTGCCTTATGAATAAGAATATCGCAGGCCATAAGGATTGGGTATGTATACAATCCCATATTAACACCTTGGTCTTCATCGCGACCAAGCTCTTCATTTTTTTGCACGAATGCTTTATAAGCATGCGCTCTATTCATTAAACCTTTTGAAGTAAAGCATGAAAGAATCCAATTGAATTCCATCACTTCAGAAACCTGACTTTGAAGATAAATTGTCGTCTTGTCTGGATTTAATCCACAAGCAAGCCATGTTGCTGCAACTTCATATATGTATTCGTTTAAAAGTTTTGGATCGTGAACCGAAGTTAGTGAATGGTAGTCGGCAATAAAGTAAATTCCTTCATACTCATCACTATTGGCCATTTCAAGAGCTGGTCTTACTGCGCCAATATAATTTCCAAAATGGGGAGCCCCTGTAGGCTTTATACCAGTTAGGCTGATTTTCTTAGACATTTTTTAAGTCCTTTCGCTATTATCACTTTAGATGCTTAGTGCAATATATCAATTGCCCCCGCCTTTGTCATCGGCCAGAGACAATTGATGGTTAAAAATAAGGACTCAAAATGATTAGCTTTATCGATAGAATGTTAAAAAGAAATATCGGACTTGCCCTAGGTGGCGGCGGGGCCCGCGGAGCTGCCCATATTGGCGTTCTAAGAGTCTTAGAAGAAAATCGTATCGATATTCGAAATATTGCTGGAACGAGTGCAGGGGCCATCGTCGCCGCTTTATATGCATTTGGAATGAAGCCTAATGAGCTAGAAAAAACACTTAAAACATTAAGACCCATTGATATACGCTCAATTAAAATTGGCGCACTTGGTGTTTTTGAAAATGGACCTCTGATAAAACTTATCGAAACTTATTTGCCCAAGAATGCACTTATTGAACAGGCCGAAATTCCTTTGGCCATTCATACGACAGATATTGAAACAGGAGAAGCCATAGTATTAAGCCAAGGCAGACTTAAAGAGGCCCTACTCGCCTCCTGTTGTGTACCTGGAATTTATACACCACAGATTATAGATGGTAGAGTTCTCGTAGATGGCGGGTTAACCGAAAATGTTCCAATCTCAGCTCTTCATAAACTTGAATCAGGCTTTATTATGGCCGTGAATCTAAATGGAAGTTTTTCCTACATGAAACCAGACAGCATTATTGATGTTGCCACCAATGCCCTCGATATTGCCATTGATCAACGAACTCGCGATCAAATTGAAGATGCCGACTTAGCGATAAATTTGGATCTTTTCAAGTACTCTAGAACAAGTGCCATTCACTTCGAAGAACTTGTTAAGGCCGGATATGAACAAACAAAAGTAATTCTCGCGAAAGACTACTTGTAAGTGCCCAATTTCATGGGCACGCAATCTTGATGATTCCATCGCAAGTCCAATAGTTTACTAAAGATCTCAACTAAAAATGCCGAATAGACATTATTCTATTGAGGTGAAAGATTTGAGAGTAGGCACATTAATCATATTCACAATTCTGTGGACCATTAGTTTTTATAGTGGTGCCCAGAGCTGCCCTCCTATTAATCAGAAAGAATGCCTTTGTAAAAGCTCTGGTCAAAAAATTGAACTTACAAATACAATTGCCATTTCTAAATGTGATGAAGAATTCACATCAGATATTCTTGGAGCATCATTAGAGTTATCACAAGACAAGGTTTCTAAATTTAATAACCCGAGACTCACTTTCAATTGTCATGAATTTGAATCAAAAACATCCTGTCCATCTTCCATAGGTAAACAATTAGCAGATGACTTTGAAAAAGGTTGGGGTTTTCTCTCTCTTGAGGCGAGCTCCCCTTGGGATAAATGCCAATGGGCACTGAACAACCTAGGCGATTTTAACGATGCTGAAGAACTAGAAGAAAGACTATCAAAAAATGAGTACTCAAAACTTGGTCTTTCTCATAATTTTATTTCAAAGAGCTCTCTTAAATCATGCTTTCCAGGCGAAGATCCTGATTCCATAATTTCAAAGATTCCGGGAAATCAGAATCAAAGAAGAGACACTTTTCAAAAAGCACTGGTCGCTGACACATATGGATCACTTCTAAGAATTGGGCGTGAAGGAAAAAACCTTTTACAAGAATTAGCCTATCTCAATGCAACACTCGACACTTCGGCCTTAGATGGAATCAGCTGTAGCGACATCTCTATCCCAAGACTGAAAGAAGATTGCTTGGCCATGGCAAATAATTGTAAGCAAGTCTCATCTGCAAAGAACTTCGAAGAAGAGATCTATGAAAATGCAATTGAACCCCTTCTGGCATTAAAAGCAGAAAAGAAAAAGAGAACAACGACCTCCGAAAGAAAAAAAGAGCTCGAACAATATGAAGAATTAATAAAAGCAACTTATCCTTTTGTGATGGGAGATAAGATTCAAAATTATCTTAACAAAGGAAATAAAGCAGATTTCCAAAAAGCTCTCAAGGCCCAACTTACAGAAAACAAGAATGACCTCATAAAAGAAATAGCTAGAAATAATTCAGATCAATCATGTCTTCTCAGAAATGAAGGAGATTGTAGTGAAGTTGTAAAACATATTTCAAATGCTCCATCGGCAGATTTATTTAAGGCCTATTCACACGAAGAAAATATAAATGCAGCAAAATCTGAAAAGCTCAAAGGTCTTGGAATAAGAAATGTTTCAACTTTCCATTGGTGTATGGATTCGTATCGCGGCCTCAAAGATAATGCTTCTAATTTCACAAAAGATCTCGCAATCAATGCAGGGTTAACGATTGCAACAGGGGCCCTTACTGCGACCACTGGGGTTGGTGGAGCTTTTACTGGAACAATGTTAGCGACAAGACTTGGGTTAACGGCAACTCGAGTGGCCACAATTTCAAAGGCGGCAATTCTAAGCGCTGACTCCTTTTTCTTTGCTCAGGGAATTAAAGATGCTGCCCATGTTTGCTCTGATTATGAAATTGCAACAACATCAAATTCTGAGCAACTTTCAAAAAACTGGAGCCAGCTCACTTGCTCCAATGCATCAAGCAATTCCAATGCACAAAAAGTAAAAGATTATAAATCATGTCTTATTTCTTCTTCCTTTGCAGCTTTAGGTGCTCTTCCATTTGTTCCGGCGATTGTAAACAAAGTAAAACTCAATCAACAGAATGAAAAACTTTCAAGTATCTATCGTACTCTTACTGGTAAAGAAATTACGACTCAGGCTGAATTGCAAAGAGTTAGTCGAGTTCTTAAAAACTCAACTTTGACAGATGAAAAGAGAATAGCTGCGGCATTAAAATTAACAACAATTGACTCCTTAACGGCGAAACAGAGAGCGGCAATCATCACTGCCCACAATCATGGCGATAGTGGAATTTTCAAATACACACAACAAGAGCTTCGTGAAAAGGCGAGGATATTAAAAGAAGCCGGCCTTTCTCAAAAACAGATAGATGAACTCATGAGAGAAGGGATTACAGGTAAACTTCCTCACGATGATGGTTCATTCTATCTCGTCGATGATGGTTCAACTGATGAAGAAATCATGTCAATGCTTGAGCAGTATGCCAAAAGTCCATCGGCATCTTCAACAAGAACGATATCAGAAGCTAGTACTCTTAGAGCTACTGTATCCCCAAAACTTAAAAGAGATTTATCTCTATTCAAACAAGCAGCGCAACAGAAGCATTATAGAGCAATTGAGACAATTACAAATAAATTCATTGAAGTCACCGAACTCGCTAAGGCGAATAAAATCCCTAGTGAAAAAATTGAAAAGTTCTATATCGCTATAAAAAAACAACTAGGTGATGAAGGAAATATTAGGGCCGTGGACTTTGAACGCTTTAAAGAAACTATGCAGGATGGTATCGTACCGGCCGGTAGCTACTTCTCCTCTACAAATCGCGGTGCCCATGTCGGTCATAATAATGGTTTTATCTTTTTAAAATGTAAAAAAAATTGCACGGGAGTTTTTGAAGCCGCTGACACGGGAAGCGGGATGCAAAATATTAAAAATATTAATATAAATGATCTTGAACTTATTATTCCCGATTTCGATAAAGCCGCCTTGGAAGCTGGGATAAGCCTCTAAAATTAAAGATATTTAGTGGCGTTTATTCTTTAGACAGCGCCAGTATATTCTACATGCAACCTTAGCAAACACCCAATAAACCACTATAAATAGAGCATGAAATCATTTATTAAAATCAGTGCTCTTTTTATTTTATTTATCGCTCAAGCTTCTGCTTGGGATGTTGACCTAAGGCCATACCAAACACGTGTAAAAGACCAGTGTAACAGAAATACCTGCGCTTACTTCTCATGTACGGCCCTATTAGAAAGTTTATTCATTTCGAAATTCAATCGCTATATTGAACTTTCTGAACAGTACATTATTCATCGCTCGAAGGCGCATCACCTTCACCGAGTAAGCGAAGAACATGGTGACCCCTATGATATTCTTCTTCAATTAAAAAGCGACTCTATTCAGTTCATGGAAAAAGATGTTCCCTATGAAAAATCTCTTTTTGAAGACGGTGGACCATGTGCGCAGTTTTTAAAAGAACCAGAGAAAGCTCCGGCATATTGCTTTGCTCATTTACCAGTAGAAGATCTTAGTAAATTTAAACCAGTAAGATACTCTGGATTAGAAGTCGATCACATGTCTAGACTTTGGACTTCTAAAACTCAGGTGGAAATTATTAAAGACAGATTACAACAACAAAGACCTGTGGTGATTACAGCAAAAGTAAATCCAGAAAACTGGGATGATAAAACAGGACTTGCCCACTTTGATAAAGAAATTGATGATAAATGTGAAAGTGGTGAAATCTTTTGTGCTGGGCACGCCATCTTACTTGTTGGGTATGATGACGTTAAGAAACAATTTCTTTTTAAGAACAGCTGGGGTCCTAAGTGGGGTCAAGAAGGATATGGAGTCATTGGATATGATTATATTGAAAACTTTGCCTACGAACCACACTCTCTACAGTTCAACCGTTTTGTTGGAGAGCTATACGACTAGTATTTCTTCAAAGCGCTAATCAAGTCCTTAGTAATCTCTCTTGCTAAGGACGAAGAGCTTGTTTGTGTATGCATAACAAGCTCATATGGCCTTGGACTCTTATATCCATTTTTTGCATTCAATATTTTATGATCTTTTTTCACTAATCTCTTCGGTAATAGTGTTATTCCAAATCCATTTTCTACAGCAGAACAAATACTGGCCACACTTGAGCTTTCATAGGAAATACGCCAATTCAGATCAATGCTATCCATATAGTGGATCATATCCCCTCTATATAGAGCTCCAGAGGGGAAAACAACTAAAGGTACTGGATCTAATTTATAATTGTGGATTTGTTTATTATCAATCCAACAAAGAGGTTCTTCCCAGCTAGCGATTCCTGTCGTTTCACCCTCTGGTTGTTTGATTAAAACAATATCAAAATCCCCCTCTTTAAACTTGCTCCATAAAAATGCACTAAGACCACTGGTTATAGAAAACTGTGTTTTAGGAAATTTGGCCTTAATTTTGGCCAAGGCAGGTGCAATAAATGACCCCGCAATATCTTCTGGAAGTCCAATGCGAATCAAACCATGTGACATATCAAATTTGATTTGATCATGCGCTTCGTTGATAAGATTACAAATTCTTTTAGCATAAATAAGAAGTTTCTCTCCCTCGATTGTGAGTAAAGCCTCTTTTCCATTTCTAAGAATTAATTCACAACTCATTTGCTCTTCTAGTCGTTTAATCTGCTGACTTACCGTAGATTGAGTTAATCCAACAAGTCTTGAAGCACGAGTGAAACTTTTTGTTTCGGCCACGGCAATAAAACTCTTTAAAATATGAGGATCAAGCATTTCAACACCTATTAATTTTTCCACTGATTATAAGTTAATAATTTAATTTTATAATAACTCTGATTACGTCTAAAATAACTCAAAAAAACGAGATCATTATGTGGAAAACTATCTTTTACACAATGTTTATTGGAATGATTATGAGCAATTCAGCGATGGCCTCTGAAATTCACGACGCTGTTAAAAGAAATGACATTAGAAGTGTCCAACATCTAATCAATGATAAAAAACATAAAATAGATGAGCGAGATCATAATGGTAGATCTCCACTACTAATTGCCACTCACCTTAATCATATTGAAATCGCTAAATTCCTCATAGACAGTGGTGCTGATGTAAATCTTAAAGATAATATTCAAGACAGTGCGTACTTATATGCAGGTGCTCAAGGTCGATTAGAAATACTAAAGTACACAATTAAAAATGGGGCCGATCTAAAAAGTACCAATCGTTTTGGTGGAACAACACTTATTCCTGCGGCCGAAAAAGGACATCTCGAAACAGTCAAATATCTGCTCACGACTAGTGTCGATATCAATCATGTCAACAATCTGGGATGGACAGCTCTCATGGAAGCAGTTGTCCTTTCAGATGGTGGAGTAGTTCATCAAAATATTATTTCAGAACTCATTAAGGCCAAGGCCGATGTGAATATTCCTGATAGTAACGGCGTTACAGCATTAACACATGCTAAGAAAAGAAATTTTAAAGAGATTGTAAAACTCTTAGAAAATGTAAATGCGAAATAAAAAAGAGAGAATAATGGAAACACATGAAACATTTCTTAATATGGCAGTTGATTTGGCCCTACAAAACAAAGTAGATGGTGGCAGACCTTTTGGAGCTATTATAACTAAAGATAATGAGATTATAGCTTCTGGAACAAACAATATGCTTACAAAGATTGACCCAAGCTCTCATGCAGAAATGGAAGCGATGAAACTTGCCAGTAAGAATCTAAAAACGCTCGATTTGAAAGATTGTGTTATCTATGCGAGTGGTCATCCTTGTCCAATGTGTTTGGCCGCAATTCTTATGACTAATATTAAAGAAGTCTACTACGCTTTCAACAATGATGATGCTAAACCCTTTGGCCTCTCTAGTGATCATATTTATGAGAAGTTAAAGATTAAAGAAATTGATGCTATAAAAATCACAAAACTCAAAATTGATTTTCTAGCATCAGATTTATATTCCTAAACACTAAGACTTTAATTTTTTATACTTAATCCACTTCTCAATAACCTTAGAGAGCTCTGAGAAAATAATTGGCTTAGTTATATAGTCATTCATCCCGGCCATTAAACAGCGCTCCCTATCTTCTTTCATGGCATTGGCAGTCATTGCTACAATAGGAATATCAGAGAATCCACTACTCGATTTTCGGATTTCAGCAGTTGCTTCTAAACCATCCATTTCTGGCATCTGACAATCCATTAGTATAAGATCAAATGAAATATTTTGGAGGATTTGGATCGCTTCAATACCATTACCAACTATCTGACACTCATAACCCATTTTTGCGAGTGTCGCCTTGGCCACCTTTTGATTAATGATATTATCTTCGGCCACTAGTATTTTGATATTCTTTGCTTCTTTATTATCTAAGTGTTCTTCATCTGTGTGATTTACGCCCTCTACTCCAAGAGTAAAATCAATTTCAATCCAAAAAGTAGATCCTTCTCCCAGCTTACTAATTATTCCGATATTACCTTTCATTTTCTCAACAAGAAGCTTTGAAATTGCAAGACCAAGCCCCGTTCCTCCAAATTTTCTTTGGGTCGAAGCATCGGCCTGACTGAAGTTTTGAAATAACCTTTCCTGCTGGGACTCGCTAATTCCAATCCCAGTATCTGTTACTTCGATTCTGATTTTTAGGTCCGTTTCACCTTTTGAAATAACTTTAGTCTCAATTTTCACTGAGCCTTCATTAGTAAATTTAATAGCATTACTTGTAAGGTTTAAAAGGACTTGCTTTAGTCGAGATGGATCACCTTTTAACCATAAATGATCTGGTAATTCAGAAGACAACGTTAACTCAATACCCTTATTTTTTGCAGTATAAGAAAGGGAGCTAATAATATAATCGAGAGTTTGCTCTAAATTGAAATCAATATGCTCTAGCTCTATATTTCCAGACTCAATCTTTGATAGGTCTAAAATATCATTTACAAGGGCCAGTAGCATACTACTGGATTGAATAACATGTTCCAAATACTCTCTTTGCTGATCATCAAGACTCGTTCCACCTAGGAGGTTTGACATACCGATAATACCATTAAGAGGTGTACGTATTTCGTGACTCATATTGGCCAAAAACTGTGCTTTGGCCACTGATGATTGAAGGGCCTCAGCTCTCGTTCTTTTAAGGTCAAGCTCATTCAACTTGATCTTCGTAATATCCCAATTGATACCAATCATTTTAATTGGCTTCTTCTGCTCATCGACAATAACTTTCGCTCTTCCATAGACGTAGCGAATAGCACCATCTTCAGCAATAATTCGAAATTCAGAATTAAAATCAGAGTTTGTTTTAAGTGCATATTCTAAATCAATACATGCTTTTTCAAAATCATCAGGATGAACACTATTCTTCCAATCTTCGTAAGCGTTCTTGAAATTGACCTTTTTCTTTCCATAAATGGTAAACATCTGCTTATCCCAAGAAAGAAAGTTAGTGGCAATATCCCACTCCCAAATACCTATATTTGCACCTTCAAGAGCGACGACCAATCTTGTTTTAACTTCATTTAATTCTTTATTACTATTAACTTCTTCGGTTACATCCTGACATGTCCCACGCAGTTTAATGATCTTATTATCTTTATAGACAGGCTCCCCCCTAACATTAATCCATTTTTGACCTGTGCTAATATTGATAGAAAAAAGTCCTGAATAAGGTATTCCCTGCGTTCTACAAAGGACGACTTTTTCCTTCAATTCTTTAGGCAAAGATTTTAGATATTTTTCTTTTATGCTTTTTAGCTCAATTTTCTTGTCCGTAATTGGCATCTCAAAAATAGAAAACATTTGCTTTGACCACGTTGTCTCACCATTTTCCAATACCAGTTCCCAGCTGCCAATTTTTGCTAACTCTTGAGCATTTTGGAGTTGAGTT
Organism: Bacteriovorax sp. BSW11_IV; assembly: GCF_000447755.1. Taxonomy (GTDB): domain Bacteria; phylum Bdellovibrionota; class Bacteriovoracia; order Bacteriovoracales; family Bacteriovoracaceae; genus BSW11-IV. Next base: position 112,047 of record NZ_AUNE01000045.1, on the reverse strand, counting down.
TGACTTTCTTCTAAGTTTTCTTTGATTGCATATAGTTCTTGAATATCTGAATTTGATCCTAGCCAACGAACGACTTCACCACTTTCATCTTTAATAGGAATCGCCATGGTATCAAACCAATGATATACGCCATCAAATCTTCTAATTCTGAATTTAATGACAAAAGTCTTTTGTGATACGACTTTTTCACTCCACTCAGCTACAACCCGATCTTTATCATCAGGATGAATTTGATTGAGCCACCCATAACCAAGCTGATCTTTTTCACTGATTCCAGTATATTTTACCCATTGTTCACTTAAATAATCACATGGTCCATCGGGAGTACATGTCCACATCAATTGTGGCAATGAACTCGTGATAACTCGAAACCAATCTTCATTTCGAGATTTAAGCTCTAAAATTTTTGCATCTCTTGCAATTAGCTCTTTTCTAGCGGCTTCTATTTTTTCATTCTTCTTTTTTAGTTCGGTAATATCGGTGTGCGTTCCAACCATCCTAACAGGAGACCCATCCTCGGCCCATTCAATCACTTTACCTTTACAAATTACCCAAACATCATGGCCATCTTTGTGCTTATAACAAACCTCTTGATAGTAAGGATGCTCTCCTTTTGTTTCCACATGCTTTTTAAAGTTTTCATCCGCAAGATCTAGACCTTCTTTTGAAATTTTACTTCGCCACTCACTTGGATGATGCTTCATTTCACTCGGGTCATAACCAAACATTTGCCAAAAGCGTGGAGACATATATTGAAAATCATTTTTTATATTCCAATCCCAAAATCCATCAAAAGTATTTTCTATAAGCTTATCAATAGACTTTTCTTTTTCTAGTATCTGCTCTTTGAGTTTATATTTATCTGTAAGCTCTTCAATAACTCCTACAAATCCAATAACCTCAGAAGCATCATCCTTCAATGGGTGTGCTGTTAATAAGACCTTCTTACGAATTCCCATCTTTGTAATATAGGTCCAAACATTTCTATCAAAGATATTTTTTTTCGCTTTATAGACAAAGACATCGAAGCCCGGATCAATTTGTGTTTTGTATTCTTCAGAAAGAGCAACTGCACGATTAGCAATTTCTTGCATATCATGCCAAAGAGCTGGAGTATGGAGTCCTACGACTTCTTCTTGCTTATAACCAAGAAGTTTTTCAGCAGCAGAATTAAACGAGACAACCAGACCATTTACATCAGTCGATATAACAGCAAGTTCAGTTCCATTTAATATTGCATCTTTCCAAGCTTCTTGTTCAATTTTCTTTCTCGCTAAGATTCGAGACTTCTCAAGTAAGTTTAAACTGATCAAAAACATGAAAGATAAAATGGAAGCACCTAACATTGCCCATAATGTAATCCTTCCATGAATTGATTTAATTTTTGCAAGAGTAGGAAAAACTTCTATTTTAAAGTTATTTGTATATTTAATCTGCGAGTTTAGCGCCTTAAATTTTTCACTTTCAAGAGGAATATCTATCTGCGACTTATAGATTAGTTTGCTCCCAGAATAAATTCTGAAAATATAGTCTTTATTTCGTAATATTTTTGGAAAGTATTCACTATAGCGACCTACAAGATATACATAACCATCCAATTTTCCTTTCACATAAACAGGATAAATAATGAGATGGCCAAGACCATTTTGCTTCAAATCAATTGGCCTAGTCATTTGAGGAATTTTCGTTCTTTCCGCTTCTTTAATAGCATCTAAACGTGACTCTTCAGACTTCAAAACAAATCCAACGGCGGCCCTATTTTGCTCTTCAGGCTCGATCCATTGAATTTTCCCTTCTGCGTCTGCATAACCAGTTCCTACAACCCCAATAAGATCGTGAGAATAGGCCATTGCATCTTTTCTCCACGCCAGTTCAGATGTTCCATCATTGGCACCCCAACGCTCCCCCATTCTTTGTAAAGCAAGAGAGCTTTCACGCAAATTATCTTCGATATTAAGTATGGCAGAATTCAGCTGTGCACTGGTTTCACTTTTTATGATTTCATTTTCAAAATGGCGAGCAACTATGAAAGTAAAAATATTCACTAGAATAAGAAAACTCACAGCTATTATTTTTTTGTAGATTTGATTCATTAAAATTGCCCAATTATTATTTAAAATTTTATCACTAATTTTAACTAATTAAGGCGTCGAAAACTATGGAACAAAAACAGCCTAGCACATCACTAAAGATGATCTAGAGTAGGGCCGTATAAACAACTTTAATGATTTAAAGCTATAGAGAAACGCAATTCTTCTATTAGAATTTTTAATGAATGTGAATTTTAAGGGAAAATTGGTTGCGGGAGTACTGAAAGCGAGAGCTTTCTGCGAACCTACGAATTTGAAAAGATCCTCGAAGGGCCCTTCACGATAGTATAAATGTATAAGGAATTGGTTGCGGGAGCAGGATTCGAACCTACGACCTTCGGGTTATGAGCCCGACGAGCTACCAGACTGCTCCATCCCGCGTTAAGTATGCGAAAACTTGATTTGTCTTCTGTTCATGAATACTAGTCCTCTACCCTCGAAAAGTAAAGAACTTTTTAGGTCTGGTAAAAAAACTAAAATACTCCAACACAAATCTCTAAAATTGTTAATAAAACTTGCGATAAGAAAGCAGATAGTGGTCGAACATAGAGAGGTAAGCATGGCCTTTGGACTTAAAAAGAATAAAGTACTCATCGAATTAGACGCTGCAGAGCTGTCAACTCAACAAATAAGACTTATTAAGTCAATTAATGCAATTCTGGCCAACGTCGTTACGACGGATTCAGAAGAAGATTTTTTCGAAGGAAGTGCTGAGTTCATGAGAATGTGCGCTTCACTTATCAAGCAGGCCAATTTCGCTGAAAACCTAAAAGGTATCGATGGTATTCCTTATGCAGAACAAGCACTAGAGTACTCAATGGATATGCTTACTGAGCACATCACTAATTCAAAAGTAGTTCACTACGATAATTAATAAGAACGCCCATTAGGGCGTTTTTTTTTGCCTTTTTGCCTCATGCTTTTGTTTCTGAGAGAATGAAAAGTATGAAAACACTAATTATCTTATTCTCATTTCTAATATGTACTACAACCTACTCTCTTCCTCTTCCAAAAGAAAAGTGGGAAAGCGCTACTGCCCCGTTCTCAAAAGAACAAATCACCAATCTAGAAAATGTCCTTTTTTCAAAAGAGCACAAATACTTCACTAAAAGTTTTCTTATCATTAAAGATGGAAAACTTATCTATGAAAAAAGTGCTGAAGGCTTTAGTTCCAAACAACCTCAAAAACTCTGGTCTATTTCAAAGACTGTTGCTGGAATACTTATAGGAATTGCCGAACAGCAAGGATTATTAAAAGTAGATGAAGCGATAAAGAACTACTATCCAAATGCAAACGAGTTCCTAACTATAGCAAATCTTCTTCATATGAGCTCTGGTCTCACTTGGAGCGAAACCTATGAGAATAACCCATTAGACAGCGATGTTCTCAATATGCTCTTTATAAAAGGTCACAAAAACATGGCAAGCTATGTGGCCCATAAATCTCAAGAATATCCCCCTGGAGAGCATTTTAAATACTCTAGCGGTGAAACGAATTTATTAATGAGTATTTTACAAAAAAAAATATCAAGACCTGATTACGAGAGTTTTCCTTGGAAAAAACTATTTACTCCAATTGGAATAACAACTGCAACTTGGGAGAGAGACCACTCCGACAACTTCATTGGATCTTCTTATCTTTACCTATCACCAGAAGATCTCGCACGAATCGGTCAGCTATTTTTAAATAAAGGAAAATGGGAAGATAAAATTATCGTTTCACAAGAGTGGATAAATTTCTCTCTAACAGAAGCTCCCTCTCAAAAGAACATGGAACCAAAAGAAAGACGTGACGATTCTTTCGGTGCACACTGGTGGTTGAACAAAAGAATAGATACTGTTGGCAAAAAGCATCCTCATGCACCAGAAAGTCTTTATATGGCCCTAGGCCATCATGGGCAGTCTATGATGATTATTCCTGAAGAGAATTTAATTTTTGTTAGAACTGGAATTGATAAAGACGGTCATTTTGATCGCGATCAAATCTTCAAAGCACTCTACGCTGATAAATATTTGGAGAAGTAATGAAAAAAATATTATGCCTAATGACCATTGTTCTTCTTACTTCGTCTTGTGGTCTACGCAAAGCCGTCACGTCGAGTTTTGTTAAAGAGTTCTGCTCATGTGTATTTGTAGAACAACTTCCAGAGGGACAATGTAAAGAATTCTCAACTTACGTTGTTCCAGTATCTAGCTATGTTTTGGACAAAAGTAAAAAATCAGTCTTTGCGACTTTTCTTTTTGAAACTTCTTTTGCTGAATTTAAGGGTGAAAGATTTGGTTGTCGTTTAGAACAATAACTTTACTTTTATTGTGACTTTAGAGAAAATTCTAGAGTGCCAACATCAATTATTACTTTATATCTTATTTTATTAGGACTAATTCTCGTTAATTTGATCTTAAATTATTTTTTGCACAAAAGTGCAAAAAATCCTTCTCTAAAAATCATCACGTTTTATTGGTTTGCAGTACTTTTAGCATACATTATTAATTTTTCAACGCCACAGTCTCCTCGATTAATTTCCTTTTTCTTTGTTGCCCATGCTGTTCCTATGTTTTTACTATCTCAATACGCTGTAGAAACATTAAATGAAAAGATCTCTGTAAAAAAACATTCCATAATTATTGGAACAGGCCTCTTACTTTATTTTATTCTCTCAAACCTCACAGATAATTTCACTATCTACACACTGCCTATTGCAATAACAATTTTCTCTCCTGCTGCAGATACAATGATCAAAATTATGCTCAATGAAAAATCTACGGTTTTTCATAGGATCATGTTTGGTATTTTGATCTATACGTTTTTAAACTGCCTTACTTTTGCATTTTATAGAATGGAGCCGGGGTCTGAATTTTGGGGTTGGTCATGTGCAGTTGCCGCCTATATGGCGATTGCCCTCACCACTCCGTTCTTATTCATTTCTCAAATGCAAAAACTAAAAGAAGAAGTTGAAGATCAAAAATGGTTTAACGATAATCTTTTCAATATCATTACTCATGATCTTAAAAATGATCTTCACATAATTGAAAATGGTTTGCGTTTGGCCATTAGAAGTGGGGATCAGAGCAAACTTGAGCGAGTGCAAAGGCGCCTAGAGCAAGTGCGAGAATATCAAAAAGAAATTCAAACCATTAAGACACTAGAGCATACACCCCCAAGAACATCTGAACTAACTTTAGTAAGCGAAGCTCTCGCAGAAGTTAAAGATAAGTTTGAAGACAATTATGTGGAAAAGAATGTTCAACTTTATATTTTTAACAGACTAGATAGTGAAGTCATACTTACTATCTCAAAAAATCAGCTCGTCACTTCTATTCTAGGAAATCTACTTTCAAATGCTTTAAAGTTCTCTCATGAAAATCAAACTGTCACATTAATCTTCGAAGAGTTTAACAACAACTTCATCTTCCGTATCACTGATCAAGGAGTTGGTATGGACGAGAAAAAGATAAGTGAACTTTTTGAGGTTCAAAAGAATACTACTACATTGGGAACAAAGAATGAAAAAGGTAGTGGTCTTGGTTTGCCTATTCTCTATAAAATTGTGAATGCTAACGGTGGACGCGTTGAAGTAACATCTAAACCAAGTAATGGTACATGTTTTGAAATAATTTTTCCGATTTCAGAAAATAACAGAAAGCTCTCCACTTAGTGGAGAGCTCTTTGAAAATTAATCAACAATTTTAGCGTGAACACCTTTTTGAACTTCAGACTTTTTCTTAGCTCTAAAAGCTTTTTTAGCTTTTCTCTTCTGGTGTGCTTCTTCTTTAATCATATAGGCCTCAGTTCTTTCTTTCTTGGCCTCTAGCTTTCTTTTCTCTTCTAGCTCTTTAACGTTTTTGAAGTAATCTGCTTTTCTAAACTTCTTGAATCCTTCATCGTCGGCGGCTGAACCTACCTGTGCACCTTTTTTCTTAAGGTCGATAGATTTCTTAGCAGAGAAATATGATTTTGAATCTTTTGATTTAGTTCCATCAGAATTTAAACCAATAGCTCTTAAAAGATTTCCTTTTGTAACATAACGTACCCCACCTGGTCTGATACCTTCAACAACAAGGCCGCCAATGGCAATACGCTTTAGCTTATCAACAGTTAGGTTACAAGCTTCACAAATTCTTCTAATCTCTCTGTTCTTACCTTCTCCAAGTCTAAACTCTAACCAAGTTTTTGTTGGAAGTTGCTTAATAACACGAACAGAAATAGGTTTAACAAATCCTTCTTCTAGTTGAACTCCAGCTCTTAATTTCTTAAGTAGGAACTCATTAACGGCACCGAAAACTTTTACTTCGTAAACTTTTTCAATTTCATTACTAGGGTGAATGATCATATTGGCCACTTCACCATCATTTGTTAGGATTAGAAGTCCTTCAGATAAATAATCCAGACGTCCTACAGGATAAATCCTCTCAGAAATTTCTTGTACTAAATCTAATACAGTCTTTCTTCCTTCTGGATCAGATACAGTTGTCATATAACCACGAGGCTTATTAACAACTGCATATATTTTTTGAACAGCATTTAAGTCTGCAATTTGCCCATCAACAACAACAGCATCATTAGCAGGATTAACTTTAGTTCCTAGTTGAGTAACTGTTGTACCATTGATAGTAACACGTCCTTGAACGATAAGCTCTTCGGCCTTACGTCTAGAAGTAATACCACAGTCTGCAATAAATTTTTGTAAGCGGATTCCGTTTTCCATCGGTCCTCCAATCTGCCATCACGGCCGTTTAGAAGTTAATAATTTTGCATGATTTATGCGGGGCTAAAATAAGCGATAACCCCGCCGAAGTCAATGGATTAGTCTAAATCTATTGAGTCTTCTGAAGAATTTTCACTACTCTTCAAAAAAGAAAGGTCTAGATCAAGATCGTTTCCTTTTCTGATTACGTCATCAGTTAAACTATCGAGATTATTACCCTTTTCAGCTATATTCTTATGAGTTTCCTCAAGGTCAGAATCGTCATCAAGAGTAGAACCTGTTAATTTTGCAAAGGCCTGATCAAGAGCTCGGGCCAAAGAAGTTGCTGCATCTTCATCATCGTTAAATAGATTGAATGTATTTTCTTCCTTAACATGGATCTCATCAGAATCCTCTTCTTCAGACTCTTCATCTCCAATATATGAATCGATACCACCCATTCCATCAGCAATAAGTGCTGCCTTCATTGCAAGATCTTCAGCATCTTCAGTTGGGTATTCAGAAAGATCATCTTCAAAGAGATCTTCTTCTTCCATATCTTCTTCAAGTTCAACTTCGATATCAAATTCATCGTCAAATAGAATTGTCTCACCAGTGTCAAGATCAATCATCTGGAAGTCTTCATCTTCATCAAATACTTCTGGAGTATTAAATGGACCGGCCGAAAGATCACTAATAACTTGTGGGTCTATTCCAGCTGTCATTAATTCAGAGGCAACAGCTTCCATATTAATTTTTGCAACTTGTGAGCTATTTACGAACTCTTCAAGAAGATCAAATGCCGTCTTAACAACAGTTCCTACTTCAGAGATGCGTTTTTTCTCTTCAACTCTAAGTGATTTGATGAAGTCTGTTTCAGCACTAATATTTTTAATGCTTTCTGTAAGCTCATCAAGTTCAGAAAGTTCGTCGAAAGAAAATCTCTTTTTATCACCATCATGTACAAGTGTTTTAATATCTGCAATTTTTCCAACACTTTGAGTGGCCATATCTTGAAGCTCATACTCAGGAGGAAGACCACTAAGATCATTAATGTTGAACACTTCTAAGAATTCAGACGTTGTTGCATAAAGTACTGGCTTACCTACTTCTTCAGAACGACCAGCAACTTTAACAAGTCTCTTATCGATTAGACCTCTAATAATATGAGAACTATCGACACCTCTAATTTTTTCAACTTCAACTTTAGAAACTGGTTGTTTGTAAGCAATAATCGCCAGAACTTCCAGAGCTGTTGGAGAAAGAACAAGTTCAGTAACTTTGAAAATATCTTGGATATATTTAGCGTAAGTCGCCTTAGTTCTAAATTGATAACCTTCAGCTACCTCGGCAAGACGAATCCCGTGGAATTTCTGCTCATAGTCTTCTTGTAGTCTTGCTAGCGCCTCGTGAATGACTCTCAATGGTAGGTCTTCATCTATGAATGATTTAATTTTAGCAAGAGAGATTGGCTTATCACTCATGAAAATAATTGTTTCAATAGCACCACATAGTGTTTCAAAATTTAAACCTGTACGAGCTTGCCAAATTTTGTCTTCTTGTTTCTTGTCATCAAGAAAATTTAGCTCAAGAGAAAAGTCTTTTGATGCAACCGATTCTCCATCGTAGTCAGCAAGTTCTTCTGCGACTTGGGCCATGACAACTTCCACTTCAGGAAAAGAAAGTTCATCTTCATTTGGATAAACAACAGTCTCTTCCATCATTTCAATTGATTCATTAATTTGTTCTGTGTGTGTAGAATTTGTCTCTTCCATAATCTCTTCCATTATTGGATTGTTACAGGTTCGTCTTCATTATTATCAGAGCCAATATTTAATAGCTCTTCAGGAATTTCCTGTTCTTGTTCAACTTCTTCTTCAAATGTTTCGTCTTCAGTAATCTCATCGGCTGAAGCGATCTTATCTACTGCATCCATTGACTCGTTAATTACACTTGTCAGCTCTGCATCCAAAGCGTCCGCTTCTGCTTGTCCCTCTTCTTCAAACCCATCTGCTTGATCTACGTTGAAGTCTTCTAGTGACTTAACAACATCAACATAAATATTTCCGAGATCTTCATTCTGGAAAATTGTAATTCGTTTCAATCTAGCTAATTCAAGTAAAGAGATAAAAGTGATAACGATATTATCGATATTTTTTCCTTTACCATCGGCATCTAAAAGAGAATCAAGGTCTGTTTTTTGACCAAGCTGCAAGTTGTCTTTCATAAACTGCAGCTTTTCTTTAATAGAGAGTCTATCTCTTTTTACGATTGTATATTTTCTATTTTCTCTAAATAGAAAATCAACCATTGTTAAAGTAAGCTTCTCAAGATCCATTGGCACTAGAATCGAATTTACAATCTCTTTCCTATTCACTTTTGGCTTAACAAACACATCTTGGTTTAAACGAGGCATTTGCCACAATTTCTCACCCATTTTTTGAAAATGTTGAAGCTCTTCAAGCCTGCGAATAAGCTCTGCTTGAGTTGTGATATTGAGGCCATCTGATGATTCAAGCTCACGTTTAATGGAATCATTTTCTTCTTCAGTAATACAGTTTTTAGATTTCAATAGAACAAGAGTGGCCGCCAAATATAGGTAGTCTCCTGCTAAATCGAAATTTAACTCGCGCATTTGATCAAGATAATCTAGGTACTGCTTAGTTATCTTTGTTAGATCCAAATCACGTACATTCATTTCTTCTTTTTGAATAAGAAGAAGAAGCAGTGACAGCGGTCCATCAAAGTGATCAGTTTTAACCTGAATACTTGTGTCTAACATATGTTATTCCCTACTAAGCCTGTCCAAACAGATAAATAAAAAAATACAAAAGTTTATTAATTAATACTTGTCCTGGAGTGAAAATATAAGAAAGTCCACCCGTCATCATTAAAGCAATTAAAATAAAGAACGAATATCGTCCTAGTTCTTCAAATTTACGTGATTGGTTGTAATCCAAAAATGCTTGAACCATTTTTGACCCATCCAATGGGGGCAGAGGAATTAAATTAAAAATTCCCAAGGCCATATTAATAGAAGCTGAAAACGTTAACATTTTTACAAATGGTTCGAATAAATAAAAAGATGGATCAACAAAAACTAATAGCAATGCGCAGATCAAGGCCGACAAAATTGCTAGTATAAAATTCGTTAATGGTCCTGCAAAGCTTACCCAGAACATTCCTTCACGAAATTTTTTAAATCTCATAGGATTAACTGGAACTGGTTTTGCCCATCCAAATAAAAATCCCGTAGTCACAAATAGAACCATAGGAACGAGAAGTGATCCCACTGAATCAAAGTGAGCGGCCGGGTTTAAAGTTAACCTGCCTTCATGTTTTGCTGTTTCATCTCCAAATTTCAAGGCCATGAGCCCATGTGCCACTTCGTGGAAAACCACGGCCAAAAGAAATCCTGGTAGAAAAATAGCTATTTTTTGTAGTGCTGCTGAAAAATCCATAGAGAAAATTCATACCATTTTGGACATTATGTGGCAAAAGAAAACGCAGTGCAAAACGAAATCCTGTCCTCACCTTTTATGTCTTTTAAAATCAGCTATAATTTAAGTCATGGAAAAGATGAAAGCACAGGTAATTGTATACGCAAGGCATCAAAACAAAAAACACCTCCTCCTCTTACAAACAAGTGGAGAAAGAAACCATATTTGGCAAAATGTCACAGGATCAGTCGATGCTGGCGAATCCTTTTTCGATGGCGCTAAAAGAGAGCTCTTCGAGGAAACAGGAATTGTGGCGACTCCAATTGAAACTCAAATTGAGTATAAATTTTTTGATCGTTGGCAAAAAAATGTTATCGAAAAAGTTTTTTATGTAAATCTTGAAAATACACCGCAGGTTAGATTGAGTGAAGAACATGCAAACTTTAAGTGGATACCTATTGAAGAAATTCAACAAGAGCACTTTCACTATTCTTCAAACTATGAAGCCTTTTGTCTCACGAAGGATTTACCATGAAAGTATTGTTATGCCTTCTGGCAATCGTGGTGCAAGCACACGCCTATGACGAAGTTCTTTTTCCAGATGGAGAAGTCATTGTAGATTTAGATGACAATAAGATCGACGAATTTATTGAAGAAGAACCAATTGTGCCTTTGAGTGGCCTTTCCCAATCAGGTCTCGAAGAAATTCGAAAGCTTGAAAAATTCAACCGTCGTAGTGAGCCAATTCCACAGAAGACTAAAGTGAGATACCACTACGAAGACGCACAAAAATCAATAAAACCTTATCAAGCAGTAATTAGAAAAAACTCACGCCTTCAGCGTATTAGTGATGATAACGTTTTCACAATTCAAAAAGCAGTTTACGTAAAGGCCATCCTTTCAGGTCCAGAAAGTCCCTATTCATACATTTTAGATGCTAATGGCGATAAAAAGTACTTCACACTCACAAGTAATTTGAACTCAATTGAAGAGGTCATAAAATTAAAACCAGAAAACAGATACACTATTGATCATAGTAAAAATAAAGCACCAATTGCCAGTAACTATTTTTTCAACACTGATCATCACGTGCAGGTTTCCTTTGAAAATAAGGATATTGGCTATTTCGCAAACAATATTTCAAATCTTCAAGATACAAGTGTTAACGCTAGAACTTTGAAATATAAAACATATGTGGATACGACGATACCGCTAAAAATTGGAGCGACAATCGCGATTCAGGGTAATGAGTTTAATGAAACAGATGCTTCTTGGAATAGCTTGTTCTATGGAATAACTGCGAAGTTGCCATTTGAAATCAATAACAAATGGACACTAACTCCAAGTATAGAGGCCGGTAGAAGTCTCTATGACAGCTTACAAATTAAATCGTCATCAGAAACTTCAACATATGATCTATCAACAACATTTTGGACCTTAGAGCTAGATGCAGAATATCGATCTTCATATGGTATTTTCTTTGCGGGATTAAATTATACTAATTATCGATCAAGCGTAAAAAACTTTGATGATATGGATTTAAACTTTGATTCACAAAAAACATCAAATACATCCACAGGAATTGTATTTGGTTATAAATTTGAGTTAGAAATATGAAAAAAGCCTTAACTGTGACCATGCTAGTATTTTCAATAACAACTTTTGCAAAACCAAAAGCAATGGTCGTAGTCTTGGAAGCACCACTTTACCAATCCCCCTCTGAAGAAGCCTCTGTACTTCAAATACTCAGAAGAGGACAAGTGATCTATTTACATGGGAGAGAATTTAGTGGTTATGAAAAAGATCAGGGTTTCTTTAAAACGGTAACGAGGGACGGCTCCGATGCCTATATTCCAATAAAGTTCGTTAAAGTTGTTCATAACAATCTTAATGAGCTTGATGAACCAATGATTGCTTTAAATAATGATCCTACTGACTATAGATTAGAAGAGCCGCTACCGAGAAATTATCCCATTGCTAGTGAAAAATCTCTACTGGCCTCATTCAACTTTCACTACGGAAGTTCATTCAAACAACACTACCAGCACAATTTAAAATTGAATAAAGAGAACTTCTCTTCTCAATTCGGATTGACTGGTTTTTATGCTAAAAAAGCAAACTTTGATAAGACTAATCGCTTTTACTTTGGATTCGAAGGTGGAATTCTTTCCCAAGAAAGTGAATTCTTATTAAGTGATAATCGCTATGTGAAAGAATCTCATACCGAAATTAATTTTGGTCCTGTCCTGAACTATGATTTTTATCGTAATGAAAAATACTCATGGGGAATTCGTGGCGGACTCAAGGTTGGATACAACAGGCATCTTGTAAGACAAGATGGTGATCTCGGTGAAGAAGAGAGACTTTTCCATGGTATTTCTTTCTCTTCAAATATTGGAACTATTCTTCAATTAAAAAAACTTCTTCCAAGTGATCAGTACTTTGTTTCAGTTGGTGCAGATGTTTCAATGAAGTTTCCCTTTACTATGACAACATCTACAGAGGCGCAAATCCCTAGCTATTGGAATGAAACTAATGACACTATTGCTGTAGATCTCACAACAAACTTCAGTATGTTTGCGGGAGTTATTGGCAACTTTTAGTTGACCAAAAAACTCCCCTTATTTTTCTTATTCATTGTCTATATTTTCAACACTTTGCCCCTCAAAAAATGTCTAAAGTTTCTACAAATTGCCCCGATAAGTTATATAGAAATACCAAAAGGACTTTAGGACGAAGACCAGGTATCGATCAATGATAAAATCCTAGGAGGGGCACCATGACAATGACACAAACAATTAAAGACACAGAATTTCTTTTCCAAAAACTTGGTAACACTTGGTACATTTTTGCTGAAGTTGAAAACGAGATGATCTACTCAACTCTTCCAGAAGGTATGGACCCAAGAACAACTAAGCTTGAGCTATATGAAGTGATCGAAGATCACATGAAAAGAGTTACTTCTTACCAAAAAAGAAGAAACGCAGAAGCTGCAGCATAATTGACGACGAGGTTTATATGGGTGGTCTTAGCAAATTAAAAGATCTTTTCCTCTCTTCAAAAACTGAGACTAAAAAAGCTGCTCAGAATGCCACTTCTATTGAAGAAGTAGAAAAGAATAAACGAGATGTGCAACAAAATATCAGAGATAAGGCACAGATTGAACAATACAAAAAGCTAATTGAAGATAAATTACACGACCCAGAAATGACCAAGAAAGCTGCGCTGATAATTTCTAAAATGCTAGAAGAAAAATCAAATAAAAAGGCCTCGTAAAAGAGGCCTTTATTTTTTATAATTTAATAATATCACTTTCTGAGTAAGCATCCATTACTACAGAATCATTTGAATTTACGGCTTCAATCAAATATTTACCTTCTCCGTCAATTCCTACGATCTTACTAGACTTATATTCTTTATTCAAAACATAAACAGCATCGCCAACGCAGGCTGGACCAGAACAACCAACGACATAGTAACGACTATCCTTGATAGACAAGAACTGATACGTAACACTTTCTCCATTAACGCTTTTAAGAAGAATATCATCATCAATAGAACCACCTACAACTTCACCAGAATAAATTCTTGCAGTTTCAAAGTATCTTCTATAGCTATAGTTATATTCATTCACCATTTTGACCGAGTAAGCTTTATCTCCAGTGCAAAATCCCAGAGTACAAATATTTTTATGAACAACCATGTTTTTATTAACTTTCAAAGGAGAACCATTAATTAGCAGCAACACTTCTTTATCAGAAACATTTTGAACAAACTTACCTTCAATAAATTTTTGTTCACTTTCTAAATAACCGACATCCTCACCTCTATAGAAATCACGAGTTGGAGATTCAAATGCTTTCCCAGTTAAACTTTGAATATACTTAGCAAAAACTTTTTTATTCTTTTTTAACTCTTCTAACTTTTGTCTTTCAATTTCACTGTTTCTTTGAGTAACGATCTCTTGTAAAATTCTCGCTTTCTCATCATTAAGTTCAGTCAGCAGATTACTTAATCTAAGACTTTTGATCAAAGATTTCATTTGTCTAACATCATCAACTATGTCGAAATCAGAACTTGGTTTTGATAATTCCAAAGTTCTAACTAAATTTTGAATTTTTCTAATTTCAACTGCAAATCTATTACGATCTAAATCTCTATATAAATCCAACTGAAGAAACTTTAAAGTAGTTAGATAAATACGGTGTTGAGCACTCGCATCGACGATAGATCTTGCAACATGTAGGAACTTATCAGCAAAACTGATACCAAAGATGGCGTACTTAAACTTTAAATCAACAATATTATCCGTCTTCTTCTCTAAAAGAAGAATATCACTTTGAAAGTGCTCTAGGGCCAAGTCTGCAGCAACTTTTAAAAAACGTGTTTTAATATCAACAATACCAACTGCATCTTTTTCAACTTCTGCCGAAAGAATTTTAGAATATTCTAGAGCTCTATTTAGCGAGAATCTTAGTAGAACTTGAGCATTATCTGGTGCGCTACTTAAAACTACATCAGTATACCCTCTTTCTAGTTCCATTAATGCTTGCTCAAAAGTCATTGATTTAATCAAAGAGATTAGATCTTCAATGTATATTTTCGAGTTATTCGCCCAAGGAAGAATTGATTCAATCTGCTCATCTGTGAGTTGAGTTTCAAGTCCTTCATTTAGTACAGATGTAGGCGTTGAAATATCCTCTTCTGCATGAGTAACTGAAATATTAAAAATTACTGATAAAATTACTAATAAAAATGTATATCTAAGTTTCATTTCTTACTCCCTACTGCTTACGTACTAGTGGTCTAAAGTGATCTTTTCCTTTTGGAGAGATCAATAAGATTAGATCTTGTTTCTTAACCCATTTTTTAGAAAAACCTTTTTTGCGATTCTCTTGCACATAAATAGCTAATCTAGCTGGAACTTCCTCTCTCTCATAACCAGTAGCAAGCAGCTTGTTAGAGTTGATTGAGTAAACAAAAGGCATCTTCTGTCTAATTTTAAAAATTCCAACAATATCATTAGGAATTTCAAAGACTGCATCATTTTCAATGTCATGAGAGCTCACCGCAATTGAAATCATGGCCTTCTCTTCTTCTTGACCCGTTCTGCTGTAGTCACCATTTTTTGATAGTTGCCAAGAATATCTTTGACTCATCCCCTCTTCGAAAGAAATTGATCCGTTATACCCAAGGACATTACCAGATTGGCTTGAAGTAACTTTAAAGTTATTCTCTTTTCCATCTTTGATGATTACTAAAGACGGATTATCATCGTCGATACCAACTTCGCCCTTATCGACAACACTCAATGGAGTAAGAGAGTAAGACCCTCCCCTTTGTGCATCCATCAAATAAAGATAGGCATCTTTTGTTTGTTCTTTTTTATCAGCGAGAATCAAAGCAGCAATAAAACTCCCCTTTCTTCCACTCACTTGTTTTAGCATTAGATAAGCACTCTGAGAGCTCGACTTACTAATTGTAGACTCATAGGTCCCTTCTTTAAATTCCCAAGCATTTGTCATACTTGTCAGAATTGAAAGAGAAATTACCAGAAACATTTTCATAAGATTTCCCCTGTTTATTTACAACTTTCTTCGTTATTTAATTCATTTATAATTGTGTTCATTTTTTGTGCAAAACCTTGAACGGCCATTTCAATTCGACCTCTATACATTGAGCGACTTCCTTGATTGAAAAGAGTCAATTGCATATAAAGAACATCTAGTTCAGCAATTGCACATGAAAAACGCTCTTTCCAAAGTGAGTTTCTCAGATCTTCTTTTGTTTTTTCTGAAAACAACTCAAGTGCTCTTAAAAAATGTTCAGAGTTTCCTACTGGATAAAAAACACCATTTTTCTTTCCTAAAGTAGCGATCGAAATGAATTTCAACTGCATTTTCGCGTATTCAACAAATCGGTATTCGAATTTCTCGAAATCGACTCTGCAATCAGAACAACTTTCTAAGTCCGATAACAAAGGAATCACAGCTGAAAGATCAAGTGACTTAGTAACTGCACTTAAAATAAAATCATAGTAATGATTGAGCACATTATTGGCAGACTCTAATGACTCTTTGCTACTCATTGGATCAATGGCACCAATTAGATTTACAAGTTCTAAACCTCTTGCAAGCGCCTTGAGTGTAAATGTTGAGTTATTCTCATTCGCAATCTTGCCATGGGCCAAGTATAAACCTTTACTTAATAACTTATTGGCCTCAAAGAAGTTTTTCCCTTGGAATTTGGCCTCAGTGTAATATGTTTCAAGAATCATATTGCTCGTATTACACCAAATACTCAGATCGTCACTTGTCGCAAAACCGCCGCCAATATTCGTGCCAGATTCGACTCTACTTAAAATTTGCTCTTCAACGCGAACAACCTCTTCAACTTTTCGTGAATCATTCATAATTTGAATCAATTCTTCAATAGAAGTAATTTCTTTCTTACTCTCTTCATTTGCATAAGAAAATTGAGTGAAAGCAACAGCAAACACCACTAGCCACTTCATATATTATTCTCCCTTGCTCTTCACTGGTTCAGTTAGATGAATCAATTGAACACCTAAATGAAGGACAGTATCGAGACCATTAATTTCTGTTCCATATTTGTTGAGAATATCTTCTCTAAATTTAGCGATTTCTTGTCTAATCTTTGCAAAATCTTCTTTTTTGCAAGAAAGTGTGACAGAGCTTGCACTTCTGTAATTGTAATCATCTCTATCGAGGAGTTGATTTGTTTTCTCTAGCATTTGAGAATGAATATTATTCACAACGGTGTAATTCAAAGAAGAGTCAGAGAAATGAAGAAGTTTATCTACCTGTGACAGTTTGCCCTTATTCAACTCAAGAAGACCTAGTTTTAATAAATCTTCAACTGCTTCTTTAACTTGTACTGGAGAAACATCATTTCTAAGTTTTTTAGAAATCCATTCATAGTCATTTTTAAATTCTTTTAATGAAACCATTTCACGTATTGCGATGAGATACCATTTTGAAAGATAGTTGTACTGAGACTTTAGAATGCTATAGGCCTCGGTCTCTTTTCCTTTAATTTTAGAAGAAAGCTTTTCAAAATAATAGGCCTTATCTTTTTGATTCTTGCCTTGATTAAATAGAACAAGGTTCTCAAAATACTCTAGTTCTTTAACTGATAGCTTTAAAGCTTGTCCAAATCCAAGGATGGCCGAACTTGATAAGTTTCTTTTTCCAGAAACTATGAGCTTGAAGTAACCTCTGCTATTTGCCCCATAGCCGGCCTTTCTAATAAACGCCGTTTCCGAAAAACTCGGATTAAGAGTATTGAGATAAATATACGAGGCATGTAGAAACTCTCTATAGTTAACAAAATCAAACACCAAAGGTTTGGTTTGTTTTTGAGAAATATCTGTCACAGCTTCATGATTAATCATTAGTAGTCGTCCACATTTAAAATTTGTGCACTTCTAAATCACTTTTGAATACTGTGCAAGTAAGCATGGTCTTTTTCCGCAGACTCACAGTCAGCACTCAAAAACATGTATTTATTACAGTTCTCATCTCTTTTTAATCACTTAACTCAGATTGATGACAATTTTCTCTTTATTTCGCCCCATAATTTGCTAAAAGCCAGTCAACATGTGCACAAAACTACTAATACTTTTTTTATTAAGCTTATTCTCACTGCAAAGTGTGGCAAAGTTGCATATAGAAATCCTTCAAAATGAAAATCAAAATTACGTAAAAGAAATTAGCAAGCGAACTATTGCGCTTCAAAATAAGCTAAATGCGTTCTTAGAAAATTCTCCTTTAAAAGATCACGAGCAGAAATTTAAGATTAAAATTACTGACACAAAACAAATTGATGGTCTTTTTGTTAGTAACGAAGATCAAAAGATAATTCTGTTAAGTAACAAACTTATTCATTCATCTGAGTTTGAACAAGTTTTAGCTCATGAGATTTTTCATGCAATTCACAATGAGTTTAATCCCAACGAGAAGAGCTGGATAAAAGAAGGCCTAGCTCAACTTTTTGAGTATTATTTATTCAATCGCTATAATACAACCAATGTATCTGCGAGTTTTAACTCTAATGCTTATTTTTTCTCTGAATATACATTCACAGATGTAGATCGCCCTCTCTATGGGCAACATTTTTTATATTTCCACTACCTAACAAGACAATGTGGAAATAAAGATCTTTTTTGGAAATTAATTACGAATAAGGAATCTCTCTCAGGAATTTTACTAATCGACAAAATTCTCCAATCCATTACAGTAGATAAAATTCAATGCAAGAATTTCTCTAATTCTTTTATCTACTTTAATCTATCAAGAGTTATTAATAGCTACAATATTGTCGATGGTGAATTGGATGACAGTTATTATCTAATTCCTTCTACCATTAAGCAAAAAGAAATCACTTCAATCTCAGAAATTCAAACAATAGGAATTCATCCCTACAGTGTATTTTTTATCAACAAACAATTGGGAATGAATTTAGAAACAAAAAGTCTTCTCTCATTCTGGATAAAAAGAGAGACACCTTTCAAAATAACTAATGATATCAATGAAGTAACTGATTCACTTTGGACAAATGTCCTCTTTAAATTTTAACCTGCTGACTCTTTGTCAGCGTTATCGCATTGCTCCCTCTTGAGACTTCTTCTTTTTTTTTCTAAAAACTCTCCAACAAAACAATAAGTCACTTAGGGAGGGCCTATGAAAAAGATAGTTTTTTTTATCACACTTGTTTTTTTGACATTCTCACAAGCTGCTCATTCGGAAGAAAATTTCGACATTTGGTGTAAGGATAAACTTACTCAATTGCAAAAAGCGAAGTCTCAAGCTCTTATGTTCTACTTAAGCAATGACATTCAAGGAAGTATCAATCTACTTGAAGAAGGTCTAAAAGTTGCGACAGAAAATACTCAAAAATTTCAATCTCTTCCTTTAACTATTAAGGCGATTAAAAGAGGCGCTGATATTGCAACTTCTGTAAAGCTAGCAACATCAACAGATAAGAATCATCTGAGAGCACTAAACTATTTTTTGAATGCTTATTATGAATTTATTATTGAAGTCGCAAACAATCTAGACATTCCATTCTTTGAGAATACTCGTTGTGGATACTGTAGAGCTACGACTGAAAAATTTGAGAGATTGTTCACTCGTTTTGCTTTTAAACAAGTTCAAATGATCTTAGATGCTTTTGCAATTAATCACGGTGGTATGGTTTATCCAAAAGGTTCTGTTAATACTTTTACAACAGGACTTAAGATGACAAGCTTAAATGCTGCTGCAGACCTTAAAGAAAGTATCCTTGCACAATTTTACTCTTGTAAAATTATTGCTCTAGAGGAACTTGCAACTGATATTGAAACAAATAGATACCCAAATGAGGCCCTAGCTTTCAGAAGTTTCTACGCCCAGGCCGCTGAAGTTGTGAACAACTCTTGGAGATGCCCTTCGGATTTCTCTTCTCGTCATGACAATACAAATGATGATTACACAACAACTGTTTCACTTTTAAGTAGATCTATTATTCTTGAAGCTGGAACAACGAAATCGATTCTCATTCCAAATCCAAGTTATGTAAAAAAATTAATCATCACAGCTGAAGGTGTTAGAAATGATGCCAAATTTGAGGTCATGATTAATGGAGATATTAAAGGTTCGATCTATGTTCCAGGTAGAGACCCAAGCTATATCGTTACAGTAGAGGATTACGCTTCAAGTATTGAGCTTATCTCTCAATTTGGTAAGGCGAAAATTAATCAAATTATGGTCGTGAGACAATAATCACGCTTTGGGTAACTCAACTATAAAAGATGTATGACCGTCCAAAGGCACGTATGAGAGCGTGCCTTTGTATTTTTCAACGATATTTTTCGATGTGCTAAGTCCCAGACCAGTACCTACTTTTGTAGAAAAGAATGGATTCATCATTTGATCAATAACTTCTTGTTCAATTCCTCGCCCACAATCTGTAACACGAATAAAAACACTCTCATTATATGAATAGACATTAATTTTAATCCACGGATGATCAAGGTCACAAACAGCATCAAACGCATTTACCAAAAGATTTAGAAGGACTTGAGACATATCAATTACGTTAACATCCACATAAACTGCATGCTCTATTTTTGAAACTTCTAATTTTATATTTGAAGAATAGATTTTAGTTTTAGCAAGTGCCAAAGACTCATTAATAATTGTATTGGCATCTACTTTATCAGACTTTTCTTGGGCCGTATTTTTGGCAAACGTCCCCAAGGAATCGACGATATTTTTCGATCGCTGAATGGCCTTTTTGATTTTTGAAAGAGATTTCACAAATAAATCTCTATCAAAATCTTCTTCTAAATTTTTACTCAGCTTATCAACGTGTCCATTTATTATGGTCAATGGATTATTAATCTCGTGCGCAACCCCTGTTGCAATTTCTCCAATCGTACTCATCTTTGTGGCATAAACAGCAAGTGCTCTTTGCTCACTCAGCTCTCTATTTTTTTCCATAATAGAAAAGAGAATTTCTCTTCGATTTATACAAATAATGACCGCAATAATTGAAGCCGTAATTAGGTATAGAAAGATAATAATTCCATTCACAGAGTAATTTACGTAGAGAGAGACTCCCATAATTAAATTTGCGAATAAACACCACAGAACAACTGCTCGTAAATCAAATGTGATTGTCCCCATCAAAATGGCACAGGGAATGAGAATTAAATTATAGAGAACGATGTCGTTATTGATCATGCCCAGAATCGGCAAATGCAGAGCAATCAAAAACATAAAAAGAACGACATAAAAATGTCTGTTCACTGCTGCTGGCTTCACTTTATTAAAATAAACCACTACTCCAAAAAAAAGAACGTATAAGGCCCTCGCCCACCATGGATCAATATAATTTGGATAAAGAATATTAATTAGGGGTCCCCAAATTAAATAGAGAATGTTTTCAGTCAAAAGCAAAGGACCGAAATAGGGATAATGTTCGTTGAAGTCGATGGATTTTAGTTTATTCATAAAGTGACCGCATGTACATTAACGTCATTTTTTTACCAAAACTTAAGTGTTTAATTCACGCGCTGTTGCATTTCAAAGGGGAATTTGCTAGAAAATGCCCCACTATATCTGATTCATTTTCACGTTTTTCGCTACGGCAGGGGTTCCTCAATGGTTGATAAGGCCTTCACTGATTCATTTAAATATACTCACGATAATCCTTATCACGATAAACTGAAGGAATTTGAAGAATTTGTTCTTCGCGATCACGAGGCCGAAACAAATGTAGGTCAATGGAATCAGGCAATTTTCAATAGAGAAGCCCCTCTGTGCCTAGAAATTGGTAGTGGGTATGGGCATTTCATGATGGAATACTGCGAAAAGAATCCAGATGTGAACTTTATTGGACTCGATTACCGATTCAAAAGATCATACGCTCTTGCTAAAAAACTAAGTCTACACCCGAACCGCAATTTCAAATACTTGAGAGCAAAGGGTGAAAGAATTAGCTTTATGTTCGAAGAGAACGAACTTGATCGTATGTTCTACTTCTTTCCCGATCCATGGCCGAAGGCGCGTCATAACAAGAAGCGTCTTTTTCAATTGCCATTTTTGCAAGCTGCCTACAAGGTTTTAAGGCCAGGTGGTACTCTTTATGTTAAAACAGATCATGAAGGTTACGCAGATTGGATGGAAGAAGTTATGAACAATCAAGACCTTTTTGATGTTCAACTTGCCACTAGAGATTTGAGAGTGACTCACCCTGATCATTTCCTTGCTAGCTTTCAAACAAAGTTTGAAAAGATTTTTATCTCACAAGGGGTAAACATTAAAGCATACGTTTTGGTTTCTAAGAAAAAGGCCTAAGAAGTAAATGTCACTAAGCGACTTAAAACAAAGGATTCTGGACGAGATTCCTCTGACCGACGTTGTCAGCGGTTATGTTCACGTCTCTCGTAAAGGCACGGCCAGTGTCGCCCTTTGTCCGTTTCATGGTGATAAAACTCCTTCAATGCACGTAAATAACGACAAGAAGATCTTCAAGTGTTTTGCTTGTGGTGAAGGTGGTAATGCCATCGACTTCGTGATGAAGTACAAGAAAATCGAATTCGTTGAGGCCTTAAAAGAAATCGCAAATCACCATGGACTAAATTTCGAAGACTATATTGAGAGAAAACAAAAATCTCCCAAGCTTGTAATGGCAGAAAAAGTTCTGCAAAAAAGCAGTGAACTCTATAAGCGTCTCGCTAGAACAAATAAGTTTCCCATGTACATGGAGTTCATTAAAAAAAGAGGACTCAGTACAGAGGTTGCAGACACCTACTCTCTTGGATACGCACCAAAGCACAATGCTTTGATAGAGTATTTAAGCTCAATCCCTAAAGAAGATGATCGTAAATTCGCTCTAGAGATTGCTGAAGAAATTGGTCTCATAAAGCGCGATCTCAATAATAACGAGTCCTATTATGATACCTTCAGAGACAGAATAACCTTCCCTATCTGGGACCAGTTTGGGACTGTTATTGGCTATACCTCACGTGCCGTCTATGACTATCAGAAGGCCAAGTACATGAATTCCAAAGAGTCTTTTGTTTTTAACAAAAGAAATATCCTCTATGGTCTTCATCTTGCAAAACAATCCATTCGTGAGAAAGACTTCGTTCTTCTCGTAGAAGGAAATATGGATCAAATTGCAATGTTCAATAAAGGATTAAAAAACACAGTGGCCATTCAAGGAGTTGCCCTGGGTGATTATTCCCTAAAAGTATTGCAGGCCCTTACGAAAAATTTTATTTTGGCCCTCGATAGCGACACGGCCGGATTTAATGCTTCAAAGAGAGTAAATGAACAGTGTCTCAAAGTGGGAATTATTCCTAAATATCTCAATTTTGAACCTCATAAAGATCCCGATGATTATCTGACAAACGAAGGCATCGTGGCCATGCAAAAGCTCATTGATGAGTCTAGGCCCTTTATTGATACTCTCGCAGATCAAGTTATTCCGAAGGTCATCCCAAATTTAATTGACCGCCAGTTTGCTATTTTAGATGAGTGTTTCCATATTGTCGCACCGCTAGGTAATTCACTACAGGCCACTGAACGCCTTGCTGTATGGGCCAAGAGAATTGGATTACAATCTGATTCAGCACAAATTATAAAGCGATACGAAGATTTCCTTTCAAATGATAATTCCCAGAAATTTCGGGCACCTGAACCTCCATCAGAGGAACTTATGCACGAAGTGGAGATGATGGAAGAAGATTTTGAATCACAATTTACCAATAGTCTCGAGCATTTCGAACAAGTGACGGAGGTGAAAATCTCTGCGATTGAAGAAAAGCTATTGCAAGAATTAGTCCAACACCCTGAGTGTGTGACACGTCAGAAAGCACTTGAACTGCTTGATTTTGTAGGGACAAATGAGGTAAAAAGTTATATTTTAAGATTGCGAGAAATTATCTATGAGATTGATGAAAACGAGTATGTTTCCATTCTCCACTCGCTGCTAAAAAAAGAGCACTATTCCAATTCACTTGTGAGTGTAATTGAAGGGGCGCTTTCACGATACAGAAAGATCCCGATTAACGATGTGACAGCAGATAAAATTTTGCTAGACCTCGAACACAGATTGAAAATCAATCAACTGAATCAGAAAAGGCAAATCATCCTCGAAAGAAAAGACTTATGTCAAACAAACGAAGAGATGAACGCCCTAATGTTGGAAGTGATTGAAGTAGATAAAGAGTTATTAAAACTTAAATCCCACAAACCTAAACTTAAAGTCTAGGGAGAACTTAATGTCAATTTTATCTGTATTTTTAAACTCAAAGGAATTCTCTCGTCTTCTTGTAAAAGGTAAAGATCAGTCTTACCTAACAGCTGAAGAAATTAACGATTGTATTCCAGCAAGCATCGTCGACTTTGAAACTCTCGACGAAATCATGCTAAAGCTTCAAGAAGCTCGTATCGACATTCAAGAAGACTCTGCTGAAGAGGAAGAAGAAGATGGAATCCGTCTAGACGGTACGGAAGTTATCGAAGAAACTCTTTCAAAAGAAGAAAGAGCAGAACTTCGTTCAGCTTCAACTGATCCAGTTAAGCTTTACCTTAAGAGAATGGGTTCAGTTGCCCTTCTTACAAGAGAAGGTGAAGTTGTAATTGCAAAAGAAATTGAAGAAGGTGAAAGAGAGATTATCCTTTCATGTTTAAAATCTACTCACGCCCTCAAAGAAATCGCAAAACTTTCTGAGAGAATTGATACTGCTGAAAACCAAAGTGAGTTCGTTAAAGAACTTGTACGTGGTCTTGATGATGAATCGACACAAGCAGATATTAAGAAAACAAAAGATGAAATTTGCGCAGTTTGTGACAAGATCGACAAACTTCTTAAAGAATGTGAGCAAGAGGATGGAACTCTAGCGAGATTCAATCAGAAGCAACAAAAAGAGATGAACGACATCTCTCAAACACTTGCTGATCTAACTTTCAACAGAAAGATCATCAACAGCTTCGTTGAGCCAGTTAAGAAGTACTACCTTCAATTCTCTGAGCTTTATGAGCAACAAGATCGTATCTTCAAGTTCCTTGAAGTAAACGATATTGAAGATTACAAAAAAATCTATGACAAAGTAATGGAAGATGATTCTTTCAAGCGTCGTCTTGCTAAAGATCTTTTCACTACTGATGCTAAGATTGAACAACTAATCAGAAATCAAGAGGACAACCTAAGAAAACTTCGTCGTCTAAGTCTTGACTGTGGAATGAGCTTTGAAGATATCCAAGATGTTTACAATATCATTCTAAAAGGTGAAGAGAAGGCCGATAGAGCGAAGTCACAACTAGTTGAAGCCAACCTTCGTCTCGTTGTTTCGATTGCTAAGAAGTACACTAACCGTGGTCTTCAGTTCCTTGACCTTATTCAAGAAGGAAACATCGGTCTTATGAAGGCCGTTGATAAATTCGAGTACCGTCGTGGATACAAATTCTCTACATATGCAACTTGGTGGATTCGTCAGGCCATTACTCGTGCCATTGCTGACCAAGCAAGAACGATCCGTATTCCAGTTCACATGATTGAAACTATCAACAAGATGGTTCGTACTCAAAGACAACTTATTCAAGAACTTGGTCGTGAACCAACTCCTGAAGAAATTGCTGAGAAAATGGAACTTCCAGTTGATAAAGTTAAAAAAGTTCAAAAAATCTCGAAAGAGCCAATCTCTCTTGAAACACCAATTGGTGAGGAAGAAGATTCATCTCTTGGGGATTTCATTGAAGATACAAAAATCATCTCTCCAGCAGACGCTGTAATGAGTATTACTCTTTCTGAACAAACGAGAAAAGTCCTTGCGACTCTAACTCCAAGAGAAGAAAAAGTTCTTCGTATGCGTTTTGGTATTGGTGAGAAATCGGATCACACTCTTGAAGAGGTTGGACAAGACTTCTTCGTAACAAGAGAGCGTATCCGTCAAATTGAAGCTAAGGCCCTGAGAAAACTCCGTCATCCTTCACGCGCTAAAATGCTTAAAGCGTACCAGAATGGTGACTGGACTACAGGCAACCAAGGCGGAAATAACAACGACGCTTAAAAATAAGAAGGCCCGAGTTTCGGGCCTTTTTTTATTTCCAAAAATCCCCAAGACATATCTCCTTTTCGGAGCATTTAAATTAAAAACCATTGCTACTAGCTAGGCAACTCCTCGAATTTACGAAAGTATTTCGGAGCATTTCTCCCCATTAAACATTGTCACTTTGTAACTTTTTTTTATATGATCCGGCCCATGGAAAGTAATATAAATAACATTAGTTCAATTGAAATACTCAAGAAAGATTATGAAAAACGCAGACAAAAGAACTGCCGCTTCTCAAAAAGATCTTACGCCCGAACGCTGGGCATCTCCAGCGGAAGACTAACAGAAATCTTCAACGGAACAGCTCCCCTTACTCCAAAACGCGCTATCGAAATTGTTCCGAATTTGCTTCTCGATCCTGAAGAAAAAAACTTCTTTCTTCGCTTGGTTGAGCGCGAATACGATCAAAAAGTCGATAGAAGAAGAAAGAAGCAAAACTTTCAAAAGGTCTTGTCTCAAAAAGAATTCTCTTTAATTGGTGACTGGGAATACTTTTCAATTTTGGCATTATTAAAATTAAAAAATTTTAAAAGTGACACCACATGGATTGCTAGAAAATTAAATATTTCTGAAGAGCGAACAATTGAAGTCCTAAATGGTCTTCTCAATTGGGGCTACGTCACGAGAGATGCCCATTCAGGTGAATTAATAGGAAATTTTAAATCCCTTACAACTTCTAATGATATCCCTTCAGAGATCATTAAAAAGGCCAACGCTGATTGCATCTATCAAGCACTAGAAAAGCTAGAGACAATCCATATCTTAGAAAGGGATATCTCTTCTATTACTATTCCAACAGACCCTCTAAAGCTAAGAGAAGCGAAGCTTTTGATTAAAGATTTCAAAAAAAGTATGACAAAAATACTAAATGGGATCGAGGCCACAGAGGTCTACAATTTAAATATCCAACTCGTGCCAGTAACGAATTTGGGGGTCTAAAATGAAATTTTTAATTTTTATTACAATGCTTTATATCTCACTTAATACTTGCGCCCAGGAAACTCGTCCAACAGACGATGAGGGCTCAGGATTTAACAGAGGTAATGGCGGTAATGTCATCGTTTGCGATAATAATGGTGAAATGACTTATGAAGTTCTCGATCTCTTTGAAGGTAGAAATGTCTGGTACTTTCGCCTAGACCCCGATCTTACAAACAAGAGTCTTAACTATAAGCAAATCATCAACCTCACTATCAATAAAGTGATGATGATAGGAATGAGAGATGGCCTTCGACTTAAGAGCTATTACGAGAGAATGAGACGCAATTCAGAGCTGTTGCCAAATCATGTGTTTATCAAAACCCACGATCAAGGAAATGTCTTTATCCCTTCTCATTGTGAACTTGAGCAAGGGGCGATTCAATGGGTCACACCCCCTATTGGGATGAAAGAATTTATATTTAATAAGCGCTATTGGGAAAAGCTCTCTGAATTACATAAGGCCGCGCTAGTCATGCACGAGGTGATCTACAAAACATTTATTACTGAGTCTATAATCATCAATAGACCGGCAAAAAAAATAACATCTTACGACATTAGATTTTATGTGGCCTATTTATTCTCCGACCAATTTGGTCAATTTGGCGGGGTAAACTAGATAGTATAACCATTTTAGCAAGCCATTGCCTACCCTATTTATTCTAGGAATATATTGTATAATTATACGTTCATAGAGCGGAATAATTATGACTACACCAAGTAACCAATTGCCTCAGTCAATTGTAGATTTATCTGAGAATTACTTCTCAAAACCAACAGTGCAAAAAGCACTGAGGTACATCCGTTCATCTAAAGTTTCTATCTCTTTCACAAAAGGAAGTCCTGAAACTTATTTTATCACCTCTGGTATCGTAAGAGATGATAGATCGCATGAGTGTAAAGTCGTTTTCAAAAGTAGACTTGTAGGAACAGAAGAGCCGCCACTAACTTCGAATTGTGATTGTTTTGAATGGCAGGAAAAAGGCATCTGTGAACATACTTGCGCTCTCTATATTTGCTATCTCCTACAAATAGAACATGAAAAATTTGTAGAAAATAATCCCGACACCCCATTGCCTCCCATCGCTCTTAGCAGTGCTGTTGGTGTTACAGTTAGTGAGTACGGAACTATTATTGCGGGAACGCACCAACTTGAAGGTGCAAACCCCAATATGAGTTACTCTGCCTTTCAATACCTTCTTCATGACAAGAAAGTTGTAAACTTTCCTACTCCTGAAAAATTTGAAGGAAAGCTGGTCATTAATATTGCGACCTCGACTCGTTTTCAAGATGAAGAATTAGAAATTGCAGAAAATCCAATTCTAAAATTTAGTTATATTGATCAAGATGGTCAACACTTCCAAGAAATCTCTATCTTTGAAAACCTTTATATATTCAACTGGAAAAATGGTAAGGCCATTAATCTTGGTGGAAATCTAAGAGCACTTGTTCAAAAAATTAGATATAGCTATAACAAGCTTTCAATTAATGAACTTATCAAATTCATCAAATCAATTGATAAAGATGAAGAAGCACTTATCAAAATTGATGGTACTGAGCTAAAAGATATAGCAAGTGTTGAGCCCCAATGCCGTATCACCCTTAATCAAGGGGAAAGAAATGGACTTGTTGAATTCAAACTTGTTTTCTTCGATAAGAATGAAAATTTAGTCTATCCTCCAAATTTTCTAACTTCTTTTACTTTCTTGGGCGGTGATCTAACAAGTTTTAAGAAGAAAAAAGACGCCTATACATTTATCGAACAGCTAACTGATTCATTCACCATAGACTCTGAAAATTATAAGAGAACACTGCTCACTTCATCTAAAAGAGAACAGTGGCTCGATCTTATTAATTATATGAAAGAGACTAAAGAAACACTGGTGTACGATCATAAGACTAAAGAGATCTGCCACTATGACAATTATGTTCTAATCAAGATTCTATGTTCTCTGTATCAAAACTTTGGAGAAATGTTCTTTAGATATGCTGATTATATGAAAGATAGAAAAGAACTAGTCTTTCAAATCGCTAAGAGCAATCTCTTCACTGGACTCAATGAATTTTACAAATCATTGGCCATTCATGGAATCACAATTTTCTATGATCGTCATGAGATAGCAAACTGGTCGTCACGTATTAGATTCGAAAGAAGACTTTCTTCTAACCAATGGTTTGATCTCGAATTAAATGTTGATAACGAAGATTTATATGTTATTGAAAATGCCGATCTCGACAATAATATTGCTCTCACTAAAAAGGGGCTTGTACTTTTAACAAATGAACAAAAAGACCTCTTAAAGTTCATGAAAAAGTACACAAAGTACGAATCCACTGAAGAGAATGTTACAGAAACAGGTATTAAGAAATTTGTATTACCATTTAATCGCGCAAGAATTTTTGAGTTATTTGAACTAAGAAGACTTGGGATTGATGGGGCCTTGACTAAAGAAGAGCTCGATCTTTGCGACAGACTACAAACACTGGATAAAATGCCAGAGTATGAAGTTCCAGAGAATTTACAAGGAATCCTAAGACCTTATCAAAAGACTGGTTATAATTGGTTGCGTTTTCTTTATGAAAACAAATTAGGTGCCTGTCTTGCTGATGATATGGGTCTTGGTAAGACACTTCAAACTATTACATTTGTAAAAAGTGTCTATCATAAAGTTAATCGAGTAATGATCGCTTGTCCTGTTTCGATTCTACTAAACTGGGAACAAGAGATTAAGAAATTCTCCGATATGGACCTTTATATCTATCACGGAGGAGAGAGAAACTTTCCAGACGATACAAAAATCATTCTTACAAGTTATGGTGTTCTAAAAAGAGAAATTGATGGTGCGTTTGCTGGAAAAGAATTCGATATTCTTATCCTAGATGAAGTTCAGCACTTGAAAAATATCCGCTCACTTGGGGCCTATGCGGCCAGAAAAATTAAATCAGACTTTAGAGTGTGTCTAACGGGTACTCCAGTTGAAAATGACTTGGCCGAATTTTATAATATTCTCGATCTTGCCATTCCTGGGGTTTGGGGAGATCTGCAGTTCATTAGAACAACATCAACTCAAAAATCGAGATTGGTGGCAAGAAAAACCGCCAGTCCGTTCATTTTAAGACGTACTAAAGGGCAAGTTCTCACAGAACTCCCACCGAAAATTGAGAATAATGTTTATCTTAATTTTAATGATGGTGAAAAAGACTTTTACGAAACAACACTTTCTAATATTAGAAAAAGAATTCAAACTTCTCCTTCTAAGAAAAAATATGGTGAAATCCTTAAAGGTCTATTAGAGCTACGTCAAAGCTGTCTATGGCAAAACCATAACAGTATGCAGTCCATTCATTATAAACATCTTGAATCAACAAAAATTGAATTTCTACTTGAACAACTAGAGCAAATTATTGAAGAGGGTCATCAGGCCATTGTCTTCTCACAATTTACGACTTACCTAGATATTATTGAAAGTGCTATCAGGGATAAGCACTGGAAAAATTCAAGAATTGATGGGACACAGTCTATTAAAAAACGTCAAACTCAAGTTGAAGAGTTTCAGGCCGGAAAAACTTCTGTTTTTCTTATTTCCCTTAAGGCCGGGGGTGTTGGACTAAACTTAACTGCGGCAAGTTACGTTTTCATCATGGACCCTTGGTGGAACCCTGCTGTTGAGAGCCAGGCCATTGATAGGGCCCATAGAATTGGTCAAAAGAACAATCTCACTGTTTATAGACCTTTGATTAAAAACTCGGTAGAAGAGAAAGTTCTAAAGCTACAAGAAATGAAAAAGGAGCTCTTTAACGAACTCCTTCCAGATAATGATGAGAGCTTATTTACTGGTAAGCTATCTATGAAAGACTTCGAGGATCTTTTTAATTAAGGATCCTCACCATCCCATCTAAGGAAACAACGTAAAGATTCTGTTCATCTACGAGTGGTCTCGCGTAGAACTTTTCTTTTTCTCCAAACTTCACTTGTTGCAAAACTTTGCCGTCATCTGGATCAATTGCGAAGAATCCGTGTTTTCGAGAGGCCAAGACTAAGGCGTCTTTGTTCCCATCGTAATTCACAGAACTATATGAATACTTATCATCACCAGTTTTTGTGCACCAATTTTTCTGTAATGTTACAGAATCTACAGAACAGATTTCACCACTGTTATTTGCAAAAACAATATTCGAATCAACTAGAATCATCATTGAAGTTACTGGAGCACTTAATCTGAGACTCCCAACAAGATCTCCATTTGCTTTATTAAAGCATTCAATTCCACCGATCTGAGACTCGAAGTAAATTTCACCAACAACAAAACATACCTTTTCATCGAGTACCAGTGGTCTAAACCAGCTCGATGCAATCAGGTTTTTCTTCCAGATAATCTCACCCGTTTTCAAATCTAGAGCGAAAGCATTAGCGTACTCTCCTCCCCTCTTTGAATCGAGTGCAGTACCAACGTAAGCATTAATTCCATCATAAGAAACTTCTGAATCAACGTGTCCGATTTTTGCATGCCACATCTTCTTCATTGTATGAAGATCTATTCTATAAATCCCATCGTCACCCGCCGGAAAGATTAACGATTCACCTAAGCGTGCTCCTGTTCCTTCTGTATGACCTTTCGTTTTAAAATAATCTTTAACTGAAAAGTTTTTAAGATCAATTTTAAAAATTCTCGCCATATATGTCTTATGCTCACCTTCTCCAAAATAAGCAAAGCCATCATGGATTGATGTTCCAGAAGATAAAAAAGTCTTTAGGTGAAGAACTCTTTTTCTTTCGAGAGTCTTTTTATCCAGTTCCATGAAATCACCGGCATCACTTCCCATAAAAAGAGAATCGCCAGAAACAACAGGAGAATAGAAAGCTCCAGAGTCAAATTTCACTTCTTTTTGAACTTTATAATCTGAAAAGCTTGCGTTTAAATTTCTTTTAAATTTAAAATCTGAAACGCTTGCATCTTTATATTCAATTTCAGATGGTGATTCATTGTTCATAAGCTTGATGCGCAGAAAGCTAGTAGGAATTCTATCTACAAATTCATAGGCCTTTACAACACCAAAAACACCAAGATTTATCACAACCGCCATTGCAATAAAGCGAGGTTTCAACACAAGCTCCACAAGCTTTCGAGGGCCTTCTGTACTAAGTTTAATCCCAAATAGACCTGCAATAAATGAAGCAATCATACTAAGTACGAAACTTACCAGCGTCAGTGGGATTAGAACCGTTGGGATAATCCCATAATATATAACGTCACTATTTAACGATAATTCTTCCATTATTTCCATCCAGCCATACGACGTCACCGTCTTTTAATTTTTTGTAACAACCCATAACTTGTGAAACTGCAGGAATATTCATTTCCCTTGCGACTATCGCACAGTGAGAAAGAACTCCGCCTTTTTCCACGATTATTCCACGAGCTTTAGTAAACACAGGAGTCCAACCCGGATCAGTGGCCTCTGTAACAATAATGAGGTCTTGGGGAAGATTTGCAAAATCAATCTCCTTAACATCATGAATAACTTTAACAATACCTTTGGCAACACCTGGAGAGATCGGATCTCCGACAAGTATTCCATCACTATCTTTGGAATCGCCCTCAACGACGTTGCCAATTTCATCAAGCGATAAAATAAGAGGTAGTGATAAAGACGCAAAGGCCTTGTGTTGTGCTTTACGTTTATTGGCAACATTTTTTAAAAGTTCAATATCCATATCAAAATGGGCCTCACACAACTCGTGAGCATGAAGCCAGAAGACACCATCGCCTAAACCAGTTTTCTCTCCGAGTGCAAGTGCGAGGTAGCGAATATGGGCGTATGGGCGCAAGATTTCTAGTTTCAATTTTTCTCTTAATTGAAGTAGTGATTTTAAAATATCCCATTCTTCTTTGATTAAGACTTTTTTGAAACTCTTAATTGATTCAATCTCAGCATTTATATCAAATTGCTTTTTAGATTTATGATCTTCGTAAGAACTACCACCAGTTGACTTAAAGGCCTTATCAGCAAGTTCAGAAAAGCGTGGATTCTGAAGCTCTAGCTCCCCTGGTGCTCTATGTCCGTAACGTGACAGATAAAATGGAATTTTAGTTGAGTCTTCACAGGCCTTTATATAATAAAGCCCCATCTCACTAGTTACAGTTTTAAGCCCTTTGGCCAACCAAAGATTGAAAGTTCTATCGGCCTTTTCTCTATCTGAAAAAATAGAAACAAGAACTTTCTTTAAAGATTCCATTGTTGCTTGAATTAATAATATGAGAACAAATGTATTTGTTAGTGAATACTCTGAAAAAATTTGAACTTCTTTTGAAAGACGATCTCTAACCTTCTCAATGTCCCAAGATTTATAAAGATCACCACTTTCAGGTCTTTGCATTTTTTCTTGAAATTGAAGAAGATCTTTCTCAATTTTAGAAATCCATTTTTTACGGTTTGACGAAACTTCAAAAGCAACTTTAACCATGTGGTAAAGCGACACAGGAGTGCGAAAAACTGTTGTGCTATCAATCTTCTTAGCATCAAATACCAAATGCGGTGAAGGTAGAGGGTCTAGACGATACGGGATTGGACCAAAAAAGATTCTATTCATCTTCTCAAGGTTAATATATCCGCGACCAAAAACGCTCTCAAAAACAGAATCATGAGGAGAGAAGTCTTCATCCACAAATCCTAAATAGCCGAGTTCAACGAGAGCTTTGTGAAATGACTTCCCTGGTGCAAATGCATTTTTCCAAACAGAGAAAGTTAAAGGCGTTGGTAATCCTGGAACTTCTGCGAAACTTTGACCGTCCCAAACAGCTCCTTCTGGATTATGCTTTTTAAGTCTCTTAAATTCTGTTTCTAGAAGTTCTTTTGTATTTTCCCCCATTGCAGTTACAGGACGAACCTGAAGAGCATGAAAATGACCAAAGTGATCTATCGCCCACTCCATATCAATCTCGGCACCAATTTGTTCGCGCAGCTTAATACCTGCATGAGAAATTTTCTGAGTAAAAGATTCTTCCCATCCTTCAAAAAAATCTTTTTTATCTTCGGTAATTTTCTTAGGAGTCACTTGTCCAGAAACGAGAGCTTCCCCAAGTCCTTCAACAACTTCTAACAGCCAAGAGCTATTCAATCCTCGTGGATCTTTAGAAAAGAAAACCCCCGAGAATTTTGGATCAACCATCAATTGAAGAACTACGTTCATCTCAATTTTAGATTTGCCACCAATGAAGTGTTCACGATAAGCAATACTTGAATCGCCATAAACTGAAGCAAAACAATCTTCAATCGCTTTTTTTAATTGTTTTTCATCTTTAACGTTCAAAAAACTCTTATTTTGACCAGCAAAACTGAACTCGGCCGAGTCTTCACCACAGGCACTACTGCGAACTGCGAGTAAGTGATATTCGTGTTCTTGCCACCATCTGAGAATGGATTGCCATTCCTCAAGCGTAGGAAGTGAAGTTAAAACCATGCCATCTGGAACAGGAAGACCCCATGATGCCATAAGCCCAAGGTTTTTCCCTTTTTCTCCAATAGATGACGACTCTGTAATGTGTTCAAATTTTAGTATTGCCATGGAGCATTTATACTCTTTTTGTTTCCCCCTTGTCTTGGGGGAAATTGGCAAAAAAGATGATTTGGGTCAGGTTATTCGTGATTTAGTTTTTCAAAAATTGTGTCACCATAATGCTTAAAGAAACTCGAATAGCTAGAGTAGATACTTGAGTTTGATCCCTCAACACCATTTCCACTTCTGTGCTCAACAGTCGCCCCAGATGAACCACCACGTAGTGTTCCTAGGAGATACTTTTGGTCGTAAGGGTTTTCTATATCTTCCTCAGATAAGTCGGCATCAGCAATCAAGGCACCGCCACTTGCACCACCATAAGTAAAGGCATTAATAACAACACTATTGGTCACTCCTCTTTTAAAGTTACGACCATCAAGTCCTTCAGAATAAGTTAAAACATAACCATTTTTGCCAATTTCTTTATCCGATGAAAAGCCAGCTGAAAGAATATTTTTAGAATAAAGACTCATTTCATCTGGATCAAGAGTTAATTCAGTTTCTAAAATAAGTGGTTTAATTTTTGAAAATGGAATTGGTTCATCGAAAGATAAAAGGGCCGTGTCTGTTGCCTCATCCTCAACTTCAAGTTTGGCCATCTTGGTAATGACAGAACCATCCTGAAGTTTAGTCGTCCACTTTATTGAACTTGCCTTCTCACCTGTTTCAGCATTGTAAAAGCAGTGTCTGTTACTTGTGAGGACTCTTGAGGCCCTCCCCGGAACTGTATCAGATAAATTTGCAGTACAAGTAAATGTCTTACCACTTGGATACTTTACTTCTAATCTTCCGACAGCATCTAAAAATTTTGGTGATCGAGATGTTTTTGCAACTCTCTTATCCTCAGGATGAATTCCACCTGAGCTTTTTTTAATATAAAGATTATCACTTCTTCGAAATTGAGCGACTGCAATTTCTGCGAGGTCTAAATTGTCATAGATTGAGTTGTCGATATCAACACTTGGCCTTTGATATGAGCAATCATTAGCAAGTGTCGAAAGATTAAACACTGTCAAAAATGTAATTATTGTAAACAGTTGTTTTTTCATAGAACATCCCTCATATCTATATTCATTACTAAATATGATTCAAGTTCTATGCCAAATTAATTAGTTCAATTGATTAAAAATCCCCTCTCCATCATGCTTGAAGAAGTTTTCGTAGCTTGAAAAAAGATTTGCGTTTGATCCCTCTGCTCCGTTAGAACTTTTATATCTAACACTTGCGGCAGAAGATCCTCCGATAAGAGTGCCTAAAATATATTTTTGTCCGTGTGGATTTTCAATGTCTTCATCTGACAAATCAGCATCAGCAATTAGCGCTCCACCACTGGCCCCACCAAAAGAGAAAGTATTAATACCAATTGAACGATTGGCACCATTTCTTAAAGTTTGACTCTGAAGTCCATCAGTATACGTTAAAACTGTACCGTTTTTACCAATTTCTTTATCTGAAGAATATCCCGCAGCAACGATATTTTTTGAATAATAACCAATATCAGTTGGAGACAACATCATTTCGGCCTCAAGAAGTAGTGGTTGAATTTTTGAGAAAGGAATTGCTGTTTCAAATGATAAAAGTGCAACGTCTGTCGTTTCATCTTGCATTTCAACTTTAACAACTTTAGTAATAGTTGAACCATCTTGCAATTTAGTAGTCCACTTGATTGAAGTTGGCGCTTCACCAGTTTTCTTATCAAAAACACAGTGTCTATTTGTAGTTAATACTCTTGATGCTCTTCCAGGAACAGTATCAGTTAAATTTGCAGTACATGATGTCGTCTTTCCGTTTGCGAACTTCATTTCTAATCTACCAACAGCATCTAGGAACTTTGGAGATTTGGCAGTTTTCTGCACTCTTTTATCTTCAGGGTGAATACCGCTTTCACCATTAATGTATAGATTATCTTGTCTGCTAAATTGTGAAACAGCAACTTCAGCAAGATTTAGGTTTTCAATAATTGAATCATTGATATCTACAGAAGGTCTTTGAAATGAGCATTCTCCAGCAAGTGTCGAAAAGTTAAACACTGTCAAAAGAGTAATTAGTGTAAATAGTTGCTTTTTCATAAATCCTTCCCCATATTGATTCGATATACCAATATATATACAAACTCTATGCCAAGAAGTAGAAACACTAAGCCTCAATAATCATATGAACATCCGCTATAATAATAGCGACACACCTCAACTTATGATGAATTATTCAACACTGTCTAAAAATAAGATACCCTAACTAACTGCATTTATAAATTGCACCTGCGAGGGTAATACAATCCAATAATCTATCAGCACATTCCATGCCAAGACAGATTTTTTATCTCAAGTAATCAATGAGTTTTGTCGATAAAACTTTGTATGAAAACAAAATCATTGGCCATTCTAGGCACTTTTCTCACATTTATAAATGTTCATGCCCTTGAATATAATGAGGCCCATAAATTTTTCTGCGGTTTAGAAACGAAAGAATATAGAGGCTTAAATCTAGGAGTATGTTCGGTTGATAAGGCAAATAATGAAGAATCAACCCAAGATGATTTGGCAAATGATGTCGATAAGATTATCAACAAAGTTCAAGTCATGTCTGTTGGAGATTATTGTAAGGCCATAAATACTAAAACACATACAATTGTTAGCGATATCAGCCCTCTTCCTTCTAATGAATGTATTTGCGAACTAAAATCCAACCGTTCACGTAAAGAAATATGCACTGATGGAATTCTGGATGAATATAAGGATCAAATTAATAAAAGACTTAAAGATAATTTTGATGTCTATAACAAAAATGCCATTATTTCATTAATGAGCTTTAAAGATGCGCAATGCGATCTCTCTGAGTTCGAATATTGTGGCGAGCAGTTCAAAGACAAAATCATACGCTCAAACTTCACAGAAGATAAGCTAGAACAAGAATATTATGGAAAAGATATTCAATCAAAAAAAGAAGACTCCCTTCAAAGAATTGAAAATGTATTAAAAAATCACGACTCATTTTCAGATTTTATCTTAGCTAATACTGATGGACAAACTCCTTATCGAAATGAAATTATAACAAGCATTTGTGATGTAAAGACGTCATATCCATTAGAAGTCAGACAACTTCTATTTGATGTTGCCGCAAACTTTCCAGAGATAGACTTGCGATGTAAAAATTCTGATGAGATTGCTGCAAAGAGTGCATTGATTCAAACCATTATGGACAAACTATTTAAAAGTAAATCTTTAGCACAAGCAAAACCAACTATACCAAGTAAAAATCGTCTTTGTTCAGAAATCACAGCGAAACTAAGTTTTTCTTGTAATCCGACAAGTGAAATTGGAAACAAAATGCATTTTTACTTGAATGCTGAAAATGAATTCACAGTTGCAGATCGAGACTTCAAAGAAAACATCAAAAAGCTCAGCTGTTTATACCCGGAAAATAATAAGGCAATAACCACATCTGCTGAAGTTGAAATTTTTACTCCAGATGTAACACAAACTGAAATAGTCATATCCCACAATTCTAATGAAGAGAAAGAAGCTGAAGACATTATATCCAAAGCAAAGGATATCATAGACTCAGGCAACCTATCTGAAAACGACAAGGCCCGCATTAAAACGATAGAAACAAAATTGAAGAAAATGTATGGCAACTCAATCAATCTTTTTGCTGACAGTAAAAAAGATCTTTTGGACAAAGTTAAGGCCTCAATTTATAAAAAAGAGATTAAAAGAAAACAAGATGAAATTGCTCGTTTGAATAAGGAATTGAATACAAATCCAAATCTTACATCAAAAGATCGCTTTAATATTAATAAGAAGATTAGTAGTCTTTCGAAGAAGAAATCTCGCGATGATTTTTTCTCTTCGAAAGGAAAAAGCAGCTATGAACCAAATTACAACACGACTCCGGGTTCAACCGCTGAAGCAAAATTCTCTTTTCCTAGTTATGATTTAAACACTCCAGAATTTCGTGAAAATAATCAAGTTGCTGATAGCAATGTTAATCAAGAACAAATGATAGACCAATCTAATGTCAAAAATGAAAGGACATCAGCTTCCGTTAAGCAAGGCCAGACTCAAAAAAGCGCAGAAGCCGCTACCTCATCAAAGGCGGCCAGTGGGACTATTGGTTCAAGTACAAGTATCTCTGGGCCGTCACTAATAAGTTTAGATAGCTACAATTCAGTTAAGAACTATAATGTCCCTAATAGAAAACTTGAAAACGAAGCCTTATACGATGGACAAGATCCAGAAGTTAAAGCTGTCTTTCTTCAAGATGAAAAGCTCATGAGATTATTTCGCTACAAAGATGACAAATATGAACTTGAAGAAGAATTTGATGCTCGCAAATTTTATGCGAACATCAATCAATTCGATAATAAGACAAAAGAACTAGGTGTCGTATTTTTCAAGCGCTATGCAGTTAATGACTTAAACACCATTTTGAAAAACAATTAAAAGGGCAGTAAATCCTCTGCTCTTTTTGGCCCCTTAAAGCATGGTTGTGAATCATTAATGTCCTGTCCAGAAATAACCTTTTCATAGCATTCTAGATATTTTTTTGTGTAATCAACAACCGAGAAATTATCTTCGACATATTTTCTAATAACGTCAGGATTAAACTTGTTCTCCCAACCAGAAATGGCCTTATCAAGTTCATCATAATTATGACAAACAATTCCCGTTTCAGGAGTAATCAACTCCTTCAAACTGCCATAAGGTGATCCAATAACGGGACGTCCTTGGCTCATGGCCTCAATAATTGCTATTCCAAATGGCTCTTCCCATCGAACAGGAAATATTAATGCATCAGTGCTTCTTAGCAGCGACATTTTTTTCTCGCCGCCTACCATTCCTTCATTATGAACATACTTGGAAAATGAAAAAACCTTTCCACCTGCAATATAAATGTGCTTTTTATTCTTCTTACAAACTTTAACTGTATGTTTAACATTCTTTACGCGCCAAGATGCTTTGGCCAAGAATAAAAAATTTTCCCATTTCTGTTCCTTTGGCGGCTCATAGGGATATTCTTCAAGGGCAATAGCATTATGGATGAAGGCCTTTGCATTATGAATTTCGGCATGTCGTTTTGAAACAAAAACAGTATTTTTATAAAATACTTCGCCGGGCTGTCCATTTCCATGCACCGTATTGATATGAGGAACAGAGAGCTTTTCTTTCCAATTATACTGTAAGTGAACTATATCCGCGTCTTTTGGAACAAGAGTTGGCCATTTGCTTTCTTCACTCTTATCAAGTGCAATTAGCTCAATGCCAAAGCGCTCAACATCACTCTCTTTATTTCCAATTAATACGACATCGTGTCCAAGCCTAGCAAGTTCACACATATGCCAAAACATAATTCGCTCAGTTCCACCA
This sequence comes from Bacteriovorax sp. BSW11_IV, assembly GCF_000447755.1. GTDB lineage: Bacteria > Bdellovibrionota > Bacteriovoracia > Bacteriovoracales > Bacteriovoracaceae > BSW11-IV. The sequence goes on along the minus strand of NZ_AUNE01000045.1, from coordinate 72,305 downwards.
TAAGTCTTAACAGGAAGAACTCCCATATGAACAAAGACAATTTTCATATTTAACCTTTCAATTTAAAATTTTTGTACTCACCTAGGCGAATTCCACTAATGTGTTCGAATGAATCAGAAAGCATCAAACGAATATCACCCCATTTAAAATCTAGGGGAAGAGAGAGAATATCAATTTCGTTTTTATTATCTTCAATCCACTTTGCCATTACTTTAGGATGAGATTTGGTAAAAGGACGAAGCCCCCAAATGCGAGAATAACGAACTTCTTCAGACTTAAAATCTTTTCCATGATAAAGCTTATTAAAAGCTTCAGTCTTCTTATTCATTACTTGCTCGGCCCTTGCCCATCCATAATGATAAACTGTTGCATTAATTTTTTTACAAAGAAGTTTAGAATCATCGGCCTTTCTAAAACCTTGGGCATCTAACCAAGATTTAATTCCAACGCCATTGCGAATAAGACGAACTTCCTGACGGTATGTTTTCTTTGTTACTTTTTGGATATTAGTATTTCCATAAAAATGAACATATTTAAAGACAAGGCCATCGACATCCTTTTCTTGATCAAGTTTTTTAACTTCACTACGAATCAATTCAAGATCGTCTTCATGGAGACATTCGTCACCTTGAATATATTGACAGTATTTCCCAGTTGCAGCTTCAAGCGCAATATTTGTCTGTTCAGACAATATTAAGCCTTTACTCATAACATCAGGGTTCCACCATGACTTTAAAAATTTAAACTTTGGTCCTGTGAAATTTTTTGTTAAATAATCCCAGGTTCCATCATCTTCTGTGCACTCAGGATTATTAAAACCAACATTAACAATGATCTCATCACAAAGAGCATCGATACTCTCGATACTCTCTTTTATTGGATAACCTAGAGTAAGACCATTTTTTATAAATGTGATTCCTGAAATTAGGATATTTTCATTAATTGAATTCATTTAAATCTCTTTTAATTGTAGAAAATACAAATTCTGGTCGAATCTCATTGAGACAGATCATACTGTCACATGTAGAAAGGCCACAATAATGCGCATCTCTTGTACGACACTCTAAACCCTCTCTATAAAAGTAAGGATGCTTCATTTCATCGTAAGGATGCCATTCATTTGGAGGCTCTGGACCAAAAAGTGTATAAGACTTTACACCAGTGGCAATGGCCAAATGCTTTATGCCTGTATCATTTCCTATATAGAGTTTGGCCTGAGCAATTTTTTCAGGTAATACATCAAGCCCATAATGAACTATATGTGTATTATTTGGCAGGCCAAGTTCATTGAGTTGTTCTTTGATTTTAAGATCAGCACTCGATTGAGAAAGTGGTATTTCAATTTTTATTTTCGGATTGTATTCATAAATCATACGCGCCAAGGATACGTAGAAATTTAATGGCCACATTTTTGTTTCACGAGTAGCTACAACTCCAAAAATAATTTTCTTCTCCTGAATCCACTCTCCACTTAAAGGCTTCATCAAGGGCTCAAAATCTAAGTATTTTGGGTACCCATCTTCATTACCAAGATAAGTATACACACCATCCAAGTCTCGTTGAATCACGGCCTTGATAACACCTTGGTCAAATACCTTTGTTCCAGATTTTAAATGATGGTTGTGAAAAAAATAAGGAATTCTCTTCCAAAATGTATAGAACTTAAAAAACTTTGCCGTTCGTCCGGACTGGTGCATTTCATAAACGAGGTCGATATTAAGACCATCTAATTTCTTCCAATTAGCAAACCAGTCTTTCATTCCTTTTAGATCAAAGGCAATGACTTCGTCGGCATCTGTTTTTACATTTTTATAAAGCTTGGCAATCCACCCCGGAAGAGCGTAGTAAATTTTGCTTTCAGGATAGAGTCCTCTTAGATAAGAGACAGTGGAAAGGCCCATGATGCTATCACCCATGGCCCGATTTTTGACAATTAGAATGTTTTTTATATTCTTTTCCATCAGTTTTTTTTTATTTTCCATTGAATCCTATGACCTTTATAATAGCAAAAACGACCCAAAATACATAGGTTAAGTTTATGACGAAGATATCTGCGGCCATTATTACATTTAACGAAGAAGACAAAATTGAGCGTTGCCTTGCATCTCTTGAAGGCATAGTCGATGAAATCATTGTTGTTGATTCGTTTTCCACTGATAAAACAGAGGAACTATGCGCAAAATTCAACGTCGTTTTCATCAAAAACCCTTTTGGTGGGTATATTCAACAAAAGAACTTTGCACTAGAGCAAACAAAGTACGATATCGTTTTATCACTGGATGCCGATGAGGCCCTCGATGAAACGCTTCGCAACGAAATACTCAAGGCGAAAGAGAATTTCTCGGCCGATGGGTACTTCTTTAACAGACTAACCAATTACGCTGGACACTGGGTTCGTTATAGTGGCTGGTACCCCGATCGCAAGCTTAGACTCCTTAATAAGCACAAAGGGCGTTGGGGCGGAGAAAACCCGCATGATCTCATTATTATGAATGAGGGTGCAAAAATTGAATACTTGAAGGGTGATATTCTTCACTATAGTTACGATTCAGTGACTGATCATATCAATCAAACGAATAGATTTACGACAATTGCAGCGAAGGCGGCATTTGATCAAGGAAAAAGATCGAGTACATTTAAAATTGTCACTCGCCCTTTCTTGAAATTTCTTAAAGATTATATTTTGAAAAGAGGCTTCTTAGACGGACGCTATGGCTTCATCATTTGTTATATCAATGCTCTCTATGCATTTTTAAAATATACAAAAATTAGAGAGCTTGAGTATCAAAAGAAAATTTAAAGACATTTACGGAATTTTTCTTTTACTTTCATGCTTTGAAATATTCTTGGTTGTTGAATAAGAAATTGGCCTAGAGGTGATTTTCTTGTGGCCTGATATTCTTTGCCTTCAATCACATAAATAATCTCTGCCTCTTTTGTTGCCAAAACTTTCGGGGAATTTTGAAAGCTACTTTCTAGTTTCCCCTCAAATTCCTCTACCAGATCTCGAGAACAATCTGTGCTATCGATTTTCATATTGACTTCAGCACCCTTGATATGGGCCATATCTTTATTAACAGAAATCTTATTCCAAGGAAGCCCTTTCTTAATTTCCACTTCAAATGAATAAGAATTCGAAGACATCAATAATACTAAAATTATAAATCGCATTTTTTAAATCCGTAATATTTATATTTTTTGATAACGCTCTCACAAGCACTAGATAGCTTCACATCTCGTGCTACGGCCTCTTTAATTAATCTAAAAAAGCCAGATGAGTGAGAATCTCCAGATCCAATATTATCAACTTCAAGATCAGCATATCTTGTGGAATCTTTGCTAGGATCAATAAGAGAGCATGAATACAATGAATCATTCTTCCCTTTCTTTCCAAGATAACTAAATGAGATTAAATCTGCTGCATCTTCTTCAGTTCTAAGCTTATCACCGGGAAATCCATCTCCAAATGCTTGTATTTCATCTAGATTATAAAAACTATAATTTGCATTGGCACATTGTCTTAGTTTTAAATACTTCTTTTTACTTTCGGAACTAAGATCTCCTGATTTAAATTGGTGTGCAAGAGCATGTCCAATTTCGTGAGCAACAACACCTTCTCCATGATGAAAGTGAGAGCAAGAATACTCTGAAACGATAATATTGTCTTTTTCATATGACATGTCTGTACTACCGACATCATTGTAGAGTTCCGAACCGCGAACAAGAAACATATCCCAAACAAGATATGGACTACCAACTGAACAAACATTTAGCATTGGAGTTGGGTCGTGTTTTCTTTTATTATATTGAGTCATGCTCAATAAGATACTTACAGCATCACTCGCTTCAGATTTTCCATTGTAGGCATCATAATCACTATATTGAAGATCTGCTTCAAATTGTTCAGCTTCAGATTCTTTAGAGTATTTCACGCTAAAATTAAGTTTATTATTCAAATAATTCATAAACTCGTTTCTAGATTTTTGACTTAACTTACCTAAAACATTTTTTCCAAAACGCTTTTTCACTTCTTTTATATTTTCTTCAAAATTATTCTCTTCCTCTCTTTTCATAAGAGTTGAAGCATAGCTTGAGCGACAATCAGCAATAATTTTGGACTCTAGTCCCTTATCATTTAATCTGCTTAAGTATTCTTTACTTGCTTCTTTAAAAGGAAGTTTTTTCAAGTGGGCCCTAATTCCTTTTTTACAAAGAGATGAACTTCCACAATCATATTTACTAAATGGACTCTCTTGAAGAAAACCATCTTCTTCCTGCTTATTCACGATGATGGCGTTTTCTAATTCAGCAAGGACTTTACTTACAGCAAAAGTATCACTTGGATCTCTGAGTGCTTCTTCATAAAAGTCTTCAATGCTATTGTCATTATATCCTTCTTCCTCCTCAAAACGATTCATTTGAGGAAGAGACTTATATTTACTATAAAGCTCTTCTAAAACTCCTACGAGTTCATCTTTAGTATAAGCTCCAATAGAATGAAGCATTGACTTAGATGAATACATTAGTTTAGTTTGCCTTTTTATATAATCATCAATTCCGGCCTGTAGCTCTTTATCTTTTATTTTTTTAGTTACATATCGGATTCTTTTTTCGATTGGCTTACTGTGATCAATCTCGATTGAAGTGTATTGCGGATAAACAGTGAATTCTAGCTCAGGATGATCTTCTTTGATAAAGTCTGCCATCTCTTTTTCTGATCCAAGTTTCTTTGCAGCATCGATAAAATACTTTTTTGTGCGTGCAAGCTTGTCCTTAATAGTTGGAACAAACTCTTCGAATTTTTGCATTTTTCTCACATCAAGATACTTATCAAAATTATGATCAGAAAGAACTGCTGATCTATTAGGATCAACATCTCCACAAAGGGAAACTGCGCATTGCTGGAACAGCTTCTCATCTTTTTTCTGATTCTCATAATATTTCGGATCACACAACACTCTAGGATTTTCGAATCCATTTTCGAGCTCATGAAAGAAATCAAAAACAGAACTAGCGTATACATGGGAAGAAAGTAATGTTAGAAGCACTAAGGTTATTTTCATATTTTGACCGAGATTTGATCTGGTACACGAATAAACTGTACCCCTAATTTATAAAATGCCTTCCCTTCAAATGGGTATTCTGAAATATGCGTTATCTTTGCTTCAAGATGTGGATTGAAATCTTGACGCCCAATTTTTTTGAAAAACAAATGCTGCCCTTCCATAAAAAGTCCCTTAATTTCTTTTGGAACCAAGAAGGCCAATCCCCCTTGCGATAGATCAAACATTTTAAAAGTGTAATGTTCACCATCAATATCAACTACAACAAAGGGATAGAGCATATCTAGTGTGTGAATCCTTGGATGCATTCTTTTTTGTACGACTTCAATCTCACGTGGATTTTGAAATCGAAATGCATAAGGACCCACCTCTAAGCACTTTGCTTGGAATGAAACAAAAATTCCATTCTTTCCACCAGTGAACTTATAAGATGCATTTTCATCAAAGGCCTTTTTGGCCAGAAGAGTTGACATCTTCACTGTAAAATCCGAGTCCGAAGTGCTCTCAAAATGACATGAGAATTTCTCGTCACCTTTGAAAATAGTAAAAAAACGCTTCGTTCGAACGTAGTTCTTTAATTCTTTTTTGATCTCTTCAAATTCTTTAATTTGAGTTTTTTTGTCGGCCACAACCTCTGTCCTCGCACTCTTTCTATTATTAAATCACTCTTATTTTTAAATTCAATCGGCAGTCACTTCCACCCAAGTCATATCCATAGATTAGTACGATAACGGGAATAGTTTGCACGCTTCTCTTTGCCCCATAAATCTTGCAAAATGGACTTATGAAAACTCTAATAACGATTTTCCTAACATTTCTCTCATTACAAACCTTGGCCCAACAATCTTCTTTGAGGGGCCTAGTCGAAATCGAGCCTATCGTTGGATATGAGCGCGTGATGAAGTTTGAACCCACGGCGCACTCAAAAGACCGATTAACTTATGGAGTTCGAGTAAGATTTGGGGTCCCTCTTCTGTCACTAGAAGCAGAGGCCACGCAAGCAAAAGATACAGAAACATTTGTAGATAGAGATCTTACGATTAAAGAGACTTCCAATACAGGAATGCTTGGTATTAGATCATCATTCAGACTTGGAAAAATCGTGAGCTTTTACCTTCGCGCTGGTGGACATGCCCGCCAATCAGAAATTGAAAGAACTGAGGCCGGTGTTACAACGACAAAAAAACCTGCTGTTTATCTTTCTCCTTATGCTGGAGCTGGTCTAGGGATAAATTTAAATAATAGAATTCGAGTGAATGCGGGAATGACTGTAGTCTTTACAGGTAGACCAAGAGGCAGCGATAGAGAGTATCGACCGACTCTTGGATTTTCGGCAAGATTCTAATTTAATTTGCCCATCATCTTATGAAAGCGCAACTTGAGAACGTTGAAAAATGCTTCAAAGATAATACCTTTACCCATTTTCGATTGCCCGTCTCTTCTCTCATAGAAAATGATTGGCACTTCAGTAACACGAAGTCCCTTAGACCAAACCTTGTAATTTAGCTCTAATTGGAAGATGTATCCGTTAGAGATGACGTTTGAAAGATTAATAGATTCAAGGGCCTTTCTCGTAAAACATTTAAAGCCACCAGTTGTATCAAAGACAGGAATACCTGTAACAAAACGAGTATAGATAGAAGCGCAATATGAAAGAAGCAGTCTTCTAAATGGCCAGTTGATAATTCTTATTCCATCAATATAGCGAGATCCAATAACGAGTTCTGCATTTTGAGCAGCTTCAAGTAGGTCTTTCACCTGTGCTGGATCATGTGAGAAATCACAGTCCATTTCAAAGACAAAATCAAACTCTCTTTCAAGGGCCCATTTAAAACCTGTTAAATAAGCAGTCCCAAGTCCAAGCTTCCCTTTTCTCTCAATAATATGAAGATTTTTATTAGTCTCCATATGTTTTTTAACAACTTCTGCAGTTCCATCTGGAGAGCCATCCTCAATAATAAGAAGATGTATCTGCGGATAAAGTCCGAAAACTGTCTTAATCATTTTGTCGATATTATCGATTTCATTATAAGTAGGAATAATGATTAATGATTTATTAAAGGGTAATGTCATATATATCTCACTCTATTGTTTTTCGGCCAAGGATTGCACAAAGCTACTGTCAATTCTACCTTTTTATGCTAGCTTTTCCAAATGTTCAATCTAAACAAAACTTGGTTTACAACAAAAGTCTTATGGTCACTTTATGTGATGGTTATTCTGTATTTTCAGAGCCGCGGCGACATCCAAACAATTTCTCTCGCCCCTAAAGATTTGATTCTTGTAGGTCTTGGTTTTATTAGCCTCTTTCTTCTTAGCGAAACTTTTAACCATACGTGCAAAAGTAGAATTAGTAGAACATTTTGGGGAATCTTTTTGATTATCCTTTATTACTTTGGCTTTAAGTATCACTACCGCACCACAAGTGGATTTGATTACGCAACTTTCATAAATAATATTCGAGATGCATTCAACCCTGAAAGTGCGAATGTCATTCTGGACACATTTAAAGTTAAAGACCTACTCATGGCCGCTTACGCCATCCCTGCTTTAATTATTCTCGAACTTTGGAAAAAAATATTTTCTAAAAATTTTGAACATAGAAGCTTACGTTTCGGTGTCGTTCTGATTGCTCTTTATATCACAGCAGTATTTAACTCTCCTTATCTGTATGAGAAGATTTCATATACAGTTAAGACTGCACTTGATTATCATTTCAAACCGACTGAAAAAGGTGCGCTTTATAGTGAACTGAGTAAAAAAGAAAATCCATTTCTAACCACATTCACTAGCGACAACAAAGATCAAAAACCACACATTTTCCTTGTGGCCCTTGAATCGTTTAATGGTCTGTATATTAATAAGAAAGTTGAAGATAAGTTTGTGACCCCAATAATAAATGAACTCATTAATGAAGGTCTTTATATTGAACACTTCTATGGCAATTCAATTCAGACGGTGAAGGGTCACTTTAGTATTCTTTGCTCAAGACTTCCCCTCATCCAAGGAAAAGCCTCTTATAAAGTGAGTACAGACAAAGTCGATTGTCTGCCCAAAACTCTTGAAAGCAATGGCTATCAAAATTTCTTCTTCCAAAGCTTTGGGAATCTTGGTTTTGATAACACTCAAAACTTTATGGAGATGATGGGCTTTAAAAATATTAAAAGCGCCTCACCTTACCTATTAACAGAAGCTCAAAGAATCGAAAATATCTGGGGCTGGGGAATTCAAGACAATTTTAGCTATAAACAATTCATTGATGAGTCCTTAGAACTCATTAAAAAATCTGATCGGCCTCTTTTTTCTATGATGGCGACCATTAGTCATCACATGAAATTCAATCGCATCCCTGTGTCTCAACGATTCCTATTTCCAGGGGAAAAAGGAGAAGGAAGAAAGGAAAGATTTTTAAACTCTCTTCACTTAAGCGACAAATATCTTGGGGAGTTCATCTCTCTTTTGAAGGAAAAAAATCTTTACGAAAATAGCTTAATTATTATAACGGGTGATCACAGCTTTCCTGCTGGTGAACATGATTATTACTCAAATGAAATGGGAAGCTTTGAAGAAAATTTCAAAGTTCCTTTTATTGCTATTTGGAAAGGGAAAATTGAACCCAAAAAGATTGATCATCTCGCCTTTTCACAAATTGATATTGCTCCAACAATTTACGAGTTGATTCACTTCAACGGCGATGCGCGAGTTATGGGCCAATCTATGTTGAGCGCAACAGAATCATTCGCACCAGTTCTTCAACCTTACGATGGACAATATATTGGCGCCATCGAATGGCCAAAAAAATATGTCTGGTCCAAAAGATATGATGAAACTCTAATGTATGACTTAGGCAATGACCCTTTTGAAAAAAGGCCTCAAGTGGTCCCTTCCAACACCTCACTAAAAGTACGCGATTTGTTTCACTTTAACGAAGAAAATCTTCAATAATTTCAAACACTTAAAAAGTGTTCGCTTTCTTTACACACCTGAATATTTTTCAATATTTGACCCTAGTAATGATTATTTTATTTAGAATAAAAGAAATCAGTATCTAAGGGTTTTTTATGAAATACACAAACACACTTGTTCTTAGTCTCTCTCTCACATTTCTAGCAGCTGCCTGTAAAACAGAAGTAGGAGAAAGCGCAAACTCTCAAATTAAGAGCTCTGCTATGGTCATTGGCCAGGACAATAGAATTATCAGTGAGTATGGAAGCCTAGACAAAATCATGTCTAATAAAGTTGGGCTAATAGAGTCAACCTATACAGATGATTCTGGACTGGAGAAAAAGACAAGATGTTCAGCGAGCTTAATCGCGAAGAACTTTATTATAACAGCGGCCCATTGTGTCTTTTCATCAGCAACCGATAATCCAGCTATTGAAAATGCCTACTTCATTCCTGGAGTTAAACGCCTGAACGATATTCCATTTGGTCGTTTTAAAATTAAAAAGTCCTATCTCGTTAGAAATTATGCTAACAACAGACAAATTGTTAATGATGCCGATGATATGGCCGTAATGGAGCTTGAATCCAATAAAGACGGAAAACATGCAGGAGAAATCCTTGGTTATCTCTCATATTGGGGACGAGCAGAATTTGATCTAGGATCAGTTCTAACAATTGGTTATCCGGGTGATTTGAGAGAAAGTACTCAATACTATGAAAGAGATTGTGTTGCCCATATTGTAGATAACAAAGAGCTTAATCTCGATTGCGATATCTACAGTGGTCAAAGTGGTGGCCCCATTTTAATGTTCTCTAAAGAGCATGGATTTCATTACGTGATGGGCGTTATTTCATCTCATGGACGTTTTTCAAATGGTGGATCATTCCTCACAAAAGAGCGCCATCAAATTATAAAGTCCATTATCACTAATCAATTTTCTCCCGAGAAATTTGAAGAACAATGGACTTCAATTGAGCATAAACATGATAAGGTTATCGACCTTTTTATAAAAAATAAATGCAACAAGCGTATCTACACGGCCTACTACTATAAAAATACAGATAATGAATGGCTCGCCGTAGGTCTATTGCCTATTGAACCAAAAGAAACAATTAATGTGGCCACAACGAAAAATGGTGTATTTTATTTCGCGGCCTCGATTAATCGCGGGGAAACATATATTAATCGTAAAGATACATTCCGCGATTTAAAAGATGGCAGGGCCTATAATGTCCCAATGGAAAAACATTCGATTGATTCTTGGAAAGATTATACTGTGGAGTTTGGGTGCAAGTAGCACCCTCTCTTTTTTCTGATCAAATAAAAGACCTTCACAGACCTACTCGCATCATATAATCTCATTACAAATGAATAAAAAAATGAAATTCTATTTTCCAATAGTGATTGGAGTTCTCCTAGCTATATGCCATTCGATCTTTCTTTTCCAAGAAAGAGATAAGTTTTATTCAAAACAAAACTTTATTCAAAATTACGAACACCCAATTTCTTGTACTGTAACTTTAATTAAAAAAAATGTTTCTTCATTTAAGCTAACTTTTAGAAATTTAAAAGTCATGCTTGAGATTGCTGATCATCATGGATCAGAAATATCGTTTGTGAAAATTCAAAAGACGTTACATGAAATGAAAGATTATCTTTCAATTCTTCCAGAAGAACAGACACACATTCTTGGAGAACCAGCCTTTTTCTTTAGAGATTGTACCGATGACACAAGACCAATTGTAGAGATGACAATTGACCAAATTCAAAAAGAGTTAGATCAAAATATGCTTCTAACTAACCAAGTGCCACCATTTTCACCTTTTAAAGTAATGGCCCTCTTATTTTTCTATATTATTAATATTTTGATTTATACATTTTTCGCGCGTACTTATGAAAAGAAACAATAGTTACTCATTTTTACTATTTTTTGTCCTTCTTATTCCTTCGGCGCTGTTGGCCTTAGAAATGGTTTTCAATGTATATCTCGGCTACAACTACCCTTTACTGGGAGAACCCTTTCTTCTTCCAAAAGAAATCTTCAAGCAAAAGAATTATTTTTTCTATGGTTTTTTTGCCCTTATTCCTTTGTTTCATATCAAGAATATTTTTAATTTAAAAAAATATCCTCTTATCCTGACGATAATTGCAATCCATATAAACACTCTTTTCTATGGTTTTTTTATAGGAGATGTACCTCTTCAAGTAGTTCTTCGAAATTTTTTCGGTACTTTTGTTTTGGCCGTTCCACTTTTTCTAATCAATACTGAAAAATCAAAAAGTGCTTACTGGAACACACTTTTATTGAGTTCACACTTTGCAAATCTTTTTCTCGCCATAGCAAGTGTGTTTAATATTGAAAAGCTCGGACTCTCGTATGCTTTTTCTAGAACCTATTATAATGAAATGGCACTTTTTCCAATTTTATCTTTTTTTTACGGGTTTCACTGTCTTGTTAACTCTCCTCAAAAGAAAGTTTTAAACACTCTTTTACAGCTTGTTGTCATTGGTCTTGCCGTCTTTAATTTACTTCACTTGAATTCCAAAATCATATTTCTTCTCGTGATACTTCTTGTCGCTCTTTATTATCCAATCAAAAAGTATCATGCTTTGATTTCAACACACTTTTCAAAAATAGTGATTATTGCCCTTACTCCCCTTGCGCTTCTCTCTTTTGTTAAAGACAAGGAGATTAGGCTTTACCAACTCTATAGTCTTGTTATTGACTCAATGCCTCTGGGCAATGGGCTTGGTAGTGGACTCAAAAACCTTCTTGCCTTTGATCCAAACTTTTCCTATGCCTTTGAGATGACTATGGGAAATATCATTCATAAGTACGGAGTGAATTCATTTTTTATCTTCTTTTTGATCTACCTAGTTTTTAGAAGCAGTCTCGTCGAATTTGAAAAAAGAGAATCATTTTTAACATTCACATGCTCCGCGGCAATCTTAATTTTGTCTTTATCTAACCCTATGCTTTTTGCGCCTCTGCCAATTTTCCTTCTTTCGTTTTTTTACCTGTCCACAAAAAGCTTGAAAGTGAAAGAATAAGTTAACGAACCTCACAAAAACGAGTATTATTTGCACTCATAAAAGGACGATTATGAATCAATTAACACTTGGCGCAATTTTTATCTTGGCAATCGGGGCCTTTACATCAATTTCGATAATGTCTGGCTTTCACATTTTTATATCAATCCCTTCACTTTTTTTCGCTTTTAAGAGTCGATTAAAAAAAACGCCGCTCAGTGTATGGTTCTTAATACTCTTTTCTATTGCCATCGCTTTTTCCGTTTTCTTTAATCAAGACCTTTTAGGCAGTTTCAAAAATTTGAAGAAAATAAAGTACTACCTTATTGGAGCACTTAGTTACTTCCCTATCCGCCATTTGCTTTTTCATTATTTTGATGAAGAAAAAAGAAAAACGTTTTTATGGCGAGTATTACAAGTTCTTCTTATTTCATCTCTTGTGGCGACGTTGTCAGGTTTGACACAATATTTTTTCGACTTTCACCCATTAAGATTTGAATTCAAAGGAACAGATAGAAACAGAGGTCTTTTTGGGATGCTTATGACTTATTCTCATCAAGCGGCTCTTCTAGGATCACTTCTACTTCCAATAGCGATTTACAATTATAAAAAGAAAATTCTCAATAAGAATCAAACTCGACTCGTTCTGATTGGCTTTGCCATCAATATTGTAGGACTAGTTCTAAGTTTTACTCGTGGAGCAATTTTAGCCTTTATGGCCTCTCTTTCAACACTTGGAAAGAAATTCATAGCAATTGCTCTCCTTGTTGGAATTGTTGCAGGCCTTGGTATTTATTCTGCTAAAAAAGAATTTATCGATGAACAAGTTGTTCGTTCGAGTTCATCTATGCAAAGACTTTATTTATGGGAAGCAGCTTACAATGGCTTCAAAGAAAGACCTGTTTTTGGAATGGGTTTTCTAAATTTTGAAAGAAACGCGATCCCATTAAAAATTAAATACAATATTCCTGGCCAAGATTTCCAAGGTCATGCTCATAGTAATTTCTTTGAAATCCTTGCGACAACAGGAATTTTCGGTTTTATCAGCTTTCTGCTTTGGATCTTTTTTTGGATCAAAGAATCTATTCAATCGAAAAATGAACTTTCTAAAAAGGTTTCGCTCTCATTTATTAGCTGTTTTATCATCGGTGGTCTTACTCAATGTACATTCACTGATGGAGAGAACGTTTTCTTTATCCTATTTGTCTTTGCTGCAACGACAGTTTTTAACAATGCTCACAACCAAAAAGAGGAAGTTTGATGTTAAATATTAAGTACAAAAGAACTATTGCTTTTATCTATGACAGCTCCATTGTTGTTGCGACCTTTCCTCTTGCAACGGCCCTACGTTATGGAAGCTTCTCAAATCCAGTCCTGAATCAAACGATGACGACAAAGATTCTTATTATTCTTCTTTGTCACCAAGTCATATTTTTAATCACAGGTCAGTATAAAGGGATATGGAGATATGCGAGTACTCACGATTTAATTCAAATTATTAAATCATCAAGTATTGGTCTTATTTTAACTCTAACACTTTTCTTTTTTACGCATAATTTAGATGACGTACCTCGCTCTTCTTTTATTATTTACTATCTTCTAAATATCATCCTTCTAAGTGCTGGTCGCTTCTCTTATAGACTTTACAAAGACAGTCTATACAAGAATAATGGAGACAACACTCTTATTGTGGGAGCTGGAGATGCTGGTTCTCAGCTATATAAGTCGATTAAATCTTCCCACGACACAAATCTTAAAGTAGTTGGTTTTCTAGACGATGATAGAAGTAAAAAAGGTCGTTTGATTCATGGTTGTCCAATCATGGGGACTTCAGATGATATCGCAACGCTTGTGGATCAAAGAAATGTTAAAACGGTTATCATTGCTATTCCTTCTGCCAATGCAAAAGAAGTAAGTAAAATCGTTTCTAAAATTCCTCAACTCGAAGATCTTAAAGTGAAAATTCTGCCAAGTATGAGTCAGCTAACTTCTGAGTTTGTTGATATTTCTTTAATCAAAGATATTGATCCAGAAGATTTACTTGGTAGAAGACCTGTTCGCTTAGATACAAAGAAAATCAGTGAAATGATTCAAGGGAAATCTATCCTCATCACTGGAGCTGCTGGATCAATTGGAAGTGAGCTTTGCAATCAAGTCCTTTCATTTAAACCTCAAAAACTCGTTCTTCTAGATACTTCAGAGTTCGGCCTTTACGAAATTGATCGCAAACTTGCCGAAAAATGCCAAGACAATTCAATCGAGATTGTACCCGCTATTGGAAACATCTGTGATCATCAAAGAATTAAAGAGCTTCTTATTAAGCATGATCCAGAAGTTGTCCTCCATGCGGCCGCCTATAAACACGTTCCACTAATGGAAGGCGATGCAAGAGAATGTATCAAGAACAATGTATTTGGTACTGAGACTTTAGTCAGGGCATGTGCAGAACATCGAATAAAAAAATTCGTTCTCGTTTCTACAGACAAGGCCGTTAACCCAACAAATATCATGGGTGCCAGCAAAAGAACCGCGGAGATGATTTGTCAGCACTATTCAATAAGTCACAAAGATACAAACTTTACGACAGTTCGTTTTGGTAACGTTCTAGGAAGTAAAGGAAGCGTTGTTCCTCTTTTTAAAGAACAAATTAAAAATGGCGGACCGATCACGATCACCCACCAAGATATTACAAGATATTTCATGTCTATTCCTGAGGCATGTCAGCTTGTGTTACAAGCAGCAACTCTAGGAAAAGGTGGAGATATTTTTGTTCTTGATATGGGAGAGCCAATTAAGATTACAAGGCTTGCAGAGGAGCTCATTAAACTCTCAGGTCTTAGACCTTATGAAGATATTGAAATTAAATTCACTGGACTTAGACCTGGTGAAAAACTTTATGAAGAACTTTTTAACTCTTCAGAGGCCATCACTGATACGGCCCATACTTTAGTAAAAAGTGCGGCAGCAACTATTCCTGAAACTAATTTTATCGATAGGATTAGAGAATTAGAAAAAACTGTTCACCTTTTGAATAATAACGATATTAAATTATTTATTAGTGATTTAATTAAAACTTACTCACCAGAGTTGAATAAAAGCGACGATAATGAAATTGTACAGTAATTGCATCAAGGGCCTTATTGATAGAACTTTTGCCCTTTGTTTATTCATTGTTTTGCTACCGATCTTTTTGGTTGTTTGCTTACTTCTAAAACTTAAAACGGGTGAAGTGTTCTTCACCCAAGCAAGACCGGGCAAGAACGAAAAAATCCTGAAAATCTATAAATTTAAAACAATGAGCGACCTAAAAGACTCGCAAGGTAATTTGCTTCCAGACGAGCAAAGAACGACAAAGATTGGTCAATTTCTTAGAAAAACTAGTCTCGACGAACTTCCACAACTTATAAATGTAATTAAGGGTGAACTTAGCCTCATTGGACCAAGACCGCTCCTAGTAGAATATCTTGATCTATATGATGAAACTCAAAGAAAAAGACACAATGTAAAACCAGGAATCACTGGTTGGGCCCAAGTGAATGGCAGAAATAATACAACTTGGGAAAAAAGACTTGCAAACGACGTTTGGTACACAGAGAATATTTCATTCGCTCTTGATGTAAAAATTTTATTTATGACATTCTTAAAAGTTATTAAGAGTGATGGTGTGTATCAGTCAAACGGCCAAACAATGGAAAAGTTTAAAGGATCAAAAAATGATTAAAATGGATAGAAAGCTATACCTCTCTTGTCCTCACGTTACAGGTAACGAAATCAAATATGTAACTGAAGCAATCGAATCAAACTGGGTTGCTCCTCTCGGACCTTACGTAAATAAATTTGAAGAAGATCTTCGCACTGAAATTAAAGACGGTGGATATGTTGTTGCCCTTAACAGTGGGACAGGGGCCATCGATATTGCTCTTGATCTTATTGGAGTTCAATCAGGGGATATTATCTTCTGCTCAAGCTTTACTTTCATTGGAAGTGCAAATCCAATTCTATATAAAAAAGCTGTTCCCGTTTTTATCGACGCTGACCCTGAAACATGGTGTATCTGCGAGAAGTCGCTAGAAAAGGCCCTGATTAAATATGAGAAAATTGGAAAAAGGCCAAAAGCTTTAATTTGTGTCGATCTTTTTGGAAACAGTCCCAATTACAATAAAATTCAAGAAATCTGTACGAAATACGATGTTAAGATTATTGAAGACTCTGCAGAGGCCCTAGGATCTAGCTTTAATGGCAAGGCCTGTGGAACTTTTGGCGATTACGGAATCTTTTCTTTCAATGGAAATAAAATCATCACAACTTCAGGTGGTGGTGCTCTCGTTACTAAAACGAAAGAATTAGCACAAAGAGCTCAATTTCTAATTACTCAGGCCAGAGACAATGCTCCTTATTACGAGCACTCAGTTATGGGTTACAACTATAGAATGAGTAATATTTGCGCGGCCATCGGCGTTGCTCAACTAGAGACACTAAGAAATAAAATTGAACTTAAGAAGGCCATTCACGAACGTTATCAAGAGGCCTTTAAGGGTTCTGATAGATATAAAATGTTGAATGTATCTGCTGGTACAGATTCAAACTACTGGCTTTCTTGCCTAACTATTAAAAATGTTAGCTTTGAAAAAACGGTGGCCCTTGTAAAAGCTCTTAATGAATCAAATATTGAAGCACGACAGGTGTGGAAACCAATGCACCTTCAACCACTTTTCAAAGATGCTGACTATATTTGTGATCAAGAAGATGTGTGCTCGAAACTTTTTGAATCAAGCATCTGTCTTCCAAGTGCATGTGATATGACTTTAGAAGAACAGATTACTGTGATCAATAATATAAAAGGATTTATTGAAAGCTAGAAAAGACGCTATCAAATTTCTTTGACCCGACTTCAAGAGAGAGGTTTTCATTGTAAAACCTCTTTCCCTTCTCTCCCATACTTTCAAGTTCTGAACTATTTAAAGAGATCATTTTTTTAACAGCACTCTTTAGCGATTGTGCATCTTCGGGTAAAAATGAAATCCCCGCCCCATTTCCTTCAATCATATTCTTAGCATCACCAAGAACACCAACAAGGATTGGTTTTCCACATTTTAAATAGGCCTGAATTTTAGATGGAATAGTAACTTCGAAAAGCTCATCTCTTTTCAAGTGTACGAGAAGGGCATCCGAAGCATCTAAGTACTTTCCAACTTCTTCTTTTGAGACTCTACCGTAGAACTTTACATTATTTAGCCCTTGGGCCGACTTTTCTAATTGTTCTTTAGAGAGTCCTGAGCCTACAAATGCAAATTCGATATTTTCATCTTGTAGTTCTTTTGCAGCATCAATAATTGTTTCTAAGCTTTGGGCCGGGCCCATATTTCCTGCAAATAAAATTGTGAATTTCGTAAAGCCAACTTTTTGTCTTAGAACTTCTTTTGTATCAACTTGGTCATTAATATCGAGAGACCAATTATGGATGACTTCAATTTTCTCTTCAGGAACACCCCTTCCTGCTAAGACTTTTTTGAATCCGTGAGAAAGTACAACGATCTTATCGACAAATTTATAGGCCAGAAGACAACCCTTACCGATGATATTAATGATCTTATCATTACTAATCATGCCCGTTGTCTTCAACGTATCAGGCCACATATCTTGAATATCAATAACTAGTTTTGCGCGCTTAAAGATTTTTAAAAAAATAGCGCTATATACTGTAGTAATTGGAGGATGATAGGCATAGATAACATCAGCTTTTTTAGTTACAAACAATCCCCAAATCGCAGAACACATTAAAAAAGAAAGATAGTTCGCTATCCTTTCGAATTTGTTTTTACTGTGACTAGGATATAAAGGAACTCTATGAACTGTGATATTTCCAATAACTTCTTTTTGATAGAATTTAATTTTATAGCCATCATAAACTACGCCACCTGGGTAATTTGGAAAACCCGTTAAGATCTCCACCTGATGGCCTAGTTCACTCATTTGCTCAGCAAGAGGCAATACTTTTAAATCCGGTTCTGGATAACACCACTGTGAAACTAATAATATTCTCATTAATCGAACTTATACCAAACTTTTTGGTCTACAAAGTTTTTATACGAAAGCATGATTCTCACGACTTTCTTTGAAATATTTGGGTATGAGTAATCCTTAACGATCATGAAATCTCTTTTATCAAGATTTTGATCGTGTTTAAGAGTCTCAACACCTTGTTTAATTCTCTCCCAAGAGTAACCAACCATCATAACACTTGCCTCTTCCATGGCCTCAGGTCTTTCATGGGCCTCACGAAGATTAAGGGCCGGAAAGTTTAAAATAGAAGATTCTTCTGAAATCGTTCCACTATCTGATAATGTTACAAAAGCATTTTTTTGAAGATTTACATAATCGAAAAAGCCAAACGGAGGCAAGAAATGAACTTCATCACTTAACTTTCTTCCCGTCTTTTCTATACTCTTTCTCGTTCTTGGGTGAGTTGAAACGATTACTTTCATTCCATATTCTTTATTAAGATTTTCAAGCATAGTTAGAAAATTGTTGATCCCTTTTTCAGAATCTACGTTTTCTGCTCTATGTGAAGAAATAAGAAAGTACTTACCTTTTTCAAGAGATAAACGATTTAAAATATCAGAGCTATCGATCTTATCCATATTGCTATGAAGAACTTCATACATTGGAGAACCTGTTCTAATAACTCTTTCTGGAGGAATGTTTTCTCTTGTTAGATACTCTCTTGCGATATCGCTGTAACAAAGATTGATATCACTAATATGATCTACAACTCTTCTATTAATTTCTTCAGGAACTCTAAGGTCAAAACATCTATTTCCAGCTTCCATATGGAAGGTTGGGATTTTCATTAGTTTCGCAGCAAGAGCAGCGTAACAACTATTTGTATCTCCAAGAACTAAAACAGAGTCTGGTTTAATTTCTTCAAGGAGCTCACTCACTTTAATAAGAACATTTCCAATAGTACCTACGGCATTTTTACCGGCAGCTTCAAGGAAATAATCAGGTTTTTTAAGTCCTAGATCATCGAAGAAAACTTGGTTTAGTTCGTAATCATAATTTTGACCAGTATGAATTAAAATATGTTCCACTGCTGGGTTCGCATCAAGCTCTTTGATGACACTTGAAAGTCTGATAATTTCAGGACGAGTCCCCACAATCGTAGCAGCTTTAAACTTCTTCATTAAACTTCCTTAAAGTATGTATCTGGTTTCTCTGGATTGAAGACTTCAGTTGAATAGAAAAGCACTAGCATATCTTCACTGCCAATATTTGTAATTGAATGAGTATAACCAATTGGGATATCTACAACTCTCCCCGTTCCACCTGTAACTCTATATTCAATAACTTCATCGCTATCGATACGGCGAAATTTAATAAGTGCCTCACCTTTAACGACGATAAACTTCTCTATCTTAGTATGGTGGTAATGATTACCACGAGTGATACCAGGCTTCGTTGTTGAAAAAAACATTTGGCCAAAATGTGGCGACTTGATGATTTCAAATAAATCACCTCTATTGTCCGTCTTCAATTCTAAATCATATGCAAAGCTATCTTCAGGTAAGTAAGACGTATACGTTGCATATAGTTTTTGAACAAATGAATCTGCAAAATCGGGAACCATTGACGTTTTTCTAATTTCACCAAAACTTTTCACTAAAGAGCTTAGTTCTCCCAGTGTTATTTCCCTCTCTCCTTCTATTTTCTCAATGATTTCATGACCATTTGTTTTGTCATTATTAAGAACCGAGAGGATCGACGTGATTACGTCTTCAATATAGACAAGGTTTACAACATTTGCAGGATCTGAAATTGAGATGCTCTCATTTCGAGCGATTTGGTGACAAAATGTTGAAACAACTGAATTGTAAAATGGACGAGACCATTTACCAAAAATATTAGTATATCTAAAGATAGCAACATTCATCGCTGGGCCAAGAGTATTGATCAATACATCTTCAGCACCTCGTTTAGAATTACCGTAATCATTTTGATCGTGAACTTTTTGACTTGATGAATAGATGATTTTTTTACATTTTGAAGAGTCTTTTAGGATTGAGGCAATCTTGTCAGTGAAATCGACATTGATCTCCTGATATTCACCCTCATACTTTGGACGATTAGAGCCCGCAAGGTGAACAACAGCATCAGATTTTAAAAGAAAATTTTTAAGATCAGACTCTGAAGTCTCTCGAGAGACTTTCAGGACTTCTACGCCTTCCATTCTCTCGAGGTGGATAATTAAATTTTTTCCAACAAAACCATTCGCACCAGTAACTGTTACAATTTTAGGCATTGTTTAACTCTTCTTTTACGTAATCTAGATTTAAAAGAACTTCCTTCATTTGAGCTACGTTTAGAATATTTGTATTATTCGAGTTGTAGTCTTCAACATTTGAAACTTCAATTTCACCCTCAGAAAAATAATTCTGATAGTTTAGATCTCTATTATCATCTGGAACTTTATAGTAGTTGCCCTTATCAACGGCCTTAACAAATTCTTCTCTACTTAATAAACTCTCGTAGGCCTTCTCACCATGTCTCGTTCCAATAACCTTAATTGGAACCTCTGATTTAAAAATTTCTTTAAGAGCTAAGGCCAAAGTTTCAATTGTTGCGGCAGGGGCCTTTTGAACGTAAATGTCACCGTTCTCTCCGTCTGAGAAAGCGTAGAGAACTAAATCAACTGCTTCATCTAATGACATCATGAATCGAGTCATCTTAGGATCAGTGATTGTAATAGGTTCATTATTTTTAATTTGCTTAATGAAAAGTGGAATTACAGATCCTCTAGAGGCCATAACATTTCCGTAACGAGTACCAATGAATGAAGTCTCAGAAGTAATTCTTGATTTAGAAACAAGAATCTTTTCCATTAGCGCCTTTGTCATTCCCATGGCATTCACAGGGTAAACCGCTTTATCAGTTGAAAGACAGACGACTTTTAAAACTTTATTCTCAATTGCTGCTGAAAGAACATTATCTGTACCAAGTGCATTTGTTTTAATTGCTTCTAACGGATAGAACTCACATGAAGGAACTTGTTTCAGTGCAGCTGCATGGTAAATATAATCTACACCTTTGCTTGCATCATAAACACTTTTGTAATTTCTTACGTCACCAATAATGAATTTTAGTTTTGGATCTCTAAAAGTATTTCTCATGTCGTCTTGTTTCTTTTCATCACGACTGAAAATCCTAATCTCTTTCACGTTGTAGCTTAAAAGCTTCTTTAACACAGTGCTACCAAAAGAGCCTGTTCCACCAGTAATTAAAATCGTCTTGTTTTCTAATTCTTTCATACGTCACCAACTAAAATTGTTTTTGGAATTATAGACAAATAATTATAAACTTGAAAGGTTCAATATATTGAATAATGATTGAACCTAAATTACGAGAGAGACATGAAGAACTTCATAACAGATTTCAAAACCATTTCAGATTCTCGCGGGGCCCTAGTGGCACTCGAGGGAAATAAAAACATTCCATTCGACATTAAAAGAGTTTATTACCTCCACTCTCTTAACAGTGAGCCAAGGGGATTTCACGCCCATAAAGAGTTAAGACAAATGGCGCTATGCCTCAATGGCAGTTGTGACATGATTCTTGATGATGGTGTAGAGAAAATGACAATCAAAATTGACTCACGTTCCCAAGGTGTTTTGATTGAACCAATGGTCTGGCATGAAATGCACAATTTCAGCCCCGACTGCATTTTCCTAGTCCTTGCAAGTGATTACTATGACGAGTCCGACTACATTAGAGATTACGAACAATTCAAAAATTTGATTAATAACAATAGGTAAGCTCATGATCCATAAACTTTCAGATGTTCAATCCAACAATATTGGAGAAGGCACATACGTATGGCAATTCTCTGTAGTTTTAAAAAATGCAATTATTGGCAAGAACTGTAATGTTAATGCTCACTGCTTCATTGAGAACGATGTCATCATCGGCGATAACGTTACAGTAAAGTGTGGCGTTTATGTTTGGGATGGAATCACTATTGAAGACAATGTATTCATTGGCCCTAACGTAACCTTTACCAATGATAAAACTCCGAAATCGAAGCAATACCCTGAAGAATTTTTGAGAACCATTATAAAAAAAGGTGCATCAATCGGTGCTGGTGCTGTAATATTGCCAGGAATAACAATCGGTGAAAATGCCATGGTTGGGGCCGGATCGGTCGTCACAAAGGACGTTCCAGCAAATACAACAGTCATAGGTAACCCTGCTCGTGAACTAATTAAGGATAAAAAATGATCCCTTTTCTCGATCTAAAAAAAATCAATGCTCAGTACAGAAATGAAATCATCGAAGCAATGACGAAAGTCCTTGATTCAGGTTGGTATATTCTAGGTAACGATACAACTAAATTTGAAAAAGATTTTGCGACTTACTGTGGAACAAAACATGCAATCGGCGTGGCCAACGGCTTAGATGCACTCGTTCTTATTCTTAGGGCCTACAAAGAGATGGGTAAACTTAAAGAAGGCGACCATGTCATCGTTCCGGCCAATACCTATATTGCGACAATTTTGGCCATTCTTGAAAATAAACTCGTTCCAGTTTTAACGGAGCCAGATCTTCATACTTATAACCTATGCCCTAAAGCCGTAAAAACAAACTATACAGATAAAGTTAAGGCCATCATGCCTGTTCACCTGTATGGACGCCTTTGCGACATGGAAGAAATTAATAAATTTGCTAAAGAGAAAGGCCTTCTTGTTATTGAAGACTCTGCTCAATCACAAGGAGCTGAGTTTAACGAGAAAAAGGCCGGAAACCTTGGAGATGCTTCAGGTTTTAGCTTCTACCCAGGCAAAAACCTAGGTGCTTTAGGAGATGCAGGGGCCATCACAACTAATGATGATGAACTTGCAAAAACTGTTCGCGTTCTTAGAAATTATGGTTCTGAAGTTAAATATGTAAATAAGTATAAAGGTGTAAACAGCCGACTTGATGAACTTCAATCAGCAATTTTAAATGTTAAACTGAAATACTTAGACACTGAAAATGAAATCAGAAGAAAGGCCTCAGAATTTCTTTGTGCCAATATTAAAAATGATAAAATTACTCTACCTGTTCTTGATTCACACAGAGAAAATAATGTGTGGCACGTATTCCCAGTCAGAGTAGAAGATAGAAATAAATTTATGTCTCACTTGGAAGCAAAGGGTGTAGCGACACTCATTCACTACCCTATTCCACCACATAAGCAAGAAGCATTAAAAGATTTAAATCTATCTGACAATTATCCACTAACGACACAAATTCACGAACAAATCGTTAGTTTGCCAATGTCTCCAGTTATTACTGAAGAAGAATTGGCACAAATTGTTTCTGCATGTAACACATATTAGGATTTTTTATGAACGTTCTTTTAACATCAGCGGGCCGAAGAGTTTCACTAATTAAGCAGATTAAAGAAACTCTTTCTAAGTTAAATCTTCAAGGTGAAGTTCATGCCCTTGATATGCATCCCGAACTTAGTAGTGCTTGCCATGTTGCTGATAAATCGGCCCCATGTCCAAGGGCCTCGAATCCAGAATATACTAAATTCGTACTGGATTATTGTATCGAACACAATATCAAAGTAGTTATTCCTACAATTGACACTGAACTTGAATATCTCGCAGATGATCGCGATCTATTTGAAGAAAAAGGCATTCACGTTGAAGTGAGCTCACCTGAGATTTGCCGTATTTTTAGAACAAAAAAATCGACTGCGGATATTTTCAATACTCACAAGATTCCAACTCCAACAATTGTTGAACCAAATGAGTCTTCAAATTACCCTCTTTTCGCTAAGCTCGATAATTCAAGTCGCTCTATTGGAGCTTGCACAGTATTGAATTACGAACATGCAAAATCACTTAAAGAAAAGTCATCAGACTATGTTTTTCAAGAATTAGTCCATGGCGAAGAGTTCACAGTGGACTGCTTTGTTAGCAAAGAGAAGAAACTTTTGGCCTGCGTTCCGAGAAAAAGGCTGGAAGTTCGCTCTGGAGAGGTTTCTAAGGCGAAAACTGAGTATCATGAAAAAATTGAAAAGATCGCTCACGACATCGTTGCAAATATTGATGGTTTTAGAGGGACATTTTGTTTTCAAATTTTTCTCTCTGACAAAGACGTGAGTGTAATTGAAATCAATCCACGTTTTGGAGGTGGTTATCCTCTTACATACAATGCCGGGGCCAACTTCTTTGAACTCATTTTATTAGAAAAACTTGGCAAAGATCTTCCCTCTAAAGTGGAGTGGAAAAATAATTTACACATGTTGAGGTATGATGAAGGAATTTTCTTCTAAAGTTATTGTTTTCGATATGGATGACACTCTTTACTTTGAACTAGACTTTGTAAAAAGTGGGTTTCAGGCCGTTTCCAATTATGTTTTCGAAAAACACAATCTCTGTTCATCACAAATATTTTGTGAACTTATGAATGACTTTGTGGCCAATGGCAGTGGTAAAAACCTCAACGTTCTCTGTGATCAATATAAAGAAATTGATCTAAAGGAAATTATCGATATCTATCGCTTTCACACGCCAAATATCAAACTTCCCATCGACTCAGAATTTGTCCTCACAGAACTGAGAAGAAAAGGACACAAACTTGCTCTTTTGACAGATGGACACGAAAAAACACAACTCCATAAGATTCAATCTCTTGGACTAGAAAAGTACATTGATTTTATTATTAGAACAGGTGTTTTTGGCACTCCAAAACCTGATACGAATTGCTTTGAAATGATCCAAGAAAAATTCCCAAATTGTGATTATACTTATATCGCAGATAATCCTAAAAAAGACTTCATCGCCCCCGAAAAGCTCGGCTGGCAAAGCATTCGCATCATTAATGCAAATGGAATCTACCACAAATATCCGACGCCAGAATCAGTGAGAGAGATCACTTCTTTGTGCGAGATTGTGGGCCTTTTTTAAAACAAAAAAAATAGGCAAATGATTTTTACTGAGGCATAATTTCCTAAATATTTTTTTGGATTAACATGACTGCAGTTACACTCATAAGCCCTAATCTTGTTTTGCAGAAAAACGATATTATGACTACTGGCATTGTCTATATGCCTGTCTCCCTGGCCTATCTTGCCGGAGAATTACGTACCCACAATTATCAATGTAATGTCATTGATTCCTTTGGAGAATCACCCAATCAATGGCGCGAGAAAGGAAATTTCATCTACCGCGGCCTCACTCCACAGGAAGTTTCTTCAATGGTATCGAGGGACTCGAGTCTAATCGCAATTTACGCAATGAGCCTTATTGCCCATGATTCAATTGTTGAAATTATCAAAGAATTAAAAAATAAATTTCCTGAAAAAAAGATCGCAATACTCGAAAACTCTCAGGCGGTCACTGCCTACGCTGTTCGCAAGGTGCAAAAAGAATTTCATGACCTAGGTGTTGATTATATTATCGCAGGAGAGCCTGAAGAAAGAGTAAAGCTGCTTCTCGCCTATCTTGAAAACAAAATTGAAGTTGATCTCTCTAAGGAAGATGGTTTTGGTATTCGTCTAAATGGAGTTGATTACTTCAATAGGTCTTCAAATAAGATCAAAGACCTAGATACCCTTTCATACGCTGCATGGGATCTCTTTCCAATTCAAAATTATTGGAATCTTAGATATGCCCATGGACCACAGTCCTCTAGTAAATATTTACCGATCTTAACTTCTCGAGGTTGCCCTTACGCTTGCAACTTTTGTGTTATTCCAGATACCAATGATAGAAAATGGCGTGCAAAGACGCCCAGTGCAGTCACTAAAGAAATTCAATTCTATATGAAAACTTTTGGTGTCACAGAATTTCATTTCGAAGATGTTAACCCGACTGTTAACAATAAAAGAATTAACGAAATTTGCGATGACATCATCCAAAATAAATTAAATATTAAATGGAAATTATGTGCAGGCACAAAAGTTGAAACACTAAGAAATACCAGCACAATTGAAAAAATGGCACAGGCTGGATGTAATTATATTTCAATTTCTCCCGAGAGTGGTTCTCCAGAGCTGATGAAGCTTATTAACAAGCCTTTTGATATTTCTCTTGCGATTAATTTAATTCGCCACATGAATAAGTGTAAAATTTATTCTCAGGCCTGTTTCATCCTAGGCTTTCCTGGAGAAACTGATGCCGACAGGGTACTCACAAAGAAAATGCTTGAAGACTTAACAAAAAATGGTCTCGACGAAACAGCTCTTTTTATTGTGACTCCAGTACCAGGCTCAAGTATCGACAACAAGTTTTCTGGTTACAAAGAATATTCCGAACTGAACTTCTCTCCTACATGGAGGGATGATTATGAGAAATTAAGCAAATTTAGAATTTCTCTCTATAGAACATTCATGATTCATAAATTAATTTATTCACCCATAAAAATGGCCATCCAGTGCATTCGTTTTTTAAGAAGACGATTCAATACAAAAATGGAAATGGTTCCCTATAGAGCTCTACACACAACTCTTATGTTAAAAGGGATTCTTGGTAAAAAGGTTACCCAATGATTGAAAATGTTCTTGAAAATGTAAAATGTATCAATTGCTCTTCAGACAATTACAAGATTGTTTTCAATAGCGATTATTCAAATTTTAAAACGGAAGAAGATTTCTTAAAAGTTTACTCTTCTTCTAGCGATCAAGTTCTATACGATCAACTCGTAAAATGTAACAAGTGTGATTTATCTTATCTTAATCCTAGAGTTAAAGAAGATATTATCATGGAGTCCTATTCATCTGCAGAGGACGATACTTTCTTTTCTCAAAATCCACAGAGAATCCGAACTTTTTCTAAATCACTAAAAAAAATTATTTCAAAGAACAATATAACGGCATCAAAAGATAAAAAAGTTCTGGATATTGGGTGCGCAGGAGCTGCTTTTCCAAAAGCTGCCAACGACCTAGGCTTTACTGTGACAGGGATTGAACCCGCAAAATGGCTCGCAAATAAAGGTCGCGAAACCTATAAACTCGACATTAGACCAGGAATTCTGCTAGATCATCATTTTGATGACAAGACTTTCGATATCGTAACTTTGTGGGATGTTATTGAACACATTACTGATCCTGCCCAAACGATTATAGAGATTAAAAGAATTTTAAAAGATGATGGTATTTTTGTTGTAAACTATCCAGATATCGACACATGGCCATGCAAACTATTAGGGAAGAAGTGGCCATTTTACTTAAGTGTTCATTTATTTTATTTCACTCCAAAAACAATTAGAGAGTATCTCAATAAGTTTGATTTTAAAGTTGAGACAATCTCCCCATACTATCAAACTCTTGAACTTGGTTATGTTCTTAAAAGAGCAGAGTCTTATTTTGGTTTTTTCAAATACTTCAGAAAGGCAGTTGAATTGCTCAGACTAGATAAGCTCCCTTGCACCTATTACATTGGTCAAACACTGGTTATAGCGAGAAAAAAATGATCTCTAAAAAAGGAATAATTTTTGATTTAGATGGTGTCCTTTGGAATTCGTCATCTGCACACGAAAATTCATTCAAGAGTGTTCTTGCCCAATTTGAAATTACAAACTTCAATTATCACGGCTACGCAGGGATGAGAACGGATGAAGTTTTCAAAGAAACGTTATCAAAAAATAATATTTCTTTTGATGATAATATGATCATGTCCCTCACTGAGAAAAAAAGAAGTCTTGCCACAAATTTGTTAAATGAATCTGATTTCATTTATAAAGATACGTGCTCTTCAATAAAAGATCTTAATAAAAAATTCAAGCTCTGCATTGCAAGTTCATCAAGATCAAAAAACATAGAACTTTTCTTAAAAAAATCAGGTCTGACTGAATGCTTCGCCTTCTATATTTCAGGTGAAGATGTTCAAAACGCTAAGCCTTCTCCAGAGATTTACAACTTGGCCGCCAAAATGATGAAAATTCCCAAAGAAAATCTCGTCGTTATTGAAGACTCTTTTTCTGGAATTAAAGCAAGCTTAGCTGCGGAAATTGAAACAGTCGCAATAACAACGGCACACAAAAGAGAAGAACTTAAAAAGCTCTCTCCTCATAAAATCATCGATTCTCTTTCAGAAATAGTGAGTATTTATGAATAAAATAATTAAGATCAAAAACATTATTTTAAATGAAGAAGCTACAAACGCAGACCAGTGGACGGCCATTATTCCAGCTGCTGGAAAAGGTTCAAGACTTGGTCACGATAAACCAAAAATTCTTTATCCAATTTTAGACAAATCAATCCTCCAACATATTATTGAAACGATCAGTGAGCATTGCTCCCGTTTTATTTTCATCCTCTCTAAAGAGGGAGAGCAACTTGTTAGAGATGAGTTGCAAAAAATCATTCCTGGGAAATTTGAAATTGTTATTCAAGAAACTCCTCGAGGAATGGCCGATGCCATCTTAAAAGCAGAAAAATCCACTAAAACAAAAAACTCTCTTGTTATCTGGGGAGATCAAGTTACTGTTAAGAGAAAAACAATTGCATCCGCAATTCAAATACATAATTCGAGAAAAAATCCTCTATTAACACTTCCTACAGTTTTAAAGACAAAACCTTATATTCACTTTGAAAGAAATCAAAACCAAACCATCACTCATGTTTTCCAAGCAAGAGAGAGTTCCAACATAGTAAAGAATGGGGAAAGTGATATAGGAGTCTTTCTTTTTGATACTAAAGAGCTCTTTAAAATCTTAAATGAATATAAAAACTCGGATGTGGCCATTGGGGAATCCACTCAAGAATATAATCTTCTCCCACTTATTCCGAAGTTTGAAAATGAATCAGACGGTCTTGTTTCGATACAGATTGAAGATGAATTCGAAAGCATCGGCGTAAATACGAAAGAGGATGTACAGAAAATTGAGGAATTTATGAAAGAACAAAACTTTGTAAATGTCGTCGTTTTCTCAGGCGGAAGAGGAACCGAGACGATCTGCAAATCACTATTCCAACATCCACAAATCAAGCTTAAAGTACTAGTGAATGCTTACGATGATGGATTATCTACAGGGGCCATGAGACGATTCATCCCGGGACTACTTGGACCAAGTGATTTCAGAAAAAATATCTCTCGCTTTATCGATACAAATATCCCATCAGGTAAGGCCCTCTATACTTTATTTGAAATCAGACTACCTCTTCAAACATCATTTGATGAAGGGATCTTTTTATTAAATAATTTCTTGAACTATGATGCTCTTGAGAAATTTCCAAAAATTGCTGACGCCATAAAAAACTTAAAAGTTGAAACGGCAAATTATCTTAACGACTATTGTAAATTATTCTCAAGCTATGCTATGGAACAAGCTGCAAACAACAATCTTTTCGATTTCAATGATTGCTCTTTTGGAAATATTCTTTTTGCCGGTTGCTATTTAAAAGAAAATCAAAACTTCAATCAGACTGTTTCAAAATTATCAGAAGTCGCAAATATAAAATGCGATGTTATCAATATCACTGACGGACAAAATTTAGTACTCACAGGTCTTAAAGAAGATGGCACGTATTTGATTGATGAAGCTCAAATCGTATCCCCTCAAAACAGCAGCTCAATTAAAGACATCTTCTTACTAGAAAACTATTTAAACCCAGAAGAACTAGACAAAATTCAGTCTATGACTCTTGAACAAAAACATTCCTACCTCACAAGCAAACAAGTTTTTCCAGAACTTAATCAAGAAGTCGTACCTGTTATCAAAAATGCAGATATTGTAATCTATGGACCGGGAACACAGCACTCTTCACTCTTTCCTTCATATATTACAAAAGATCTAGGAGAGCTTATTGCTTCAAATAAAGCTTCTCAAAAGATCTTTATTTCTAATATTTTAAAAGATAATGAAATTCAAAATGAAACGGTTTCTTCATTGACTCAAAAACTTCTTTTTTACATGAAGCGCAAGAACAGTATTGAATTGGAGTGGAAAGATATTATTTCAACTTTCTTTATTCAAACCTCTTCTCTTGAAAATGCAAAAAGTGATAACGCAAGCTATGTGACTTTTGATCAAGATGCTTTTCCTTATGCAAAAAATAATGTCAATCTACTAGATTGGGAATCGGCATCAGGTGCACACTCAGGTGATCAGGTTCTTGCCGAGCTTACTTCTATTGTAAACAATAAGCTTTCTAAAAAAATAAATAGAAAGAACTTCAAAGTATCAATTGTTGTCCCGGCCCTAAATGAAGAGAAGACACTTAAACAAGTTCTTCACGATCTAGACCTCTTAAACTTCATGGACATGGGACTTCTAAAAGAAATTATCTTTGTTGATGGTGGTTCAACAGATCATAGCTATGAAATAGCTAAAGAAAATAAGAATGTTAAATCACTCAAGCTTCCAGTTGGAGAATTTGGAAGAGGGGCAGCACTAAGACACGGAATCAAAAATGCCACTGGTGATATTATTGCTTTTTTTCCTTCAGATGCCGAATACGATACGAAAGATCTAATTCATCTTATCAAAACCTTGAATAATAACGAAAACTCAGTAGTTTTTGGAAGTCGAACAGTTAAATGTATCAATCTAGATTTGCAGATTAAAGAAGTCTACAACAATAAATTTAAAGACTACTTTGTAAGTAAATATGGAGGGATGCTATTAAGCTCAATAAGCTTGTTCCTCTATAATCGTTTTGTTACAGACCCCTTAACTTCTCTTAAGGTATTTAAAAAAGATCTTATTGATGATCTAAATTTGAAGTCATCAGGTTTCGATCTTGATGGAGAAATTATTGCAAAATTAGGCAGGAAGAGGGTCTTCATTAATGAAATACCAGTGAAATATTCGCCAAGAACAAAAAAAGATGGAAAAAAAATCACAATGCTTGATGGCATCAAATGCATCATTAATCTTTTAAAGTTCAAATATAGTGAGATTTAAAATGAAAACAATTTCTATAATTATTCCTGCATACAATGAAGAAAGATATATTGGAGATTTATTAAAGCGTATTCTTGCTGTCGATACTGACACATTACAATTCAAAAAAGAAATCATTGTGGTTGACGATGGCTCCAAGGATAATACTTCTAGCGTAGTCTCTGACTTTAAAGAGGTTACTTTAATACAGCAAAAAAACACAGGAAAAGGTGGAGCAGTTCAAAACGGTATTAGATCTTCAACAGGAGACTACATTCTTGTTCAAGATGCTGATTTAGAATACTTTCCAGAAGATTATCCTGCAATGCTCGAAGAGCTAAACAAAAATCCTGACCAAGCAATTTATGGAAGTAGAACTCTCTGGCAGTATCAAAAAAAAGATGGAATGAAATTTTTTCCAGGAAGACATAAAAAACAAGAATTTGCGCCATGGTTAGCTGGAATAATTTTAACCCTCTGGACATTTATACTTTACCAGAAATGGATAACTGATACATTAACTGCATACAAAATTTATCCTTCTCATTTTTTCAAAAAGAATATTATTAAAACTAATGGGTTTGAAACTGATCACGAGATTACGAGTAAACTTATTAAGTCAAACATTAAAATATTCGAGGTGCCTATTAGATACATTCCACGTACAAAGGCCGAGGGAAAGAAAATTGGTCCAAAAGATGGATTTAATGCAGTATGGACTCTTCTTCGTTTTAGATTTAGTAATTAGTTCAAGAGCATCTCAAAAGATTGAGATGCTCCTAACTTTCACATTCGGTCGCTAAAAATTTAATAAACACGTAATTTTTATTACTACTTTCTAAAAGATTTTCATGAACATAATTTTCTTTAATTGAGTTTAAAATTTCATTTCCATTATCGCTATAGCCTCTTCTATCTATTAAAACTGAATCGTAGCTTAATTTTGATAAAAAACACAATAGTTCATTACCTGTTAGTTTTTTAACCTTGGACAGCTCTTCTTCAGCAGAAGGTAGTAAAGGCATAATCGACCAATTCAATCTATCTGATAGTAAATATGCTAATCCATCTGCTTGTGCTGGCATTTTATTTACTCTTGGAGAAGATGGGTAAATATTAAAGGGCAGGTAAAAGACATTATTCGCCATAGGAAACTTTGATTCTACTTCATTGAGTAGAGGACCTAAATTTGCGATATCTTCTAATCTTCCGCTTCCCCTTTGTCCTTTTGAATATAAATTTGTAAAACCTGGATTTTGATCAATTAGACCAAATAGGAATAACGCAAATAAAATCACATTTTTTTTTATTTTACTTACATTAATTAATTTCATTTCTAAAAATACAAAGAAAGAACATATTGCTAAAAATGAAATCATTGGGGCCACTCGATTATAACATCTGATTTGTGGACTAACTAAATTAATAAATGAAGCAAGACCTCCTGGCATGGCAAGAAGAAACAAAAACATAAATAACTGGGATATTTCTTTACTGTACCTTAATGATTTAAGTTTAGTGTTGAATACAAGTGTAACAATACATATGATTAATCCTAAGCAACCAATTAATCCAAGTGATGAACTTCTCAATTCTCCATTGTACTTATATTCAGCTCTATCAAAAACGTAACGAATCCCTTTAAGGACAAAAAAATGATTATCTTGTACAGGTATTAGCATATCTCTTAAATTTAAAGGGTAATCATCAATCATATTGGCCTTTTTAAAGGTCGTCATTTTTTGATTTAATTCACTATTACTCTTATAAGATTTAACTACAGGTGCGATATTTATAATTGTTGAAATAACCAATACAACCGTACCGACAATTAGTGGCTTGAAATGCTCTCTTTTTTTCTCAATTATTTTAATAACTCCAACTGCGAACAAAACATATAAAATGAAGACTCCATTATATGTGTACTGCAATCCAGCTAAAAGCATCACAAGATAGAAAATATTCTTTTTAAATTTTGAAAGATTCCCAAATTCATTTGTTAAAAATTTAATTGAGTACATCAATACAACAGGGAATAAATAATAAGTAAGCATAATATGAGCAGTATTCCTAAAATACATATGGGGAATAAAGCTATACAGAATTGCTATTATAATCGAATAAGTTTTATTAAATCTAAGTTCTAAACAAGAGTAGTATGTGAGCAGAGCTGTTAATACAACTGTAAACAATAGGTACAAGTTCGCTACGAGAAAAACATTTTTAGATATTAAAGAGAATATCCAAATGAAGAAGTAATCCAATTGGCCACCTGAGACAGGAAATCCCCCCATTGGAGCACCGTAAGGAAACGATACCCTAGTCAGGTTATCCCACCACCATAAACCATCGTGAAACATTTTAATGGCCACATGAATATTCATAGCGTCAAAATAGATGTCAAACGCTGGATCACTAATACTAAAATCTTGTATGACAGCGATTTTAAAAATTAAAATTGTTAATAGCGTTATCAAAAGATAGTATATAGATGATTTATTAATGATGTTTCGCATTAGCCCTTCAATTCAATATAATTATTGTTTTGAGATGTTATTAAATAAATTTATTGATGTGAAGTAAGAGTTAAAACGAATCGAGATAAAATGCTAGATAAAATCAAACAAATTGGACTACACGGAGTCATTTATGCAATTGGGAGTATAGCTCAATCTGCTGTTTCATTTTTTCTGATTCCTGTTTTCACAAAGCATTTCACTACTGAAATTTTCGGTACATTCTCTTTTATTGATTTATTCAGCTTAGTTATTGGCTCAGTTTTCTACCTAGGAATTACATCGGCACTGCCAAGGTCATACTTTGACTACGAATGTAGTGAAAAAAGAAAAGGCGTGTTCTCTACAGGATTTAGCCTAATCGTTATGGGCGCATTTGCCCAAGTTCTTTTAGTCTATCTTTTTAAAAGTACATTATCGCTACTTATATTTAAAACACCAGAGTATGGAGAGCACTTATTTTATATTTCCATTTCTTCTGCTTTAAACTTTTTAAATCAATACTTCTATAGCTTTGCAAGACTTCTAAGAAAGTCGATACAAGTTTCATTACTAAGTATCTTCGGAATGATTCTTAATTTTTCCACAACTTATTATCTCCTTGTTTATAAGGACATTGGCCTGTGGGCACCAATATACAGCCGCCTCGGTACTTTTTTATTAATTTTAGTATTCTTTATTTTCATTTACCGAGAGCATTTCAGAATAATCTTCGATAAAACTGAAGCCAAACTAATGCTCAAATATGGTTTTCCTACAGTACTTTCAAGTCTAGCTGGAATGTCTATTGATTGGTCTGACCGTTTTTTTATTAATGAATTTCTAACAATTTCTGATGTTGGTATTTACTCTCTAGGCTACAAACTAGGAAGTGTTATTAATATTGTCCTAATTGCACCCTTTATCCAAATATGGAACCCCATGATGGTTGAGTATAGAAAAAAAGAAGGAGTTAAAGAACTCTTCTCAACTATAACTCTAAGCTACTTCATCCTTGGAACTTATTTGTGCACGGCCCTAAGCGCCTTTATTATGCTTGCAGGTCCATACATTGTTAAAGGTGGCAGCTTTCTACCCGCTTTAAAATTTGCTCCCATAATTGGGTTGGGAATTCTAATTAATGGCTCAGTAAACATCTTTTGCGCCGGTCTAATCTTCGAAAGAAAAGTTGGATACATTGCAAAAAGTTATAATATCCTATGTATAATTAACATTGCTCTGAATTTCTTTTTAGTTAGAAATTTCGGTGTCTGGGGTGCTGTTGGAAGTAGTGTTCTTACGTATTGCATTGGCCCGGCGATGATTTGGCACTATGGAAAAAGATATTTTTCATTCAACATTGATTGGAAAAAAATTATCACAGCACTTGGTTTAAGTGGATTAGCAAACCTGGCGCTTATAAATTTATATAATATTCAGTCACTTAAAGAATCTGTAATCTTTTTTACACTTATTCTCGTTGGTTTAGGTGCGACCTTCTTCATTTTTCTCCTATCAAAAAATGAAAAGGATAAGGTTTTTAAATTTATTAAAAGTAAAATTTAAAGAAAAAAAAAAGAACTACTTTGAGATAAATATCATAAAGCTCAATACCCATTTTCTCACTATTTTCATTGGTGAATTCCTCAAGAACTTTGCATATTTACCTATGCAAATATAATTTTTTTATGGATAATTCTCGAACAGAATTATTTAACACATCACTTGGATTCATCATGAAAAAAGCACTTATCACTGGAATAACTGGGCAAGACGGCTCCTACTTAGCAGAACTTCTACTCAGTAAAGGCTATCAAGTTCACGGTATCATAAGAAGATCATCTTCATTTAATACTGGCCGCATAATGCATATTTATCAAGATATCCATGAACAAGATGGAAGATTAATCCTTCACTATGGTGACTTAAGTGATGCAAGTAATCTTGAAAAACTAATCCATCAAATTGAACCTGATGAAATTTATAATCTTGGAGCTCAAAGTCACGTTAGAGTTTCATTTGATGCTCCTATTTATTGCGTAGACAGTGTTGCAATGGGGACACTTAGATTATTAGAAGCTATTAAAAACACAGGAGCTTTAGAGCATATTAGATTCTATCAAGCTTCAAGTTCTGAAATGTATGGAAAAGTGCACGCTGTACCCCAAGATGAAAACACTCCATTTTATCCAAGAAGTCCCTACGCATGCGCTAAGGTTTATGCTCATCACCAGGTAATAAACTATAGAGAGAGTTACAATCTTCATGCATCAAACGGAATTCTGTTTAATCATGAAAGTCCAAGACGTGGAGAAACATTTGTAACAAGAAAAATTACTAGAGGTATTGCAAGAATTTTATCTGGTAAAGATAAAAAACTTTACCTAGGAAATCTTGATGCGAAAAGAGATTGGGGATACGCAAAAGATTATGTCGAAGCAATGTGGCTAATGCTCCAACAAGAAAAACCTGACGACTACGTAATTGCCACAGGTCAGACCTGGTCAGTTAAAGATTTTCTAGATAAAGCCTTTTCTATGGTTAACAAAAATTGGGAAGAATTTGTAGAGATTGATCCAAGATATTATAGACCAACAGAAGTAGATCTATTGATTGGTGACTATTCTAAAGCAAAAGAGAAACTAAATTGGGAACCTAAAACGAAATTTGATGAACTTGTAAAATTAATGCTAGTCGAAGATTTGAAACTCGAAGGTATTAACATTGAAAAATTGGATCTTATATGAAAACAACACTTGTACTAATGACGTTTAACGAAATTGAATGCCTTAACCTCATCTTTGACAAAATTCCAAAGCCATCTCCAGAGGCAGGATACGATGAGATTGTTGCTGTTGATGGTGGTTCGACAGACGGTACTGTTGAATTCTTCCAAAACAAAGGTGTTCGTATTATTGGTCAAAGTAAAAAAGGTAGAGGCGATGCTTTTATGCAAGCTTTTAAAAATTTAGACTCAGATCTTCTTATTTTCTTTTCTCCTGATGGAAATGAAGCAATTGAAGATCTACCAAAGTTTAAAAATATTATTAAGTCTGGAGCTGATCTTGTTATTGCCTCAAGGATGATGAAAGAGTCTCGAAATGAAGAAGATGATCAATTTTTCAAATGGAGAAAATGGGCCAATAACGCATTTAACATCATGGCCAACCTATGCTTTAAAAAAACTGGTCCATTTATTTATGATTCGATAAATGGCTACAGGGCACTTACTCGACAAGCGTTCGAACGTTTAAATTTAACAGCACCTGATTATACAATCGAATATCAGATGACAATTAGAGCATTTAAAAACAAATTGAATATTGTAGAATTTCCGACGATTGAAGGTAATCGCCTTGCTGGAGACACTGGGGCACCGAGTATCCCTACAGGAATCAGATTCATTAAAAGATTTCTAAGTGAATTATTTGGCAAATAAGATGAAAATATTCATATCTGGTGGCTCAGGTATGGTTGGAAGAAACCTGCTTGAGCAACTTCAAAACAAAAACTTTGATATAGATGCTCCCTCTAGCAAAACTCTTAACCTTTTAAAAAAAGAAGATGTCTCAAACTACTTAAAAGGAAAAAAATTTGATTTTGTAATTCATTGCGCTGGTAAGGTCGGCGGAATTCAAGCAAATATGAAAGATCCTTTCAATTTTTTATACGAGAATCTTGAAATGGGTAAAAATTTGGTTCTTGCTGCTAAAGAAAATAATATCCAAAATTTTCTTAATATCGGTAGTTCTTGCATTTATCCTAGAAATTATAGCGAACCAATTAAAGAGTCACACCTTATGACGGGTGAGCTAGAACCAACAAATGAAGGTTATGCTCTAGCGAAAATTACAGTTTTAAAATTATGCCAATATTTAAATGAATCAACAAATCTTAGCTATAAAACAATTATCCCATGCAATCTTTATGGAAAATATGACAACTTTTCAGAAGAACGATCTCATCTAGTTCCTGCAATAATTAGAAAAGTGATTGAGGCTAAAGAAAAAGGTCTTGATAAAATTGTTGTCTGGGGGGATGGTAATGCAAGAAGAGAATTCATGTATACTAAGGATTTCGCTTCTTTCATTGAATATTCAATTCTTAACTTTGATAAGATACCAAATATCCTAAACGTAGGTTTAGAGTCTGATTTCACAATTAATCAATACTATAATGAAGTTTGTGCAATTTTAGGTTTTGAAGGAGTTCTTGAACACGATCTTACAAAACCAGTAGGAATGCTTAGGAAAAAAGTAGATACCTCTCTATTAAGTGAAACAGACTGGAAGCCATCATATTCCTTAAAACAAGGATTAAGTGAAACAATTGATTTCTATAGGAGTATTAAATAAATGGACAGCTACAGCCTTGCATCTAGCAGTTGGGACAAAGAAGAGATTACAGCAATTCAAAGAGTAATTGATAGTAATATGTTTTCGATGGGTAAAGAAGTTCAAAACTTCGAAAAAGCTTTCTCAGAATTCACTGGTTCAAAGTATTCAGTAATGGTTAATTCTGGTTCTTCTGCAAATCTTCTCGCTGTTGCAGCTTTATTTTATAAAAAAAATAATCCATTAAAACGTGGAGATGAGGTCATTGTTCCAGCAGTATCTTGGTCTACAACTTATTATCCTCTGTATCAATATGGCCTCAAACTTAAATTCGTTGATATTGATATTAATACTCTAAATTATGATTTAGATGCATTGAAATCATCTCTTACTGATAAGACTAGAATGATTGTCGCTGTAAATCTATTAGGAAATCCTAATTGCTTCGACAGTATTAATTCATTGATGAAAGAAAGAAACATAATATTAATTGAAGATAACTGTGAATCAATGGGTGCGAAGTACAAAGGTAAACAAGCCGGTACTTTTGGAACAATGGGTACATTCAGTACGTTTTTCAGCCATCATATTTCCACAATGGAGGGCGGGGTAATTAATACAGATGACGAAGAACTTTACCATATTCTCTTATCATTAAGAGCTCATGGTTGGACTAGAAATCTACCTAAAGAGAACCTTGTCACAGGTATGAAATCTGATAATCCATTCGAAGAATCGTTCAAATTTGTATTGCCTGGGTACAATGTACGTCCTGTAGAAATGAGTGGAGCGATTGGTATTGAGCAACTAAAAAAACTGCCAAAATTTATTAAAGAAAGAAGAGAAAATGCAAAGTACTTTCTAAAACAAATTAAAGAAATATCTTTCTTACGATATCAGCAGGAAATAGAAGAAAGTAGCTGGTTTGGCTTTGCAATTATTCTAAATAAGAATTCACCTGTTTCTAGAAATGAACTTGTCAAAATTTTAATTGAAAAGAATATTGATTGTAGACCTATCGTTGCTGGTAATTTTGCAAAAAATGATGTCATTAAATATTTCGATTATGAAATTCATCAAGATCTAAAAAATTCTGATTACATTGATAAAAATGGATTTTTTGTTGGAAATCATCAATTCAATATAAAAAGTGAAATTGATTTATTAATTAGAACATTAAAAGAAATTGATAATAGATGAAAATTATAGAACTAGATAAAACTCAAAAAAAAATAATCCTAATATCTTCGATAATATTAGTAATACAAGGCATTTGGGCAATATATGGATATGGATACATTGCCCAGGATTGGGGTTGGCACTCTTCTAAGATACTTGCCTATAAAGACACTGGTTTTTCATA
This sequence comes from Bacteriovorax sp. BSW11_IV, assembly GCF_000447755.1. Taxonomy (GTDB): domain Bacteria; phylum Bdellovibrionota; class Bacteriovoracia; order Bacteriovoracales; family Bacteriovoracaceae; genus BSW11-IV. Next base: position 33,201 of record NZ_AUNE01000045.1, on the reverse strand, counting down.
TAGTAATACAAACCCCCCAGGCTTCTATGTTCTCGGTTATCTTGTTGAAAGTGTCGTATCAACTCAATATGTATTCGAAGCTTATGCATTTCTACTACTACTGATTAATATTCTTGCTGTATTTTTCTTTGATATTCTCATTTTAAAAACCATCAAAAATAAAGCACTCCAAAATGGACTTATATTACTATTATCGTTCGTCCCCTTCAGAGTAATTCACTCAATCGTTATTTCATGTGACGCACTAACAGTTCTTCCGTTTATTCTCTCTGTATTTTATGTAAAGGATATTATTTCTACACAATCGACAAATAACGAAAAATCAAAAGCATGGTTAATTACTAGTTTCATGGTTTCGATCGGTCTTTGGTTTAAATATACTTTCGTAGGACTACTTCCTCCTCTTGGACTTCTTTATATAGTCAATTTTTTCAAAGATAAAAAAACTATTCATAATGTCCTGATTCCATTTATCGCACTTCTTATACCAACTAGTTTATTTCTCAATCAAATGTATCTAAGCTACAAGGCAAAAAGTGTTACAACCCATCAACACTGGGATAAAAGGGGTGGCCCTGCCGATATGAATATCATCGACATTACCTTCCCAAAATTTAATGATCTAAAACTATTAATGGCGCCTGATGATAGTATGTCGATAAGAGAAAATCATCGATTCAGTTATTTAGGTTTAATCCACTACTCACTCTACTTTGATGCACAAACGTTCTTTCAGAGATTAGCTGCAAAGGATTGGCCTAAAAAGTTTGGAAGTAGAAATCAAAACATCAGAGAGGCAGGAATTGATTCATTAGAAAATCCTAAAAGAAAAAGGCATAAAATCACAAAAGTTTTAAATCCCTTGGCTCTTGTTTTATCTTTGCCTATTTCATTTATTAGTTTATTTGGGCTACTTGCTATGTTTGTGACAATTACAAAACAATTAATAAATGAAAAGAAGTCTGATGTCACTTCAAGTTATATTAGCTCTGCACTACTATTAGCGATTGGTTTTCATTCAATTATCTTAATTCCATTGCCATTTGTGTTCAATACTTACAAGGCCGGATACTGGACACCAAGATTAATTATGCCTTCAATTTTAACTTATTTTATAGTTGGTTTTTACTGGTTAGAAAATGATGGTAAAACGATGTTTTTAAAATTCCTTCCTAAAGTATCAGGAAAATTCAAAAGTTTTGAAGCTTTTTTCGAAAAAAAATTTTCAGATAAACATATTACTTATTACTTTTTATTTTTGAGTTTTTTATATGTCTCGATTCTCTAACTTTTTAAATTCATCTCTTGATGATAATGGTCAGAATAATAACTGGAATCTTTTGAGGTTATTTTTAGCACTAATTGTTCTTTTTGGTCATTTCCCGAGTGCTGCTGAAGTCATGTATTTTATTCACCAAAAACTAAAGCTTAACTTCTTAGATGGTGACTTTGCAGTAAAGTCATTTTTTATTATTAGCGGCCTTTTAATTTCATCAAGCTATTTAAACAGTAAGAGCTTTATGAAATATTCTTTGAAAAGATTTTTTAGAATTTATCCACCCATAGTAATAACCGTTACAGTCGTTTTATTGAGCTCAATCTATTATGGGATTAATGAAAGAGAATATCTTCTATCAGTTTTTAATATGCTTGCTTTTCAAGATATGATGCCTATGGTGGGGGGAAAGATTTTCAATCTTCCTGAACATGGCAGATATTACGCCCACGGTGCTTTTTGGACACTAGTAGTAGAAGTTCAGTTTTATATTCTTGCACCTTTTCTACTTTTCTTTAAAGATAAACGTTATTTTCACTACATAAGTCTAATCCTATTTTTATATAGTGGTTATTGCTCTGAAGTGATTCATCAAAGCTATTATAGCGCTGAAACTCTAAATTATGCCCTATCATTTAGAACATCATTTTTTTCTTTTGCTTCGTACTTTTTAAGTGGCATATATTTAAAACTGTTTTTTGATCGCATAAAAAAGAGGAAAACGTTTGCATTCCTAATTTTATTTTCTATTCCAATGTTCTATGACAAATTTTACGGCCATATTTTAAGTCCTTGGATCCACTCTTTCAGTTATCCAATCGTTCTCGCAATTTTAGTGTTGGCCGTTGGACTTTTCATTCCTGCAATAAAAATTAAAATGCCAGATGTTTCGTATGGTGTTTATATTTATCATTTCCCAATCTTTAGCATAACTACTGCGATAGGTTTAAATAAATTAGGAAACCCATATTTAGAATTCTTTTCTATATTCGGACTATGTATTCTATTTTCTCTTCTATCTTATTATCTTATCGAAAATAAATTTATTAATTTTGCAAAAAAAATAAAGGCCTCTAATTAGAGGCCAAATTTATTGATCAGCTCAATCACCCTAGAAATATCACTAGAAGTTAAGTCCGGATGAATTGGAAGAGTCAAAATTTGTCCGTATAAAGTCTCAACATTAGCGAGAGGTTCAGACTTGTATTTAGATAAAAAGTGGTTTGGATAGTAGTGAACACCCGTGGCCACATTATTGTCTTGTAAATAATCTCTCAGGGCGTCTCTTTTGCCATCTTTTACTTTGATAACAAAGATATGTGAGCAGATATTTTTATAATCGAAATTGAAAAGTTCGATGGCCGAATTCATGTTAAGGCCCTCAAAGTATTGGAGAGCAATCTCTTGTCTTCTTTGCTTTAGGAAATCGAGGCGAGACAGCTGTGCTCTACCTAGAGCGGCCATAATGTCGCTCATATGATAGCGAAATCCTTGATGATTCACATCGAATACCCAAGATCTTTCACCTGAAAATCTTTTTTCTGTGTCTTTTTCCACGCCTAAAAGTCGGGCATCTTTAATTCTTTGAGCAAGGGTTTGATCAGCAGTGACGACGGCCCCACCTTCTCCACTTGTGATGTTTTTAATTCCATCAAAGCTAAAGCACAGGATATCTCCGATTGCGCCAACTCTCTTCCCATCACGTTCACATCCCACAGAGTGAGCAGCATCTTCGATGACTCTTAGATTGAACTCTTTTGCTAATTTGTAAACGGCATCAATTTGCAAACTGTTGCTTGCATAGTGAACAGGCATAATCGCCTTAGTCTTTTTTGTAATTTTTTTTCTCGCATCTTCAATACTGATAAATGCTGAGTCTAAATCCACATCACATGAAACAGGCGTTGCCCCAGTTGCAGAAATCGCCTGATAAGAAGCAACGTATGTCAAAGAAGGGACAAGAACTTCATCTCCTGGACCAATATCTAAACAGGCCAGAGTAATATGAAGAGCAGATGTTCCAGTGTTTACACAAATAACTTCGCCTTCACATCCAAAATACTCTTTTAGTTCAGATTCAAAAGCTTGAACTTCTTTTCCCATTCCAAAGTATTCATTATTCAATGCGCGCATTACCGCATCTTTTTCTGTTTGAGAAATTGAACATTTTGAAAGACGAATATTAGTTCCAGTCATATTGGATTTCCTCAAGAGATTTATTGATGGCCTCACTAGGATCGTGTTCAATCGAGGCCATATTTAACAACAGATTCTCACCTTGTGAGCGACCTTGAAAGGCCAACCAAACACCAGGAGGAACAGTTAATTTTTGATAGTTATTGCGCGATAAAATGATTTCTTGAAATTGTCCTTTCGTTTTAGAGTTCTCTCTATCATCAAAGGCCACAAATCTGATTTCCCCAAGTGGTACAACCAAATTCAAAATCATTTTAGTATGTAGCTTCCAGCCCTTAACAGAGCCGCAATTTACGAATGAAAAATAGGCCTCACCAAAAGACTTATAAGTCTCATCAGAGGCCTTCATCCCGTGCATAATATTGCCAAGAGGATGATCAATGATCTTTAATGGAGTAAGAACGAGTCCTTCTATTTTGTCCATTTCAACTCTTGTTCACATGCCATTTCTGAATATTCTTTAATTTGCCCAATAGTTAAATCGAACATATTTTTTTTCTCTTTATAGAAGCTGTAGTACCACTTACTTACAAAGCTAACAGTGCTCTTGTAATTCATTGTTGCTTGCCACTTCATTGAGAAAAGGGCCTTGTCACAATTAAGCTTCAGAAGTCCTGCTTCATTAAATGGTCTATTTTCAACTACAGAGTAGGCTTCATTTGCATTATCAAAGTGCCAGAACTTAGAAAGGTCTTCTAGTAGCTCAAGAACCGTTCTGTTTTGCTCTGCTCTTGGACCAAAATTAAATGCTTCACCATGAAGAGAATTATCAGATGAAATATCTTGTCCTAGGGCCAAGTAACCACTTAGTGGCTCGAGAACGTGTTGCCATGGTCTAGTTGCACTTGGTGAGCGAATTTCAACAACTTCACCATTACTCCAACTTTTCACGCAATCAACAACGATTCTATCTTTTGCCCAGTCACCACCGCCAATAACATTACCAGCGCGAGCAACAGCAATTTTCACGTTGCCATTTTCATCAGCAAAGAATGATTTTTGGTATGCGTGGATGATTACTTCAGCAGCGGCCTTAGAAGCAGAATAAATATCTTTTCCACCAAGAGCGTCTGTTTCTTTATATCCCCAACACCATTCTACATTTTCGTAACACTTATCACTTGTAATCATGATGGCCACACAGTTGTTTGTGAGAGCTCTCAGTGATTCAAGAACATGGGCAGTTCCCATTGCATTTACTTGAATTGTTTCAAGAGGGTTTGAATATGAAGTTGAAACGATGGCCTGAGCGGCCAAGTGAAATACAAAATCAGGTTTCTCTGCAACAATGACTTCTTTAAGCTGTTCGAAGTTTCTAATATCAAGTTCGTAATACTTAATTTTTTCACGAAGCTTTAGCTCTTCAAACATTGAAGGAGTTGTTGGAACACAGTCAGAAATTCCAACGACATTGGCCCCTAGCTCAAGTAACCATGTCGTTAGCCATGATCCCTTAAAGCCAGTGTTGCCCGTTACAATTACTTTTTTGCCTTTATAAATATTTCCAAACATCGCTTATTTCCAAACTTTCCAAGGAGCATCGCCAGAGGCCCAAAGATTATTTAAAGTATCTTTGTCTCTGATTGTATCCATACAGTGCCAGAAACCGTCGTGCTTGAACGCCATTAGTTGATTATCTTTTGCAAGATTCTCTAGAGGCTCTTTTTCAAGAATAGTCATATCACCATTTAAATACTTGAATACTTCTTTATTGAATACGAAGAAACCACCATTGATCCACCCTTCACCTACTTGTGGTTTCTCGTGGAACTGAGTTACTTTTCCTTCGTTAATTTCTAAGGCACCAAAACGTGCAGGAGGACGAACTGCTGTTACAGTCGCAATTTTTCCGTGTGACTTGTGGAACGCAACTAGCTTTTCAATATCTACATTTGCAACTCCATCACCATAAGTAAGCATGAATGTTTCTTCACCAGCAAGCTCAGACTCCAAACGGTGAAGTCTTCCACCAGTTAGAGAATCTTTACCTGTATCATTCAAACGAATAATCCAATCTTCACTAATTTTATTATTCTTATGCTCAATCTTTCCAGATCCAAGATTTACTGTAATATCGCAACTTCTTGTTAGATAATCTGTGAAGAATTCTTTAATAACGTGACCCTTGTATCCAAGTGCTGGTAAGAATTCGTTGTAACCATAGTGAGAGTAAATTTTCATAATGTGCCACAAAATTGGCATTCCACCGATCTCAACCATTGGTTTTGGTCTTAAGTTTGTTTCTTCAGCCAATCTTGTTCCTAGACCACCTGCTAAAATTACAACTTTCATACTCATCCTTTTATTAAAGCTCTGACTTTCTTAAAAATTCTATAAACTAAGGGAACTCGAAGCAAGTTCGCCTCTTGAAGATTGCTATATGTTAACTGAGTATTCATAACAGCTAAAACAAATTTTTTATATATTACATCTATGGAATGGTTTTTACTAACGTATTCGTAGCACTTTTGCCCATGGACTTCCTTGCGACGAAGCACCTCGTCAACAATAGTATCCAAACTTGTATTGTTATTTTGGTAGTGCTCTGAACCTATGTAATCGGCCACTGAAAAATTTTGTGACTCATAGAGAAATTTGAATATGTAATCTTGCTCCAACTCTCCATAAGTAAAATCAAGAAGCACAGTTGGCACCTTGGCAGCTCCACCTTCAAGGGCAGAAGTTCCCATCGCAAATAAAATATCGAGCTCTTTGATAAATCCAGTAAGCTCAGAGGGACCAATATGATCGATAAACTCGATCTCTAAATGATTGAAAGTTTTAACGGCATCTTTCAATTGCCCAATATAATCCCCTGTTCCGACCACAGTGAACTTAATTTTCTGACCAGATTTAGCACTGAGCTTCTCTAGTCGCTCAAGAGTATGTTTTAATATGAAGAACTTAAAATCTACAACACGACCAACCCAGCCAAAGTGGAGTTCATCTTTGGCCCTAGAAACTTCATTGCCAACAAATTGATCCTGACCAAGAAAAATAGGGAGATAAAAAGGATTATGAATCCTAAGGCCCAAATAGGCTTCAGTATTAGTTACATTTGGTCCATCGACAAAAACAATCGCACTTTTATTTTCCAACAGCCTTAGAAAATTCACACAAGTATTTTTGAAGGTGAACAGAAATGTTGAAAAGGCAAAACGAGAGAATTTTCTCGATTTTCCCATTAACTCTCTTAATCCAGGGAAAGTTGGCACGAGATTAAAAGGATGACAATTCCAAAAGAGAATTCTTGTATCTTGTTTATAATTAAAATTCTTAAAAATCGTCCATGGTGTCATGGACTGATAAATCATGATCGCCTGCTCAGGAATTTCAATTTGATCATCCGAATAGGGAATCAATTGAATTGAAGGATCTTTTTTATTCTTGGCCATAAATCCGTCTTCGAAATCGACGAGATAAATTCCTTTAAAGTCATCTTTAAAGTTTTGACCAATATATTCGGCCAATCTTAAAAATAAAAGAGATACACCACCTGTACCTCTATAGGGAAAAACGAATACGAGATTCTTGTCTTTTAACATAGATGCTCGCTAATAATAGAAACTGTCTTCTGGTCTGAGAACAACTTCCATTTGCCAATATTTTGTCCCGATTTCGACGGGTCAAAACACATTCCCTTTCTCACATGATCACTATCTTTTAGACCTAGATGAGAAATTATCTTTTTAAGGGATTCATCATAATTCTCTACAAGATCTTCAAATTTTAAAATCAATACGCGATCGTCTTGATTCTTAGTTAAATGATCCATATATAATTTGTAGCGTGTGATAAAATTATTCAAATTATCTGTCGCTAGAAATGACTTATTGATACCGTCATTTTCAACCGCTTGCAGCGCCTTATCCGATTCGCTGACGTTAAATGAACTCAATCCAGAAACATAAATATCGCGAGGATCTCTAGTTACGATAATTGATTTTGCAGACTTTAAAAGATTAAGACTGCGAGCAGGATTAAAGGCCTCAAATGCGTTATTAAGAACAACTTTATTTGAATCTTTGCATATTTGATTAAATAGAGCGTTCATAAATTTTGAAAACTCATTCGCAAAGTTCTCTCCATCACAAAGAAGAACTTCTGAACAAACTTTCTTATGAAAATCGAATTTACGATAGAACTTATTAAAAAATCTTTGAGGTGCGGCCATCTCATACGAATCGTATGGCCAATATGCCTTATATGACCCTTTGATGAAGCTATCTAAAAACTCATTGGCAAGTTTTGTAAATTGACCATGAAAAACAGAGTCATATCGATTACCAGTTGATTGAGCGGCCGCCCATAAGTTCAAACTTGACTCTGAACGCCCTACAAGATTAACAAGCTTTTGAAATCTGCGAACAGCATTGTGAGATCTAACAGGTGACCAGTCTTCGCAAAGTGCGTGATACAAATCAAGAACACCACCAGGTGCTCTCACGAGATCAAACTCGAATGAATTTGCGGGAACAAATATTCCTTCAAATTCTCTTAAAATATCTACTACGGCACTTTTTCCAGAACTGCCGACACCGGAAACATCAATAAATTGTTTCTCTTCCATGAAACTATACCTCGGCAACGACTGTTACTTGTCCACCGTCAGCATCCTTTACTAACAGTGGAAATATTTGAACAGACTTAGGTGCTACTTTAAGTCCATCTAACTTCATATCTTCGACAATCAAGATAGGATTTCCCTCTAAACTTGGATCGAGATAATTTTTATGAGCAACTCTCCCCTCTGGGCGAAATTGATAACTTGTTAATGAAATGAAATCAAAACCAATGAATTTTAAACTTGGTCTATTCTCTCTTAAAAGTGAACCAGAGCAAGGACTCATCCCAGGTCCATTATTCCAATACTCAAGATTGCCTCTGTGTTTTTGGTGTCCTGTTTTAATAATGAGAAACTCAGTATCTTTAGAGATGGTTTCTAAATAATCATCTAATTTGATTAGTTGATTATCCATATTAGGAATCTCAATCATTTGAACTTTTGCAGAAACCCAAAAGCTTGGATCGTAATCACTTATTGTTTTTCCATTTTCTGAAAAATGCTTTGGGCAATCTATATGAGTACCGATATGATTATTAATCACCCATTCTTGCTGATTACAGCTATCTCCACAGCACATATTCTTTGTTTTTTTAACAAAGAAACCCTGATTACCGCCGTAACCAGGAGTGCTTTCTTCTAAAAAATGAGACAAGTAGATTAATGACATTTAATACTCTACAAAATTTTCCAGACCGTTAATTGCTCCCATTCCCATAGCGAGAACAGCTTCTTTTGCAGACCCGCCAATATGGGGAGTGATGTAAAAGTTTTCCAGAGAAATTAACGGATTATTTTTTGGTGGTTCTTCAGCTAGTACATCAAAAGCGGCACCAGCGATTTTCTTTTCAATCAATACACTATAAAGATCGTCTTCATTAACAATACGGCCTCTTGCTGTATTGATAAGAATTGCCGTTTGCTTCATAAGAGCGAATGAATCTTTATTGATCAGATTGATCGTATCACTTTGACAAGGAACGTGAATACTGACGACATCAGATTGACTGAATACAGTCTTCATATCAACTTGTTCTACATTATATTCTTTACAGAAATCTGATTTATCTAAAACATCACAAGCAATTATGCGACAATTAAACGGCTTTAGAAGTTTAACAAGATCTTGTCCAACATTACCAAGACCAACAATTCCATAAGTTTTATCAGTTAGCTGATTTCCAAGAAATTGTTTCCATCCGCCATTTTTTACAAACTCGTAAGATGAGAAAACATCTCTAATCATACCAATTGCAAAACATAGAGTAAGCTCTGCAACGGAACGCTTGTTGGCCCCACTGGCCCAACCAAGCTTAATGCCCTTCTCTTTCATGGCCGCAAGATCTAAGTTATCAAGCCCAACACCATACTTTGAAATAATTTTTAAGTTAGGAAGTCTATCGAGAATACTCTTATCGACTTTCTCAAGAGCAATGATTGCAGCATCAGCATCTTTTAAGTACTCATAAAGCTCTTCACCTGCCAGGCTAAGCCCTTCAGTATTTAGCTTAACATCTGAATACTTCTCTAAAAGACTTGATGTCAGGTCTTTATTAGCTGAAAACGAACGTGAAGTGACTGCAATTTTCATTAAATTTCCTTAAGCACTTTATTAAAGAAGTCTTGGCAATGACTTTCAAGAACAGTGTTCTTATCAAAGAACATTTTCTGAACTTTTAAATCTTTGTTAATCAAGATTACTGCAAATTGATTGCTCTTATTTTTCTTATCTTTTCCTAGGGCACCAATGAAGCTATCAAAAGGAATTACAGTTTTCTCAAAGCCTTTATAATTTTTAACAAGACCTTCATGAATTTCGTTGTAAAGCTCTTCTGAGATATATCCTTCTCTCATAGAAACATAATTTGCAATATCCATTCCTAGAGTTACAGCAACTCCGTGAGGCATTCCAAAATTTGTAGCAGACTCAATGGCATGACCAAATGAGTGACCGTAATTCATTACATTTCTAATACCTTTATCAAATTCATCAACTTCAATAATTTTTTTCTTAATTTGAAGTGATTGATAGAGGTGCTTAATCATTGTTTCAGCATTGTTTAATTGGTCGTAGTCTTTGATAAGATTACGATATGAATCGATTGAATCAATGATATGAACTTTAATCATTTCACCAATACCTGATCTGACATCATCGTACTGAAGAGTTTTTTGAAATTCAGTAGAGATATAAACAGAACGAGGTGGATTGAAAGTTCCGATTAAGTTCTTATATTTTTTGTAATTGATAGAACTTTTTGAACCGATGCAAGAATCTGATTGAGCAAGAAGTGTTGATGGAAAGAAATCCCAATCAATTCCTCTATAAAGAGTTGAGGCTATAAAACAAGTGATATCTTGAGTAATACCACCACCTATGGCCACTAATTTGTGATCACGTTTAATTTCATTATCAAGAAGAAGATCAAGATAAGTATCAACCTTCTCAAAGCTCTTATTTTCTTCCGTTGCATTCACGGGAACAATTTTCAAATTCTCGAATTTAGAAAATTGGTCTTTATATAGATTCAATACATTTTCATCAATGATGAAGTGTGTTTGATTGGCATCATACTTTCCGATAATGCTAAATGGATCGTTCTCGAAATATACTTGATATGCACCAGTATAAGATTGAATTTCAAATGTTTTAGACACAGGTAAATCCCCCATCAATTAGAATATTTTGTCCTGTAATAAATGTATTCATATTACTTCCAAGAAATAATACGAGATTTGCAACTTCTTCAGGCTTGCCAAGTCTTTTCGCTGGAACACTTGAAACAAGTTCATCTATTTCAGCTTGAGATAAAATTGTTCTAGTCAATTCAGTGTCAATAAAACCTGGACCGACAGAATTCACTAGAACATTGTCTGCGGCATAGTCCACGGCCAATGTTTTAGTCATGCCCTTGATAGCAAACTTACTTGTTGTGTAAGAAAGTCTTTTCGATCTCGTCACATGACCAAAAATAGAAGTGATATTAACAATTCTTCCCCAGTTATTCTCACGCATATGAGGAATAACGGCCTTCACTAGTTCAAAGGGTCTTTTCACATTAATCAACTGGATATTATCAAAGTCTTCAGTAGCAATTTCATGGGCCAAGGAAACTTTGTTAATTCCTGCGTTGTTAATAAGGATATCAATATTAAGATTTTTTATAGTTTCTAGAAATGTTGCGAATTGTTCGTTGTTTTGAAAATCGACACAGTGATAAAAGAGATTGTCAGCAGCTTTTTCATTGAGTTCATTGATTTCAACCTGGTTTCTACCGTTCGTGTGAACGGTAGCTCCAGCGTTTAAAAATGATTTTACAATTTCAGCCCCGATTCCCCTAGTTCCGCCAGTGACAAAAACGTTTTTGCCAGATAGGTTCATCATTTAAAAGACCTTTTAGTTTCTGATTAATTGGTAAAGGTAATTTCCGATCATGTGATCTAGTACCATGTGAACGTCTTCAACTGGACCGTACTCACCCTTAGCTGTAGTAACAACAATACTGCTGTCACACATATCTTTTAGCTTACCACCATCAAAACCAAGAAGACCTACAGTCTTATTGCCTTTTGATTTTGCGTAATCAACAGCTCTTACAAGGTTTTCAGAATTTCCTGAAGCAGAAATAACTACGACAACGTCGCCGTTTTCCATATAAACTTGAAGTTGTTTTTTGAAGATTTCTTCGTATCCATTGTCGTTACCAAGAGCTGTAATAATAGCATTGTTATCTGTGAAGCTCATGGCCTTAAATGGCTTATCGTATTCTCTTGTTCCGATACCGATATCATTTGCAAAGTGAGAAGCTGTTGCAGCACTTCCACCGTTACCTAGGAAGATTACTCTTTTACCTTCTTCTCTGGCCTTAAGAATATCGTTTACGAATGACTCGATTGCGTCGAAGTCTAGAGTCTGTAACAATGATCCAAGGTAAGTCACGTATGACTTGCAAAAACTAGATGCACTTCTATTTTCGCTAAAGATTTTTTCAACTTGATTCATTGCTCTGGCCCCTGAAAATAACGTTATAATAATTACGGAAAATACTAACAGAGTGCTTTTCTTGAAGTCAATAGAACTTACTAAATATTATTGTATTATAAACCCCTTTAGGGCTTGTCTGACAGCGTTTTTTGAGTCATCCTTGCTTGCGAATGTTTTCTATTTATAAAGGATTGATATGAAAGAGGCAGAAATCAGACCTAAGGAGATATTTGAAGAATATCTTAGGCTAAGCGAACTTGATGGGAAAAAGCTCAACCACGACCAATTTGAACACATTTCCTGCCCTGCCTGTAACACTGACTCTTCTTCCAATAAATTTTTAAAAAATGACTACAATTACAACGAATGTGCAAAATGCCATACGCTGTTTTGCTCACCTCGTCCTAACAAAACTCAATTAGATGAGTTTTACTTTTCGAGTGAATCTTCTAAATTCTGGTCTACAAAGTTCTTTCCGGCCGTGAAGGAAGCGCGTCGTGAGAAGATGTTCAAACCGAAAGCCCATGATATTGTTCATTTAATAAAAGAGAAAAACCTAGGTGTTAAAAATATCTGTGACGTTGGTGCAGGCCACGGACTGCTCCTAGAGGAGATTTCGAAGATTTCTTCTGACTACAAGCTTCACGCTATTGAACCAGATTCAGATTCGGCCGCGGAATGTCGTAAAAAGGGTATCGAAGTTCTTCTTGAAGTTTCAGAAAATGCCACAGAATGGCATAATCGCTTCGACTTAGTTCTAAGCTTAGAGGTTATGGAACACGTTCATTCGCCATTTAATTTTGTCAGCTCACTCTACAATCTTGCCAAAGACGGCGGCTATGTTCTGATCACTGGCCTTGGATACGAAGGTTTTGACATTCTGACTCTCCAAGGAAAGTCGAATTCAATTTCTGCTCCACACCATTTAAATTTCCTAAGCGTTCAAGGTTTTGAAGAAGTATTCAAAGGCGCTGGATTCAAGGAAGTAGAAGTTTGGACGCCAGGCAAGCTCGATGTCGATATCGTTTGCAATGCAACAACTGACAACCATTTCATCAATGCTCTTCAAAGACGTGGTGAAAACGCCCTAAAAGAATTCCAAGAATTTTTAGTAAAACATAAATTAAGCTCACACACTTGGGTGCTAGCTAAGAAGTAGATATATGAATTTAAAAAGCAAGCTTAGACAAAACAAAGAAGTTACCCTTGGAAGTTGGATTACAATTCCAAATCGTTCCATCGCTGAGATCATGTGCAACGCAAAATTTGATTGGTTGTGTGTAGATCTTGAACACACAGTAACAACGATCGAACAGGCCGGTGATCTTATTGCCATTATTGATGCCAATAACTGCGCCCCCCTAGTTCGCCTTTCTTCAAATGATCCTGTTCAAATTAAGCGCGTTATGGATGCAGGTGCTCACGGCATCATCGTGCCAATGATTAATTCAAAAGAAGATGTTTTGGCCGCTTACAAAGCAATGCACTATCCGAATAAAGGTTTTAGAGGAGTTGGACTTGCTAGAGCTCAAAAATATGGTGCTGGTTTTGAAGATTATAAAAAATGGCTGAATGAGAGTTCTGTTTTGATTGCTCAAATTGAACATATTGATGCCGTTAATAATCTTGAAGAGATTTTAACGATGGATGAACTTGATGGTTACATTATTGGACCATACGATCTTTCAGCATCACTTGGTGTCCCTGGAGATTTCCAACACCCAGATTTTTTGAGCGCGATGAAGAAAATTGAAGATGCTATTACAAAATATAACAAACCGGGAGGGCTTCACATTGTTGAACCAGATCCTGAAAAGTTAAAAGAAGTAATCGCAAAGAAACTTCGATTTATCGCTTACAGTGTCGACATTAGAATGATCGATGTTTCATGTAGAAAAGCAATAGAGATATTATAAATATTAGAGAGGATAAAATGAAATCAATTGCAATCATTCCAGCAAGGATGGCAGCGACTAGGTTCCCAGGAAAACCATTAGCAAAAATTAACGGTATTCCAATGATCGGTCACATCTATCAAAGAACAATTATGAAGAAGTGCTTTGATGAAGTTTATGTAGCGACATGTGACCAAGAAATCTATGACTACGTTGAGAGCATTGGCGGTAAAGCTGTGATGACGGCCAATACTCACGAAAGATGTACTGACAGAACTGCTGAAGCTCTGCAAAAAATCGAAGCTGCTTCTGGAATTAAATACGATATTATCGGTATGGTTCAAGGAGATGAGCCAACTGTTGTTCCAGATGTTTTCGTTAAGGCCTTAGATGCTCTTCAAGCATCATCTGATCTTTCTATCGTAAATATCATGAATATGATTACTTCAGATGAAGAGTTTAGATCTCCAAATTCTGTAAAAGTAATCATTGATAAAAACTCAAATGCCATTACATATTCTAGAGAGCCAATCCCAAGTAATAAGAAGTTTAGTGGAGATTATCCTAAATACAGACAAACGGGACTTATCTTCTTTAAGAGAGACTTCTTGATCGAGTTCAACAATATGGCGCCGACGATGCTTGAAGAAGTTGAGTCAGTAGATATGATGAGACTAATTGAAAATGGGATCAAAGTAAGAATGATTCTTGCTGAACAAAAATGTCTATATGTAGATATTCCTGAACACGTAGGTATCGTGGAAGACTACTTAAAGTCTGAAGCCCTTTTCCAAACATACAGAGAAACTTTTGGAGTCTAATATGAATAACAAAACTTATAATGTTGCCATAGCTGGTTATGGAGTTGTTGGTCAAAGAAGAAGAGGATACATCGATTCTCATCCAAACTTTAACACAGTTGCTGTTTGCGACATTAAGTACAAAGAAAATCCTGTAAGTTCTGAGCAAGGTGCAAATGTTTACACAAACTATAAAGACATGCTTGCAAATGAAAAGATTGATGTTCTTTTTGTTTGTTTAACAAACGATATTGCAGCAGAAGTAACAATCGCTGGATTAAATAACAATATGCACGTTTTCTGCGAGAAGCCACCAGGCCGTAATCTTAAAGATATTGCAGATGTGATCGCAGCAGAGAGAAAAAACCCACATTTAAAACTTAAATATGGTTTCAACCACAGATATCATGAGTCAATTCTAAAGGCGCTTGAGATCATTGAATCAGGTGAACTGGGAACACTAATCAATATGAGAGGTGTTTATGGTAAATCGAAAATTATTTCTTACCAGTCAACTTGGCGTGCAAAAAGAGATATCGCAGGTGGTGGAATCCTTCTAGATCAAGGTATCCACATGGCCGACTTGATGAGAATGTTCGCTGGAGAATTTGTTGAATTCAAAAGCTATGTAGACAATCATTTCTGGGGTCATGATGTAGAAGACAACGCATACGCTCTTATGAAATCAGAAAGAGGCGTTGTGGCCTTCCTTAATTCTACTGCAACTCAATGGAGACATAGATTTCACCTAGAAATTTCACTTTCTAAAGGTGCAATTATTCTCTCTGGTATCCTTTCAGGGTCAAAGAGCTATGGTGCAGAGACAATTACAATTGTTCGCCCAGGTGAAGATGATGCTGGAGACCCAATGGAAACGACTATTCGTTACAACCAAGACAATTCTTGGAGTGATGAAATTCAAGAGTTTGCTAATGCCGTTCTTGATAATACTCCAATTAAGTTTGGAACTTCTAGAGATGCTTTCAAAACAATGGAACTTGTATACAAGATCTACTGTGCTGATGATCAATGGAGAGAAAAGTATAAATTAGTGGATTCGGTTGAAGGATTCGAAATATAAAAAAAGCTAGCTTATGCTAGCTTTTTTTATTGTTTATTCCAAAGACCAGAGGAAGAATTTTGTGTTTCATCTCTGGTGTATGAATTAGATGCCATACTTCTTTAGGGAAAAAGAGTGTCACATAAAGAAGGAAGTATTTGAAATCGACACTTTTTACTTTGCCCATTTCCTCTCTCGCCTTACTTTTTTCATTCAAGCTCATTAAATATCTTGCTCTATAATAATTTCCTCTCGCATAAGCTTCTTCGAACTCTCTAGGAAAATCTTTTTCAATTCCAGGATTTTCATTACGAACTTGATTTAAAGTATATTCTCTCTCATAGGCCCACTTACTTATGGCCTTATCTGTAAGAGAATTTCCGTGGATTCTAAGTTTTGCCAATACTTTGTGAATTGGACAGAAAGTCAATTTTGCAGCAATTCTAACGAAGAGATTGTACTCTTCACTTGCTGTAATATTCTTATCAAATTCAAAATTATACTTTTCAAGATCCTTACGCTTAATCAATAGTGTCGAAATATTCACATCAAATTGGCGTAGTAATTTTGAAAATAAATTTCCTGGTTCATATAGTGGGAGAGCATTATCAATGTGAGCTCCATCCTCTGTAATTTTCTCCAATCCAGCATAACAAACAGAGTGGGGAGAATTCCAAAGAGCATTTATCCCTTCTTCTAGTCTTGTTGGAAGCCAAATATCGTCGGCATCTAAAAGAGCAATCAAATCTCCCGTCGCTTTTTTCCAAGCAAGGTTTCTTGCCTCGCCAAGTGGAACAGTAACATCTGCCTTATAGTATTTTACTTTTTCACCATAAGACTTGGCAATTTCAGCAGTGGAATCCGTAGAGTTATTATCCCAGAAAATGATTTCCCAATTTGTATATGTTTGTGCGTAAACTGAATCGATGGCCTCTTTAAGGTAGTCTTCGCCGTTTAAACAATTAATAATGACTGAAACAAATGGTTGTTCCATTTTACTCCTCTCTCAATTCATCAAATCTAATAAATAAATACATAAACAGAATAAATAAGGCCAATAACAATGGTTTTACTTGAAAACAAAAGTATCCGGCCATGGCATAAGTTACAAAGAGAAAAGATAAGTTCTCATTATTTGCACTTACGCCTTTCACAATTATTTGCGCCGTTTTCCTAAAAATCAGATATCCAATCGCTAGTAATGCGAGAAGTATAGTTATCCCGTACTCAGCAACAAGATGGATATACAAATTATGCGAGTTCGATGGATGTTCACCATTTTTGATTTTTTGATAAAATTCTTGAGAAGAATAAGGAAGACTTGATAAATCAAAATATGATTTAAATCTATCAGACATCATGGCCTTCTTAGAATTTCCTGGTCCAATCCCCATAAGAGGATTTGTCACAATTAAATCAAATGCTCTATAAAATGCACCGAATCTCTCTAGTGATGAAGTCTTAGAAAGATAACCACCAGGTCTGTCATATCCATAATGAACAGGTTTTGAGTAACCAGAATAATTTGCCACCCACTCATATTCACTCAAAGAATCTCTACCCATATCTTTTGGCGGTTGAATTGTTGAAAGTTTAAGTGATATTAAATTTAAGCCAATCACAATAACAATATAGCCGGCGATAAATTTTATTTTTCGGCTTATTAAACAGGCCAAGAAAATTGCAATATAGAGTGGAAAACTATGTGCCCTATTAAATGTTTCAAGAACTAATAAGTGAAAAGCAATAAACATAATCAAATATCTATTCTTTTTAGTATTTAAATAAAAATAGAATGCAGAACCAATCGCTGCAAAGCTCATGAGTCCCATCATCAAATCGTTCGCCATAAAGATGCTTCTAAAAGCATTTCTATAATTGAAAGAATAATAGCGAACAGATAATGGTGAAATTCTAAATCTTCCAAGGAAGTATTCAAGAGCAAGCAGTGTCCCCATTACGACAAATGGAATCAAAATTGTCTTCACTTGTTTCTTTGTCTGAATCAGTGGAGCGAACAACAGGGCAAAAATTGCTAAAAATATTTGATCTAATTCAAATAACGAGATGAATGGGTTTTTGTCCACTCTGTGACCCACTACTAGAATGTGCATAAGACCAATAAGCCCTACCGTACATAATGAATAGAAAATATATTTGAATACTTTATTTTCAAAGTTCAGAACACTCTTACGCTCTTTTATTAAATTGAATAAGAGCGCAATGATGAAAAAGAACTCCAATATAAGATGAATTGATCCCGCATCTTCTAAAAGGCCAAACCCGAGATTAAAAAGATTAAGCGTGCTCTGCCCCACTAGTTCTTTCTTAGGAAAAAAGAGAAGAAAAATTAGCCAAGTATAAAATGTTTGAAAGTAAGTTAAATTACGCCATGCCCATAGAACAAAAAATACTCCCCAAGACAGTATTGCCACAAAATAAATATTGAAGCGCATTTCACTAAATTCTTGGAAATAGCCAAAACTCATTAAGAAAAGTGCAAGGAAGAAAAAGAGAGAGAAGCTGATGATGTTTTTAAGGGACAATGGAATGTTATTTTCCACCGTATTCATTAATTTATTGATTGATTGGAGATTCAACAAAGACTTAGCCTGACGCTTAGTGACCTCATTCATATATTACCTTTTTCTCTCTACTTATTTACGAAAGACTCTCTCTCTAAAGGTCAGATTCATAAAAATAAATTTGATGTACTCATTTAACACTAGAAATTACGAGACTTCCAGCACTTGCTTACTCTAAGTTTGGATTTTTTCATTGATACACAGAAGTGCGTCATCCCTCTCGCACATTGACACAGCGGCATTCATTTCTTTATATTTTCATAACATTTATTCTAAAAAAATCAGTTCAATAAGGCGTTTTCATGTCCATAAAGTACAGAAGAGATATAGATGGTCTTAGGGCCATTGCTGTATTGCCAGTAATACTATTTCACTCAGGATTTAAACTTTTCGAAGGTGGTTATACCGGAGTCGATGTCTTCTTTGTCATTAGTGGATACCTCATCACATCAATTATTCTTAAATCGTTAGATGATAATTCATTCAGTTTGAAGGACTTTTATTTACGAAGAGTTAAACGCTTGATGCCTGCTTTGACGGTTGTCATGGTTGCTTGTGTAATTATCGCACCCCAACTGTTACCGGCCCTTGATTTAAAGAACTTTTTTGAAAGTTTATTTTTTGTGCCACTGTTTTCTTCAAATTTTTTATTTTGGTATGAAAGCGGCTACTTTGATACGGCATCTGAGCTGAAACCACTACTTCACACATGGAGTTTAGCGGTAGAAGAACAATATTATTTGATATTTCCTCCATTGATGCTTTTTGCGTATAAAAAATGGAGTAAAAACCAAATATTTAAATTTTTAACAGGATTTATGATTCTAAGTTTTGCGGCATCTTGTTACTCAAGCCGCCATAATCCAACTGCAAATTTCTATTTACATCCGTGGAGAACTTGGGAAATCGCCCTTGGCGCCTTTTTAGCATTTCTTCCAGTGAAGGCCTATACATTAAGAAAATCAAATTCCATGGGACTTCTTGGACTAACACTAATTCTAATTGGTATCTTTGCTTTTGATGCAGACACTCCATTTCCAGGCTTCTATGCCCTTTTCCCAACAATCGGTACGGCACTGATACTATTTTTCTACAACGAAAAATCAATCACGGCAAAACTTCTCGGAAACAAGTTACTCGTTGGGATTGGAATGATAAGCTACAGTACTTATCTATGGCACCAGCCACTTATTGCCTTTTACCATGCCTACAAAATGCTTTCGTTTACAGTCTTTGAAAAATCAATGCTCGTATTTTCATCACTTGCACTTGGATATATTAGCTGGAGATTTGTTGAACAACCAATTCGATTCTCAAAACGAATTTCTATTCCATCACTTGTTCGTTTTGCAGTTGTATCATCAGTAATATTCA
Source organism: Bacteriovorax sp. BSW11_IV (assembly GCF_000447755.1). Lineage (GTDB taxonomy): Bacteria > Bdellovibrionota > Bacteriovoracia > Bacteriovoracales > Bacteriovoracaceae > BSW11-IV. The sequence goes on along the minus strand of NZ_AUNE01000045.1, from coordinate 13,466 downwards.
TTGCCGTTGGTGGATATGGTAGCTTAACAACTAAGCCTGTTGAAAAAGTAACTTTCCCTTTCTATGAAAAAGAAGTTCCTGTTAAATACGGTGGCCATGAAGAGAATAAGAAAAGTTGTCCATTTCCACCGATTGATGAATATGTATGTAATACAAGCGGGCAAAAGAAAGACAAGAGTGTCGTTATTGTTGGAGACAGTCACGCTCGTGTTCTGACTGAGTCTTTTTATGGAGACAACTCTGGTTATTCAAATTTTTATGATCTAAGTGGTGGGGGATGTCCTTTCTTACTTGATCTTCAGATTTATCACAATCACCACACAACAAGATGTACACCTGAGTATCAGAACAAGAGACTTTCTTATTTTAGAAAACTGAGAAAAGAAATAAAGAATAATCTTACTATCGTGACAACAGCGAGACTTCCTCTTTATCTTTACGGTGATGGTTTTGATAACGAAATGGGTGGTGTTGAAAAAAGAGAGCCATACTACGCCTCAACAGAACCAAGACTTCCTCTAGCACAAAGAGAAGCTTTGTTTTTTAAATCACTTGAGAAGAGTGTAACTGAAATGTCTTTGAATGCTGATAAACTTATCATAATTCTACCAGGACATACGAATGGATGGGATGTAATCAGTCGTGCAATTAAACTTGAAAAAAGAGTAAAAACTCCAAGTGAGCTCAAAGAACTTCTTGTGATTGATAAGAATGTTGCTCAAAAAAGAAGAAGTAAAGTAACAGATTTTCTCTATGAAATGCAGAAGAAGTATCCAAATATTGTCTTTATCGACCCTATGGATATAACCTGCTCAGGAACAGAAAATAAATGCTATGGTTTTGACCACATGGAATTTCTGTTCACTGACACAGACCACTTATCTTATTACGTAAACAATATTCTTAAGAATAAAGTTTTTGAAATAATCAATTAAACTATTGTCTCAAGCCCTTGCATAAAAGTATGCTCGGGCTTCCACCCAAGCTCGCTCTTGAGCTTACTAGCATCAATAGCATATCTCTTATCGTGACCTGGTCTATCTTTTACAAAAGTAATTAAGTCTTTATAGCTTCCAGTTGCACGTGGCTTCTTATTGTCTAAAATTTCGCAAATCGTATGAACAACTTCTAAGTTTGTTTTCTCAGCATCTCCACCAACATTGTATGTCTCTCCTGCTCTACCTTTGTGATAAACAACATCAATTGCCGAACAGTGATCATCTACAAACAACCAGTCTCTAATATTTTTCCCATCCCCATAAATAGGAATAGGTTTACTAGCAAGCGCCGAACGAATGATAGTTGGGATAAGCTTTTCATCATGTTGACGAGGGCCATAGTTATTTGAACAATTCGTGGTTACGACGTTCATACCAAAAGTATGAAAATATGATCTTACGATCATATCTGAAGATGCCTTAGACGCTGAGTATGGTGAATTGGGAGCATAAGGAGTTTCTTCAGTGAAATAACCAGTATCTCCCAAAGTTCCATAAACCTCATCAGTTGAAATATGGTGGAATCGACAATTTTTATATTTGTCTTTGTAGTTAAACGGACCATCCATCCAAAACTTTCTAGCAACATCAATTAAAGTAAATGTACCCATTACATTTGTTCTCACAAACTCATCAGGGTCAAGAATTGAATTATCAACGTGAGACTCAGCTGCGAAATGAATCACACCTTGAATATCATATTTTTCAAAAAGACTTTCCACTAAAGGGCGGTCACAAATATCACCTTTTACAAAAGTATGTTTTGACTCGTCTACACCACTTAAGTTCTCAAGATTTCCCGCATAAGTTAGAAGATCGAGGTTAATGAGGTGGTAATCGCTATGCTTTGCCAAAAAGTAGTGAACAAAGTTTGAACCAATAAAGCCTGCGCCGCCAGTAACAAGAATATTTTTCATTTTAGTCTTCTTTTATAATACGTTGTAAGTACTTTCCGTACTCACTATTTTTCATTTTTTGAATCGCTTCTTTTACAACGTCTTTCGTAATCCATTTTTTATTATAAGCAATTTCTTCAAGACAAGCGACCTTTAGCCCCTGTCTTTTCTCAATTGTTTGAATGAAGTTTGAAGCCTCTAGGAGTGAAGTGTGAGTTCCCGTATCTAACCAGGCCACTCCTCTTCCAAGAAGTTGAAGCGAGAGCTCGCCATTTTTCAAGTACTCTTGGTTTACACTTGTAATCTCTAACTCTCCACGATCAGATGGCTTAACGTTCTTAGCAATTTGAATGACTTTATTATCAAAATAGTAAAGGCCAGTTACTGCATAATTAGATTTAGGAACTTCAGGCTTTTCTTCAAGAGATAAAACTTTTAAATCTTTATCAAATTCAGCAACCCCATATCTCTCAGGATCTTGAACATAGTAACCAAAAATAGTGGCCCCTTTTTCAAGTCTTGCCGCCTCTTCTAATTTTCCAGTTAAACCTTGTCCGTAGAAGATGTTGTCTCCCAAAACAAGACAAACACTATCATCACCAATAAAGTCTTCACCTAAAATAAAGGCCTGTGCAAGACCATCCGGAGAAGGTTGAACTTTATAAGAAATCTCAAGACCAAGTTGATGGCCATTTCCAAATAGGTTTTCAAAATGAATGATATCTCTTTCAGTCGAGATAATAAGAATCTCTCTGATATTAGAGAGCATTAACACTGACAGCGGATAATAAATCATCGGCTTGTCGTAGATGGGAATAATTTGTTTTGATATCGATAAAGTTGCAGGATTTAATCGTGTTCCAGAACCGCCTGCGAGAATAATTCCCTTCATACCCCAAACCTTCTCAATTTGCATGGCGTAAAACCATACAAGTAATCAATAATTTAAGTAAATAAATTAATTCATTTTTTGAATTTTGTAAAAGACACATTGTTAGTAGCGACACAAAAACAAGACATCTCAATCGTTATTAAAATCAAGATTCCTTAACTCTCTGCAGAAAAATAGTTTTATAACTCTCTGATATTAAAATAAATTTTAAATCTTAGGCGTTACTCGATATAGATATGAGTCAAAAGTTATTTATGCTTCTAAAACATTAACCATTCAGGAGTGTATAAACATGTCACACTTTTCCATCAAAGAGAACGGACAAAGAGTTATAGATGAGGTCCATTCTCCAATTAAGCTACAGACTCAAACACAGGATGATTTTTTTGGATGGATGTATCTTTTAGTTCCTATATCTCTCGGAACTTACTTTCTAGTATCTTTTTTTAATGACACGACAACATATTACAATTTTGAAACTAATAAAAACACATACTACTTCTACATACTCTTTGGTTATTCTCTGATTTTTATCCTAGAGTTTTTAAATAGATATTTTAAAAATAGATTTAGAATGGATCAGATAAACAAGATCACGCATTCATTCATAAAAACAATTAATCACTTTATTAATAAAATTTTATTCTTGAAGTTTAGTACTTTTCGAAATTATCCAAAATGGGACGTTATATTCTTTAGAATGTCTTTTCCAATTTTTTTGCATGGATTCATTTTTCTAACTCTGAATTATTCTTCCTTTCTTGGACACTCATCAAATCTAAATTTCTTAGAAAAAAAAGATGCGTTAGTTGTAACTAACTTCATCAAAGATGAGGGTAGACTATATGCTAGTACAGATAACAAAAACTTAAGCTATAATGTTAATTCGCCATCTCTAGAGTACCAAAGAGCGAATATCATCCTAGCGATTGCAAACACTAAAAAACAAAGACTCCTTTCTTTTATTGCAGCAATCTTTGGTTTTATAAGTGTTGCAACCTGGCAATTATACTCAAGGAAAAGTTCACAATTTAAAAGCTGCTTAGATAGCTATAATAAATATATGGATGATCTAGCTAAAAATACTCTTCCCAATAAAGATGCCTACCTCTTAAAATCCACCGCAATTGCACTTGAAATACTTCATGATGACCTGTGGGCCCATAAGAATTTTAGTGAGTTTTTTGTAAATATAACTCTTCAAGCTTTCAAAGAAATAAATACAAAAGAGCATATGGGTTTTTTGAAAAATTTAAAAATAGTTCGAAATGAGATTTTGCGTGATGATGTTGATTTTAAATCAATTGAAAGACAATTCTACATGGACCTAAATGACGGGAAAATTTGTATTTCACAAATTGGAGCAATGTTTGATTATCAAAATCAAATTATTTACCAAAAGCTAAATTCAAAAATTGCTGCATAATCAAAATGCTAGATTAAGATAAATTAACAATAAAGATAGTGAAAATAATTCCAAAAAGAATACAATAGAGATATGAAGTTATTATTTTTGCTACCTTTATTTGTTCTTCTCCAATCATGTGGAGAAATTGACCCTGAATCAATTTTCGCCTGTCCAGACAAAGAAACCTTTTATGGCAACACAAGCTCTGTTACGGTTGGGGCCACTCAAAAAATTTCCCAACGAATGCACATGAACGGCATTGTTGGAACTAAGATTTATTCCAATAAAGTCACCTTCCAAATGGAGTCAAGTAATCTTACTGCGATTAAACTAGACGTTTACAAAGGTGACACTGGCTCAAATGATACAGGAACGCTACTTGGGTCAACGACAGTAACTTCCGGCCTTGGAAGTAGTGACACAGGAACGAAAATTGAATTCATGCTTTCATCTGAAATTTATTTTGAAGTTGGAAACAGCTACTACTTCGTTCTCTCTCCAACTGGCGGCTCTTTCACGATCCCCTACGTTTCACCAACCAAAATCGCCGTCTCAGATATTAACATCTTTAACGGCACATCTTGGACATCGTCAGGATTTAATAATTCCAATCTATCATTTGAAGTGGATTACAATAGTTGTGATAAATAAAAAGAGATGTGCCATGTTCCCTAAAGATATATTTAGGGAACGTGGCACCTATCTTTGAGAGACGCCAATCGCAGACAATCTCATAAGTAGTTCTAGATCTTTTCCCCAAGGTCTTGCGAAATCAGACTTCATATTGAAGTCTTTTTTCTGACTATATTGGAAGCGATCCATAAGACTTGGATTCATGACTACCATATTTTTGAATCTGTGTTCAAAAGGAACTTCTTCTGTCGAGCTAACGAAATGAACTTCTTTAGCATTTATACTCGCAACAAGCTCATCAGAAAATTCAGTCCAATCTCCGACAACATAAACAATCTCACGAGTATCAAATGAGTATGGCTCACCCATTCTCTCGATACGTTTTTGCATGACTGCAGGATGCTTCATGAGAACTTTGGCCGTTTCTGTAGCAGCGAATGCTTTTTTCTCACGATTGAAATATTTTTTGAACTTTTCAGCTGGGCGAATCATTTGAATAAGGAGCTTTTGCTTTTCAGCATAACTTCCCGCTTCACGAACGTGACCATAATGAAGAATTCTACATTCTGACTCATAGGCCTTTGTGATGCCACTGAAGCCCTGAGCGTCCCCGTAGCTTTGGATATTTGAATTAAGTTTTACGGCACGCACTTCATGAGGATACCATCTTCTTGAAAGAGCGATCTCGTAATGGCTTTGCCAAAAATGGAAATATCTAAATCGAGCCGCATCGCAACCCGTTTTCTGGGCCTCTTCAATATCATGCCTAATTCTTTCAATCTCATCTTCATGCAAAAGTTCATCACATTGAAGATAAAATCCCCAAGCATCATTTTCTGCACCATGATCTTTACGTAGAGCTTCAAGAGCAATATTCGTTTGTTGTGAAAGAATCTGTCCACCATCACCCATGATGGCTGGATCCCAGATAGTGTCGATGATGACGAGATTATCAAATTCTTTTAGGGCCTCTTTTGTGCCATCATCACAATCTCCAACGGCGATATAAATCTTATCCACCAGAGGCGATAAGCTTTTTAAGCACTCGCGAAAACTGTAATCGAACTTAATTCCATTTCTTAGAAGGGTAAAACCGTATATTTTCATCTAATTAAAATACCCTAATCAATCACGTTCCTTCAAGGGCCTAATATAAGGTAAATGCCTCCAAAAGATGCTAAGTGATCCCCGCTTAAGCCTTAAAAGCACTGTACGGTCAATTAGCGCACCTCACCTATTAACAATAAATTATCCATTCCATTGTTGTGGAATTTTCATTTTTGCCACACTGACTCATATGATTTTCAATGGTCCTTAACTAAAGTTTGAAAACACACCGATAATATAGTTATGGGTAGAGGCTTAATTTATATTCTATTTTTAGCACTTGGGTTTACGTCCTGTATAAACTCAAACATTACCGTGTCCTTTGAAAAAGTTCTTGGCAATTCTTCTGCTGGAAAATCTTCCGATGCAAACAATGATTCCGATGCAACAGAAGATGATAATTTTAATTACATCCTTTCTGCTCCAGGACTCATTCAGACAAATAGTGTAGATAACAAGTCTTACTTTCTCGATAATAATGCGCAGGCCATTTTTGAACTTAATACAACATCAGGTGTGCACAATCCTATTTTTCTACGTTATGAATTGCAGTCTTCTGATTACAAAAGAATGAAGCAACTCTACCTCTGTACTTCTCAAAACTTTGGAATTCTAGAAGTTCAAAATACACAGACAGATGTTACTGAATTTTTAAAAATAGATCTTTCTACAAAAGTGACATCTGTTATTACTTCAACAGATTCAAATATCGCAGAACTTCAATTCCCCAATGGTGCTCGTCTCGATATGGCCTGTGAAAATCTTTATATCTTAGATGGTGGTTCTCAATCATTGATAAGATTAAACCTCACATCAAGTTTAGCTACGCTAATTTCAAGTAACGCAATTGGAACAGGCGGTTCTTTATTTAATTCGCCGAAAGATATCTATGTTGATGAGCTGAACGATGAAGCTTACATTACAGATTATGGCTATTTCACACCATTCTCACAGGGGTATATTTTTAAAGTTAATTTAACAACTGGAAACAAATCTCTTTTTTCAAACTACGATATTGGAACAGGAACATCATTCATTTTCAGAAATATTTTAAATATAGAACAATTTGATAACAATTATCTTTATGCATATGCTGAAAGATATATTTTCGAAGTAGATAAAACAACAGGTGATAGAGTTGTTCTCTTTGATGATGGCGATATTCCTGGATTTGACATCTTCAACTACAGAGGATTTACACTCGATCCTTTTGACAAATCTTTTGCTTTTTTAAATGGAGGGAGCAATAGTCCCTTAATCTACAAAATGAATTTGACAGCACCATCAGGATCTTTAGTCGCTTCTGGTTACACCGCAAGTGGCCCCAATATAATCAAAAGTTCATCAATGGTAGTAACTTCAGATGAATCGAGAATCTTTTTTTCATCGACTTATGAACTTGGTATCAAAGAAGTTAATCCCCAAACTGGAAATAGATCAATCACATCTGATAACTCTCTAGGGACAGGACCACTTTACGATAATGAAGACAACCCGCAGATTGCAATTACGAGTGATGACAACTTCATTTATTATTTTGGGCAAAAGTCTCAATATGTATTGAAAGTTGAAATTGCCACAGGAAATAGAACAATAATCATCGACGCTACGTCTTCACCGTCTTTTCCATTCGCAACATTTTCCTTAATGAAATTAGGCCCGACGAATCAATATCTCTATTTTACGAGTCAATTTAATGACGAAATATATCGCCTCGATGTAGACAACGGAAGTTTTATAAAAATTGCCGACAATTCTGGAGTTGGAAGTGGTGTTTCTTTGTGTGGGCCAAAAGATTTTACAATTAACCAAAGCGAAACAAAACTCTATTCATTCAATTGTTCAACTTCTGGTTTTGTCGAGATAGACCTTGTAACACTTCAAAGAACGACAAAAACTGATGCTCTATTACTTAACTTCGACCTAGATTTTAACCAGCCGCTAGTGCTTTCAACGGACAATGAAAATCAATTCATCATAGCTCTCAATGGTGATATTACAGAATTAGATGCGACAACAGGTAACGAAGCGTCTATCAGTACTCCTTATAAAAAAGGGAAAGGAAATATTATTCCTTCAAAAATCAATGCAATATGGATAAACAAAGACAGAACGTACATCTATGTTGAGTCCAATGGCGAACTCTTCAAAATCAACACCAAATCTGGAAACCGAAAAATTCTCTCTAAATGGTTCGCAACTGTCTTTGCTTCTTAGATAATTTCGACATACCACTAAATGACTAAAGGTCATCAGAATCCAACAAGTTTGGACCTCAATTATTCGTATTTGCCTATTTTTTAGCTCACTCATTAGGCAAAATATTCTCAACAAAAACCCCCTACACCTCACTTAACCGCCTGACATTAGGGCACTCTTCAACCTTTTTAACACGTAACGAAACTCTATTTGTGAAAGAATTTCAATAAAAATTTATAATTTAGGAAGCGCAAATAAATTGCGTTGATGGGTAGCGAAAACAAAACTTAAAAAGAAGTAGGGTTCAACATTAAGTTTTTAAAGATTCTTCTCCTATTAACAATGATAGCTCTCTATTCTAGCTGTGATAACTCTAAAATTAGAGTTAGCCTCCCTACGTCTAATCAATTATTCGGTGGCGACAATAGTGAAGAAGTTCCTTCCGGCGGCCCTACTCCCGGTCCAACTTTAAATGTCGAAATCAATCAGGCCATTAACGAAACTATCGGATCATGTACTTTCACAGAAACTCTCGACCCATCAACAACAGCTGGAAACTCTTTCAAAATTTCGTTTTCGGAATCAATTGACCCTACATCATTTGATATTTCTGACATTACGAACTCTGGAAAGGGAGGTAGCTTAAACTTAAATTGGAGCCTTGTTGATTGTGGAGACAATCAAAACTTTCAACTAGTCGTTAATACAATTGAAGGTGATGGTTCAGTAATTCCAACAATCGCTGCAAACTCTGTTGAAACAGCTACAGGACTTTTGAACAACAATTCTTCAGGCACTGATTCTTCCATTACCTATGTCAATACATCTTTGAACGTCACAATTGAAAAGGCCACTGCCAAAAGTGTTGGTAGTTGTACCTTTTCTACAACTCCAAGTATTACGAATTCACAGCTCATAGAATACGAAGTCGTTTTCAACAACCCTATTGACCCCTCAACATTTACAACTTCCGACATTATTAATAATGGAACAGGTGGGGCAACAACTCTAAATTGGTCAATTACAAATTGTGGTAGTAGTACTCACTTTAAATTGCAAACAACAGCGATCACTGGACAAGGGACCATCATTCCCCGATTGAGTGCATCCTCTGTTCAAACTGTTTCTCTAAAAAATAATACTCCTTCATCTTCATTAAATAATACCGTAACCTTTGACTCAATCTCTCCAACAATGACAATTGCCCAAAGAGCTGATCAAGATGATCCCACAGGGGGAGCACCAGTTCGATTCGATGTGCAATTTAGTGAGCCCATAGATACGAGTTCATTTTCAAGTTTAGATATTGTTCTTGATGGTTCTTCAACAAACACAGTTGGAAGCTGGAACGTTATTAACACAGGAGATGGACAGAATTTTGTTATCGAAGCCGTCTCAATCGGTTCAAGTGGAACCATCTCACCAAGAATGACTGCAGGAGTTGTTAGAGACTTGGCAGGAAACTTTAATACAAGTCCGATCTATGGTGCAGATAATATTGTTACAGTAGACAATACTCTGATCGCAGCACCGACAATTGCTTCATCTCACGGAGTGAATGCAAGTACAAATAGTTTGCCCATTGAATTTCTAATTACATTTAATACTGTTGTCGATCAAGCAACTCTCAGTACATCTGATATTATTCAAAATGGGACAGTTACAGGTATTACTTGGGAAATTACAGATTCTGGAGATAGTAAGAATTTTATCCTAAAGGCCCTTACAGCAAGTAATGATGGTACAGTCATTCCTTCGCTAAATGCCAATACAGTTAAAGCTCTAGGTGGACAGGACTTCCCAGCAAGTATTCCTACTGGAAATGGAAATAATGTCAGATATGATACCACTGCACCAAGTGTAATATTCTCTCAAAGACCTACTCAGCAAGATCCTACGGCCACAACGCCTATCCTCTTTGATGTTGTATTCAATGAGGCCATAGATCCAACATCATTTACGACTGATGATATTTACTTAAACTCTGGAGCCAGTGCCTACGTTTCTTCTTGGTCGATTGTGAACTCTGGTGACGATCAAAATTTTACATTGCAAGCAACTGCCGTAGGTACTTCAGGAACAATCATTCCAAATATGCAGGCCGGTAAAGTTTATGACAAGGCCGGCAATAGTAATGCTCTTCCAACTTATGGCGTTGATAACCAAGTTACTTTTGATAATGCGGGTCCATATGTAGTTATTAATCAACACCCTGGAGGTGTCGTTGGAAGCTGTCCAAATATTACTGCACAAGTTGATCCGACGAGTTCACAGACAATAAATTATCTCATCACTTTTTCAAAACAAATCACGAATTCAACATTCACAATCGGTGATATCAGTAATATTGGAACTGGTGGCGGGACAACCCTGAGTTGGAATATTACATCATGTGGTGATCAAAGAAATTATCTTCTCACAACTACTGCAATCGTAGGCGGTGGAACTATATGGCCTAAGATTTTGGCCAACACTATTCAAGACACACTAGGAAACTTTAACAATGAATCAAGTAGTAGTGATGGAAGTGTTCTTTACAGTTCTTTGGCCATCAATCCAACCATAGAGCAACACCCTGGTGGAGTTATTGGCTCATGTCCAAATATCACTACACAAGCTGATCCTGTAGCGGCCCTCGATATCAATTATATTTTAACTTTTGATAATCCGATTGATCCCTCTACTTTTACAGCTTCAGATATCGTAAACGTAGGAACAGGTGGTTCTACTGCACTCACATGGAATATTACTTCGTGTGGGGATAATTTGAATTTCTTAGTTAGTGCAAATGCGATAACTGGAGATGGAACAATTCAACCGACTCTACCCGCAAATATGGTTAATGATATTGCGGGTAATATCAACTTGGCCTCAAGTTCTGTTGATAACTCTGTTTTATATGATGTAAAAGGTCCTGAAGTCTCAATTGAAATTTATCCAGGTGGTACTTACGGAAACTGTGCACTTATTCCAGTGCAAGAAGAAATCACACGAGAACTATCCCTTAAGTATTTGGTTCAATTTGATGAAGTTATTCTTCCTGAAACGTTTGATTTAAGTGATATTTCAAATGCTGGTTCAGGGGGAAGTGGAAATCTTAGTTGGTCTATCACTAATTGTGGCGACAACATGACCTTTCTTTTAGAGGCCATCGCTGTTGAAGGTGATGGATTCATCCAACCGACAATTGGAGCAAATCTTGTTGAAGATATTTTTAATAATTTAGGAAGCGCTTCTACTAGTATAAATAATTCGATCTACTTTGATATCACAGCTCCAAGTGTAGCAATTGAAAAACACCCTGGTGGAGTTGTCGGTTCTTGTCCGATCGTTTCAACTCAGATTTCATTTACAAATGATCCAAGTATTAACTACCTCGTAACTTTTTCAGAGGAAATTCTCACTAGTTCATTTACGACTTCCGATATCAAAAATATGGGTACAGCTGGCGCTGGTGGTTTAGATTGGTCAATCACAAACTGTGGTGACAACAGAAACTTCTTAATCACAACAACGAGTATTAATGGTGGTGGAACAATTATTCCCGTGATTGAGCGCTTCACTGTCTATGATCCATATTACAACCGAAATCTTCCCTCTACCTCTGTAGATAATATCGTCAAATACGATCAGGATATCCCTACTCTTACTATTTCACGCGATATCAATCAGGCCAATCCTGCATCAATTGAACCATTGAGATACAGAGTAACTTTTTCTGAAGAAATTGATGCCACAAGTTTCACGACTTCTGATATTCAATTTGCATCAGGCTCAAATATTACTGCATCAACAATAACCATAACGAACACTGGGGATAATACCAACTTCATCGTAACCCTAAGTGGACTTTCTGGTGAAGGAGTGATTGGGATCAATATTGGAGCAGGATTAATTTCAGACTTTGTGGGCTTTACAAATTCTGCTGCGACATTAACCAATCACATGATAACAATCAAAAAAGGTTGGTATCAAGAAGCCTTTATTAAAAGCTCTAACTCTGGAATTGATGATTCATTTGGATTTAGTGCTGATATATCCGGAGACACTATCGTAGTCGGTGCGCCAAAAGAAGACAGCAATCAAACGACAATTACAAATGGCGTAGGCTCAAGTGCTGACAACTCTAGCGCAGATAGTGGTGCTGTCTATGTTTATAAAAGAACTGGTGACACTTGGGTTCAAGAAGCCTACATCAAAGCGACTGCGCCTGATGCTGGCGATGAGTTCGGTACTTCAATTGCGATCAATGGTGACACATTAATCGTAGGAGCGACTCTTGATGATTCATCAACGAATGTCATTATCAATGGCCCAATTGGAAGTACGGACAACGTTGCCAATAATCGTGGTTCTGTTTATATCTTTACTAGAACGGGAACAACATGGGCACAAGAGGCCTATCTTCAATCCGTAAATGCTGATGATAATGACTCTTTTGGTTTTGATATTGATATCCATCAAGACACGATTGTTGTAGGTGTTCCGGGCGAAGATTCCAGTACATCAGGAATCACTAATGGTCCATCAGCATCAATAAATAACTCGTTCACAGGCTCTGGTGCCGTTTATGTCTATAAACGAACAGGTGTAAACTGGATTCAAGAAGCTTACATAAAACCTATTAACAATAGTTCAAATGATCTCTTTGGTACTTCTGTTGCTATCTATGAAAATACAATTGTTGTCGGTTCACCTCAAGAAGATACGAGTTTATCGGGTGTATCTAATAGTTCTTCTCCTTCCACAAATAACTCATTCAGTAATTCCGGTGCAGCCTATGTCTATCAACGAGATGGTTCAACTTGGAGTCTCGCTGCCTTTTTCAAGGCCTCAAACCCAGGAAGTTCGGATAACTTTGGATCATCTGTCGATATTTATGACCAAAGAATAATTGTAGGTGCACCATATGAAGACAACAATCTCTCTGGAGTCCATGTAGGTACTACATTTTTAGAATCAAATGGTATGTCTAACTCTGGTTCAGCATATCTATTTAAAAGAAATTCTGATTCATTATGGGAGCAAGAAGCATATTTCAAAGCCGAAAACTCAAATCAAAGTCAAAACTTTGGTAGTAAAGTTTCTATCTCACATAACGCTATTGCAATCGCAGCACATGGCGATTCAACTACAGGAAATGCATCATGGAGTACACAACCACTTCCAAATGATATTGATGCACCTAACGCTGGTTCAATTTCAACTTACCTTTTTAAAGATAATCAGTGGGTTTTTGAATCGTACAACAAGGCCCTCAACTCACAGGCCAATGACAAATTTGGTTTTGTAACAAAAATTGATGGTGAAACTCTAATCGCATCTTCACCCTA
>NZ_AUNE01000044.1 GCF_000447755.1 Bacteriovorax sp. BSW11_IV | reverse complement strand
CAAGTACTGGCTTGCTAAGGCCTACAAGCGTCTAGGGAATGAAGATAAAGCTGAGGACCTTTTTGAAGAAGTTATCGAAAATGATCCACTAGAGTATTATTCATTTTTATCTCACTATGAGCTAGGTCAAACGCTTGATCCAATTACAAAAGTTAATGAGATTGATCCTCTAAAAGACGAGACTTTTGACTGGTTGTACTCTCTTGGAGAATTTGATGTTGCCAAACAATACCTTGATTCAAAAAGACGTGAATGGAAAGAATCAAAGCTTAGAGTGGCGTCCCTTCCTCTTTATAAGAAGATTGGTCACTACGATGCTATGATCTCTCAAGTCTATTCTCTATCTCAAGAAAGCAGAAGAGAGTTGATTGAAGAAAATCCAACTTATGCCTTCCCTACCCCTTACAAAGAAGAAGTAAAGGCTGCAGCGAAGAAGTTTAATGTTGAACCAGAGCTAATCTATGCAATTTCTCGTCAAGAAAGTGCATTCAACCAACACGCAAGAAGCTGGGCAGATGCTTTTGGTGTTATGCAAATTATTCCAGAGAAGGCAAAAATTTTGGGGCAAAGATACCAAATCCCTTACAGAGACCATGATGATTTGTTCACGCCACAGACAAATGTTCTTCTTGGAGCATCACTGTTAAATGAACTCAATAAAATGTTTGATGGTATTTTCCCACTGTACGTTGCCTCTTATAATGCTAGCGATAGCGCTGTTAGAAAATGGTACAAAGAGCGCTATTCAGGAGATCTTATCGAATTTATCGAAATGATCCCTTATGCTGAAACAAGAAAGTATGTGAAACTCGTCATGAGAAACTTCTTTATTTATAAGAAAATCAACTCATCTGAGAGCATTGAATTCACAACAAACTTTTTTACAAGCCAATTAAATTAATTAACAACTGTCGTTTTAGGTGGAGTTACAAATTCGAAGAATTTCTTATCATAACTAGGATTTTCTTTGATATCTGAAAAAAACAACTCCACCGACTTTCCTCTCTCGTAATGAAGTGTAATTTTTTCGATCTTAGAAAATTCCAATGAATCTTTAAATAAAATTTCGGCCTTATCAATACCTAGCTTTTTAGAAAATGATTTTTCAAATTCTAAGAAAGCAATTTTATCTTTTGTTACAACTTTATAGCTATCATTTGTTTTAAGACCATTTTTTAAGACATCAAAAAGTGAATGCAAAGGATTGGTCCTCGCATCTTGAATCGTTACTTGTCCTGGCTCACCTTCTAAAATCGGCGGTCTATAATACCAAGTCTTAACATTATTGCTGATATAAGTTGATTTATCAGGAGCAACCACTTCGAACTTAATATGCCCTGGATACAAATAATCCACAGTACCATTGATAAATCTTTTTCTTTTTGATTTTTTCGATTCAATTGATTGCTTGAAATTCGCCTTGAAAGAATTAGGCAAAAAAGCAAAAGAGTTAAACGATAATACTGATAATAAAATGACTGATTTTAGCATAAAAAAAGGGCCCCTTTGTTGGACCCTTTAATTTTATACTCATTGAACTTTTAGTGCAATTGTACAGATACTGCTTTTGATACACCCGGCTCCTGCATAGTAACACCGTAAAGTGTATCGTTAAGCTCCATTGTTTTCTTATTGTGAGTAATAAGAATGAACTGCGAATCAGAACTCATCTCACGAAGAAGTTCATTGAAACGTCCAACGTTCGCGTCATCTAGAGGAGCATCAACCTCATCCAGAAGACAGAATGGAGATGGCTTAACAAGGAAAATTGAGAAGATCAGCGACACTGCTGTCATGGCCTTCTCTCCCCCTGACATAAGGTTAATATTCTGCATTTTCTTACCTGGCGGCTGAGCAATAATATCAACACCACATTCAGCATCATCTAGGTTTCCTGTTACTCTTAGAGTTGCAGAACCACCACCGAAGATGATTGGGAATACTTTTTGGAATCTTGTATTAACTTCTTCATAAGCAATTGCAAAACGCTCTTTAGACTTTTCATCAATATGACCGATGGCCGTCTGTAGGTCTTGTAATGATCCACGAAGTTCAGTTTCTTGAACTTTAAGGAATTCAAAACGAAGCTTTTGTCTGTCGTAATCTTCGATTGCTTGCCAGTTGATTTCTCCAAGACGAGAGTATTCCATCTTGTAGTTTTTAAGTTTAGCTGAACAGTCTTTAAGATCTTGACCATAACGTCTAACAAATTCGTAGTCTTCTCTATCGATCTCCTGAGTACCATTCTCAGTTTCAATGAAATACATTCCTGAAACATCTTTAAGATCATGGAAGTCATCTTCAGAGAACTCTAGGAAGTGACCAATTGTATAACGTAGATCGATTCTATATTTTTCAAAGATATTACGTGTAATCTCTTCTTCTTCGTTAAGCATTTGGGCCATTTTAATTTCAAGCTCGGCCACTTCTTTTTCATTCTTATTAATTTTCTTAGAAAGATCTTTAACTTCGTCTTCGCGCTCTTGCATAGCAAGGAGTAGTTCTGAGAATTGATCTTTAAGCATACTAAGAACTTCATCTTTATCAGATAGAACTTCAGCTGTTTTATGGTTCGAAGCTTCAAGTGTTTCAATCTCATCATTAACGTGATTGATTTCTTCATTAAGTTTTTCAATCAGCGCCACGTTTGATTCAATACGTGCATTCATTCTTACTTTTTGAGCATCGATATCTTCAATCTGAGAAGTTAAACCACTGATTCTGTCTGCAAATGATTTTGCTTCAAGTTGTCTTTGAAGAAGTTCTTGCTTATTTTCATCGTATGAAGCTTTTTGATCTTCAATTTCAGATTGAAGCTCTTCAACTTGCATTGCTAGATCTTCAATATCTTCTTTAAGAGATTTTAAGTTATTAGCTAGGCTCTCTTCATTTTCAAGAAGATCAAGTCTTGCTCTAGAAATTTCTTGTTTTCTATTTTTAAGAATATCAAGTCTTGTATTTCCAGAGGCCATTCCTGCAAGCTTAGAATCCAGTGCAGATTTTTTAGCTGCGAAATCAGCTTTCCCATCAGAAAGTTTATTTCTATGAACATCGAAAGCATCTTGTTTTGAATCAAAGTCAGAAGTCTTAGCAGCAACTGTTTCTTCAAGTGCTGTAAGTTCTTCATTCATTATAACAAGTTTCGTTTCAAGTTCTTGGATAAGATTATTTCTTGCAATAACACCCTGACCTTCGTCAGAAGCATTTTTAATCGTAACAAGTTTCCCGTTTCCAACATTTTTGAATGCCTTTGAACCATCGTACGAAGCGACAGCTTTGTATTTAAGATCAAAGCTTAGCGATTTGAATTTTGATGATTCAAGCTCTGGAACGAGAAAGAAACCGTCAAAAAATGGCATCAAACGTGATTTATATTCAGGAGCAATTTCAACGATATCGCCAAGAGTTTTTAACTCTTCACCAAAAGCAATTTTCAATCTTTCAAGAGACTCAGGTGATGCAAGATCAGCTGATTTGTTTCCAACAAGGAAGTCTACGGCCTTATCTGTGTTAGCAGCACACCAAGCATTGAAGTCTTCAGTATCATCAGAGTTAGAAACAAGAGTATCTAGGTAATCTGCTAATAGAAGTTGAACTGCCTTAGTATATTGGTCATCACACTTGATAAGTGAACCAAGAAGTGAATACTTTGTTTCGTCTGCATTTAGAAGAAAAGCTTGCGCCCCTTCTTTAGCACCTTCAAGAGAAGCATTGATTTCTTTAAGTGAATTCAGTCTTGATTCAGTTGTAATAACATCTTTAGACTTCTCTCTTAAATCTCTTTCTAAAGTTTTAACTTCAGTTTGCAGGGCCTCAAGCTCAGCACGAAGAACGTTCTCAGAAGAAGTAAGTTCTGAAAGAAGTTTTTCAGCGGCATGAACAGCATCTCTTTCATCTTGGATTTCTTTTGAAACTCCAGAATATTGTTTTTCTAATGCTTCAATTTCAGTCGTAATATCTTCTAGGTTTGCACTGTATTCTTCAAGCTTAGAAGTATTTTGAAAAACTGTTTGAGAAAGATTTTGCATTTTTTCTTTTTTCTCATCTAGTTCTTCTTTAAGTTCTGAAGCAGAAGCTGTTTTAAACTCTAGTTGTTCTTTTAGGCTCTCAACAAGTTCTTCAACATGTGAGTAGTCGTAATCTTCGTTGTTTCTGTCTTCGATTTCCTTAATTTGAACTTTGAGAGTTTCTTGCTTTGCAAGACGTTCGGCCAATTCTTCTTTAAGTTCTTCAAGTTCTTTTTCACGAAGTTCAATTTGTTTTTCTTTATCTGTTAAGCTGTTGCAAAGAGAGTTCAAACGCTCTTCAGATTTTGCAAGCTGATTAGAGATTTCGTTTCTTTCTTTCGATAGAGTTTCAATCTTATCTGTTTGCTCTTCTTTGTTATAGCGCTCTTCTTCAAGAGAAATTTCAAGAGAGTCTTTTCTTGTACCCCAAGTTTCAACTTCAATTGTTTTTTCGTTTAGTGCAACCTTACCATCACGAAGATCTTTTAAAAGATCAAACACTCTGTGAGCATTAACGACAACTTCATTTCTTTTAATTTTATCGCGAAGAGTTCTCGCCTTCTCAGCTTTCTCTGCTTGCTTTTCAAGGGCCTTAAGATTTTTTTCAATCTCTTGTTGAAGGTCACTTAAGCGGGCAAGGTTTTGTTCAGTTTGCTCAATCTTTTTAACAGATTCACGCTTTCTAATTTTAAACTTTGTAATCCCTGCAACTTCTTCAATCATTGTACGACGCTCTTCTGGCTTGGCCTGAACAAGTCGATTGATCTCACCTTGAGCAATAATTGAATATGATTTAGCTCCAGCACCAGTATCCATGAATACTTCTTGGATATCTTTCAAACGCGCTGGAATATTATTGATTCTATACTCTGTCTCACCATTTCTATAAAGCTTACGTGTAAGCATGATTTCAGAAGGTGATGATACTTTATTTCCAATGTGGATATGTTTTCCATCATCGTTTTCTAGTACGAGAGATGCTTCTGCAAAAGCACCTGGCTTATATTTAGATGATCCTGCGAAAATTAAATCCTTCATAGATTTACCACGAAGGTGCTTCGCCGATTGCTCACCCATTACCCAAAAAAGGGCGTCTACAATATTTGATTTACCACAACCATTGGGTCCAACGATCCCTGTAATTCCATCGTCGAAATTGATGACAGTCCTGTCTTTAAAGGATTTAAACCCTTGAATGATTAGTCTCTTTAATTTCACAAGCGGTTCCTCTGCTCTGTGTTAAATGTTCGTGTGTAGGCCAAAAAAAAGTACCATTAACACTGTCATTCGTACACTTTTTATTGCAGTTTCTAAGGTGATGAAAGGAAAATTAAGAAGTTCGAAGTAGCTGATTTAATGCTGTAGACGGGGCTTTTTGCAAAGCCCCAATTTGCTAAAACTAATAGTCTCTGGCCAATTTATCAACAACTTGGTTGGCCCTTTGATAATCACTTTTTGCATATTTAATTAATTCAATAAGTGCTTTTTGAGAAATTCTTCCTTCTTTCAATCTTTGGCAACCAACTGATTCAACTGCATCTGTATATTTAAATATAGACTTATGCTGTGGCCAAAGGTTTTTACGGCTGTTACTACCGCCAGCACAAAGAGGAATATAGTGGTCAATTTTGTAATCTGCTCTATTTTTAATTTTAAGCCTATAACCTAATTTTCTGTACTGTCTGAAGATATCGTCTTTCGTCCCTTTAGAAACATCGCGATTACAGTAAGCTATTTTCTCGGGATAACGGTAAGCACTAGGTCTCTTACAAAGCTCACCTGGAGTAAGGCCAGCATCTGGTTCTACAGGATATTCAGAGGCGAGAGTAGCTAGTGACATTAGTGTAAGTAGAGAAACAAGAAGCTTTTTCATAATCATAATCCCTTAACTGATTAAAGTTTCTAATGAATATGATTAGTATCTCTTATAAACATGATCGTCAACAGGGTTTAGTTCTCGCCTTTTATTTTTTCGATTTCAAGACTGAGGTTGTAGGCCCTTGTTTGCAATTGCTCCTGCTCGCTTTGTGACATATTTGTGCGACCCTTATAATCTTCAAGCCAGATAATATTAATGACCGAATTTATTTCAGACAAAAGTGAGTTTCTTATATAACTCTCAGGATCGCTCACTTTAACTGTAGATAAATCTTTTTTATAAACATCTAAATTTGACTCGAGATTTTCAATTGCCTTTACTACGTCTCCATCTGCAAATAGATTTAGATAAATATCTGCCACAGAATTTGAAGTTTTCTCAAAATCGACGTGCTCTTTTGGTGAATCATTACTCAAAGCTTCTTGCAAAATTTCTTTCGTTCTAGAATCTAGCTCTTTTCTTTTATCTAATTTCTTTGCCAGAGCAACTCCCGCAGGATCAAAGTAGCCGCTTGTATTTAAGGCCAAGTATGCAAGCCCAAGCTCATCACCAATTTTATTTTTTAGAAATGATATATTTGTTTTTTTTCCAATCGAACGACTGTAAGTAAGCGCTCCATAGTCACTTATATCGGCGACATAATTAATATCGTTACCATCTGAATAATTACCGCTACAGATCTGGCATGCTTTATTTTTCACTTCATCTTTTTCATCTCTTGGAAAGCAGCAAACTTCACACGCATAAGGATATTCAATATCATGACCATGACGAAAGCCGAGATTGTGAAGCTGTTCATGAAAGAGAGTTCTTTCAAATTCCAAATCACCTCCATTGGACTTTAACCTTGATGCGAGATTCGGATTTAGAGATATGGCAGGATGCTTAATTCCATTAATTTCATCATCCGATGAAACTGTCGCATGGGCCAGAGTTCCGTGCCAATCATAATCAGTTTGTGAGCAGTAAAGTTGAATCTTATTTCTCTTCATAAGAAGATCAAGTCCCGCATAGTTTTTTTGAGCACCACGCCCATTTTTATCTGCAAGGTCTTTTAAACAACTCATACCTGTTGTCATGGCATTTGTTAGCCTCATGAGAAACCAATCTCTTCCTTTCTCATTGAAACAACCAGCATCAATATTGTAGCTTTCAATCACTAAAGATTTTTCTTTGCCTTGGAGAACTTTTAAAGAACTATCTGCAAATGAATTGAGCTCACTAAATCCTTTTAAACTAGGATCGCAGTTTTCTTTAATAGCGAAGAGATCAATAATTTTATTTTGTTTTCTTTCAATGATCCCATCTGCATTGTCATCAAATTCTGAAATTACTTTAATATTTTTATTTTTAAGATCTTTGATAAATTTTTCTGTTAAAAAAGGAAACTTGGATTTTGGAAGAAAATATTTTCTCAACTCAACAAGTCCAGTAGGATCATTTTTTAGATATTTTACGATTTGCTCTATTTCGCCGTCGTTATCGTTATCGATTTTTTTTTCGACAAGAGAGTTGTTTACAAGAACTTCAACGTAGTCAATTTTTCCATCGCCAGATGTATCGTATGAATTTTCAATTTTTTGATTTAAGAGAAGTTTACTATCGATTAACCGATAGCTCGCATTTACACTTCGAAAGAAAAAGACATAAGGAATGAGTAAGGCAAATAGGCATACTTTCATTTGCTAATTTTAGTATGAATAAGAGCTCAGATAAAGCTGTTGGTACAGATTGCCTAAAATGCTATGTAAAGTTAAGAAATATTTTTTGTTTGAGAAATAATGTTTAGGATAAGAAAAGAAGTGGTCGGAGAGATAGGATTCGAACCTACGACCCTCTGCTCCCAAAGCAGATGCGCTACCAAGCTGCGCTACTCTCCGACAGTCATTTGTGAGAACAAGTTATAAATGATTCTGTTAAGATTGGCAAACCCTTTCATGAAAAAATTTCTGGGCAAGCCTACAGGCCACTGATCTGTGTGAATTCAGAGACTTCCATTCCGGAACCATGGCCAATGTTGAGTGCTCATGCTCTCCATCTGGGTGGAAAACGGGGTCATATCCAAAGCCAAATTCACCCTTATATTCATGACCAATATGACCATCGACGCGCCCTTCAAAAAAGAAAATCTCGTCAGGATTTAAGTAAAAACATAGGACGCAAACAAAGTAAGCGCCCCTGTCTTCACGTACAACATCTTTCATCTTTTCGACTAAAAGTTCTGCGCGCTCTTTTGCAGATAGACCTGGTCCACCAAAACGTGCCGTATAAATTCCAAGATCGTTGGGCATCGCTTTTACACAAAGACCTGAGTCATCGGACATCACTGGTACTTTATATTTGTCGTAATATGCCTTTGCTTTAATTAGTGCATTTTCAGCAAAGGTCTTTCCATTTTCCTCCACATCAAACTTATCAGTTGCAGCAACGACCTCGACAATTTCTTTGTCGAATAATTCGTTAAACTCTTCTGCCTTATGTTCATTTGTTGATGCGAGGATAAATTTCATATTACTTTCCTAAAACTTTATTTTGAGCTTCAAATACTCTTTTCATTGCAACTTCAGCACAATCAATTAAAGCGTTGAATTGTTCACGGCTAAAAGGATGGCCCTCTGCTGTTCCTTGAACTTCAACGAACTTCCCAGTACTCGTCATAACAACATTCATATCTGTTTCACAACTTGAATCTTCAATATAGTTTAAATCAGCAATGATTTTCCCTTCTTTATTAATACCAATACTAAGGGCACCAAGTTGTTCACGAATTGGATTCTCAGAGAGCTTTCCTTCGTTCATCAATTTCTTAACTGCGATTTCAAGAGCAACATAAGCACCTGAGATTGAAGTTGTTCTTGTTCCACCATCAGCAACTAAAACATCACAATCAATAAGTATCGATCTCTCTCCTAATTTTTCTAGATCAATAATTGATCTCAAAGAACGGCCAATTAATCTTTGAATCTCTTGAGTTCTACCACTTACCTTAGATCTTTCACGGTGTGATCTTGTGTGAGTTGCAGAAGGAAGCATATTATATTCGCCAGTCACCCAACCTTGCCCCTTTCCTTTCAAAAATGGAGGAACAGACTCTTCAACTGAAGCTGTAATATGTACTTTTGTATTTCCAAACTCAGCAATAACGCTTCCAGCAGCATAAGGATTAATGTTTGGTGTAAAAGAGATTTGACGAGGTTCAGTTCTTTGGATAAGTGTCATGGTATACCTTTATTTGTAAGATGATTTAGAATTACCTTACAAATTATACATAAAAAAGAAAACCCATGAAGCATATAAAATTTGACTCCATTGCATCGACTCAAAAATACCTACAAGACAACTTAGTAGAGTTAAGCAACAATCATGGTTTAAACTTACTTGTTAGTACGAAAGCACAAACTGAGGGTGTAGGGCGTCGAGGAAATCATTGGATAGACACAGGAAATGCACTTGCCTTCTCTATGGCACTCGAACCCCATAGAAAGAAAACTTTATCTTCACTAGAAATGGGCGTGCTCTTATGTGAATATTTTGCAGAAAAGTACAAGATTAATTTATCGATAAAATGGCCTAATGACCTTCTTGTAAACAAGAGTTCTAAAGTCGCTGGAATTTTATGCCAAATAGTAAATGAAAGACTTATCGTGGGTATGGGAATTAATTTTGGCACAAAAATCACTTCAGACAACTTAGAACATAACCGCTACCAGCTCGGTCAACTCGGAGATTTTCATTTAGACCAAGATGAATTCCACTCTATTGCCGAGGAAATTTTCACTTATATTTTAGACAATAGAATTGTTAACGAAAATGACGTCACAGCAAAGTTTAAAAATCATTGCGCCCATTTTAATAAAAATGTTCTCATCAAAGATGGTGATGTTGAAAACATTGGTACTTTTATCGGAATTGGAGTTTGGGGAGAAGCACTTTTAGAGAGCGCAGGCCAGACCCACCATATTTACAATGGGTCCCTTACTATTTTGGATTAATTAGCGTCTAAAACAGATTTCGAAATCTCTTTGATCTCTTTTCTAATGAGATTTTCGGCAAGATCTGGAATAACTTCCCACGCAACCTTATCAACATTCGAGTGACAATACTCTCTTACCATACTCTCTAGAAGAGGTTTTAAGTTAGCTGTAATTCTCTCAACAATTTTATCTTCATCAATTACAACTTGTGCAGGTGCAACGACCTGAGCAGGCATTTGTTTAGCAACTTCCATTTCTACAACTTTTTCTTCAACTGGTTGAACTACCTCAGCAGCAACGTCTTCGCTCTCAGATAACCCTTCGGCTTCATGAGCTTCATCATCTGCCGCCCAAAATTCTTCTGAAGAGACATCAAGATCCTCTTCAACATGATTATTGGCCATAAGCTCGGCCGGAAGCTGATAATCAGGATCTGTAGCGTCTTCGTCAAGAAGATTTGCAACTTCATCTTCATCTTTATCATGTGCGGGCACAAAGTCTTCTTCGTGCTCTACATGAGACTCAACTTGTTGCTCTTCTTTAGGTGCGCCAGGAAAACGAACTGACTTCAAATCTTCTTCAGATGATCCAACATAATCAACATCTGATCCCATATCTGGATATTCTAAATCGTCTTGGGCCGGTAATGATGAATCTATTGCTGCTTCAACTTGCTCTTCAAAATCTTCTGATTTTAATAGAGCGAGATTATTTGAACCGGCGATAACTGGTGGGAACTCACCAAATTCAGTTTGATTCTTAGCAATTACACCTGGAACTTCAACACCCCAACCTTTCATCTCTTCATTTAAAAGATTACTTGGTTGAGCTTCTTGCATATTAAATTCGTTTTCTGCTTTCTTATCTTCAACTTGTGGTGAATCGACAACCCAACCACCTGCGAGATCATCATCTGAACCAAAACTATCTTGTGGTTCAAACTCATCATCACTGCCATCAATAAGTGCCTGGCACTTTTTAATGAATTTTTCACTCTCAAAAGGTTTTGTAATCTTATCTGAGATGCCACTTTCATGCATTAGATTGTCATTAATACTATCAAATGTCCCAAGCATGGCCATGATGGCCGTATCTGGGCTTTTTTCTTTTACTGATTTTGCGAGGTCATAGCCCGAAGTCGTTTGCGACAAACCGAAATCGAGAAGGAGAAGATCGTAGTGTTCCGTCTCCACTTCTTCAATAAGTGTTTGCTCATCTAGAACTTGAGTGAGTTCATAAGATAATTCAGAAAGAGTTATTTTAACTACTTTTTGAATTGTTTGACTGTCATCGGCTACTAAAACTTTAATTGTCATGTTGAATATTTTCTCTTAATTCAGCTTTTTTATCAACAAGTTATTGGAAATTAAAATCGTAGAATTATGGCCGACTGATTATCTCGGTTACCTCTTTCGTTTGAAAGAGCAAAGAGCTTATCAACCTTTTCAACTTCTTTTAACTGTCCGTTTGCGACAATTTCTCTAATATCTTTTGGAGTAAGACGAGAATAAACTCCATCGCTCATAACAAGAACTGTGTCTCCATCTCGTACACGAATTTCCTTACTTTCATAATTAAGATTAGTAAAAAGACCAAAAGCATTTAGTGGAGTTGTATAGAAATGAGGTTGATATGTATCGATCCATGGAGGGTCCATAGTATCAGGAGTTGTCACAAGCTGAACCTTACTATCACGCACGAGTGCACATACAAGGTTTCCAACAGACACTACACTTAGAATGTTTTCGCAAAGAATAGTTGCCATCATCGATGCTCCTCCGCGCTGGTGCATCTGTTTTGGCTCATTCTTTTTAAGCAGATCCTCGTGGGCCATAAGCATTGAGTTAATGAAAGCATTTGTTTCAATGAGATTTTTTGGATCGTAAAAAAATGGCATTGTAGAATCTGGGTCTCCCCCGATCTTAGTATAGAAATCAGATATCTTATTCTTTAAGTCTCCTACAGTCTTATCACCGATTCCGGCCCCTCCAAAACCATCAAAGGCAAGAAAAAGTTTATTGGCAATATCAATATGAATATCGTCCTCATTAACTTCTAGGCATGGTCCTTGATTTGTTTTGGCCGAATAAGATTTAATCACAATATCCTCATTTACTATTCAATATAGTCTTTTAGTTTTTCAGTGGCCTTTCTATAGTACTCGCTATCTGTAGGAGATATCTGTTGTACTTCTTGAAACTTCTCACGGGCCTCATCGTAGCGACTTAGAGATTCCGAAATTAAGGCCTCTCTAAAAATTCTCATCGAACGATTATGTAAAGTAGTACGAATTTCATCCATTTCATTCAAAGCTTCATTTGAAGACGGATCGTATTTCAAAATTTGATTATAAGTTTCGTATGCACCTTTTAAATCCTGTCCTTCTTTCAAAGATCTAGCTTTTCCAAGAAGAGGTTGCACGATGGCCGATAACTTTTGCTTAGACTCATCAAGCATTTTAGAGCCTTCTTTTACAAGATCTTCATCGATTCCTTTCATGCGTAAGAATTCTTCTAACTTTATAGTGGCGTTATACCAAAGTTTTTTAAGATAGAAGTTCTTCCCTGGAGCTAGTGCATCAACTTGTCTTTTTCTTTCTGCTTCTTTTTGGGCCTTCGCCAACTCTTCCTCTTGGATCTTTTTTCTCCAAGCTTCAATCTCAAGCTTCATAGAGGCCACATCATAGTTTTCTGGATCAAGTTTTAAGATTTCACCAAACAATCCTTCTGCGAGAATATCATTTTTTTCATCGACTGCGGCCCTTGCCTTATCAACGAGTTCTTTTACTCTTGCTTTACGAACAGCTTCTCTCTTATCTTTTTCTTCTTTCTCTTGAATTCTTCTAAGTTCTTCTAAACCTTCTTTCGCAAGATTATAAACCGAGCGAGCATTCTTATATTCTTTTATAATGAGAAAAAGCTTATCTAGTGTTTCGATTGATTCTCTATAGCGTCCATCATCGGCCAACTGCTTTCCTAATTGATAAAGTGATTCAGCCTCCTCTGCTTGAGCAGGAGTTAGTTTGATATCATCTTTTTTTGGAGCTGCTTTTTTAGCTTCTGCCTTAACATCTTTTGCTGTCGGTTTTTCTGGTTCGTCTTCACCTAGGAATGTCCACAGAACAAGAAGTCCAACAAGTATATAGAGAAGTTTCTTTCTTTTTTGAGGATCTTTTAAAGCATCCTTAGAAAAAAGAGATTGTGACTTAGGGGTCTCAACACCAAAAACCGCATCATCGCCTTCTTCCAGCTCATCTTCATCAATTTCGACAACTTCTTCGACTTGAATTTCCTGATTTTCAGCAACAGGCATTAACGTTTTCAGTTGCTGCTCTAAAAAATCTGAGCCAATTTTAACTGTAAATGTCGTTGATCCAATAATGAACTCATCATTATTTGAAAGGTCTTCTTTATTAATTCTCTTGCCGTTTAACAGTGTCCCATTCGAAGATTGCAAATCTTCAATTGTACACATGATATTATTTCTACGAATTACAGCATGAATACTTGAGACCTCAGGATCATTAAGAAGAATTTGACATTTTTCAGGATCACGACCGATGAAGACTTCTGCATCCTTTATATTAAAGTGATCGTAGGGTGCAAATTCACCAAAAATTTCTAAATTAATATTGGCGAAGCTAATGGCAACAGATGTTTTTTCACCTATGTCGTCGTCATATTCTTCAACTGGATATTCTTCATCAGAATATTCACCTTCACCATACTCATCAGCATATTCACCATCACCACCAGAAAAGTCCATTCCCTCGGTACCATCAGTCTCATCGGGAAACGAAGTTTCTTCAGCATCTGGGTCTCCCAAATCATCGAGACTTCCGCCTAAATCCGCAAGAGGGTCTTCCTCTACTAAAGGTGTATCACTTAATTGATCTTCACTAAATTCCGTTGTCGCATCCTGGGCGTCTTCATGAGAAAAGTCATCTGGACTTTCAACGGGGGCGACGGCAATAGGAGCTTGTGCAACTTCTTGAGCAACTTGCTGCTGTACAAG
Organism: Bacteriovorax sp. BSW11_IV; assembly: GCF_000447755.1. GTDB lineage: Bacteria > Bdellovibrionota > Bacteriovoracia > Bacteriovoracales > Bacteriovoracaceae > BSW11-IV. Next base: position 7,348 of record NZ_AUNE01000044.1, on the reverse strand, counting down.
AAAGACTGTTAAAGAAAAGTCACCAATTCTGATGATATCTCCATTTTGAAGAACACCACCTTCTGTTGGTACACCATTTATTGAAAGAGTTCCAAGTCCGGGTAGTTTATGAAGGGTCCAGACTCCATTCACATATTGGATTTTTGCATGTTCGCGCGAAATCGTTTGATCATTAAGCGACACATGACACTCTGGCGAGCGTCCAATTAAAAAGATAACTTCAGAGTTTTCAACTCCGATGATTTCTTGTCCAAGATCAATCTCAGATATGAATTTATTCAGTTTCGAAACACTTAATTTCACCTTCAGCTAGCCCCATTTTCTGTTCTAGGTCCTTGATTTGATTTTGTGCCTGAACATATCTTTGATCATCAACATTATAATCTTGTAACAATTTTATTACAGAGCAATAAGAAACTATCGCATTTGAATACTTCAATGCTTCCGTATCCTGACTTGCACGAATGAACGCATTTTTAATATTTTCATCAAGCCTTTGCTTCGACTTTTGCATATAAAAAGATGCTTGCCCATGCTCTGGAGAAAGTATCAGGGCCATTCTAAATTCTTCCATTGCCCTAAAGTAGTTTCCTTCTCTATACTCTCTTTGCCCTCTGTGAATAATTGATTCTAATTTCTCTTCTAATTCTTTATCTTCAACTTCTTTTTTGTTGACGAGAGAAACTGAAATATCATCAATACTACCTTGATTTTTTATCATCGGTTTTGTTGTCTTCGTCTCTTCAGAAGGAAGTAAGAAAGTCACAACGAGAAGAATAGCGGCACCATATATAAGAACACGTTTATTCTTCTTAGGTTTATCTTCTTTGGTATTCTTGGTTTTCTTTTTTTCTTCTACGATCTCTTCTTCATCATCTTCGTCTTCTACAAGGGCCAACTGATTTTCTTTCACAATTATGTGACTAAACTTATAGACAGTCGCACCAATGATGATCTTGTCATTATTTTTCAATTCGTGTTGCGTAACTTTCAAATCGTTAACAATAACACCATTTTGAGATTGAAGATCTGTTAGAACATAGCGATCACCAACTTTTACTAATTCAACGTGCTCACGAGAGGCATTTGTATCAAGGATCTGTATATCCGCCGTTGTTCCACGACCAATAACAACTCTCGCCCCTTTTAAGTAATAGCAAAGTCCTTTATTTTTTCCAGTCAAACAGATTAAACGGTTATAATCTCCGGCCTTCTCTGGCTGGGCAATATTCTTAGTAATTTTAACGGCATTTTGGGCCATGACTAACTACCTTTTACAAAACTAACGAAAAAGCCTTTTGCAAAGTTATCTTTTCCAATTAACGAAGTTACATAAATCTCATATTGGTGACCTTGAAGTTCATAATCACCTTGCTGTGAGTAGCCCCCATTATTGGCAGATTCATCACACAATTCTATCACAGTTGCAGCAAATCCCTTTTCACGACTGACATCTAAAAGCGACATCCCCACAGAAGAATTCTCTCTAATCCCTGTTAAATCCTCGGCACTTAGGTTAATTCCTTGGACATTTTTCTGAGAATCGAGAACAATTGTTGGGCCTGCTGAACCACGCATAAACTCTTTAAGGGTTGCCACATAAGACTCATCGCTTTCCATATCATCAAACTCAGAATCGGCCGTATCATTTTGAAGTTCTCGAATTCTTTGCAGCAAACTATTCACAACAGACTTTAATGGGTGAAGCTCTATCATGAGGTACTTTCCTTCGACATTTCGTCGTCTTCCGCGAAGTGCCTCTTCAATTTGAAATTTGATCTCATCAATTGGTCTAATTGTTAAATAGTAGACAATACCGAAGAAGAAAATTGAAACGAGCATGGAAGTAACTAAAGCTTCCATATATGCGGTCTGGCTCTTCTGTGCTTCCACAGCTAGTGATGTTGGCGAGAAGCGAATTGCAATAAGACCTACGGCCTCAAATTCACCAATTTTAGCGTTATAAGCGATAATCTTTTTACCAATACCGATACTTCCATCATTAAGAAGTTTTTTATAAACGGAGTTTCCTGTGTTCCTTTGAGTTTTTTGTGCCCATTCCTTAACTTCAATCGAGAATGTATCGTCGATATATTCATTCAATCTAGCAAGTGGACGAACAATACGCCCCTGTAAATCAAAGAGGTCATACGATGTAACACCATCTTCTTTTTCAAGGAAGTCTGAGTTAACACGATCTAGGTTTTTTGATTCTAGGGCCTGTGAATTGATACGACCAATTTCATCTGCATAGTGGGCACCACGTTTTGCGATTTCTTGAAGTAAAAGTTTTTTACTATCTTGGAGAATTGGAAAAATTGTCAGTGTAATTGTTGTTATGACGAAGATTGTTGTCATAATGGCAAATAGAACACGCCACTCATATTCTTCGTTGATACCGTGAATAATCGGCATTACTTTATATTTAAATAAATGCAGAATTTTTGGACCAAGTGCAGTTGGAGGAGTTCCCCCGCGTAGAAATACTTCTTCAGGGTCTTCTTCTTTTGCGGCGACCTTTTTAATTACAATTTTCTTTTCTTTTACATAAACAACTTGAAAAATAACATCAGGCAGTGCGATCTTATCACCATTTTTAATAGTCGCTCTTTTTACAATCTTACCATTTACAAATGTACCGTTAGAACTTCCCAAGTCTTTGAGATAGGCAACGTCATCAGTAACAGAAATGGACATATGCTTCTTAGAAACACCATCAATAGTTATAGTATGATCACATGAATCATCTCTCCCAACAGTGTTTTCACCACTGTTAAGTATAAACTCTTGCCCCCTAATTTTCCCCGCGACTGCAACTAATTTATACATGCATCACCAATTTATCACCTTTTGAAACATTCTCAGGTAACGTCCCTGCCTGAAGCTCTAAAACTTTAGTTGCCCTAAAATAGATGGCCGATAAACGCCATGGCTTCATATTTCGAATAATTTTTACTACTTCATAGTTTTTGTTAAGAAAGACTACATCGATGGCATAACACATAAAGAATGTATGAATTGAATTACAAGGCTCAATTAATAGAGCATCAAATCCCACCATTTTTTCTTTAAACATTAAACCTATCATGCGATCAATTGTCGTACTTGCGATCTTCACATTATTTGCAATAATCGAATCACCTATTTTCGCGATCATTACTGTCCTCCCATCAACTCAATTGCCAGTGGTCCACCAACAACGAGAAATACCGCAGGAACAATAAGAAACATCATTGGAAATAGAATTTTTGTTGCGGCCGTTGCTCCGGCCTTTTCAACTTCAGAAGATTTCTTTTCGCGAATTTCTTTTGATAAGGCCTTAAGGATCGGACCAATAGATGCCCCGACCGAATCTGCCGCAATAAGTGTCGCACAAAACGATGAAATACTCATAAGCTCACATCGCCATGCTAAATTTCTAAGGGCCTCGGCCCTTGAAGCTCCAATTTTAATTTCTTTAATAAGAATTTCAAATTCCTCAGTTAGTGCAGATGTTTTTGCTTTTTCAACAACCTTTGTCATAGCAGCGATAAAGTCGAGACCGGCCTCTACTGATAGGGCGAGCATATCTACACAAAATGGCATTGAAGAAATAATTTCTTTTTGACGTCTTTGAATTTTTCCGTTGATCCATATATCTGGATAAACAAAACCGATAAGTGCAATTGCAGGGATATAAGATAATGGCCATGTTTCTTCCAAGAAAACTCTAACTGCAACAAAGACAACAGGAAAACCAATAATAAGAAATAACTTGAATGCGTAAAAATCTTCAGTCGTTAAATAATCAGTAAGACCTGCACTCGCAAGCTTTCTTCGATATTTTTCTTTGATTTTCTTTTTGTTTTTCATATTCGCTACGACTGGAGAAACGTAGCGTTTAAACATTGGACGCGAGTATTTAAGTACGATTCCGTGATCTTTTACTTTCTTTCCACTCTCTCCACCTTCATCTAATTTTTCTTGGGCCTTGAATTGATCTTCGTCATCGAAAATTGTTCTTGTAATAATTAGAGTAGCAATACCTATGAGAATAACACCGGCCCATAAGAGAAGATCAGATCCTTTTACTTTATCTTCACCTGTAAGCATCTCACATGCTTCTTTAATACCGCCATCTTTACAGGCCTTTTGAACATACGATCTACCAAGGGCAGAAGTTTTTTCATTCTCACTTGGAAGAAGACGTGCACCAAGTTCAAAACAGTTTTCTGAATGACCTCTCTCACATGCTTCTTTGAGAATAACATTTACTTCACGCGGAGTTGATTTTGCATAATTTCCTTCGTAACCACGCAAGGCCTGAGCGAACGAAATATTCGCCACAAAAAGCAAAAATAGAATTGATAAATTCCTCATGATATTCTCCATAAGTATAGAATATCAAAGAATTTGCTGCTAAAAGCCACACGGCCTATTTTTGCCGTGTAGCCCTCTAATACATATTAAAATTGTCGATTATTTTTGAATGAGTTTTTTAAGCTCTTCTAGGAATCTTTGATTGGTCGCGTTTCCAACTTTCTTCGAAACGTCAGGAATGTAAGTTGGTCTATATTCAGTAAAGTATTGTTTTTTACTTTTTTGAATATTGTTATAGCGATCCATAATAACTGAGTTTTTAAGTTTCTTTGTTTTGGCCGCTTCTTTTAGGGCCTCCAATGCGATCTGCGCTTCTTTCATGTCTCGATACTCAACAATATCTGCTCCAGCATTTATTGCCATAATTGCAGCATCGCCTGTTCCATAATGATCTGTAATCGCTTGCATTTGCATATCATCAGTAATGATTAGTTTAGAGAACTTCATATCATCACGAAGAATTTTGTAGGCCTTAGGGCTTAGAGTACATGGCAGTTCTGGATCAATGGCCTCAACTATTAAATGGGCCATCATTACAAATTCAACTCTCGACTTAATGGCCTTGATAAATGGTTGGAACTCTCTTTCTTTTAATTCTTCCATCGGCGTCTTAACAATTGGCAGATCATAATGAGAGTCTAGGGTTGTATCTCCATGCCCTGGGAAATGTTTTGCACAACCTAAAATATTGTTAGTCTGAAGACCACGAATCGCTGAAGAAATATATTTTGAAACCGTTTCATGATCTGTTCCAAAAGCTCTATCTCCAATGACTTTATTTTTTTCATTAGTAAAAATATCACAAACTGGAGAAAGATTAATATTTACTCCACAAGCAGAAAGCTCTTCGGCCATAATTTTATGGACAGTGTAGCACTGCTTTGGTGAATCTGACTGAGCTATATCAAGCATCGCTGGAAAGTCAGTGAATCCTTTTCTGAATCTTTGCACCCTACCACCCTCGTGATCAGTTGCAATAAAAAGAGGATATTCTTGTCTACAGTTTTGAATTGTATTGATGAGCTCGGCCAACTGGGCCGGTGATTCATAATTTTTTGAAAAAAGAATAACTCCACCAATATTTTCTTCTTCTAAAAATTGTGCTTCTTCATCTGTAAGACTAGTACCAGAGATACCAGTAAAAATAAGTTGACCTAAATTGTTCATCTTAATCTCCCACGTTCTACTTGAATGAACTTTGACACCTTATCGGTTTTTTTAGAAAGTTCACGAGGACTTTCTTGGATCAATAAAATCTCTTAAGCCGTCCCCTAACAGGTTTAGGCCGATAATTAGTGTTCCTAGTATAACACTTAGAAACACGACGATGTAGGGAGCTTCAAGTAACACTGTCTTTCCCATTGAAAGGAGATTTCCCCACGAATATTCACTACCACCTAATCCAAGAAATCCTAGTGTTGCTTCACTGACGATAACGCCACTAATTCCTAGTACAAAATTCACAATCAAAACGGGAAGAATTGAAGGAAGAACTGTTTTGAGAAATAAACGCGTTTCACTCACACCAACGGCCCTTGCGCTCTCAACATACGACAGAGATAAAACTCTTTGTGCCTCACCTCTTGCAACTTTTGCATATGACGGCCAACCAGTAAAAATCATCGTTACAATAAGTCCGGACATTGATTGCCCAACGACAGACATGACCATGATCGCAATTAGGATCGATGGAAAAATAAAGATCAAATTTGTTGATAAGTCACAAAAATATTTTAAAAAGCCACGTCCTTCGGCCGTAATATAACCGATAATGATACCAATGGCTGCAGCAATGAAACTAACAATAATTGCTAATGTTAATGAGTAAATGAGTCCTTCAGAAATAACCTCTAATAAAGAGCGACCATAGATATCTGTTCCGAGAGGGAATAGCGAGCTTGGAGAAAGAAGTTCGTTACTAATTGTTGCAATTGGTAAATAAGGAGAGCTTATTGAGCCTGCGATGAAATTTGAATACACAGTCCAAGCGATTGCCCATATTACAAAAAGAGAAATTAAAAATAATCCAATTTTAAGTTCTTTATTTAATTTTCTATTTGTATGTTCTTTCATTTATTCCCCACTCAATCTTGGATCAATGAATTTATTCAAATAATCTATAAAATAAAAAACCGACATATAAACTATGGTTGAATAGATGATAACACCTTGAACGACTGGATAATCTCTGTTTGATATGGCCTCAAATAACAATAATCCCATTCCAGGAATATCATAAATTGTTTCAGTTACCATTGTTCCCGCAAGAACAACAGAAAGTTGAATAGCAACGATATTCAATATCGTAGGCAAAGTAACTTTAATAATGCGAATGACCACATCACGATTTGCCATTCCTTTAGCATGAAGAACCTGCACCCAAGGCCCATCTTTTTCTTCTAAAAATTTATTTCTCGACACACGAGATACGATAGAAGAAAGAGGAATTACTAAAGTTAGAACTGGTAAAATGATATGTTTCCAACTCGTCCATTCAGAAACTGGTAGTAAATTCATTTTTATAGAAAAGACCAGAACCAGAATCGGGGCCAAGGAAAATATAGGAAAAGCAAGAGCAAGCAGCGTTACAACTCTAAGTATTGAATCGACTGCTGTTGATTTTTTGAGTGCTGCAAAGACACCTAATAGCGTTCCCAGTGGAGCTGAAATAAAAACTGAAAGTAGTGCCAAAACTAATGTCGGCTGCATATGGACTTTAAGAAGATCGAAGACATCTTTTTTCTTAAATAAAGAAGTACCTAAATCGCCGCGAAATACTGATGTAATGAAACTTATATACTGAGCTAGCATCGGACGATCTAACCCGAGCTGTGTGCGATAGTGATTAATATCCTCTAAACTAGCTTCTGGTCCCAGAATCCTCTCAATCGGATCTCCGGGAGATAGGCGGATAATGAAGAACAGTATGCTCACCCCAAGAACAATCGTAAACAATGAATAGAGAATACTTTTGAGTTTAGACATTATA
>NZ_AUNE01000043.1 GCF_000447755.1 Bacteriovorax sp. BSW11_IV | reverse complement strand
TCATTTTAGAAAAATGAAAAATTCTAATACTAATTTCTATGGTGGAGTTTCTGTAGGGATTGGTAAGTCGTCAACGGTTGTAGATGAAGAAGAAAAAAGTGGTAGCGCTTGGGTCCTTCCCTCTGTGAAGGTTGGCGCCCTGATGGAGCTCTCAAGAAGCTATTCCTTCCTAGTTGAAGGAGTGTTGGAATCAATCACTTCCAAAGAGAGCTTTAGCGATGGTAAGGCACAGGACAACAATATTGTCGCCGCAGGCCTAACCATCGGACTAAAATTCTAATTAGTACAGACCGATTTCCTTAAGCCTTTGAATCAAAAAATCCCCCGCTGTGATGTCTGGGTACTTGGCCCCTTCACCTACACATGAAGCAATACAGCTAAGAAGAGCGTTTGAGTGAGGATGCACAAAATAAGGCATTGAAAAGCGCTCACTACCATCATCCTTTGGGTTCACAACCCTGTGTGTTGTGGCCGGTAGAACTTCGTTTGTAATTCTACTCATCATATCTCCCGTATCCACAACAATTTGTCCCGGTGCTGATTGAACAGGTAGCCATGAACCATCTCTATCAAGAAGCTCAAGCCCTGAATCAGTAGCTCCTACTAGCATTGTAATTAAGTTGATATCTTCGTGTGCTGCTGCACGGATTGAGTTCTTTGTGTCCTCACCTTTTGTCGGTGGGTAGTGAATGGCACGAAGGATTGAATTTCCATCGTGAACCATATCAGCAAAAAAGTTCTTAGGAACATCAAGGCCAATACCGATGGCCTCTAAAAGGATATTGGCCGACTCATCCATAGAATTATAAAGATTCATAAAAGCATCTTTAAAGCCTGGAATTTCTGTTGGCCAAACGTTTTCTGGGTAAACACCTTTATATTGGCTTGTGGCCGCAAGTTCGCGACCAACGTGCCAAAATTCTTTTAAATCTGGATTAGCATTATCTTTAGCATGTTCAGTTTTGAAAGGAGTGTAACCTCTTTGACCACCGTTATTACCGCAATACATTTTCTTTGTTTCAATTGGTAGGGCGTAGAATTCTTTTAGAAGAGAATAGGCGTCATCCACTTTTTTCTGATCAACAGTGTGATCTGTAAGGACGATAAAGCCATAGTCTTTTAGACCAGAGTAAAGGTTATTTACAAACGTAACTTTGTCGTTCGTCGATCCATTAATGTAGCTCATCAAGCTAAGTTCAGGAACTTTTCTCAGTGTGTCGTTTGCCATTGTATTTCCCCTTATTATTGTTTTAAATTCTATACAGGGTGCACAATATTCAACATGTATACCCAAGTCAAACCTAATAATCTCTATAAATCTGACTTTAAGTAAATTTTACTATGTATTATTAGGTAGTTAATGGCCAGTTATCCAATAATTGGCTAGTGATCATATAAATGTAATTAATACTAGATGGTCATTTTGCTGTGGCGCAACATCAGATATTCTCCTACACTCACCAAACTAAATCATTTTATAAGGTGGTCTTCATGAAGAGTTTAATGAGTCTAATTCTTTTGGGTACAATGTTTAATTCTTTTGCCTCTGATGTAAAAATCGCAAAACTATTTGATGGTGGTGCTCGTTATTGCCAATCAAAGTCGGATCTTTCTCGTGCGGATGAAATTTCATACAAGATCTATTCTCCTAAAATTGAAAGATCAGAAGATATCGTAAACGTTAATTTCCTTCTAAGTGCTGTGAAATGTAATATGCAAGAAGATGGCTCAGTTGCATTTGAAAATGTTAGAGTTGATCAAGCAAGCTCAATTTCATACAACGGTGTTGATACAGTTCTTATTACAAGAAATAATTTCAAAATCAGAGCTTATACAGATGAAGGTGCTCTTTTATTTGAAAAAGAAATCTTCGCTATTAAGGCAACTGAAGAGGTTATTGACATGGACCTTGCAAATGACACAATTGCAAGAACTACAGTTAATAATGGAAATACTCAATACAACTCATATGTAAACGTTGATATCGTTTTTAGTGAGAAAAGAGAACTTGGTGATTACTCTTCTGAAAGAGAAGTGACTGCAAGTGCTTTTAGAGTACTAATGAAATAAGAGGGTTCTAGATTAAAACTCTTTTAATATTCCTATTTTTTACACTTATCACATCGGCCCACGCTGAAGAAGATTCTTGGTGGGCCGTTTCAAAAGAAGATGTCGTTAATAAGACATGTGCGAAAAAAGATATTGAACTTGAAGATGTCCTAAAATATCTCGACTCTCAAAAATCACATAAAAAAGAAACACGAACAATACTAGGACATGTCTTTAAAAATGAAGACACTACCCTTCTCGATCTCTTTGCCACTTTGATGACTAAAAGAGATTTACTTAATAGAGACCGCCAAGATGCGATACAAATTGATCTGTCAAAAAATGATCAAATCAAAGATTGTCATGATGTTCGCTGTGCTCTAGACAATCTTTTCGTTGAAGGAAATGGTGTCTTCCACGCCTATATCCTTAGTAAATATGGATACAATACTTCACACTATCCAAAAGATATTGCGAAAGAATTTAGTAAAAAAGATCTCTCAGTTGTCATTCGTGCCCTAGAATCTCAACCAAGCTTTTATCAAAAAATGTATGCTAACAAGCAGCTTATTTTGGTAGACGAAGAAAAGGTAAGTATTAAAAAAGGAACAATTGCCAATGCCACAATAGAAATCTTCAGTGCATGGCAAGAGTATGATGAGCATATGAAAGAGTATATCGTCTTTCACGAACTTGCACACAATATGTCAGCGAAATTTGAAATCCATAAGAACTGGCGCTGGGATCAGTTCTCAGGTTGGGAAAAAGAAGGCAAGCGCTGGAATCTCAATCATCCAGAAAGAGTTATTTCTGAATATGGTAAGGCCTCTCAATCTGAAGAATTTGCCGAGAGCGTTTCTTCATATCGCTACTCACCCCAGAAACTGAAAGATCTAGACCCGAAGAAATATCAGTTTATAAAAAATGCCGTTTTCTATGGTGTCGAATTCTTAGAAGAAAAGAACTGTGATTCTGTGACTCAGTTCAAAGTCATTAATGAAACTTTAAACAATGTTCAACTCACAAGTGAAGTCGTGGCGACGGCCACGCAAAATAACAAATGTACAATAGAGCACTTTCGCTACTTCTTTGATGACAAATCAAGAATTAATGAAATCAATGAGTGTGTAGCAAAAAACGCATTAATGAATTATTTTGATAGAAATGAAAATCTGGCAATGGGCCTTCTTTATGAAAACTTAGAAAATTATAGCAAATATTTAAACTTTCAAGTCCCTTCAAAACCAGAAATCTATAATGATAGAAATGAGATTATTAGAGATATAATGATTGATAACACTGATCTATTCTTTACTCGTTTCAAAGAAGAGTATTTGCGATTTAGTGATGGTGGTGGTTGCTACTCAATTTTTGGAAGCTTGAGCACGACCCTAAAGCCTGTGACGTCACTATTCTATGATTATGAGTACGCTGGTTATTTAGAGAGCTCTATTAAGAAATTTTGCCATTATAATTATTCTCTTTTAAAAGAGGATAAAGATAAGTTCTATTTAAAGTATCTAGAGAGTAGACCTAAGCATTAGTCCTTATAAATTTTTGACCCTACTCGTATAAAGTCAGAACCTAGATTTATAGCAATATCATAATCACTACTCATGCCCATAGAGAGCATTAAATCTACTGAAAAATCACCTTCCAAATGTTTCTTAAAATCCACAAGTTTAGAAAAACATTCCTTAGCACTTGTTCTCACATCATCGGTGCGAATTTTACCCATGGTCATAAGACCTTTGAGTTTTAATTTATCAGTATCTTTTTGAAGACAAAAATTAACCGCTTCAGTTAATTCATCATAAGTTTCAAATCCAGACTTTTCGTCTTCGAAAGAAGTATTCACTTGCAAAAAATAGCCAATCGGAGCATGGTCAATGCCAACAGATTTAGCATGAAGAAGCTCTAATAATTTTTTCGAATGAATACTGTGAATGAAATTTAAATGAGGAACAGTAAGAAGTTTTGCCATTTTGTTAGATTGAAGATGTCCAATAAAATGCCAACGAATATTCTTCAACCCTTTGTCCATGGCCAAATTGGCCTTCTCTAAAAGTTCGGCCACACGATTTTCACCGAAATCGCGATGACCGACATCATAACTCAATTCAATATCAGAAAAAGGTGAATACTTAGTAACAGCGACAAGATGAACATCTTTGGTCGTGCTCTTATGAGAGTCGATCTCGTTATAAACCTCTTGAAATTGAGATTTAAGCTGCGCCTTTCTGTCCATTAGGATTACTCTGAGTCTTTTGGATTTTTCTTTGTGAATTTAAACTTAGCTTCGACTTGAATATCGTATTTATCAATCAAATCTTCCACAAGCTTACTCGGATCAACCTTAGACATTTGCTTAGATAGTTCTTCTCTAATAGATTTAGAAAAATCTTCTTTGGCCGTCTTCGCATTTTGAGTAAGCCCATTGATAATATCTTTTGGAAGAGGCAAATCAGCGAGGATACCTTTGACAGATTCTTCAGTCATAAAAGCGGCCCCAATTCCAATTGAAACAACTTTTTTGATTACATCAGAAATACCACTGTCTTTTTTATTATCCTCGCTCATACTCACCTCTTAAGCTTCTTTAGCTCTTTTATTATAAGACTTCATCATTGCAGGCAAAGAGCTTTCTGTTAGTTTGTTAACGATTGCTCCAGGAACGAAACCTTTTACATCTACTTCAAGAGAGTATGTGACTTCAGTTGTTCCATTACCATTGTCTTTTAAATCCCATGAACCATTATTTAATTTAAATAGATCACCTGATTCAAAAGTCCAGCTAACACGATTTGGTTTTTCGTGCTTTAGCTTTAGGATATAAGAAAATTTCTTAATGAGATTCAGAGAATATTTTACCCTTGCCCCCGCTTCGTTTTGTTCAAGAACTTCAATAGAGCTCACGCCATCAACGAACTCTGGGTAAGATTTATAATTAACGATAACATCGTATATTTTATCAATAGCAACATCAAATGTTTCTGTTCTTTGTGCCTTTGCCATAACTAATCCTTAGTAACGTGGTTTTGTATCAAAGTGGTGTTCAGCTTCAATATGGCGAATCGTTCCCGACTGACTTCTCATAACAAGTGAGTGAGTGATAGCTCCCCAAGGCTTGAATTGAACTCCTCTTAGGAAACTTCCAGATGTAACACCTGTCGCAACAAACATAACGTGACCAGAAGCAAGCTCTTCGATAGAGAATACTTTGTTCATGTCTTTAATACCCATTTTTAGGGCCCTTTCAACTTCTTCTTCATTTCTTGGCTTTAAAACACCTTGAAAGTCCCCGCCCATACAACGAAGAGCAGCAGCAGCGATGACACCCTCAGGAGCACCACCGATACCAAAAAGAATATCAACACCAGAATTTGGGTTACAACAAGCGATAGCAGCAGATACGTCTCCATCACCAATTAACTGTATACGAGCGCCAGCACGTCTTACTTCTTCAATAAGATCTTTGTGACGAGGACGATCAAGAATTACGGCCGTTAGATCTTGAACGCGACATTTTTTTGCTTCAGCTAGACGACGAAGGTTTTCAGAAGCTGAATCATTGATATTAATACAGCCCTTACCTTCCTTACCTACAGCAATTTTTTGCATATATGTATCAGGAGCATTTAAAAGACATCCCTTCTCTGCAATGGCCATTACTGAAATAGAGTTGTAACCACCAACAGCACAAACTGTCGTACCTTCTAGCGGATCAAGCGCAATTTCAAGTTCAGGACCGTTACCAGAACCTACTTTTTCACCAATATAAAGCATTGGCGCTTCGTCTCTTTCACCTTCACCGATAACTACTGTGGCATCACAGTCTACAGAATCGAGCATTGCTCTCATGGCATCAACAGCTGCCTGGTCAGCGGCCTTCTCATCGCCTCTTCCCATTAAACGAGCAGAAGCAATAGCGGCCATCTCAGTTACGCGGACAAATTCCAAAGCTAAATTGCGGTTCATAAAACCATCCTTTTTATCTAGATAAATTGCGAAAAATATTCAAAATCAGTATACGTCTCTGATGACCTATCGAAAAGGGAGAAAGCAAAAAAAGTTGCTTTTAATGCCCCGCTATAGTATCCCCTAACAAAATCATAAAAGAGGAAATCAATGAAAGCTTTAATTCTTATGCTAACACTTTGCACAAGCACATGGGCCCAAAGTGATCTGCGCCAAATGGTCGCACGCTTTGAAGGTCTAACGGGAACAGGTTATGTGACGAAGGCCGATTTTGAAGATCAAAATAAAGGTGAGTGTTTTTTACAAGTGGATGATGGCAAAACATATTCTACATTTTGGCTTAAATTTAAGCGTGATTATGGTTACTTTGTTTTTTCAAATATGATCGACAGTATCAAAGAAAAGCGTGGGGAGACTGTTGTCACTTACCAGGCCACAGAAGATTTTGGCGGACAAATTTGTGGAAAGTGGGCACCTGCAAAAAAAGTTGTCTCGCGCATGATTCTCTCAGAAGATTCAATCACACTTGAAAGAACATATCGATGCCCTTATTTTATTTTCAAATCAACAGATCGTTGGATCTGTAAATTCTAAAAGACAATTAGAGGGCCTATTTGGCCCCTAATTTCATAAGAATAAATTCTTTAACTTCAGCTGTTAAATAATGTCCAGGAACGTTTTCAACAACCTTCGTTGCAAAGGAGAGCTTGTCTTTATCGAATCCTTCATCAATTTGAAAAACACACTCATCTTCTTGAAATAGAGGTGTGTCCAAATCTCTTTTAGAAAGAACGCGACCAGACTTTAGTCCTTTACCATCTTCCCATTCAATAAAGTTTTCCATTGTGATAACTTGAAATTTAGAAAGTTCGTGATCAGTGTGACTCCAGACAAACACTTCAAAAGGTCCATCTGCTCTTAACCAATAACGAAGATTGGCCGGTAGCTCAATACCCATATGTCCACCGTGGATTGGACGCATACAACTGATGGCATTTTCCACAGAAAGAAATTTCTTTAACGCCATTGAAAAAGTATCATTGAGTTCAAACTTTACACCAAGGCGCTGTTCGTTAATCCACTTAACAGTGCCCTTAACATTGATCGTTGCCCCTTTCCAGTGAACTGTGCCAGAGAGTTGAGAGTCTGTAGTATAATTATGGGCACCAAATTTAAGAAGCATTTGCATACCAGTATAAGAAATGTCGACAACTTCAAAAACATGATCTGTTTGCGCATCGCTTGCGTCACTTTTGAAAGTCAAAAAACTAAAAGGAAAGCGTGGGAAAATTCTTTTTTCCGTTGGCAATGTTTCGTTTTTAATTAAGTTTAAATGTCTTTCCATGTCAAAATTTCCTTTTTTACAGTACTTGGCAGCACAACTTTTACCCTATTAGGATAATACGAGATGCGCCCTGCCTTATAGAGGGAAAATTCGGTCAAAGTTTAACTTCACAAATGCCACCAACAAGCGCAAAATATTATAAACTCAATCAAAAAGAGGACTACTCATGTCAACTAATGACCACGAATGGGAAATCGATAACCTTCCCAATCGCCTCACTATATTTCGCATGATTCTTATCCCGATTATTATCGGGGCCCTATTTATCTGCTCTACAGATTTACTCGTTCCCTATCATAAAACTCTTGGTTATGTTGCTGCTTGGACTTTTGTTGTGGCATCGATTACAGATTTTTTTGATGGTTATATTGCCCGTAAAAGAAAAATTGTAACAGTATTTGGCTCTTTCCTAGATCCAATCGCTGACAAATTTCTCGTAGTCTCTAGTCTTATTCTTCTCGAAGCATTGGGACGCGTACACTCAATTATTGTTGTTATTCTTGTGTTGCGTGAAATGTATATTACAAGTTTAAGACTTCTAGCGACTGAAAGAGGACTGAGTGTTCCCGTTGGAAGTTTAGGTAAATGGAAAACAACTTTCCAAATGCTCGCCATTCCTTTTCTTATGGCCAATGACCATCCATTCGGTATCCCGATGCCGATCATTGGAACGATTTTTATTTTCCTGGCATCGTTTTTTAGCTTATACTCGGCCTTAGAGTACTCAAGTTCTACTATAAAGAAACTTGCCTCTGCTAGAAAACAAACTAAGCTTGCAAAGAAAGAAAAAGTTGCAGCAAAAGTGATGGAAAGTGAACAAAACGATGAATGAAAAAAAAATACTTTTTACAGTAAGTGGTGGTGACCACCCTGGTATTACAAGTGCGCTTATGAAAATCATTTCGCGCTCTAGTGTTCCAATTCTTGATATGGGACAGTCAGTAACCTACGGCCTCCTGTCCCTAAGCTTTGTCCTTTTGATTCAGGACACAGAACTTGAAGATAAAGACGATCACGTCATTAAAGACCTTCTTTTTCAATGCCACAAGATGGGCCTCAAGCTCTCGTACAAAATTCTTTCACCAGAAGATGACAAGCATGCAAGCTATGGGGAAAAGTTTATATTAAATTGTGTTTCAACTGAACCCATCACATCACATTTTGTCCGTGATGTCGCAAGTCTTCTGGCCGATAGAAATATCAATATCCATCGCATTGATCGCGTTTCACCAAAAGACTTTTCATCGTTAGAAATTTTGACGACTGTTCCAAAATCAATTGATTGGAATGAAACAAAATCTGAACTTTTAAAAATTAGTACTGATCATCAAATTGATGTGGCCTTTTTGAAAGACAATATTTTTAGAAGAAGCAAAAGACTTATTGTTTTTGATATGGATTCAACTCTTATTCAAGCAGAAGTCATTGATGAGATGGGTAAAGTTCATGGGGTTGGTGAGCAAATTGCTGAAGTCACAGAAAAGGCCATGAATGGTGAAATTGACTTCAATGAGGCCCTAAAAGAGCGCGTCTCAAAACTGAAGGGACTTGAAGTTGAGAAGATGAAAGAAATTCTCGACACTCTTCCCCTCACTCCGGGAGTAGAAGAATTTATCGCCACAATTAAATCCCTTGGATATAAAGTTGCGGTGATCTCAGGTGGGTTTAGCTTCTTTGCTAATGCCTTAAAAGACAAGCTCGGTCTCGACTACGCCTTTGCCAATGAATTAAAAATTATTGATGGAAAACTGACTGGCGAATTAGAGGGAACGATCGTTAATGCTGAACAGAAGGCCATGTTAACAAAACTTATTGCCCAGCAAGAGGGTATCAATATGGAACAAGTCGTGGCCATCGGTGATGGGGCCAATGATCTGCCGATGCTCGCTGCAGCAGGTCTAGGAATAGCCTTCCATGCTAAGGAAATTGTTAAAAAGAAGGCCTCACAACATATGTCTCACGGACCAATGACTTCAATTCTCTACTTCCTTGGAATTCCTGGGCCAGTCGTAGAATAAAGTTCAGAAAGTATTGCCAAAAAAAAGCGAAGGGGCCATAATCGGCCCCCATGAGAGAACTATTACAAAGTAAAATTCACAAGGCCACTGTAACTCAAGCTGATGTTAGCTACGTTGGAAGTGTCACAATTGATCAAGACCTTCTTGATAAATGTGATCTTTGGGTTGGTCAAAAAGTTTTGATCGTAAGTAATACATCAGGCGCCCGTCTTGAAACTTACGTCATTGCTGGGGCCCGTGGAAGTGGTGTTATTTGTATCAACGGCGCGGCCGCTCACCTTATTAAAAAAGGCGAAGAAGTTATCATCATTGGTTTTGAATTTTCTGAAAAACTAGTTGAACCAAAATGTATTTTGGTTGATGGCGATAATAGATTTGTTCGTTATCTATAGATTCATTTTTTCACGACATCGCGCTGGTAACTTACTGGCGCTCTCTTTGAGACATTGCTGATAGACTTCAGATTGTTTTTGTAAATAAGCGTTTAATTTTTTGGTATCTTTAAGTAGTGCTGGATCAAGCGCATTCATCTTACTCTTTTCTTCACAACCTGTATTTTTCAAAAATTCCATACACTCATATACTGGTTCTTTTTTAGAGATCTCATCTTGTTCACGCATAATATTGAAGCAGTCACTGCCAACACCTTGTTTGAAATCCACATTGCGAGACATTTCAGTGAAAGAACAGTCTTTAAGGCCTTTTTCTTTACAATAGGATTCTATTTTAGAAAAACAGCCATATACATCTTTGTCAGCGGCAAAAGTAAAAGGACCTACACTAAAGGCCAATGTCAAAAGGAGTGTTTTCATAAACTCACCTGTTACGTTCAATTTCCTATCTCTATTGAAACAGCTTTTCGTCTTAAATCAAAGATCCCTTAAAAAAATCAACTCATTTTCACTACTTATAAGCACTTGGCCTCATTTCACTAGCGCCTCAGGTTGTTGGCAAAAGAATTAAAGAAAATTGCTATGATTCACGATAAGTAACTAAGGGAAATTACAGAGTTTATTAAATGTTTTACGTCATTGAACTTAACAGTGAAGGCCCCAATAGCGCCGTTCATTTACAATGACTGTATATAAGGTAGAGGTCTTTATGAAAGATTTCATTAAAAAGTTACATTGTTTATTTATCACCACATGTTTGTTGTTTGCTTCAAACACAATGGTTATGGCCCAGGATAATATTGAGTACAATCAACAACTCAATTCTGACCGTATCGAAAATGCTGTTGATAATAACAAAGAGAATATTGAAAGGGCAAACCACGGCCTTGAACAGCTTAGAGTGATAAAACTAGAAGCTGGAAAAAATGTTTTGGATCAGTGGAATAAATTAAGCGAACAAGAAAGAGATGCTCTCTATCAAGAAACAGAATCAATTATCAAAACGAGTGGCTGTGATGCCCTAAGTGTTGAAGCTGAGAAAATTAAAAAAGATAAAGAGCTCTTTGAGCAAAGACTGGCCAATCAAAACTATAATGCTGAAACAGGACTCTTTAACCCAATTGAAAATCTGAGACTAGAACTTGATAGAAGAACTGGCGTGATGCAATCAGCGACTTCTGGAATTGGACCTCTTGCTCAGGATCAAGGAAGTATCATTAAGAAGCGCGAAGAAATGCAAAAAGAGCTGCAGCAAAAAGAACAAGAACTTCCTAAAAAAGAAAAAGATTATGAAGATGCTAAAGACTCACTTGCCTCTTGCTATAACGATGACAGTGGAAGCTATTCTCGTTGTAATAATGAAGAGAGACGAAAAAGAGAGCAAAGAGTAGCTGAAACCAAAAAGATCTATGAAGATCATATGGCCCGTATCAACTTCTTAAAAAATCGTATTTGGTCAATTGTTAACGTCGATGGTCGTCAAGCAACGGCCGGGGCAACTGCGGCCGTAAGTAAGGCCAATGCAAGAGGAGCAGAGGCCGAGCAAGTATACGAACAAATGATTAAAGAAATCACTCGTCAAACAAAAGAAAATGAACAGGCCCTAATCGATGCCATGAAGCGCTTAGAAGAAGCAAAAGAAAGATCGGCCAAGGAACTAGCGAATCTACAATTATCTAATAACGCAGATTTTAGACTTTGGGATCAAATTAAAAACTCTTACGGTGGAACAAGTGACTTTGATAAGAACAATCAAAAAAGAACAGAAAACGATATTGATGTTCTAGCAATGTCGAGTTCGGCCCTAAGTTCACTTCGTTGTGAAGATGTTTCTGATGTTAAAACTAAGTCATACAATCTTTTTAGAGCAGCTTCGGCCAACTATATGGCCGCACTCATTAATGAGAGAACTGAGTTTACACGTGTTAATCAAGGATGTTTTTTAGCTTGTGTAAGTATTGATGATCTAAAGCTCGATCAAAAAGATGGTTCAAAGCAATACCCTGCTTTTGCTAAAAAAGACTTCGGTACAACAAATCCAAATTGTAAAACATTTGAAGGCAAAGATGGAATGCTTGTCAACGATCCAAATCCAGATGATGACAAAGATGAACAAATTAAATCATTCGAGCGTGTGGCAAATGCTCAACATCAACTCGTAACAAATATTGAACTGAAAAAAGCACACAGAGAAGATGGTAAGAAGATGTTCCAAGATGCATTTAATGCTGCAATGATGGAATACACGACAAAAGTCTCTCGTGTTGCAGCCGCAAACGCCCAACTTCAAAGAGCAAAAGCATGGCAAAAGAAAGCTGAAAATTCAATTATCATCTATGTGGCCATTGTTGCAGGTCTAGCAGGTTGTGCTTGGGGTCCATGTGCAGGTGCATTTGCGGTGGCCGTTGCATTGTTGATGTGGCACCGAGGGGATAAATCAAAGGCCGATCAAGACGTTGCCAAATGGGAAGAAAAATTAAAGCACGCGAAGCTTCACGGTCATCTTGCTTGTAATTATCCAGGGGAAGTTGTTGACGATATCCCAGAAGTTAAAGGAAATAATGAACTTAATCTTTTCTTAGATGAAAATACTCCACTCATCTATCCTTATAGCGAGCTTTTACCTCTTACAAGTTCACCGCCTCCAATGAAAGGTGAAAAACAAATTACTAAAAAAGAAGATATGGCCGCTCACATGAGAAAGGTTGAAGGGCTAAAAAAGAAATATGATAACAATGCTCTTTTCTATCAAGAAGTTGAAAAAGATAGTGAAAGTATAGGTTTAAATCAAGGAACAAAATCGTTTCAAGATTATTTGAAAAAGAAACTTGGAGCATGGAGACTTCAATCATTCAACGCGAGTAAAATGATTGATTATTCTAAAGTAACTTTTACAACAGACCACCTTAATCCAATGTACCAAAACAATGAACTTGAGTACCGCTGGAATGATTCAAATTATATGAAGTCTGGTCAAAAGATGATTGTACAAAATACAGGTTACCCAGCTCCAGAGACGAGAATTGTCTATATGCAGGCCGTGATTAATCTACTAAATGGAAATCTTGATAATTTAGGAGATGCTCTTGCCATGTCGAAGATCTATGCGAACCAATACGCACAACTACTTTCGCGTGCTAGAAATCACTTAACTATGGATATGCAAGGTCTTGAACAAGACACTTCAAAACTCGATCAGTTCAATAAAAACGGCTGTCTAAAACAAAGTGAAAATGGAGAATTTGTACAAGACCCGACATGTGCTTGTCGCGAAACAAATTCTTGTTCGAAATACACTGCTGAAGGTTTTGGTTTTAAAGCTCCGTATATGAACCTTAATAGTAAAAATATTAAAAAGAAAGAGTATGCCCTAGACTCTGGAAGCTCTACAGAAAGTGCGAACACTGAGGGGCTAGAATTAGCAGGAAGTAAAAATGCTCTTGGGGGTCCAAGAACAACTCAGTTAAAACTGGATACATCTAATAGAACGCGTTTTAAAAGTGTTGGCGGTTCTGACGATGGTAGCAATGGAATTTTTGGAAAAAATGGCGCCAATGGAATTAATGGTGCTAATGCAAATGGTAGTGCCAACGGTTCGGGCCCAGGTAGTGGAAATGGCCTTAACCTTAATAATGAAAATGGAACTGGCGATAAAGTTCGTTATGTCATAGGAAATAATGAAAACAACGGGAAAAAAGATGGTAAAACAAGCGATACCAACACTGTTGCTGCAAGCTCACCTTCTTTGACACCTTCACAGGCCATTCAACTTGAAAGTTCTAAGCAAAAGGCCCTTGCTAGAAAGAAAAATGGCGAAGTTAATTCAATTGATTTCAGTCAATTTAACAATTCAAGCTTCGCTGATGTCCAAGGTGACTACATTGAAAAAGATGGTCAAAAATTTATCGCAAAGAAAAATAGTGATGGAACAATCTCTTACTACACAGAACAAGGTGTTTTAGTATCAAATCCAAATGACTACCAAAATCTTGATGCTAAATATAAGGACTATAAGTATATTCACCCTACCCGTGGACCTTCACTATTTAACATCGTGAGTCGTCGCTACAAAAATACGGCCTTTAAAATCTTCTTCCCTAAAGACGAGGCCCAGTAGTAATGAATCAGTTGATTAGTTTGAAACTAAAAAAAAATGAAGCTCCCAGTGAGGAGCTTCTTTTAAATACATTGGGCGTGGAATTCATATCGAAGAGTTCAAACGATCGCATTACTTCACTGCCAGAACATTTAAAAAAAGTTATTTTCAATATTGTGGATTTTAATTTTCAAAAAGAAATCCTAATTAATTGTCACAATCTTGAATACTTAAGAATTACATGTGCCAATTGTCCATTACTCGAACTTCCCGTTTTATCTCAATTAAAGACACTCATTGTGAGCAAAAGTAAAATTAACGACCTTGATAAATCAGTCTATACTCTTGAGAAACTTGAAGTACTCGATCTAAGTGGAAACCAATTGACAGAGCTTTTCCCAGTGGCCCATTTGCCAAATTTAAGAAGAATCAATCTTGATGGCAATAAACTTGAAGCACTTCCCGAATGGATTTATGAACTAGAAAATTTGAATCATTTAAGCTTGGATGAAAACCCTCTCACAGATTTTACCAAACAAAAACTCTACGATCGTTTTAAAATCGTCTTTTAAATTCGTATACGTTTGTTGGCCGTACGTAGCCTATCGAGAAGCGTGGTTATTAATATTTTATACCAACGCGGTTGAGAATCGTATATGCGCTGAAATTTCTCACGTGGAATGACTTGCAATACACATTTAGTCATGGCCTTTACGGATGCACTTCTTGGGTTCTTATCCAAAAAACTCATCTCACCAACAAGCTCACCTTCATAAATTGTGCCTATTTGAACTTCTTTTGCACTACTTTTCCCCGAGCGAGTATCAAAAACGGCAAGCATCCCCTCTTGTACGTAGAACATCGTACAAGATTCTTCCTTATGACGGATTAAATACTCACCTTCATTTAATACTAAAATATCACTCATAAATATATTTTATACGAAAAAGGCCCATCTTCAAATGGGCCTTTTGTAATAATCTTATTAAAAGCTAGAGGAAATTAATCAAACTTAATATGCTCATTGGCATTATCAGTCCAAGTACCATGAATTACACCCTCTTTGAGATTGCCTGTTAAAAGCTGCTTTGAAAGAGGTCGAGTTACAAGCTTGTTAAACACACTTTGTAAGGGTCTTGCCCCAAAGCGAGGATCATATCCACGTTTAGCAATTTCCTCAACAGACTGAACATCAAGGGACACATGTAATTTCTTGGCCTCAAGCCTTTTATTAAGAAGACGAACTTGCTTCTCAATAAGATTTTTCATAATAGAATCATCTAGTGAGTTAAACTCTAGCACAGCATCTAGGCGACCAAGAACTTCTGGTTTGAAGTCCTCCTCAATATTTTTTGAGTTCGTCGTTAAAAGAATAATTGTATTTTTAAAATCAATTGTTCTTCCTTTATTATCAGTTAAACGACCATCATCTAAAATCTGTAACAAGATATCACTAAAGTCATAATGGGCCTTTTCAATTTCATCAAAAAGAAGAACTGAGTACGGATGATTTCTCACGGCCTCTGTTAAAACTCCGCCCTCATCATATCCAATATAACCTGCAGGAGCACCGATCAACTTCGAAACAGAATGTTTCTCTGAGTACTCACTTAGATCGAAGCGAATCAAGTTTCTTTCGCTATCAAAGAGAAATTCTGAGAGAGCTTTTGCTGTTTCAGTTTTACCAACACCGCTTGGTCCCTTTAATAAGAATGATCCTAAGGGACGAGATTCGTCGCTCAAACCAGCATGTGAAGTTATTAATGTTTCAGTAATTTCATGAAGAACACTATCTTGTCCAAAAACACGGGATTTAAGATGATCTTCAAGTTTTAAAATATTGTCCTGTTTCGATTTTAAAATCTTCTCAACAGGAATTCCTTTTTGCCTAGAAATCACTGCGGCAATATGTTTTTTACCAAGTACCCAGTCATGAGTACTCTCGTTTAACTTGGCCTGAACTTCTGGCATTAGAGAATATTTAATCTTCGATGCCTCTTCATAATCAGCTTTCCTTTCGGCCTGTTCAAGTTCAAACTTCAAACGATCCATTTGATTTTTCAACTCACTAACTCTTTTTAGGGACATTACTTCTTGTTCCCACTGCGCCTTACCTTCATTAAATTTTGCTTCGAGATCTTCAATTTCTTTCTTCTCTTTATCCGTTGTATTTCCGACTTGTGCATAAATTTTCTTAGAGCGAATCTCTCCTTGCAGTTCTACAAGTTTTGCTGGCATGGCCTCAGCTGAAAGTTTGAGGGCACTGGCCGCTTCATCCACAAGGTCAATGGCCTTGTCAGGCAAGTTCTTGTCAGTGATATACTGATCAGAGAGAAAGACTGAGTTAAAAATTGCATCATCAGAAATTTTAATTCCATGATGAATTTCTAATTTTTCTTTGAGACCCATTAAAATCTCAATAGCATCTTCTTTACTAGGTTCATTAACAGGAACTGCTCTAAATCTGCGATCAAGGGCCGAGTCACCAAGAATATATTTTTGATATTCTTCGTTAGTAGTCGCACCAATACAGTTAAGCTCTCCGCGAGCAAGGGCCGGTTTTAGGAGATTGGCCGCATCCATAGCGCCATCAGTTTTTCCAGCACCAACGAGTTGGTGCATTTCATCGATGAAGAGAATTGTGTCTGCGGCATGGTTTTTAATATATTTTAAAAGCTTTTGTAGTCGCTCTTCAAACTCTCCTCGATATTTTGTACCGGCCATCAATGAGCCCATATCTAATGAGTAAACTGTCTTTCCTTCAAGAACATCCGGAACACGCCCTTTTACGATGGCCTCAGCAAGGCCTTCAACGATGGCCGTTTTACCGACACCTGCAGGACCTACAAGAACAGGGTTATTCTTTCCCCTACGACCTAATATCTCCATCACTGCACGAATTTCTTTTGTGCGCCCAATGACAGGATCAAGCTTTCCTTGCTCGGCCATTTCATTAAGGTTCACGAGAAAACTTGGAACTTCTTCATCCTCGTTTTCTGCTTCAAGTGAAAGATTATTGTAATCAATATTTAATTGAGAAAGAACTTGCGGCATAAATTTAAGAAGATCCTTTTCAGTGACTTCTTGTCTCCCATTTTGTGCCACATGTCCTGATGCTAAAGTCAGCCATTCGGAGAATTTTCCCGAAGGGCGAAGATTATCCATTGATATATTTCCTACAGTAGGAAGTGCATCAATTTTTGTTTCAATTTCTTTCTTATATTTTTTCAGTGCTCTTGCACTAAAAGAAGATGGGTTGCTAATTAGCCCATAGGCCAAATGCAGAGCATCCAGTTCTGAATTTTTCTTTTTCAGGGCGTGGGCCTGAGCGATATCAAGAGCGCCCGTCACGATTGAATCAAACTTATTCATAGAACCTCCTCACTTGTTCTAATAACAAGATGGAGGCCCTAGAATAAATGTCAATGTTTGGAATTTATTTTTTTATTTCAAGAATAGTTTCTTAGACTTAACCGTTTTGGCAACGATTTCGGGAACCATTTTTTCCCAGCCTTTTTCACCTTTTTGGATCATTGAAAGAACTGTTCTTGACCAAATTTGTGAGTATTCAGGATTGTAGTTATCAATATTTTCAATCAATCCATTTTCATAAAGATAAAGGAATAAGAAGCTCAAACTATCATCGTAATTTATAGTATCAAGAGTCTTCAACTCCCCTTCACGCTCATCATCTTGAACAGGGTAAACGTATAACTTAGAACTGTGGCCAAAAAGTTGCCCTAATCCACCAAGGATACCAGCTGGATTACTTTCATATTTCTTAAGATCAAGAATTTCCTGAACATTATAAACACCTGTGACAAAAGCGATGTTCTTTTTTGAATATTTTGTTAAGTATTCATTCAATGGAGCATAATCATCAAAACTAGTAATTAAAACTTTTTGTCCCATGGCAGAGAGAAGTTCTATACGTGCAAGAAAATCATCGTGATCCACTTCACCTCTTTCAATAAGCTTAGACATCGAAATCTCTGGAAGGACCATTATGCTATTATGTTCTTCTTTTGGAAGCTGTTCTTTAAATTTTTCTAGACCTGTTTTTAACATATCTAAATTAACATGAGTAAGCGGTCTGAACGAGCCTCTAAGAACAAGGAGATTCTTCTTGTAGATATAATCTGTGGCCTGCAAAATATCGCCATTTTCATCAAACATAATGGCCTTGCAAAATTTTCTTTTTACAAGTTCAAGCGATAAGATACGTGAATCAACATGTTTGAATGCAGGACCTTTTACTCGAATCATATCGATACGAATTCTTCTCGTTGTAAGACCATCCATTAAGCTTGAAATAAAGGCCTGTCTATTCTCAGTAAGTCTAAAACAAGCATAAATGAGATTCACACCAATAATCCCAAGGGCCTCTTGTTGTTGAACATTTTCTTGGTCACGCATTCTTACGTGGATAATGGCCTCGGAATACTCAGCACCAGGCTTATCTTGGAATCGTACTCCAAGCCAACCGTGACAATCTCCTTTACCACTATATGATTTTGCCGCAACTGTATCGGCAAAAGCAAAGAACTGCGTATTGTCTCTAACTTTTGAAAGTCTGGTAATATTTTGTTCGTATTCGCGAGATAACATTTTTTCAAGTCGAGCATCACAAACGTAACGACCACTTTTTTCTTTGCCGTAAATATCATCACTTACAACCATGTCGTATGCAGATATAGTTTTAGCAATTGTTCCGGCGGCACCACCGGCCTGAAAGAAGTTTCTTGCTACTTCTTGTCCGGCCCCAATTTCGGCAAATGTACCGTAAATATGGTGGTCTAAATTTATTTCTAGGGCCTTCTGTTTTGCTGTTAGAATTTGGCAAAAACTCATATATGATTCCTCTAAGTCTTATTTTCAATTTATGATATGAAAATATACTATCAAACACTTAGTAATTCGTAAAAGGTCTGAAACAATGAGCGATAAAAAAAATCCAAACTATGAATGTCATTTATTTATATGCACATCATGTCGGTATTCTACGGGAAATAATGAGTACTGCGCCCCTGAAGTGGCGGCCGATATGCGAAAATCCCTCAAAGGTCGCCTAGGCGAGCACTACCCAAAAGATCGCCTAAGAGTCAATTCTGCCGGCTGTTTAGGGCACTGTCAGCGTGGCATCAACGCTGTAATCTATCCCAGTGGGCAATGGTTTCACGACCTCACAGAGAAAGACGAAGATTCGCTATTTGAAAAAGTTAAAGAAATCATGGGTTAAGACGCAAAGCTTTAGAATGTGAACTTTACGTCAATTCTCGCTAATTTAATTGAATGAATCCTCCGATAAGCACTATAATAGTCCTAGGGACAAAACACTTTGGAGGATTGCCCTATGATCGCACAAGAATACCTACCATACATTATTGCAGGGCTTTTAATGGCCGCCTTTGGATTCGTTCTCGGGCAACCAAAAATGAAAAAACAGAGGATTCCAGTAAGAGTAAAAAAGAATGATGAAAATCGTAGATAAATAAGAAGGCACTCAAAAGAGTGCCTTTTTTATAGATTCTATTTTGAGTAAAGCCTCGCCATTTCTTCGGCAAAGTAAGTTAGGATCATATCTGCACCTGCACGCTTGAAGCTTGTGAGCATTTCCACCATAACCTTTTCACCATCTAGCCAGCCTTTTTCATGGGCGGCCTTAACCATGGCATACTCCCCAGAAACGTTATAGGCCGCAATTGGCAGAGCTGAATTGATGCGTAATTCTTTGATGACATCAAGGTAGCTCAACCCAGGTTTAACCATTAAGATATCGGCCCCTTCTGATTCATCGAGACTTGCCTCTAAGAGAGCTTCACGAACATTGGCATAATCCATTTGATACGTTTTCTTATCCCCTGCTTTAGGAGCACTGTCGAGTGCATTTCTAAATGGACCATAGAAAGCAGAAGCATATTTTGCGGTATAACTCATGATAAGAGTATTAGTGAATCCTTCATCATCGAGGGCATCGCGAATATAACCTACGCGGCCATCCATCATATCACTTGGACCAACGATATCTGAACCGGCCTTTGCTTGGGCAACGGCCATATTTGCAAGGATCTCTAATGTTTGGTCATTTAGAATCTCCCCTGATTTATCATCTACAAGACCATCGTGACCATCACTCGAGTAAGGGTCCATAGCAACATCTGTCATGACAAGCATTTCAGGAAGTGCGTCTTTGAGGGCCTTTACTGTATTTTGAAGAAGGCCGTTATCATTACACGATTCAGTGGCGTACTTATCTTTTTTGGCCTCGGCAATCGCTGGAAAAAGTGAGACACAAGGAACGCCTAGGTCCCAAAGCTCTTTCGCTTTTTTAACGATGAGATCACTTGAAAGCCTTGCTTGACCTGGCATCGAAGCGATAGGAATAATTTCATTTTTCCCTTCAACGATAAAAAGAGGAGCAATTAAATCTTTTGGAGTAATTAAATTTTCACGAACAAGACTTCTAATGGCCTCGTTCTTTCTGTTTCTTCTTGGTCTTATTGTCATCATATTATGCTAATCCCATTTTTAATTTTGTATCGTATGCAAGAGCATACATTGAAATTTGTTTCACCATACTCGTTAAACCATTCGCTCGAGACATAGAGAGGTGTTGTCTAAGTCCAATGTCATCGAGAAAATCAGGTTTTGTCGCAAGAATTTCTGCAGGTGTTGAACCCGAGTAAATGCGAACAAGAATGCTGACAATTCCCTTAACGATAGCGGCATCACTATCAGCTTCAAAAGTGATCACGCCATTATTTAAATGAGCAAAGAGCCAAACTTGTGACTGACAACCTTTAACCTTATTGGCCTCAACTTTATGAGTCTCATCCATAGGAGCGAGATCCTTTCCAAGTTGAATGATATATTTGTAGCGTTCTTCCCAATCAGAGAAGCTTTTAAACTCTGTAATGAGCTTTTCAATTCTTGCATTAATTTCCATATGTATCCTCTTTGTCATTTTACTAACACAAACCCTAAAAATTGTTAAGAAATGATCTTCCCATTTTTAAAATTTTATTTATACTTAGAGATAACTAACCATTGATACATACAAAAGGTCACAGGCCATATGAAATTAGACTTTGATATCGATAAATTTTCTGGAAATTACCTACTCAAATTCAACGTCGATCAGTTTAAAAGTGATATCGATCACAAAATGGCCATCACAATCGTTACTTGCGTCTCTTTGGACTATGACCTAGATCCAGAACTAGAAGTTGAAGATATGCAAGATATCCTTGATAAAACACTAGAACTTGGTAAAGAAGAGTTCACGTTTGAAATTGGCGAAGACGGAATAGAAGTCGATATTTAAGGGTCAAAGCCACACTTTTGTTGCAACGGCCCCCTTTAATCGTGAATAAACACTATTATTTTAATTCAATAATTTTAAGCACTTGCCTTAAACTTTAAAAAAATACTCACATTTAAACTCAAGACCTTCTTAAAATTGACCCATACCAATTTTGAAGAGGGTTTCGCCATGAAGATTTTCACGTTAGTACTTCCATTCTTGGCCTTACAAAGCTTTGCAGGGGAATGCCTAGTCGATAGTGCCCCCCAGAACTCACTACGCTGTAGCGGCCAATTTAAGGCCCGCTCGTTAAAAGATTTAGATAAATATCAAAAAGAGCTCGATAAGCTCAGCAAGAAAAAGCGAGCGAAAAGTCTCATTATCGATTTTGATCTGGTTAGCAACGAAGATATTAATATTGAATCTCCTTGTAGTATTCGCGTGCAAAACAAACAAAAAATTGAAACGCCAAAAAATGTCTGCCTTAGAGCGAGAGATAATATCATCATTGATCATTCAAGTTCACTGAAGGCCTTTGACTTCAATATGATTGCAGGTAAAAGACTCGCAATTAGAAAAGGCGCAAAGATAGATGTTGATTCGCTTATGTTAAATTCTCTAGAAGAAAATGAATTTTCTCGTGCACATATTCGTCACTCAAGCTCTATTAAGGCTAGAAGCTTGCTTTTAAATGCTTACTCACTCTCCACATTGGGTCACACATCAAGCTACATTGTGAATCAAGACATCACGCTTATCTCTAGAAATAATGAGGCCCGCATTTATCACAAATCGAGCGTGCAAACTCCAAAATTAACAATGAATGCAAAAGAGGCCATTCGTATCTCCTCAAGAGTATCATTTCTTGGAGATATCCTCTCAGCAAGTGCTGAACAATGTTTAATATCTCCCAATGCCGTTATGGGAAATCATAGTTATATTGGATCGTGCTACCCTGTTGAATCAAGTGCACCCAATGTCATCGTAACTGCAGATAGAACAGAAGGAAAGGCCCCTCTTACTGTTCGTTTTGATTTGTCACAAAGTTTTGATGAAGACCAAGATATTGCCTACTTCGAATGGGATTTCGGAGATGGCAGCACCCTTATTTCCGAAGATTACTATGCTGGATACACTTATTATGAAGAAGGTGAATACACGGTTGTCGTAAGGGCCTATGATTCACTCGGAAATGTTGGTAGTGATGACATTCTCATTACTGTCTTCGTTGAAAAAGCTCCAGTACTTCAATATGAAATAAGAACTGTTGCAGATAATCCCTTTGATCGCATTATTGATATGAGATCATCCTATGACCTTGACGGAAGTATTGTTCGCTACACATTTGATTTTGGAGATGGCCAATCGTATTCAAGTCCTTTCATTGGTTCAGTAAGACACAAATTTCCGGGGTACGGTACATACACTATCACTTTAAAACTTGAAGATAACGATGGTAATATTTCAACAGAAGTCTTTGATATAGAAATTTAATCAATAAAAAAAGGCCCGTTTCATACGGGCCTTTTTTTTATTTAAGAAGCTTTTCTTTTCAAATCAGCGACCCAATCAGGAGCAATGAAATTACTCTTTGGAAAAGGTAGTTTATTAACAATAATATCTTCAAAAAACGAAGGGACATAATTACATGGAACCATCTCACCTAAATACTTTCCAGTATCAGGATCTTTTCCTGTTTGTACCCATTTGAAAATATCACGACAAATATAATTACCTTTACTATCAACACCTAAAATTTCTGAAATGTGAGAAGTTCTTCTTCCTCCATCATGGTAACGACTACACTGAACAATAACTTGCATAGCAGAGCCAACCATTTTTCTAATGGCATCAGGTGGAATCTTCGTTTCTCCCATTAAGCACAACGTCTCAAGACGTGTACAAGCATCAATTGGATTATTTGCGTGGACAGTACCCATTGAACCATCGTGACCAGTATTCATAACTTGAATAAGATCCAGGGCCTCGTCTCCACGAACCTCCCCTACAATAATTCTATCAGGACGAAGTCTCATGGCAGAAATAACGAGATCACGAATTGATACTTCTTCAATACCCGCATCAGGATTTCCCTTTCTCGTTTCAAAATTCACCACGTGTTCGGCCTTAACTTGAAGCTCGGCCGCATCTTCAATAATTATAAGACGCTGAGTTTTTGGAATTCGACTTCCTAAAACGTTTAGCATTGTCGTCTTCCCAGAACCTGTACCTCCAGAAACAACAATATTTTTTCCTAGATAAATACAAATATCTAAGAATCGAGCAGCGGCCTCAGAGAGTGATCCAAATTGAATTAAATCTTTTAACGTGAGTTTTTCTTTTGAGAACTTACGAATAGCGACAGTCGTTCCATTTTTTGCCATTGGAGGCAGAACAACGTGAATACGAGAACCATCAGGAAGTCTCGCATCTAGTCTAGGGTTATCGTCATCAATCACACGATGAACTGATTGAGCAATGGCCCTCATCGCCGAGATAAGTGAATCTTCACTCGGAAATCTATTATCAACTTTATAAACAAGACCTTTTTTTTCAACAAAAATTTCATATGGGCCATTGATCATGACCTCTGATATTCCTGGATCATCCAAAAGATTTGCTATCGGTGAAAGTAGTGAACGTATCGCGTCCTGAAAAACTCCAGACATGGTCTTCTCCTTACCCTACTATTCGTCTCTTGGAATCCAGACCTTTACCTTTTTTTCAGAAGCAATTTCACGGGCCTCACGTCTGCGACGTTCATCGGGATGTTCGAAGACCGAAACTTTGCCTTTAAAGTTATTTGACGGACAATATAACTCAAGATTTTCTTCTCTATCAAAATAGATATCTGCCTCACTTACAACGCCTTTCTTTGCCGGAACAAAGAGATCTTTACCTTTGAGCATTAAACAAGTGGGCCTATCCGTGGTCGAAGTAATGTAAAATCGAACTTTTTCACCCTTGAAAACAACAAGTTGATTTGGAAAATAGCCAACATCACTTACGATCAAGGCCACTTCACGAGTAGGCACATCAAACTTCTTTCCAAGAAAACGCGTTTCTTCAATAGCGTAACTTTGCAGTGAAATTAGGGTCATGGACAATGCCAACATTCTTAAGATGATTTTTCTCATAAATCCTCCAATTACCTTATCGGTTCAATCGGGTATAGACTTTAATAATACGCTTTCAAGGGGTTAAGCACCCTCCTTCAATCCATCTATAATTTAATAAGCAAAGGGCCATCTTCTCGAAATTTAAAGTAAAATAAGAAAACTAATTTTAGTTAAGGAGTTATACATGAATGCCCTCTTAGATCTTCTTGAACATACCATTGAAGAAATGGGCTTTAGCGCACCCAAGTACGTTCTTGTAGATGACTCTCTTGAGAAGGCCATCAAACTTATGCAAGAACATAAAATTGGCTCAGCCCTAGTCATCGATGACAAAGTTCATTTAAAAGGAATTCTCACAGAAAGAGACGTCTTAATGAAAGTGGCCGCTCGAGAAATATCACTTCAAGATAAGGTTAGTCAGTTCATGACAAAAAACCCAATGACAGTAAAAACTAACGAATCTGTTTTTATCGCATTGGCCATTATGTCTAGAGAAGGCTTTCGCCATTTACCAATTGTAAATTTTGACGGTAAACCTGTCGGAATAATTTCGATGAAAGATGTCATGGGTTATTTTGCCAACCACCTGCACGAGAGAATTTGATCTAATTAGAATAAGGAAATTCTATGAATATATTAGTAGTTGA
Organism: Bacteriovorax sp. BSW11_IV; assembly: GCF_000447755.1. Taxonomy (GTDB): domain Bacteria; phylum Bdellovibrionota; class Bacteriovoracia; order Bacteriovoracales; family Bacteriovoracaceae; genus BSW11-IV. The sequence continues at coordinate 93,780 of NZ_AUNE01000043.1, read as the reverse complement.
TGATGAAAAAATGATAACAGATGCGTTGCAGTTGATATTAAAAAATTCAAATAACAAAGACAAAATAACAGTGTCCACAAATGGTGAAGATGCTTTTCGCAGAATGAAAGAGACCACATATGATATCGTAGTGATCGATATTAATATGCCCGAAATAAATGGGCTAACTCTTGTAAAGAAAATAAGAAATGAAATCAACTACACACCAGAAATTTTGATGATCTCAGGAAACTTTACACCGGAGAATGTTCAAATTGCCTCGGATTTTAATATTCAATATACTCTTGCTAAGCCTTTTAATGCGCAAAAATTTTTAGAAAAAATTGAAACCGTAAAAAAACATCTATCAAAAGTAAAAAGGGCCTCTTAGGCCCTTTGGTGGTTTAAATTGAAAGTCCAAATGGATCCATTGGCCTTTTCTTATCTTTTTGAACTTTATTTTTAATATTAGATTTTTCTTTCCCAACAGATGCACCATCTATTTTAGGAAAACGAATCCATAATTCACTGCCCTTTTGCTCAAACGTTGCCTTATCACCATCGACATCCTCAGGGAGTGTTTGTGTCTCATCAAACGAATAAGTGTAGACACGAGCATGAATAGAGCCTTGTCCTTTATTTTCTTCCTTACGAGTGACTTCACCCTTAATTCGAATTTGTTGATCTTTGATTTTGATATCTAGCGGTTTTTCACCACTGCCAATATCAACAATTAATATTCTCTCTTTTTCACTATCTTTCCACTTTAAATGACTTTTACGATCATTGTTTTGAAAAAAAGATTTTCCAAATCCTTTGAATATATCTGAACTATCTAGACCCTTTAAAAAATTCTGTCGATCATCGTCAAGTTGATTGAAAAAATCTGAATCGAGCATTTGTTCCATAATCTTGCGATTGCGCTCTATCGCCTCTCTCATGGCCTCGCGGTAGTAATCCATATCTTGTTGAAGTTGTTCTTCAGCACTACGATTATCTTGAGAGTAAACGGGTGAACTGAGTATTGATAAAAAGATAAATATTATGGTCATTAACTTCATAAATCCCTCATCTTCTTAATTAAGTTGACCTCAGAATATCAAATATAGGTTTAAATTTTATAAAAAAATTGTCAATTTTTTGCTAAAAATTAATTAACCATTTCCTTCTTTATCTTCTCTAAGGGCCGTTTTTAAACGAAAGAAAAACTCGTCAGCATCTTTTTTGTTAAGGATTTTTTGAACAAGGGCATTTATTCGTGCCTTATTCTTATAGTAGAAGGGTAAAAAAGGTTCGAGATGATTATGTGAAGGGTTAACTTTGAAAAGCTCAGAATAGCCCCTAATCACTTCACTAAGAAGATCACCATTTTTATCAAAGTATTGCTGGCACTGTTCCACTTTTGTATAAAGCTCTAATTGCATTTTCTTATCAGGCCTATTTACACCTTTAAAAAATTTGGTACAACTATTAACATCGACAGTAGAACTTTGAACAGTCATGGCACATGCGCTATTAAAAGTTAGAAAAATAGAGAGTCCTAAAATTTTTTTCATAATTATCTCACATAAATCCCAATGATTTTTCTTGGTAAATTTAATTCGTCATAAATTGGCCTCTCACCAACATAGTCACTAATAAATTCGTTCTCTGAGGCCTTCACTTCCACATGTCCATATCGTCCACCTTCATAGACAAGTATCGCCCCTTTTGGAGCAGTGTATGGAGTCATGTCTTTATATTTTTTGTCATCTAAGAGATTCTTAAAACCCATATCAATCCAAGTCTGTCCAGATAACTTCGCAGAAACACCCATGGGGTATGTGTCCGTGAATGTTCCAGCAAGAACACCATGCTTTACATAACTCAAACAATAACCAGTAGGTTTATTATCATTTTTTCTATTCTCAGGAGGCCCTCGTTCACAGATATAAGTGTTTTTTGGTGTTAGGCATTTGTTTGTATTTGATCTCAATCGTTCAATCATTTTTTGAACTTCGATACTATTGGAATAGTTAAAAAACTCGTCCTTATTTAACTTAGAAACAAGATGCCCTTCTTTAACAATACATTGTGCAATAAAATCTTGTAGAGAAACGCCCTGAGGAATGCGATAATTTATATTATTATAAATGTGTTCAGTGTAATTTTCTGTACTCAACACATCGCAATCGAATTCTACATCTTGGCCTTGTTCATGCTCTTCGGATAAAAGAAGATCTTTTACACGATCAAATTCACAATCAGTAAAGGCCCTAGGAGAAACTTGTTCATTAATGAAGCTTGTTAATTCATCTCCCGTTGGCATATTAGTATTTTCCATACCAAAGTCTAGACGGTTGAGTGTCTCTAAAATATCTGAAGAAAGTGTAGATGTGCGGCCAGCACGAATAGCAAAAGCTGAAAGACAAAACAGAAATAATAATACGCAAGTAATTGACCTGATCTCGTCCTCACTGACAAAAATTCTCTTCTACTATCATATACAATTAAGAAATGATTTTCATCACCTGCAAGATATACCAAGCCTACTTGGAGCGCCTACTACGAGTAGGGACTACTTTCATAATATTTGACAAAGATGGTCTAATAGAGAGAACTGTCACCAGATAATTTGAGCCATGTCGAAGAGAAAGTTTTGAAAGTTGAAACTTACGTGCCTGAAAAATAAGGATGAACGCCAGAGCGAAACGAGCAATAGTTGAAATATTGAAGATATCAAAAATTGAAAATCCACTATCAAGCAAATAACCACCACATAATGCCCCTAAAACTGAGAATACTGTGAAAATAGCTCCTTGCATGCCTGTAAACTTACGAGAGCTTCCATAGGCATGATTTTGAATCATAAGAACTTGAGTTAGCTCTATGCCACCCCAAAAAATTCCCGACATGATCTGCAGGGCGATGAGATAGTAGTAGTTGGCCGAAAAAGTCCAAAGTATAGGAAGTGCAGAAATGGCCAAACATGCTACTTGAATCCCATAATATGAGCGACCTTCTTCTGTGGCCTTTACCCAATTGGCCTGAAATAGTGCACGTCCAAGAAAGGGAATCGCAGATAAAACAACAAACTCAGGTGTTGTTAATTTTAAATCGTTAATCATATAGGTAATGAAAAAAGGTGAACATAAAGTTACACCAAAGCGAAAAAGCCCCCCCCAACAAAAGAAACTATACAGGACATCTTTATCCATCACCTCTTCACAGGGTTTATCTTCAACAAGCTCACTTGCACTATGAAAAACATTTCGTGTTTTAAAAATAAGAAAACCCTGAACTATCGATGAAATCAATCTTGCAATAAGACCTAGGGAAAAGACCTGAACAAAGGACATTCCATTTTCCAAAAGAAGTGAAAAAAGTAAGAAGAAGATCATAGTCGCAAAAACGACAAAAGCATTTCTTTGACCGAGATAGCTGGCAAAGGTACTTTTTTTACAGTGATGACTTACCCAATCAAGCCATAAAGGCGCGGCATTTTGGCCACCTATCCAATAGAGAGATAACCCAGTTAGTACGGCCAAAAACGGCGAATCAAAAAGAACACAATGAATGATTAAACCAAGACCTAAGAATTGAATTAAATGTGTGAGAAGCAGAAAACCTCCCACATTCTTTTTTACCAGTCGTGGGATGATCAACTGGCCAATTGCTCCGAGAAGTACAGGTAGAGTTGTAAGAAGTGCGAGTTCAGTTCCACTGATGCCTTTTTTAGTGAAGTAATAGATGGCGTAGGTTTCAGTGCTTGAAACCATAAGAGCATAAAAAAGGCCCTCAAGGTAGGTTAATTTCAAAACATTCTTTGAAAACATACTCATGAGGGCATTGTAGATGAAAACAGAAATTAAATCTTTATAAGTTTCCTAGATGAAAATTTTTATCATCAACAAAAAAAATGGACGACCCTAAAGCATTGGCGGAGCATACATAATACCGCCTTTATTCCAAAGAGCGTTGTATCCCCTTTCAATTTTCAAGGCAGAACCCATCCCCACATTTCTCTCGAAGACTTCTGCATAATTGCCAACTTTTTTAACGATCCAATAAGACCATCTTTCATCTAGACCTAGGGCCTTGCCATTTCCTGTATTTTTTCCCATAAACCTTTTCACTTGTGGCGACTCACTATTAGCAAAAGAATCAATATTTTTTGAATCAATTCCTAGTTCTTCGGCCGTAACAAGGGCGAAAAGTGTCCATCTTACGATATCGGCCCATGAGTCATCCCCATGGCGCACAGCTGGCCCCAGGGGTTCCTTAGAGATAATTTCTGGCAAAATAAAATAAGCATCAGGATTTGAAACCTTGGAGCGTTCGGCGGCAAGGGCCGAAGCGTCGGCAGTGAGAACATCACAACGCTTACTTAAAAAGGCCTTTGTAACTTCTGTTACATCTTCAAAAACAACGGGCTTAAATTTAAGATTATGTGCTCTAAAATAATCAGAAAGATTTAGCTCCGTAGTTGTTCCTTGCTGTAAACAAATAGAGGCCCCATTAAGATCCTTGGCCGTTTTAATTCCGTCACTTTTTCTGACCATAAAACCTTGGCCGTCATAAAAAAGAGTCGGACCAAAATTTAAGCCAAGAGCAGTATCGCGTGAAAGTGTCATTGTCGTATTTCTTGAGAGGACATCAATCTCCCCAGATTGCAAGGCCGTGAAGCGCTGCTGGCCGGAAAGAGGAATGTATTTAACTTTGGCATCATCACCAAAAATTGCGGCGGCCAAGGCACGACAAAAATCAACATCGATACCTTTCCATGCTCCCTTACTATCGGGAACAGAAAAACCGGCCAAACCTTGATTGACTCCACATCTGACAACCCCGGCCTTACGAACATTTTGTAAGGTACTTTCAGCATAAGACCAAGAACTCAATCCCATGAGTAAAACGATCAATCCAATCTTCATAATAACTCTCCTTGATAATGAGTCTATTTTATCATGGAGGCCCTTTAAAACTGGACTTAAGATTTCTTAGAGATCTCTGTAAATTCAAGGGATATGGAGTTCACACAATGGCGTGTATTCTTAGGTGTAAACCCCTCTCCTAGGAAGACGTGACCTAAGTGACCACCACAAGCATGGCAAACAATTTCTGTGCGTCTGCCATCGGCATCCGGGATACGCTTAACCTTGCCAGGAATTTCATCATCAAAACTAGGCCAGCCACAGCCTGACGAGAATTTATCTTCTGAGCGGTAGAGCTCTTCTCCACATTGTTTACAACTATAAATTCCAACTTCCTTATGGTCGTTAAATTTCCCTGTATAGGGCGCCTCTGTGCCTTTATGGAGGATGACGTATTTTTCTTCTTCAGTTAGTTTAGTTAGTTTTTTCATAAATTTATATTATCAGAATTTTATCCATGGACAAAAGAATGAATACTGATATCTCTTGTCTCTCCATCAAGAGTCACATTTTCAATACTTGAAGTTTCAACCATGGAAAGCTCTTTCATGGCCGCAAGAAATTTCGGTAAAAATGAGCGACCTGGATCAGCAAGAATAATTTCACCATCGTCTTTTAAATAATGACAAAGGGCCTTAGGGACATCAAGAGGATGCTGACCTTCATAGAGAATATCAGAACCGATGACAAAATCGAATTTAGGAAGTTCCGCCTTTTCTTTTCGCCAATTCACTTGGAGAAAATCGACGTGGGCCTTATTTAACTGCAAATTTCTTTCTAAAAACAAAGGCACGTCACGATGGAAGTCTGTAGCGAGAACTTTGGCACCAAAAGACGAAAGAACTATTGATGGAAGCGCTAGACCGCAACCAATTTCAAGAACTGTTTTGCCCGCAAATTTTTCTTTATTCTTTAAAAGATATTGAACAAGTCCCTTGGCGGATGGCCATACAAGACCAAAGTAAGGACAGTAGTCTTCACTAAGAGGATCAAGTTGTGTTCCTGTTTCAACAGACTTTTTATCAAGGGCCTCACACAAACGATCAATGGCATCGTCTAAATTATCAATGATATGAAAATTTAGTGATAAATTTTCTTTTTCAGAAGGAAAATCAACAGTAAGTTCTCTTAGAGTATAATCAAAATCGTGATGGCTTTTTAGTTTCATTTTTTTGCACAAAAAAGCGGCCCGATTAAAGGCCGCTTCCCTAGTTATACTAATCTTAAATTAGATAAGACCAAGCTCTTTTACTGCTGCTCTTTCTTCACGAAGCTCGTTAAGAGTCGCGTTGAATTTTTCAGTACCAAAAGCATTGTGCTCTTGTCCTTCAACAACAATAAGTTTTCCATTTTCTACACGACATGGGAAAGAGAAGATTAGACCTTCGTCTACACCGTATTGTCCCTTAGAAGAAAGACACATTGAGAATGTCTCTCCAGCAGGAGTGTCATGAGTTAGGTTGTATACACCTTGAACACAAGCGTTTGCCGCAGAAGCTGCAGAAGAAGCTCCACGAGCTGCGATAATAGCAGCACCACGTTGTTGAACAGTCTTAATGAACTCCCCTTGTAACCAAGCTTCATCAGTAATAACTTCATGAGCTTTTTTACCACCGATTTTAGCATTGTAAAAATCTGGGTATTGAGTTGCAGAGTGGTTACCCCAAATAGTCATATTTGTAACTTCAGTTACATCAACACCAGCTTTTTGAGCTAATTGAGTTTTTGCTCTGTTCTCATCAAGAGTTGTCATAGCAAAGAATCTGTCTTTTGGAAGACCTGAGTTTTCCATAGCGATCAGACAGTTTGTATTACATGGGTTACCAACTACGAAAAGTTTTGAATCAGCTGCTCCGTGAGCGGCCATAGCTTTTCCTAATGGTCCAAAAATTCCACCGTTAACTTTTAGTAGGTCAGCTCTTTCCATTCCTGCTTTTCTTGGAACTGCACCGATAGCAAGTACCCAGTTAACATCTTTAAAGGCAACTTCCATTTTGTCAGTGCAAGTCACTTTTTTAAGACGTGGGAAAGCACAGTCATCAAGTTCCATGCGAACACCTTCAAGGGCCCCTAGAGCTTGTGGAAGTTCAAGTAGAGAAAGTTCTACATCAGTATCTTGGCCAAACATTTGACCAGAAGCAATTCTGAAAAGAATCGCGTAACCAATTTGTCCAGCAGCACCTGTTACAGCTACTTTTACTCTTTTGTTTGCCATAAAAAAAACTCCTTTTGGCATCTATAAAATTAAACAAAAAGTCTCCCTTACAGTATCAGAATTTCTTCGTTTGGGTAGTGCTTTCTTCTTATGCCTAGTGTAATTGACGTGACGTGCCCATAAGCATATCATGATCAACTGAAACTCAATTTAAGAAATATGTAAGAAGGTCAGTTCAATGAACAGTACTAATGAGTCAGGTAATTCTGGTCAATCTTCAGGACAAAATTCTGGACCTAAAAGAAACAACAGAAACCGTAACAGAAATAGAAACCGCAATAGAAATAACAGTAATAACTCTCAGGCCCCACAAATAAAAAGTGCTGGGCCAGAAAATAAAGCAACGAGTTCTAACGCCAATCGTCGCAGAAGACGACCTCGTCGTGGTTCTGGAAACAAAGCAGTACCAGAGCAGAACAAAGTCATTAGCAAATACCTAAACCTATTAGAGCAACACTTACATGCGCGTAGAAAATACTTTGCCATGTATCACAGGGCCGATGACAGACAGCTTAATAAACTTGAAAATAACTATTACGGCACAATGGAAAAAATTCGTGAATTTGAGGCCACAATGACTGAGGCCGATAAAGAAATTTTTAAGAAGCATTTTGATTCTTTAAAAAGTGATACAACCTACTCTGAGAATCACCAGATTAGCCGTCTGGGCGATATTGAAGTTAAAGAAGGTGAAATTCAAGACCCCCATTTACTAATGGCGCAAATGAATTCTGACTTTAAGGATGATACGGAAGAAAGTGTTGGGACGTTAGATGATTACAAGGCCTACAAAGGCATTCCATAAAAAGAAAGGCCTCCGATTGGAGGCCTTTTTTTTACATTACAGTTTGAGCAACTTCAGCTTCTTTTTGAACGCTAGATTGTTGCTTACGACCTTTTTCAAGGTAGTTTTCTAGAGTGATCTCTTGATCCTTAAGAATGGCAGACTTAAGTTCAATTGGATCGATGTCTAGAACTTCAGATACTCTTGTAAGCATCTTTAGAGGAATGTTACAAAGAGCTCTCTCTACGTTAGAGATGAATTGACCATTCTTGTATCCAAGAAGGTGTGAAAGTTCAGATTGAGAGTAACCTTTTGGGTGGTTGATTCTCTTAGTTCTAATCAGTTTAGCAATGTTTTCAAAGCAGCGCATAAAATATCTCCTTAATAATCTCCGTTTTAATTTGTCTAACTAGACAATATCAAAAACTCTATATAAAACTCAAAACAATTTTTGGTTATTTTTTAAAACAACAAAAACGAACTTCTTTTTTATTTCATACATTTAGCATGGCAACTTTAAGATAGTATCTACTCAAAAGAAGAGGCTTTTTTGCTAAAAATTAAGGTTTCGACCCTTATTATTACACATATCCAAAAACTTACAAGTGCTATCTAAAGATCACCTTAAGTATAACTTAAATATAAATCAACTCTTTTTTTTTAGCAACACCAATTTATTTATAAAAGAAAAATTCAATAAATAAAGGCATTTGTAATAAATACCTATAGGTAATGTTCCGAAATGCAAAATATAAATTATAGAATAGTGAGTCAGTATTTTTATTTGTTAATCATAAAAATACATTGGACCTTAAACCTTAATTTTGAACACTTAGTCAGTGCTAAATGAAAGAAGTTGTTATCGAAATATCAATGCGTTAGAATTCAGTCACTGCCAACAATTAATGGCAACAAAGCTCGAGGATTTCCTATGAATAGACTATTTTATCTTTATGCTCTCATTGCCCTATGGGCCTCATTGGGTGAAAGTTTCGCCAAAGAGTATGAGATCAACTCTTTGGTGCGCTTAAAAGTTCATACAAGTATTAATCCGGCCACCCTTAACTATATTCAATCAGGTCTTGATAAGGCCGTAAAAAATAAAAATGATGCTCTTGTCATTGAACTTAATACTCCTGGTGGACTGGTTTCTACAACAAAGGAAATTCTAACGACAATAGGACAAAGTGATATTCCCGTTATTGTTTGGATCACACCAGAGGGAGCAAGCGCGACCAGTGCTGGAGCGATTATCGCCAGTGGCGCTCATCTACTTTTTATGAGTGATGGAACAAATATCGGTGCAGCTACCCCGATTCAACTAACAAGTGAAATGGAAAAAGATGTTAAAGCTAAAGCGCAAAATGATTTAATTGCTCTAGTAAAAAGTTTATCTGAACTGCGTGGAAGAAATGCAGACCTCTTTGCAAGTATGATTTCCGATGCCAAAAGCTACACAAGTAAAACGGCCGTCGAAAAAAAGATCGTCGATGCCATTGCAAACTCGGACAAAGATCTCATCAATCTAATCAATAACAGAATCATTATCCATCATGGAGAGGCCCTTCAGCTAAAAACAACATCGGCCACTTCCATAATTGAAATTTCAATGGATCTAGGGCAACAGATTTTAAATATTTTTGCCAATCCTAATCTCGCCTATATTCTCTTTCTTTTAGGTGCTGCCCTTTTGTATTTTGAATTTCAAACGCCAGGGGGAATGATCGCAGGCTCACTGGGAGGATTATGTCTTATTCTTGCAGGAATTAGCTTCCAAGTTCTTCCACTAAACTTTGGAGCATTAGGGCTACTCGTCTTTTCTTTTGTTCTTTTTATTTTGGAAATTTATATTACAAGCTATGGACTACTCTCTCTCGCAGGCGTGGCCTCACTGGTATTAGGTTCTTTATTTTTATTTCGAACAGAAGAAGGCCATGTTGAAATTAGCAGCGCACTTATATTTTCTAGTACGGCCGCCATTGTCGTTTTTCTTTTATTCGTAACATTTGTCATTTTGAGAGATATAAAAAACATAGGCGCCAAAAAATTCAACAAAATGGACAACAAGGAAGCGCAAATTGTTGCCTTTATCCAAAAGCATGGTGATAAATTTATTTATCAAGTAAAAGTTTCAGGTGAAATTTGGAATGCACAGTGCGACAAAGAACTCGAAATTGGTTCATATGCAAAAGTTATTGGCCAAGAAGGGATGAAGCTGATCGTGTGGCCAGTTTAAAAGATCTATGTTAAAAAATTTCATTATTGGGAGAATAAAATGAGTCAAAGAATTAATCTAAGTTATGTTTTTAATATTGCCTTAACGCTTACGAAGCAGGGCCATGTCACTGCTGAAGAAATTGGATGGCTAAGAAAAGAAATGAACAAATGGTTCACAGGACTTTTCACTTTCAAGTCTCTCTTCTAAAAAAGGGCCTTTATTAGGCCCTTCATTTTTTTAAGCTTTCACTTTTACTAACTGCGCTTTCATTTTTTCCGTGGCAAGATCTATTACTTTGTAGAGGTTTTCACCTTGTGCCTTCGCAAAGAGTACTGGTCCATGATAACCACTGACTCTTACTTCAGAACACAAATCTTCTTTTTCTTTCCAAAACAACCATTGAATGTTCAGCTTCTTGCTAAAAAGACGTTGAAATTTTTCTGACTTTCGCTCAATTCTCTCTAACACTTCAGGTCCACTCTTAACGTTTTTGAAAGTTGTTTGAATACTCATAAAAAGTCTCCTTTTCTTATGGTGTGAAACCATTATGGCAAAGGAGACTGTTAAGAAGGTTCTAGCTTTGTAAAATCTTTGTCAACTTAGACATGACCATAATACTTGAGTATCGGTGTACTGCCAAAAAGACTGAACTTTATCATCTTTTATTTTAAAAACATGGACAGTCTGAGCATGAGTTTTCTTGCCGTTATGAGACTCAACATCATAAGTTCCTTCAACGACAACATTGTCCATACCCTCGAAGATTGTATGTTTAGAAAAAGAAAAACTTTTCCATCTCTTTCTATTGGCCTCATAGACATTATCAAGCACACTTTGAATTCCTCTATGCACACCACCACCTGGAAAACCTGGGCACTGATGCCAACTAATATCTTCATGACAAATTTTTTCAAGGGCCCCCATGTCCTCTACAGAAAAAGAATCATATAACTTCTCAATCATTTGAATTTTATTCATGGGAATGATCTCCTAAAATTTGTTGTAAACCGAAATTGTCAAATTTGCTAAGAAGTAAACCAAGACAACAAAGGGCCGCATATAAATAATTATCTGATGCCACATCAAACTTATGAATAAAAACCATTCCAAAGGCAAAACTTATTAGCATCAACCCAGAGGCCACCCATGCTTCTTTTAGACGAATGCCACTAATGAGCCAAAAAGCAAGTATGAACTCCAAAAACATCACCACACTCGCATGCACCTTGACCATAAACATAGGCAACATAGATTTTTCAAACAGAGAACTGTAGTAAGCAATAGTTCCTGAAACTCCGCCAGAAACTTTAATAAGGGCAGCTCCAAGAAATAATGAGGCCACAATAACTCTGAGTAATACTGATACAACTTTTAAATTTTTCTTGTCTAATAAATCATTCATTTGAACTCCTTGATGATTTTATTTGCTCATTTTAATGTGTTCATATATGTTATGGAATGTGTTTATTTCAAAAGGAGCTTTGCATTTATGAACAACGATCTTAACTGGGAAGACCTTAAATTCTTCTTGGCCCTGGCCAAATATGGCAAGCTCCAACAAGCGGCAAAAGCATTACAAAGTAATCACACTACAGTTTATCGCCGAATAAAAAGCTTTGAAGAAAAATCCAATAAAAAATTTTTCAACAGCACTCCTGGCGGTTATATCTTGACAACAATTGGTGAAAAATTTTTACAAGAAATACTAGATTTAGAAGAGAGAATGGATGGTATTAACCGTTACCTTGATGGTATTGATGACTCTCTACACGGCAATATAACACTTACAACGACATCATCAATGGCCATGAGTGTGATACCGAAAATTTTAGCAAATTTAAAATCAGCGGCCCCTGATCTCATGATAGATCTCAAAGTGAGTGCCGGTTTTTTTAACTTAACAAAAAGAGAGGCAGATATTGCGATTAGGCCTTGCTTAACTCCTCCAGAACATTTAATAGGGAAAAATTTAGGAAAAGTTCAATTTGCCCTTTTCGCAAGTGAAGATTACTTGAAACACTCACCTGCAAGTACAAAAATACTCGATAACCTGGCACGACATCAGCTCCTATGTCTTGACCATAATTTCTCCCATCTCCTGTCAAAGCAGTGGTTTGATAAATTAATTGTGGAACAAAAAAATATCTACTACGTAGATGATCTGACCGTTATGGCACGCTTATGTGCAGAAGGACTGGGTCTGGCCGTTCTTCCAACTTATTTCACAAGTGTCTATCCAAATCTTAAACAAGTACTCAGGCCAAAAGAATTCATTGGTAGCCACTTATGGCTTCTTACCCATAAAGATATTAGTAAAACGCAGAAAATTAAGTTTTGTATGGATTTTCTCGCACGAGAATTGAAGAAAAATATGAAGCTCATAAACTAGCTATGAGCTTCAATAAAAAGATTAGTTGAATTTTTGACCTTCAAGAATTTCTCTTTCTTTATCTAGGTCTCTTTTCTCGGCCTTTTCTTCAGAGAACTTTTCTCCATAACGGGCCTTTAGTTTCGTAATATTTCTATCCATTACAGATTCAAATTCAATTCCAAGTTCATCAGCAAGAATGGCCATATACCAAAATAGATCCCCAAGCTCTTCAGCAAGGTTTACCTTATCAAGTTCTTTACCATAGAAAATATGCTTTTTAAGAGCGTCTAGAACCTCTCCGGCCTCTGTTGAGATTCCAATACCGGCATGAAGTAGTCTCTTTGTACCATCATTCATTAAACGCTCATTCATGGCCTCAAAATTTGTGGCCTCAGTTTTGATTGCGTCTTTAATGTAATTTTTTGAATCCATAAGCTCCCCCGTTTGAAATTGAATCTATTTCTAGCATAAAAAAGGCCAGCTTGAAAAGCTGGCCCTTTTTCTAAACTAACCTAATAAGCGAGGGACGAAGGACTTTATTATGGGAGAGAGAAAATCAGAAACACGCATGACAAGTACCTATGGGTTGGGATGGTCTAGTTGTACTTTGGGAATGTCATACCTTCGCCCCTTTCTTGTATTTCATTAAAACAAAGTTTTTAAAGAAATCAGTCATCCCTTTGTCAATTAATTGTCAATTCACACAACGACACGTCGCGCACTACAAAGACTGACTTTTCCCCTCTGCATTAATTTCGACTATACTCTCCAAATTTGAAGACAAGAACTCTTTAAATGGCCCTAAACTCTCTGGTTCACCATGAACAAGAAAGATTTTATGTGGATTTTTACTGGCCGTTTGAACCCAGTCCAAAAGTTGCTCTTTATCTGCATGGGCCGATAAAGATTCAAGCATTGAAACTTTGGCCCTAATCTTTTGTCGATGACCATTGATACGAATTTCGCGAGCTCCTTCTAAAAGCTCACGTCCAATAGTCCCTTTGCCTTGATATCCTGTCAGAAGAATGGTGGTACTTTCATATTTCCCCAATCTCTCGACATGGTTCATGATGCGACCACCGCTAATCATTCCACTTGAAGCGATGATTATTTTAGGGCCTGTCATCTTATGCATTTTTTCAGTCTCTTTAGAGAATTCTAATATTTTTGCGCTCTCTAAATAAGTGAGAAACTCTTTTTCCGTAGGCCTTAACAAGTAATGAAAATCTTTATAAACTTTTGTCATGGCACTTCCCATAGGACTATCTACAAAAGCGGCAATTTTTAACTCAGGATAAATTGTAAAGACTTCATGTAAATAGGCCAAGAACAATTGTAATCTAGCAAGGGCAAAGACCGGCACAAGCAAAGTTCCACCATTGGCAATGACTTCTTTTAACTCACTTGCAATATGATTGATGGTATTTTCTTTGCTGTGAATACGATCTCCATACGTCGACTCAAGAACAAGATAGTCTGTTTGAATAAGTGGCGCAGGTGAAGGCATTAACATATCATAAGGCTGCCCAATATCACCTGAAAAAGTCAGTGACTTTCCTTCAAGTTCAACTCTTAAAAATGCGGCCCCCAAGACGTGTCCTGCGGTATGGAAAGAAAACGTCAAATGCTCACAATGATAAGTTTTATCAAAATCACAGGTATCGAAAAAATCAAGCGTTCTTAAGACGTCTTCTTCTTCGTAGAGAAGATGCTTCTTCGTTTGTGACTCTTTGGCCTCATACTCTTGAATTTTTGCTGAATCTAGGAGAATAATTTCGGCAAGTGAACGTGTGGCCTTAGTACAATAGATTTTTCCGTGAAAGCCACTTTTAACTAGAACTGGCAAATAACCGCAGTGATCAAGGTGGGCATGAGTAAGAAAAATTGCCTTTATCTCATGGGCCTTAAAAGGCAGAACATCCTCATTTTTTTTCTCGACCCCTTCTCCTTGAAATAAACCAGAATCCACTAAAAAATTAAGCCCCTTACTCGTTAGTAAGTGTTTTGAACCAGTCACAACACCGGCGGCACCATATGAAGTTAATTCCATACCATCTCCAATCCTATCATTAGGCCAACAATTGGTTGATCTCATCGATCACCACTTTAATTTCACTCTTATCAAGTCCGTATTCTGCAAGAACTCTCTTGCGCTTTTTCAATTGGCGAATGACAATAATCTTGCGATGAATAAGGTCTCTTGCGATGCTTTTTTTCAAACTTCTTAAACAAGTAACAGGATAAGTACGATACTTGCTAATACTTTCTATTAAATTAAATTCGTGAGGGTGATTCATCGATATCAGGATTAATCCAACACCTTCAGCATAAGCAATGGCATCTTTAGAAAAATAAGTATTTGTAATAATCATGTATTTATCGAAATTCAAAGAATGAACATTATTCTTAATGTCTAAAGAGCGTGCATAGATATAAAGTGCTGTCTTTATATCATTTTTGTGCGCCCGAGAATTATGATACTTACACTCGGCCATCACAGTTAAATCGGGCCTTACTCCAATGACATCAACTTCATGCTTAACGAACTCCCCTTCCACTATAACCCCGACTTTTACATCGAAGCCTTTCATGCGTAAAAGTTCTGCGCACAGCATTTCAAAAGGGAAACCCGTTGGTCCTAATTCCTCAACACCCCTTTTGATATGATAATTGGCCGCAGCAATTTTAGACTTCTTATGCAAAAGCCTATAGGCCATATTGTGGAGCTTTTTCGTTGTAAAGTTATTCTCTAAGCGATCTTCCAAACTTCCGTAAACATCATCGCAGACATGCTTTGGCGCTCCCGATAGCTCAAGACTTCGCTTTAATTTTTTGGGATCAAATTTCTCGAAATGCTTTTGCCTTTTTTGCAGCCACAAGTTGCGAGGAGCTTTTCTTTTAGTCACAAATATTCCTTAAAAAAAAATTATCCTGTTTATTTTGCCAAAAAGTTTTCCATCGGGATAGAATTATCGCAGTTAAAGGAGCTTTTATGGAAAAACTTATGACGATGTTACCGTTTCTCTTCATTATTATTATTTTAATCGCCAACACAATCAAAATTCTCACTGAATATGAAAGAGCGGTGGTCTTTCGCCTAGGGCGCTTAACAGGAATAAGAGGACCGGGCCTAATCATTCTCATTCCTGGTATTGAGAAGATGAGAAGAATAGATTTAAGAACAGTTACAATGGATATCCCTTCGCAGGATATTATTTCTAAAGATAACGTGACTTTGAAAGTTAACGGAGTCGTTTACTTTAGAGTTGAAGACCCAGAAAAGGCCATTATCGCCATCGAGGATTACTGGGCCGCGACTGCACAAATCGCACAAACAACTCTTCGCTCTGTTATTGGCCAATTCGAACTTGATGAGATTCTTTCACAAAGAGATAAAATCAATTCAAAACTTCAAGTCATTCTTGACGAACAGACAGAACCATGGGGTATCAAAGTTACTGCAGTAGAAGTTAAGGCAATTGATCTACCCATTGAAATGCAAAGAGCAATGGCAAAACAGGCCGAAGCAGAAAGAGACAAAAGAGCAAAAGTTATTTCTGCTCAAGGTGAATTAGAAGCATCATACAAATTAGCAGAGGCCGCAAAGATACTAAATGAGCAACAAAATGCCATCACTCTTCGCTACCTTGATACAATGAGAGAGATCTCTGCAGGAGATGGTAAGACAACTACTTTCTTCCCACTACCTGTTGATTTCTTAACTGGAATTCTTAACAACAAAAAGTAATGAAAAAAATACTTTTAAGGCCCTTTTCTAATAAAAAAGGGCCTACGATTTACTTTGATATTGATCTTGGTCATGAATTAATCTCTTGCCACTATGAGATCATTTGTGATGACGAACTCATTATCCCTCCACCAATTTCAAATCCAATTGCAACAGACAACTTATGGCAACATACGTGTTTTGAGCTCTTTTGTAAGAAAAAGGGATCTGATGAATATCTCGAATTTAATTTCTCTCCGTCGGGAGAATGGAATTGTTATGAGTTCTCTTCTTATCGCGAGGGAATGAAAACCATTCACTTGAGCTCGACACCCAATAGTGAATACAACAATCATATTTTTAAAGTTACTTTTAGTATGCCTGAAGGGAAAGAAGAATTTTTAGAAGTATTACACCCATGTGCTGTTATCGAGTGCGAGAAAGAGAAATATTACCTTTCAAATGAACATCTAGCAGATCGACCAGACTTTCATAGATTTTGAACGAGGCAGAAAACCATCCACGTCCTCTGCCTCATCAAAACCTACTTACACACACCACTGGAAGAGATATCAACAACTTTGAGATTATCCAGTGTAGGCTTTATCGAATCTTCACTTTCGAATTTAATTTTAATTTTTTCTAGAGAAAGAGACTTTCTCACAAGATTAGAAGAACCTTCTACAACTGGTCTTTCTAATTTAATTTCAAGATCCATTTGGAATTCTTTTACTCCCAAACCTTTCTTTGCAATCTTGCTACTTACTTTGAAGTTTTTAAGAACAACTTCTTTCCCAAAATTAAGAGCATCACCACACTGGTTAACGAGAGTATCAATAATAAGATCACGAAGCTGACAGTAAATTTCTTCACTCACTCCGAAATTACCAAGATTGTAAACGACTTGAGAATCGCCATAGATACCAGAAGTATTGGCACAATTATACACGACCTGGCTGTCGGCCTTGACGTTTTGAACAGTAAAATTTAAGGTAAAAAGCACTGCTAAAATTAGCCTAATCATAGTAATTCCCCCTCTTTAGAGAAGCTAGTTGTAGAATGGGACACCCATCTTTGCAAGGCCCTTGAAAAATGTTTAGGGTAAAATCCCTTCACAGAAAATGTGAAAAAAAGCTAAGGCGGCATAACTATGATCCGATAAGAGTCTAAACAGGTGAAAAATGGACCAAAAAGAAATAAATATTCTCAACTACTCCGATTATCGTGAATTTCTCAAAGACAAATTTGAGGAAAAGAAGTCGCAATCAGGTAATTGGTCTTATGGAATGTGGGCCAAACAATTAGGCCTAAACTCTGTTTCAGCAGTTACGATGATCATCAATGGGCAGCGCCATGCTGGAAAAGGCATCATTGATAAATTGTGCAAATACTACAACTTTAATGAAAAAGAAGAGCGATACTTTAGAGAGCTTGTAAAAATTCAAAAATCTGCAAAAGATGACCCCTCTTATGTTGTTTTAATGCTTGAGCAATCACAAGAGATTAAAGACCTAAAAGGAATCACTGAAGATAAGATCGATCTTATCTTTAACTGGGCCTCATATGCTTTAAGAGAGATGACTCAGCTTAAGGATTTTAAAAACGATCCTGAATGGATGGCGCAAAGACTAAAGAGTAAAATTACACCTGAGCTTGCATTGAAAATTGTCGAGCAAATGAAAAAAGAAGGTGTCATTGAAGAAACAGAAAATGGCCTAGCTCCTCTTGGTACCATTGTTCCAAAAACAGAAATCAATCGCACTCATGCAAGGCAATATCATCATGATCTTTTAGAGAGTTCAAAAGATGCTTTTGAGTTACCTATTGATCAAAGGGCCTTTCATGCTTCAACTTTAACAGTAGATAAAACTCAGCTTGCGCAGATGAAAGAATTTATTCGTGATTTTCAAATTAAATTCAGTGAAAAATTTGAAGTGAATCCTGGAGATGAAGTCTTTCAACTCAACCTCCAGTTTTTTCCACTGACTAAGAAAATAGATTAGAAGTAATCTACTAAATTTTCTAGCTTACGACCTGACTTAACAGTAAGAAGAACAAGTTTATTTTTTAATTGTGATCTTTTATATTTTAAAATTTTTATCTCTTTTCTTAGAGTTTGCTTGTTACTTGCAAAACCATTTGAATTGGCACCTTCTAGATCAACCTTTAAGCGCTCAATTTCAACACTAATACGTTCAATTTCTTTTGAAATATTATGGATCTCAAATCCTAATTGATACTCAGTATTGAATTTTTTATTGGTACAAACGTTATTATACTCTTGTCCAGAATACCCTAAATCGAAGGCCTTATCAGGATTGCAGAAAAAGCGCAAACCTTTATCATAACCCCTTCTGTATAATTTGGTATCAAGACTAATACCATATTCAGAACACGAGTTAATGTGTGAGTGAATAACATCTACTTTTTCGCCTTTGTGACCATCGGCAAGTCCAATTTCTTCCCATTGACCTTCTTTACAAGCAGATTCAGATAAAGAAGCACAACCAGTTAAAAGAGAGAAAGATAAGAGTGCAATATATAACTTCAAGAATCTCTCCTTGTTCTATTTTTTCAAACGCAAATCAAAGGTCAGTTTATCATATGACCGACCGTTAACTACAAGTTCAATATGGTGAGCTCCCTCGTAGTATGTGCGTGTAGTAATAGGTTTAATCGATATCTTTTTTGTAACAAAAGTGAGCTCATTTGGCCTCAAAAGAAGTTCTTTTAACCTGAAGACTTTTTGCGAATATTCTCCATTTTTTCGCGGCAAATGAAGAACATAATCAATCAATGCTGTCTCAGAACTACTCTCATTTAATACAATTGAGAACTCGAGGTTTAACTCTCCTCCTAGCACTAAAGAGGATTTATCTAAACTCGCTTTAGATACTGTGAGAGCAATATTTTGCTTATGCCCGATAATGGCAAGTGCCCTTACATGTCCTTTTTTTAAAAGAGTTCTTAGACCATGACGGATTAACTTTTTACGTTCAATTGATGATGATATCCAATGCTGTTCACAAAATGAAATCACCTTATCTGAATCAATTTTTGAGAGGTCATTGAGATGATTCGAAACACTTTTTCGAACATACTCAGAAGGATCATTAAGAAGTCTTTCTAAAAATTGCAGATGAAAATCAACATTTTGACTTAAGGCCAAAACTTTTCGTGCCCACGGCAATGAAGGTCTTGTCCCCTCACTAACAAGGCGACGCACATGATGATTTTCATCATCAATCCACGACAATAATAAAGTCATGGTTTCTTCATAATCGTTATGCAAAAATTCTCGGATGGCAAATTCACTTGTAAAACGAGAGGTCATCTCTTTAAGAGCATCTAGAGATAGATCAAAGAATGCGAGACCATTTTTTTCGATAAAGTGAGTGTAGGGCCACACGAGAAATCCACTTATCCCAAATGACTTAGTTGCATCTTTACCAGTCCAATTATTATCAATGTGATCCTCTTCATTTTTAAGAGTGGCCACTAATGTTGAAACTTGTTTTCCAAAGTCTCCAGAAACATATAAAGAGATGGCCTCACTAATAGTGACCACCCTCTCTTTAAGTTCTTTTGTTGAAATATCTTGGAGACAGTATTTTAGAAAGGCCTTTCTATCAAATTTACTATCAACAAATAAAAGATGATCGGCCATTAAAGAAATAGAATTAACGTTAAAAACTTCTTTAAACGGTTCCATTAAAATACTCTTTTAACTGCATTACATAGTCGGGCTTTTTCATTCCCACAAGAACGTAATCAATGCCACTTTGTAGGTAGAAATCAATGGCCAATTTAGTTAATGAAGCCTCTGGAGCATTTGGTAAAAGTCCCATATTTACGGCCTGAGTACGAAATTCATTTGCAAGCTCAGTCATATTGCCACGAGATAATCTCTCGTTAAGTTCAAATAATTTATAAAATGGAGCCGAATCATTGGCATCAAGACCTTCTCCACCCCAAATTCTAGCAATCAATGGAAAAAGGTGTCCAAAATAGACTTGCTCCACAGCATCTGGAGATTGTAAATCAGGCCATAGCTGAATGAACTGCTTGATCAAAGGGATGTCATAAACAGATTCTTCTTCATCAAATTCCGACATCTTCTTTTCAACAAGCTCTAGGCAGTAGTGAACGTGCTCTCCAACTTCTTCTTTTGTGGGAATTGGATAGAAACTATCATAACCAGCAAGTCTGATAAGCTTGTCGTCTTTAAAGGCATTAAATGGTCTGTTGCCAACTAAGATTAATCCTTCTTCTTTGGCCAATTCAATAACTGAACTTAAATCTTGAAATCTCTCTAGGGCGCCAATTTCAATGAGGTTAAAAGGAAATTGGATCATCTTAAAATGCTTGGCCTTAATCCTACGGGCGATCTCCAAAATTGTTTGTAGATTAACATAAGTCTTATCTTCTGGAGAAAGGGCAAGTCCATTAGAACTAATGCCGTAGGCCCCAATTTCACCCTTTTCAACTTTTGATTCTAAGAAAATAAAGGCCTTTTCAATTCTGGCATAGAATTCTTTATCACTAAGGTTCTCATCATCTTGCATAAAGTAATATTCAGGATTGTGAAGAAGGTAAAAATCAATTGAGGCACCTTCTAATCGTTCGCGACTTAAATCAATTTGAGATTGAAGAAATTCTGGATGAATACTGTGCCAAAGATCGTCGTTAATTTTAACAAGGCCATCCAAGGCCAATCCATCAGCATTAAGAGCACCCATTAGCTTAATGCAATCTCCTTGAACATAGCCCCCTTTAGTAATGATGACAGGATTATATTCAGGATGTTCTTTTAGAACTTTCCCAATAAGTTTTTCAGACTCTCCATTTGTATAATTTGCAGAGGTATCAATAAGGTCTAAACCATTTTTAAGGGCGATCACTAATGAATCATAATGCTCTTTTGAGCGAACGCTCATACGATATGTTCCCATCCCTACAGATGAATTTGCTCTGACCTTCAAGGTCTCCCCCTTTATAAGTTTTATTTGTTTATCATATCACAAATGGCATGAATTGACGGTTGGAATAATCCCAAAATGGTAAAAATGGATGATTTTACAGGCGTTTTTACTTGGCGCACAAATAAAAGAGTGACAAAAAGAGAAATTCAAGTATAAGCAATCAGAAACAAATTTTAAGAGGTCATTATGACAAACGATAAAGATAAGCTGCCAAAGAGCACGTTCTTACAAAAGAAGATTAAATTAGAAAATAAAAAGAAATTCTTAAAAGAAGATCGTGATTTTGAAAAAGAAGAAAAGAAAGACACAAAAGTTCAATACGATAAAAGAGATGTGACAATTTACGTTGCGAATCTCAACTACAAAAGAGACGAAGACGGAATCAAAAGACTGTTTTCACCTTTTGGAAAAGTAAAAGACGTTTATATCCTTACTGATAAAAAAACGAAGCTTAAAACAGGTGTTGCATTCGTTAGAATGTTCAACAAAGACGAGGCCAAGGAAGCAATAAAAAAACTGAATGGCAAAGAAGTTGACGGCAGAAGTTTGAAAGTAAGTATAGCAGAAGATAATAAAGACATTAAGTCGAAGAAATAAAAAGGCCGGGTTAAAATCCCGGCCTTCTTTTTATAATTCAGTTTCGAATGGATTCACCATTTGTTCAACAAGTTCTGACTTCATAAAGTCGTTACCAACTAAATCAAAGTGAGCATAAAGAGCGCCCTCTGTTAGCGACTGCTCTTCATAGTAAGACTTCATAAATTTAGTTACCATATCTTTAATTGTTGCAGATACTGGCACAAAGCTGATTCCAAGTTGTCCCAGTTGAAGAATCGTTCTTAATCTTTTAACTTTTTTAGGAGCATCATAGCTGTAACTAATCGCTGGCATAGAGTTAAGCATAGATTCCTTATTAACAAGATTCACAATAACAGATTCATCTTTGTAAACTGCCTCTTGGAACGCGTAATTGATTCTCTCTCCTGTAGAAGTGTATCTGAACTTGTTATTTCTAAGAACTGTAGAACCTGCTCTAAACTCACCAAAGAATTTATTCACTCCATACTTTTCCCAGTCAGCTTTTGCAGCTTTTGATTCCCAAATAGCAAACCATGGAATTCTTGATTCATAGATTGAAGAGTAGGCCAAATCAACCTCGGAATTTGTCATACCAATTTCTTTAGCATCAATTCTTTCAAAGTAGTGAAGGAGCATGTTTTGGTGATAGACACGACGATTTGCAATAAGTTTTTCAGATTCCTTTAGAATATAAGCAACTGTATTAAGAACAGGAATACTGCTTAATTTCTTTCTAGCAAAGTCTAAGGCCCAAACAAGAACTTGGTAAGTCACATTTCTTTGGTAGAAAAAAACCGGATTATCAAGACGTGCTACAACCGTAGGGTTAAAAGCGGCCAGAACTTCTGTAATTCTCTTTTCAAAACCATTAATAACTTCATTAACTGCTGGATCTTGCAGCATAGCTTTAAGATCAATATTTTGAAGCTGCTTCATAGCAAGGATCGTTTTTTCAACTTCTTCAGAGTTTACAAGTCCCATCTCCATTGCGTTTTCAGTAAGTAGAGACTCAACTTCATAGTCATAATCACCTTTTTGCGCCATTAGGTCTTTTTCGGCCTCAAGTGCCTCAGTGATATATTCAACGTACGGCCAAATAGAAAATGTTCTAGATAAAGAGGCATCTCTGATCTCTACAACTTTCCCGTCATCATTTCTTACAACTTGAAATCTTTTATTGAAGTTTTGATTAGTGGCAAATGAGCTAACGCTCATAATGATAGAAGTAAGCACTAACCCAATCATTGGTAGTCTCATTATTTCCTCCGTGAAATTTTGATCTAACAATTATCTTAAACTAAAAGAGTGATATTAAAAGATGTGTAAGAAAAGAAAAGAATGACCGAGTACTGCACTCGGTCTAAGAGAATTGTACCTTATTTTGTGTTTGGATGAATTTTTGAACTTCATCCCAAAGGGCATATCTTAACTCAAGAGATTTTAAACCCGCTTTTAGGGCCTCTTCTTCTTTTGTCTCGTCACCATTGCAAAGAGCATCTAAGCACTTTTTAGCGAGAATTGAATGTTCTCCCCCATCAAGTTCAATATGACGTACGAAATAATATTCTAAGGCCTTAGTTTGAACATTTGCGGCCCTAAATTTTTCAATGATCGCCGTAAACATATCTGGAATCAGTTTTTCTCGCCCATAGAAAAAAGCAGCGGCCACTTCATGAGCACCACCATTTGTTGCCAAGTCTAAATTAAAGCGAACAAAATTTCTAACTGCAGGAGTCAGTGTATCGAAGTCCAATGATTTCATAAAATCAAAAACGAATGAAGTATCTAGGCCAACTTCCTCCATGGCATCAATATACATGGTGAAGTGATCTTTAGGGTTTCCATCAAAATCTAAATCACTTTCTTCACCAAGCACAATTTCATTGATCATACGAACAACTTCTTTCGGATATGGGCTTGGACGCCATGGAAGTTCAACGCAAGTGATCGTTCTTTGAAGTGACTTTAATAGCGACATGAAGTCCCATACGGCGAATACGTGTGACTTCATAAATATTTGTAGTGTATCCATATCATTCACGAGGGAATAGACTGGATGGTAAGACAATTCTTTGTGTGAGTGAGCAAGCTGCTCTTTTAATTGAGTAGTCATGAAAGAAATTTAGCAAAAAAATGGAGCTTTGAATAGACTATGTAAAAAGGTGTTAACTCTCTTCTTCAGATGAACTTGAGTCATCTTCAACTTCTTCAGAATCGATTTTCTCTTGTAATTTCTCTGCGTTAAGCTTCATAAATTCTTCGAGTTCCTTCTCGGCAAGCTCAGTTTCTTTCAATTGGAAAATGGCGTTCACAAAACGTCTAATTTCTTCGATATCTTCCACGTCAACGCCATGAATCAAACCTTTGTAAAGATTTTTACCACTCTCTCTTTGGTACTTCTTCCCGTCAATAGGTATGAGGCGAAAATAAAAGTTCCCTGGCCCAACAAAACGATATGTCTGGAGTTCTAATTCTTTATCAGTTGAAAAGCTAATTGTAGTTTCAGACAATGATCGCAATTGAACCTTATGCTCTAGAGAAATAACACTTTGAGGATTTGTTTTTTTGACAAAAAAGCGCGGCTCTTGAAGATCAGACTCCGTCCACTTTCCATACTTGGCCGGATCTTTTTTTCTTAGCTCTAAAAGCTTATCTTTAATGAGTCGCTTTTCTCTTTCCTCATGTTTTGTCTCATAAAGCTCGGCCATCTTTACAACAAGATTCAAATCTAGTGTCGTGCTATTGGCCATTAGAAGTGGGTAGCGAAAGCTATCTTGAATTGCTTTAGATGAATAAGTCTTACAATTAAATACAATCACAAAAGGTTGATAATCAGGAGTTGATTTTACCTTTTTAATAATGATCTCTAGTTGTTCTATTTGAGATTCCGTTCCCATAGTTGTAACGACATCAGGGTCTGGGAAATTATAAACGATTATATGAGGAAGAAGTTGATCAATTTCTTTGGCCTCTGAGGTCACTTTATCTAAGCAACGAATCGTATAGGGAAAGCGATCCACAGGCTCTTCTTCTTTATTCATAAAGCCCATTGTGAAATCAACAATCATAATCTTCGTCTTTTTTGGAGAAGAAGAGTAAATACTATCTTGTAGCCACTTCTTATATTTTCTTTTAACAAGCTTCAACTCATCCGCGTAGCCTACGCTTTTTAATTCAATATCTTTTTCGTAGCTTGCACGCTTTTGATCGCGCTCCATGGGGTCTTTGATATTTTTGATCTCTTCTAAAACTTCTTCAGGAATCTCTGGCGGATCTAAAAACACCATTTCAAGATCGTAAGAATTTTTGAAATCGTAATATAAATTCTTATCAGACTTTGCCCTGAGCTTAAATTTTTTAGAAGGAACAAGATGTTTATCAATTTGAGTGTTAAATACCGCTGTATCACCAATTTCTAAATTACAATTTCCTTCGGCGTGAATATAGTCTGGGCCAAAAAATCCCAAACGCATATCTTCTTGGACCGTATAGGGTCTATTAAGCTTTGCAACGGCGAACTCATGCTTGGCCGCACTCTCTGGATATAAAAGATTGATTGGGTGATGAACGACACCAAAAGTTTCGTGAGATTTCACAAAGTAAAAATCAGCATTCGAAGACCATGCTAAAGGGATTTTAGAAACATTATCAACTAGTGCAACAACACATGCACCAGTGAGACGATTCATTCGTTTTAGCATTTGGATAATTAACTTTTGAGAAGCTTCATTTGTAGAGAGATCAACGTAAATAATATGGGCACCGCGATTAAGGATATCCACATAGACAGTATGATATTTTTTAGAATTGGCATTAAAAACCGTTTCGCAGACGAATTCAAACTGCGGATAAGATTTTTCAAATTGTGACTGCAATTGAACAAAAAAACCCCTATCACTGCCACAATAAGTTATGTACTTTTTTTTATCAGTAGCCTCGGCCATTAAGTTCCCAATATTAAAAAATTTTAAGCATACCTACTTAAAACTATTATTAACTATCAATCAGATAATAAAAATGGGGCCAATAATTCCCACAGCTTATTGAATGCTTAATAGACATCATATTAAATTATGACTAAGAATTGAGGCAATTTAAAGTTAATTTTCAAAGTTATCGTAAGTTTGTTCGAAACGATCATCGAGATCTTTTGTGAAATAGCGGCGAACAAAATACTGACCAGAGCGGATGATCTCGATAAATGCGTACTCTTCGAGCTTTCTTAAGGCCACATGAATATCTTCAATAGGCAGTGCTAGAAAGTTTGCCATCTCTGTATGGGATAAAAGCTGAGAAATGCCATGCTTTTTAAAAATATTATTTGAGGCCCAAACTTTGCGATATAGATACATAAGCACAAGAGTTTCTGAGCGCGATAATTTATAGCGGACAAGAATATCGTCAAAAAATATATCGGGAATTTCACTAAAAGAAGGTGAGTAAACCTTAGGGTTCTGGTCACTACTTTTCTCTCTAGCGAGCTTAGAGCGGTGACCTGCAAGTATAGATTGTAAATCAACCACGACGGCCTCCTGAATTGAGGTTTTTAAACATACCTCAACTCCATTGTTACATTTAAGCACAAAATGGGCCACTTGATTTTATTTAGGTAATAATTGCCCCTGAACGAAGTAAGAGATAACTTCTGAGCAAATGACGTTCTGAATGTTCGACTTCAATGTGTATCTCGCCAATATCTCCAAGTGAAACTTTCTTATCAACTAAACTCATCGCAAGTTCAGCTGATTCCGGATAGGCGTCTATAAAATTTACGACAGAATGAGCAAAGAGAAAATCCGGAAGATTTTTTACCTGTTGAAAATCTTGAGTTTTTATTAACTCTAGAAATTCTTCATCTAATCTCTTTAGACTAATCATAAAAGTATAGAGAGACTGAGCAATCTTCTTTTTTATACCAAAAATCGCGGCCTGTTCTTGAATTTCTTCTTTTGTAATATGACCTTGATAAGAACTTTGCATGAATATTTCAATTTCATTTTTCGCAGATTTAAACTTCACATTTCCAAGATAACAAAGTGACGCCATAGTCTTAGATAAAATAAGTTCGAACTTATTCACATAGTGAAAGAACTCATTGAAAAAAAGAAGACTATTTGATTTTTTATTTTCTGAAAATAAATAGTACGTACTAAGACCGATGAGATTCATAGAACGAAACGAAGCGACCAACGCATTTGAAAGTTCAAATTGCAGTTTTAAGTGAAAGCGTATGGCCCTCAAAAACCGAACAGGGTCTTTAGTAAAATCATCACTGCAATAATGAAGACGCTTATTAGCAATATCATTTAATCCATTAAAAGGATCAACGACATTCCACGACTGAGGAGCTTCACCTCTAATTTCTAACCCAATTGCATTACATGTAAAATCACGTCGCTTAAAGGCCTTATCATAGGAGTGATCAGAGCTAAAAACACAATCGAAATTGGAATGTCCATGCTCATCGGCCCTGAAAATCTCAAGCCTTGGCGAGGAGAATTCTAATTCACATGAGGTCAATTTAATTTTATAGACGTTATAGGCAAGCTTTTCTACAGGAAATTTCTTAGATAGTTCTTGGAAAAAGTTATTGAGAAAATATTCCCACTTCTCCCCTTCTATAGAATCTTTGTGACGAATTTCAAAATCCAGATCATTGGAAAGCGACTCATTCATAATAAAATCTCGAGTCGCACCACCAATTAATGTCACATGAAATGAGTGTTGGAATAATTCGCGCAATACGGCCCAAACGTCACTTGAGAAATGCTTGGGCAATTGGGCCAATGTACTCATAGGAGAAACCTCTTAATTATAGAAGAGGGTTATTTTCGCTTGTAAGTCTCTTCAATGTTTCTGTGATTCTCTTCAATTCTAAAGCATCTTTGTGATAAACAATATAAAATTTTCCATTAGATACTTCGAAAGTTCCACCTAAAGTTCCGATTCTGTCACGATAATATGACCTTTTAAGAACGTGATTAGGAACAACAGCAACACCAAGCCCTTGCTCTACGGCCTGAAGCATATTTCCGTGTGAATTCACAATAAAACGAGCAATAGTCTTCTTAGGTACTTTGCCGTAGCGTTCGCGGCACCACTTTAGAAAAAGATGATCTTCTTCCTGGAAAAGAATTGTTGGAAGCTCTGAGAGCTCTTCAATTGTCATTTCTTCGTGGATATTAAAGTTGTGTTGCTTTGGAAACACAAGACTGATCTTTTCTTCTGATAGAAAAACTTTTTCACCAACACTCGGAAGAGCATCCTCCGGTAAAATAAGAAAATCTAATCTATAATTTTCAAATTCTCTAACGAGATCTTCTTGAAAACCAAGGTGAACTGAAACAGTTAGGTCTGGGTTATTTTTTGAAAGTTCAAGAAATTCAGGGGCCAACCAAGACTTACCAACACCAATAAGAGTACCGATACGAACCTTACCAGACATCGAATCTTTGTCGTGTTGAATTTCTTCAAGGGTATCATCTAGGTTTGTTAAAAAGCCGGCAGCAAGAGAAAATAGTTTTTCCCCTTCTGGTGTTAAGACAACTTTTTTTCCAGAGCGCTTGAAAAGTTTAACTTCAATTTTATTTTCCAGGTTTTTAATTGACTGGGAAATAGCAGATTGAGTAACATTCAAATCCTCAGCGGCCTTTGAAAAGCTTTTTGCTCGGGCAACGGCCACAAGTGTCTGTAATTGGCTAGTTTCGATCATATTTCATCCAAAAAATAGTTATAGAAGGCATTAGTCTTAACTTATACTTCTAAATTCTCTTTGAGTCCATAGATAAGAAACAATTACCCTACATTTCACTCAACATATCTTGATAGGCGCTTTCAAGTTCTGTTTTAGTTTTAAAGCGGCCCCTATAGAGCATCGAGATATACAGAGCATCTACATATGAAATAACACTGCTCCCCTCAATATCCTCGCCTTTTTTGAGGTATTTCCCGTGGAAAGAATAGTGCATAACTGATTTTTCATCATAATCACTAAGAGTGGCCTCATACTGAGAAACTTCTCCTAAAATTTGCTGAGAACAATCATCTTCATCTAGGTGAAAATCACTACACATCTGCTTGATCATCTTAGGTTCAAAAATGCCACCGCTTCTTGAGTTTTGATGCTCATGCCCTAATCCCAAAAGATGACCAAACTCATGAAGAACAACTCTTCTATCTGCTCTGACGTCCCCTGTAACAGCTGGCAAAGTCATCGAGGCCCTAAGACCCCCAACTCTTTGACCAATGACACTTTGATTGGCATTTCCAAAAAATGAAACTTTGGCCGAACTTTTAAGGAGGTGTGATTTTTTGAGAACTTCTAGTTTTTCTAAATCTTCGTAGTCATGAAATTTAAAATCTATATTGGCAAACTTTGACCACAAAACAGCGCTCTCTTTCACGCTTTGTCTTTGTTCGTCTTTCCCGTCCATGAAAACAACATCAATGGTCTTTATCTTCCACTTATGTTTTGCGTAAACAACAGCTTCCCCAATAAGAAAGCTGTTGTTTTGAACAGAAGGTAAATTTGTTTTAGCGCAACTTACAAATAGTAAAGAAGCAAAAATCCAAAATAGTTTTTTCAAATATATTTCCTTGATCTTTAAAATACTTTAAAAATTATTTTTTTAACGAACTAAACTTTTCAGAGACATCTTTTTTAAGCGACGTATTTAATTCATAAAGCATTTCCAATTTCTTTTTCAAAGCTTCATCAATTGAAGAATATTCGCCAACTAAGGCAATATAGAACTGCATTTCAAGTTTTCCCATTTCCATATTAAGTGCACTAATAATCTTCTTCTTTTCTTTACTATTGTGAGACTCATTAAAATCTTTTAACTTCTGCTGAACTACGTTCAATCTTTCTTCAAGTTCAGGAATAATCACTTTCAATCTTTGAGTAGAGGCCTTTTCCTCTGAACTCAATGGTCCGTATCCAGATGAAATCCCAAGACGAATAAGAGTCTCTTTCACTTCTTCTTCACTTGCTTGAAAGAATTGTTCAGAGTGCAGATAAGCATTGATAATTCGAATAACATCAGAATCATTTACATAATTTCTCAACCATTCATGAACAAACAACCAAGATAATTCATCTGCATTCTTTGAGAGTTGATCGATCAAAGATGCATCATAGTAGTATCTTTTGAAGGGCTCTTTCACTAAGACAACGACTTGCTTAACTTCATCATCACATCGACCAGGAAGTTCAACAAAAAGGTTCTCATCTGCAACATTTTTAAGTTTGCCTTTTACCCAAAACACTCCCTCTTCAACATTTCCCTTAGTTTTAAAATTATCGAGAAACTTATTAAGAGTTTGTTCCAAAAGAGGCAATGTCGTTTTCAAATGATTTTGAATTCTCTTAATTGAGATTTCATAATGATCTTGCCTAATAATATCGAAGTACCTCTCTTCCATCATGATTACAGAATCAAGAGTATGAATATTTCCTTCACAATAAACAACATCGCCCCCATTTCCTTTTTCGTTTAGAAGGGGCTCTTTTGCATTTGTGATAGGACTCATCGAGAGAAGGGCCATTAATCCAATTAGTTTTTTCATCTACATCTCCATTAATTTTTCAGTTTTCGTTAATGGATAAAATTGGATGGCCAATTGATAAACATCCGTTTTATTACCATCTCTAAGCAGTGCCATCATCTTTTGACGAAACTCTCTAATAATGGTTTTGGCCTCCGTGAGCTTTTCTAGATCAACTGCAACCGTCATTGCAGAGAAGTCTCTAAGCATCACCTCAACTTCATCAAGCTTTAATTTCCCCATTTCTAGGGTTTCTTTATGTGATTCTTTAAGAGCAAGACTGCTAATATCCTCAGTCGTTCTTACTCTAGGTTTTGATTTCTTAAACTGTCCATCTTCAAGGGACAGCAGACCACTTACTTTTAAATTCTCAAGGACAACTTCGGCCCTTAGCTCAGAGATCCCTAACCTTCTTGCTACTTCTTGAACAGAACAGTCAAAACTATCAATATCAAAAAGCGTAAGAACAGCGTAATGCTCCCACTGAGCGATGACATTAAAATAAGATTCATCCAACATGAAACGATCATCAGCTTCATCAATTTTAATATCATCAATAGTTGTTTTAGAACGGTAGAGGCTCTCTAGAAATAAAGTCCTCTCTTTTGGTGCCAAGGCCAACTTTTCAACAACGACATGTGATGTTTTAAGCGGCAAAGGTCTATTTCCCTTCATAACTTGAGATAAAGTCGCAGGATGAACACCAATATCTCGAGCAAAAGCACGCAATGAATACTGCGGATTATGCCTTTGCCTATTGGCCAACTCCTGCTGGATTTTATGAATGTGATATTTTTTCGTTTCAAGCATGGGAGGGTTATAGCACTTTTTGTAAACAAGGTGTTGCACTTTGAAAACAAAATGAAGCAAGCGGCCGCAACATATATTTTTTACACAAATTCCACTTAACTACATCGTATATACAGGCACTTACAACATGACAAGACTCCTTCCGAAACCTGACGCAAGTCATCATTTAAAACTTTAAGCAAACTTAAGATATAGACGATAGAAACTCGAACAGTTGTGGGAGGCCTATGCAAAATATAAATAAAACGACTATGAAAGAGCGTGTGAAACAATTTTTCCAAGCTTCAATTTTTTCATTCTTATCTTCAATTACATTTGTTTTACTTATTATTTTCTTCACCCTTCCCTCTGTTGAGCAAACGGCGAGAAAAGGAAAGACAGAGGCGATTCGAGTCGCTATCGAAAACGCTTATACAATGATTGAAAAAATTCACAAAAATGCTGAGCAAAAAATCATCACTGAAGAAGAGTCCAAAATTCAAGCGAGAGAACTTCTTCAGGCCTTGCGCTTTAATGGTAACAATTATTTTTTTGTAACAGATCTTGAATACAACGTTGTGGCCCATGGTGCAGAACCAAAGAAAGTGGGAAACAATATGAAAGAATACAAAGATTCAAATGGAGTGTTTCTCTATCAAGAATTTGTTAAAATTGCCAAAGATAAAGAGGAAGGGCCAATAAGTTACTTTAGACCAAAAGCAGGTCAAAACGAGCCTCTTGAAAAAATCTCATATGTAAAATTGTTCAAACCATGGGGTTGGGTTCTTGGTACAGGTGTTTTTATTGATGACGTTAATTACACTGTTGCCCAAGCAAAGAAGACGACTGTTATCGGTCTCATCATTTGTGTTGTTATTGCCCTTATGCTGTCATTTGCGAATTCAATCATTCAGTACAGAAGTTTTATTCTTCCTATCAAAAAAGTTATTAATAATTTAAAAGCTGAATATACAGAGCTTGATAAGGTTGCCTCACATATTGCAGAAAGCTCAGAATCACTCATCGTGGCCACAGAACAACAGGCCGCTTCAGTAGAGAATATGGCCAGTGCCGCAGACGAAGTAAGACAAATGTATGAGTCCACAAAAAATAGTGCGACAACTTCTAGTGAGATGTCTAACCAAGCAGCTTCAACATCACTAGAGGGTAAATCTAAAATTGCTGAACTTATCGAGTCTTTCAAAATTATTGAAAAAGATAATAGTGATATCATTGAAACAATTAAAGAAAATAGTCAACATCTTGAGAAGATTGCTGAAACCATCACAAATATCAGAGATAAAACAACTATTATTAGTGACATTGTTTTCCAAACGAAACTCCTCTCTTTTAATGCATCCGTTGAAGCTGCAAGAGCTGGAGAGCACGGTAAAGGCTTCAGTGTTGTGGCCAATGAAATTGGAAACCTTGCAAAAGTAAGTGGTGACTCTGCCATTGAAATTGCTCAAATTGTTGAAGAAAGTACAAGAAATGTTAGAGAGCTTGCAACATCGACAACTCAAAAAATTGAGAAAATCATTAAGACGACTTCCGTAAATATGAAAGAAGGAAATCATTTGATGAACCAATGTGAAAGCGCATTAATAAATCTCAATCAACAATCTCACCTAACAAGTGAAATGGGCCAAGAGATTTTGGGTGCCCTTCTTGAGCAAGGAACAGGAATTCACGATATCAATAAATCAATTAGTATGCTCTATGATACACAAAACGAATTAAAGAGAAGCCAAAAGCTTTCAGATGAACAAGTAAAAGTTTTGATCGAAAAGAGTAAGTCTATTAAAAAGGCCGTATCTTATCTTGAAAAAGTTGCCTCATAAAAAAGGCCCCTAATTGGGGCCTTTATTTTTATTTCATAAAATAAACCATTAAACTCATACAAGGCACACTAATTTTACCAGCTCTTTTATCCACAAAAGCTTCGTCTCTTTTTGCTCCCGACTGATCAAGAAGACGTTTTAAACGTGGTTCCTGGGATTGAGTCAAAGAATTTGCAAGCTTAATATCATTGTGTTTAATATCCTCATCATAAAAGTCTAACCAATCATGCCACGATGTATTGAAAAGAATATAGGCCCCTTTGTTGTCGGGATCAATTCTCTGACCAACTCTATCATCAAGCTTCATTACCAGAAGACGCGGATCAAAGTCACCAACTTGATTTCGAACATTATCATTAAACGACAACTTCTGAGCAATTTGTTCTTTAGTCTGCATTCTAAAAAGACCAGACTCTTTACGTGTTTGCAACATCGTTTTAAACCACTCTAAATTGCCCATGATCTGTTCTTTAGAAGGCGCAGGTATTCTTGTTAGCCTCTCCTTCCAATTTGGCCACGCATGAAGATTCTCTTCCTGCCATGCTGGAGGGAGTCCCTTGGCCCAATTATTTGTTGTATAAGTAAAATCAAGGCGGTTAAACCAATCACCTGAATTGTACGAATTCTCATCTCCTGATTTTGATCTTAAAATCTCAACACCCGCATGAAAAAACGGAATTCCTTGCGCGAGTGAAATAAAACCGATTCCCATCTGCTGCATTTGAACAACTTTTTCCATAGGTGCCCACATTCCAACTTTTGCCATCAAATGATCAAACATCGTGGCCTTATCATGGGCAGTTAAGTAATTAATTGATTCGGCCGGTTCATTATAGATCCCACCATTCCAATCATTCAAAGTTGCTCTCAATGCATTTTTTACTGTTTCTCTATTATGTGTTTTATCTGTTAAATAAGAGTCATCAATAAAGAGCTCTCTCTCATTTTGTCCCTTACCTTTAATGGCATCTCTAAAAGTAGAATTGAAACTTCCTAATCCCATTTTTAAAGAAGCTGCACCCCATTGGTGAACGGTCTCACTAGGCAAGAGCCATCTCAAAGAACCGAAGTCCCAACCTTCTCCATAGAGATAAATTTTCTTACCATCAACTCCATCTTTGGCCAATGTTAGTGTGTCGAGCTTTCTGCGAACTTCTCTCATTGTATCTTTCGTTAGAAAATTCATAAGATCAAAGCGGATACCATCTAACTTATAGTTTTTTACCCATTTATAAGTAGAATCAGAGATCAGCTTTTCTACCATTTTGTTTTCACTTGCCGTATCAACACAACAAGAATCTTTAGTGGGATTTCCAAAGTGATCTAAACGATAAAAATAGTCTGGGACAACTCTATTTAATACAGTGTTATCAAAAGTATGATTATAAACGACATCGGCTATAACTCTTAAACCAGACTCATGTAAAGACTGAACGGCCTGTCTTAGCTCAAGAACTCTAGCTGCCCCCATACTATCTGTAGCATAGGCCCCTTCAGGTGCCATATAGTGATGGGGGTCATAACCCCAATTAAACCCATCGCGATCTTTAATTTTTGCAATGATTGCTTGTTGCTTGTCACTATCTTTTGGTAGAGACTCTAGAACTTCTAAAATTGTTTTCTCAGCATCTGGCGAGTCAGGTTCAATATCTCCATACTTATTAAATATATCTATCCTCTCATCTTTATTTTCATTTACTGAAGCCATGTCATTAATAGGAAGTAAGTGAATATGTGTAAGCCCAGATTTTGCAAGCTCAGACAAATGCTTCATACCATTCGAGCTTTTTTGTCCAAAGGCCGCAAAAGTACCACGCATTTTTTCTGGGACAGTTTCATCAAAGATAGAAAAATCGCGCGTATGAAGTTCATAGATTGTCATATCTGTAGGATGGACCAAAGTATGGTGCTCACGAACAGTATGGGTATCCCAACCTTGTGGACGGTAACTGTTTTCTAAGTCAACAATCTGACTTTTTTTACTATTTGTACTCAATGAAAGAGAATATGGGTCTGTCACTAAGTGAGTTTCAATTTTTCCACTTTCGCGATTAAATTGAGTAATCTCATAAAGATAAAATTTTCCATTAAGATCTTGATCTGACTTGGCCACATATACGCCATTTTCTTCATTCATTATCAGTGTTTCAAAAGATTCCTGACCATCTTCATGATAAAGACGAACTGAAACATTTTTCGCAGTAGGCGCCCAAAGCTTAAATTGAGTGCCTTCTTTAGTGACCACACTTCCTAAATCATCACCATTATAATAAAAGAGTTCATCTAAAACACTGGCCTTATGAACACCTGAACTCTTAACAATTTCACCCTGTGAATTTCTTATAACTATGGCGATGTGATCTTTAGAAAGATTGCGAGCACTTTCTTGATTAATGTCGCCGGTAATTTTTGAAAAACCGTGACTTCTTAGATAATCAAAGCGCTTATAAAAATCTTCGCTTTCAGATCTAAAGTCTCCAGAAAAAGACATTTCGAAACCATGGTCAACTTGACCATCAACGATGACATCTTTATCTGAAACTCGAATATCACCTGTTTCACTATGATATAGATAGGCCTTATAATCTTGATTATCATAGTGGCCAAGCACCCCAAAGGTCTTATGATCAATCCAACGAAATTGTACATCATAAATTTTTTGAGAGGCCATAAGGGCCTTATCATAAGAATCAAAATATTCACTGGCCCCTTGGACAAGATAAATATCCTTAGTATCGCCAAGGTCTTTGATATGAATTGGATTAATATCAATTTGACCATTATTATGAACCATCAAATAGAATTCACCATCGCCAAGATCAAGGGTTACCTTTTCAGATTTAAAACCAATTGTTTCGGGCCACACAGTGCGATCTTTTTCAGAGATAGCATCACCCCAAACATGGACTCCAAAATCGGAGGCCTTCCCATCTTTTCTCATATAATGGATTTGAATCTCTTTAGAAAAAGAACTAAGAGTGAACAATGAAATGAGCAGGAACGTTAACATTTTAAAATTTTTCATTCTGTTTAAATAACAAGAAACATGCCAAAATTTTTCAGTCAAATTAACTACTTACACTGCTCAAATATTTATCAATGACTAATTAGTTATCACTTACTTTTGAACAAGGTCTACACAAGTCATCGTGGACTGTGTACAGCCGACTGTCGTCGCCTCTATTTCTACTGCATCAACTCTCTCGTTCTTTCTTGTAACTTGAATTTTAGAAAGTATTTCAAACTGATCTATTTGATCATGCCCGGTAATCAGAACACGATCACCGTTATCGTCCACAGTGGCCTCTTCTAAAAGCTCTTCTGTAAGTCCTAGCTCTTGATCTACCTCTATAAAAATGCTGTCCTCACCGCCAATTTCGTCCTTACAGACAAGGATTGCTTCTGTCTTGAGAGTACCTTTAACCATAATGGCACGCACCTCTTTTCCATGATGAAGGATTTCAACAGAACACTCTGATCCATCAATAGTAGAATGTCCTTTGTAATTAACGATTTTATGTGCATTTGCGCCCAGAGAAAGCATCGTAAATGCTATAAGAGTTGTCATTTTCATTTTGCCACCTGTGTTTATTGAAAGTGATTTATCTTAAACAAATTTCACACAAAGATGGGTCTAATAGAAATTATTATAGATAGTGTCGAAAATTATTACGGTCCAAAATAAAAAAGGCCCAGATTTCTCTGGGCCTCATTTTTTGAAAATTTAATTTCGTTCGAGAAAGTAACGATTAATCATCGTTAGCAAGTTTCTCTTTACGCTCAGCAATTACTTTTTCTTGGATATTTGAAGGACACTCAGCGTATCTTGCAAATTCCATTGTGTAAGAAGCTTTACCAGCAGACATTGAACGAAGCTCGTTAGAGTATCCGAACATTTCTGATAGAGGAACCTCAGCATTGATGATTACGTCCCCACCTGGATCAGTCTCAGAACCTTGGATGATACCTCTTCTAGAAGAAAGGTCACCAATTACCGAACCTTGGTATTCGTCTGGAGTTGTAACTTCAACTTTCATTACTGGCTCAAGAAGAACTGGTTGAGCACCTTTGATAGCTTGTCTCATCGCTTGTCTAGAAGCAATACGGAACGCCATATCAGAAGAGTCAACATCGTGGTACTTACCGTCTTGTAGGAAGATTTCACAGTTAATAACTGGGAAAGCTGCAAGAGGTCCCTTATCCATAACGTCTTGGAAACCTTTTTCACAGGCACCAATGAATTCGTTAGGAATAGATCCACCTTTAATTTCGTTATTGAATCTAAATACTTGGTCTTCTTTCTCTTTTCTGTCTTCTGGAAGTGGCTTAAGCATACCCACAACTTGACCGAATTGACCAGAACCACCAGTTTGCTTCTTGTGAGTGTAATCGAACTTAGTTTCAGTTCTGATTGTCTCACGGTAGTTAACCTGTGGAGCACCAACAGTAACTTCAGCATTGAACTCACGCTTTAATCTTTCTACGTAAATTTCAAGGTGAAGCTCACCCATACCAGCGATACGTGTTTCACCTGATTCTTCATCAGTGTAAACGTGGAAAGTCGGGTCTTCTTTAAGGAACTTAGCAAGACCTTTTGACATTCTCGCTTGAGCATCTTTATCTTTACAAGAAACTGAAAGCTCAATAACTGGAATTGGAACGTGGATACCCTCACATGAAATGTTTAGGTCTTTGTCGTCAGCAACAAATGTATCCCCTGAAGCACAGTCAACACCAACAAGAGCGATGATATCCCCAGCGTGAGCTGAATCGATATTCTCTCTGTCGTTAGAGTTCATACGAACCATACGTCCAACACGAACTTTTTTCTTAGTTCTTGTGTTGTAAACAGTTTCACCCTTATTTAGAGTACCACGGTAGATTCTTGTATAAGTAAGCTGACCGAATTGTTCGTCAGTAATTTTGAACGCCATAGCAATAAGAGTTCCTTCTGGATCCGGTTGGATTTCCATCTTCCCTGCTTTCTCATCAACGATAGTTGGAAGAGCACAAGTAAGTGGAGATGGAAGGTATCTAGCAACACCGTTAAGAAGAAGTTGAACACCTTTGTTTTTGAAAGCAGAACCCATAAATACAGGAGTAAGTTTAAGTGATTGAACACCAACTTTAATACACTTGTGTAGTTCTTCTTCTGAAGGCTCTTCACCTTCAAGGTATCTTTCCATGATCTCATCGTCGAACTCAGCAACTTTATCGATCATTTCTGCTCTGTATTCTTCCATTTGATCAACTAGATCAGCTGGACACTCTTCTTCTCTTACTTTTTCACCGTTATCACCGTCGAAATAGTAAGCTTTTTTAGCAACTAGGTCTACAACACCACAGAAACCATCTTCTTCACCGATTGGGATCTGAACAAGAACTGCGTTGTGGTTTAGTTTTTCAACAAGGGCATCTCTACCTTTGAAAGGGTTTGCACCCATACGGTCCATCTTGTTTAGGAAAGCAAGTCTTGGAACGTTATATCTTCTCATCTGTCTGTCTACTGTAATTGACTGAGACTGAACACCAGCAACAGAACAAAGAACTAGTACAGCACCATCTAGTACACGAAGTGATCTCTCTACCTCTACAGTAAAGTCAACGTGTCCCGGAGTGTCGATTAGGTTGATTCTTGTTTCTTTATCAACACCATCAGCAAAAGTTGTACCTGCGTTACCGATACCTTTCCAAGTAACAGTTGTAGCAGCAGAAGTAATTGTAATACCTTTTTCTTTTTCAAGTTCCATGTGGTCCATTTTCGCACCATCACCAGCACCACGAACGTCTGAGATTTTGTGGATCATGTCACAGTAAAAAAGAATACGCTCACTCAGTGTCGTCTTTCCTGAGTCAATGTGCGCCGAAATCCCGATGTTACGAGTTTTGGCCATAAGTTTGTTGTTAATCATCTTTTCTCTCCAAACTAGAATGATAGAATTATTAAATACAACTGTAATTTTTTAAACATTTTAAAACCGCATCTTAGTGAAATTCTGGGCATGAGTCAATCTAGGAACATTAAAATAACTGAAAAAAATAGGGGCCCAATAAAATGACTCAACTAGTAATTTTTCACTTAAAAAAGCGTATCCTAGTTGACAAGAAAGCCCCTTACCATTAATAAATTTTAACAGACAAAATTCATCGTAAAATTAACATA
The DNA here is from genome assembly GCF_000447755.1 of Bacteriovorax sp. BSW11_IV. Lineage (GTDB taxonomy): Bacteria > Bdellovibrionota > Bacteriovoracia > Bacteriovoracales > Bacteriovoracaceae > BSW11-IV. The sequence goes on along the minus strand of NZ_AUNE01000043.1, from coordinate 54,672 downwards.
TTAGATTATCATTTAAGGAATACTCAAGAGTACGAATCTATGGGCAGCGAACTTAGTAAACAAGATCTATATGAAGGCGTAAAATCCCTCGTCGACCACACGGCAAATCACATTCATTTGCCACAGCACAAACTTTTTACACTATTCAGTATTGGGTTTCAGTATCTTTTGTTTAATTCGACAAAAGTTCCGGGCGCCTACATTATACGTATTGAAGACAGCCTCTTGGCCGACAAGCTGTGTAAAAAAGCGAAGGACCAAACGACCCGCAAGTTTCTTCAATCCCTAATGCTTCCGCGTAAGCTGAAGTATGGCAAATCTATCTTCTATCTCGACTACTTTCATATTGGTACATGGAATCTGACAAAAGATATTCCGCGCGACAAGATCAAAGGTGCTCTTATCGTTAAAAACACAACGACAAGACCAATGAATGAACAGGTCATTGAAGAAGAAGAAACAGATGTCCTAATGCAAAACCTGCCAAAGGATTATTTCCTTAGCTCTTTAACAGACTTTGTACCAAGAACAATTACAATAGCCTTCGATGAGTCTTTTGATGAACTAGAAAAACTAGAGTTTCCATTCATTAAAAAAGATGTTGAAAAAACAATCTCTGGAGTGACTCTCGGAAATGATGTTTCATGGGATAAAATAGATTAGATATATTTTCGCAAGAAGCGGTATATATGTCCGACGATAAAAAAGTTCATTATTATCAAAAGAATAAAGAAGTAATGGCCATTTGGTTTAGACACAACCTTGGCCATTAACATCGAATAATCTTCTATCTTATCAATAGGTCCATAACTACAAATAAGGTGATTACCTTCATAGCGAAATTCGCTAACTCCACGCTCGCCTTTTACTAACTTTCGACCAATTTGCGCAAACTGATCATTCTTATCGTATTGGATATAATCACTTACAACGAGAACATTTCCAAATTGATCATAAATTTGATTTCCATCTTGATCAGAGATCGGCACCAATTTTTTACGATTATCAAAGTGATACCAAAAAGCACCACTGCGATGGATGACCGAAGGCCAATATGAATCATCAAGTTTATAACTTTCATTCAATCGTTTAATAAATTTATCAAATTCATTCCACTCAACACCACCTCCAACTAGCCCTTTAACTTTTCCATCCCTTATAATGGTTGCCAATACAAGCACAAGCCTATACTCAGAGACATAGGCGATTAATGGAGCCGTTACATAGGTCATGTATTTATTGTCCACATTGTCGCGCACAAGTTTTTGCCAATAATGTCTTTTCTTTGTGTTTTTCAAAGGTGATTTTGGATCAGAGTTATCCAAAGAATGAAGACCTCCCAAGAAAGTATTTCCAGGATTGTCTGCGGTATAATATGTCCCATCAGCATTAACGACAAAAATTCTTATAAATCGTTTCTCTACTTCGCCAAGAAGTTTTAATTTAGGCATAAATTTTTGAGAATCATAACCATCAAAAATGGGAGAATTTGCTAAAGAGTTAACAAATTTTAAATGGCCATCAAAGTAAGCTTCCACTTCTTTAGCATAAGAGACTTGAATTTCTGTTAATTTTTTTTCTTGGTTGTAGACTTCATAGCGAAACAAATAATGATTAAATATTTGGTTAAAAAACCAAGCGATCACCGTTAGGTGAAAAAGTATAATTATCTTTAAAAATAAGGACAATCTGTGTTCGGCCATATCTTCATATTTTCAAGGAATTTATTTTTAAGAACAAGAAGAAAGGGCCATTCGGATTGACATAAAAAAGGGAGACCATTGTCTCCCTGATTTCATTATTTAAGAACGCAACTCATAAGTTTCTTAAGATTCGCACCTGTTGAATTTTGAAGAGGGCCAAAGTGATTATATGCATAACCTGCATATATGAACGGAGTGACACATCTTTGTGCCGCAGGCACTAAACCTGAAGATGATCTATTACTAGGGTGAGTAGATTTTGAAGCCGTTGTGTTTACCTGAATAGCGAATGTTTGCGCCACTTTATTTACACCACAAAAGGCATTCATTCCTTGGTGTGAGCTACCAAACATTCTAATGAGATCTGATTGGGATGCTTTTTCATTTACAGGACATTGAGGATACATTTGGTTCCAATGTTTTAAACATGCTCCAATATTTCCTGTGTATCGCGGAGTGAATTGGTAGAGACCGATATTCAATTTACTCTCCGCTGGCTGATAGGGATCTTCATAAAATTTTACACCAGCAGGCTTTCTATAATTTGAAGGAGCATACTTTCCTGCTACTTTCACAGATGAAGATGCATCGGCCGTAGTTAACGACTCAACATAAGATAAACAGCCCATAAATTTTGACCATGTTTTCACTAGATCAAGCTTGGCCACTTCATCTCCTGCTAGCATATCATCTCTAAGGCCATTTACTTTATCTTCAAATTCATTGAGCATCTCAATAACATCTGAACCTGGAACTTTTTTAAGCGATGTCGTTAATGAACTTTTTGTTGAGTGGCATAAAGGAAAATGTGCTAGTCCTGTTAATGCATGTTTATCGCGCGAGCTTGGTACAGCATAATAAGATGAAAGATGTGCTACCTCGGGACGAATATTAAGCAATTGCTCAGAAACATAAAAAGAAATTTGATCGACAAAGCGATCTTTTCCATCAAGAGCATTTGAGCAATGATCACTTGATGTATTAAAGCTACCATCCCTTACTTTAAGTAACTCGGCACTCCCAAATTGAGACTCAACTTCGGCATTAATAAATTCTGCAACCTCTTCATTCATATAAGTAGAATCTAGGGCCGGTGTATCGTATTGAGGCTCTACAGGACTTGCAGGCTCTCTATTTGGTTCAGAAGGTGTTGGTGTGGGTGTTGTATTTGCACCTGAATTTGATGATGATCCCGTTTGGCGTGATCTAAACAGCCCCATACTCATCGCTTGATCTGCAAAGAATAAGCTTGCGAGTAAAACGATCAAATACTTCTTCATGGTTTTCTCTCTTGTTTTGTATTGTTTCAAGAAACCAATCGGAAAATATTTCCCCTTCTTTATAATTTTTGGTGGCCATTTTTTTATGAAATCTTTATTAACTTCGTTTACAATGGGTTAGAGGTGGACAATGACAGCAGATAAGACTGATATTTTGAAATTTATGATTACTCTTTTAACGATTATTAATCCGCTTGGTGCGATTCCAATTTTTTTGTCGTTAACAGACAACTTTAGTCAACAACATATTGTGACGGTTTCTAAAACGTGTTCAATAGCGGTTATTGTTACTCTTTGTATAAGTCTTATTTTTGGACAAAACATTCTTAATATGTTTGGAATTAGTATTCCTTCATTCACTATCGGTGGTGGAATCCTACTTCTTAGTATGGCCTTCAGTATGATCACGGCCTCTCCGAGTAAGACTAAAATTAATAAAAGCGAAATGGAAACTTTTGAAAACCGTCCAGACTTAGGGATTGTTCCACTAGCTATTCCAATGTTGGCCGGACCTGGAAGTATTTCAACGGCCATTATTCAAGGTAAATCACTAAGTGGACTTGAACAGTGGCTTGGTTCGATCCTGGTAATTATATCTATGGGTGTAGTCGTATACGTTATTCTAAGAAGCTCAAGAACTCTGGGTAGAAAACTAGGCATGGTGGGAATGAGCGTTCTTTCAAGGGTCTTTGGTATAATTCTTCTGGCAATCTCAATCGAAATGATCGCCAAAGGCGTTAAAGAGATTCTACCAATCCTCAAGGGCGCTCCTGTTTAAAACAAGAGGGCCTTGGTACAAATTTAAATGGTAAGATAGGATATTGATTTGGATTAAGGGGATAAATTCTTATCCACTTTAATGATGCCGGTATAGGTGGGACAAAAGGACCGATTTTAAATCGTAACCAAGGCCTGTATATTGTCCGGCTTTCTTGTTAATACTATAAGCAATCCTCGTGCCAACTTTTTCACTCAAGTATTCCTAGTAAATTCAATGAAATGCCCTCGAAATCTTCTGGCCCCAGGGCCCAATTGCACCTTTTTCACGGTTCCCATTTTGGCCCTTGTAAAAATGACACTAGCTCTAAACAAGCACAACACAATGCGGTATAAGCACAGCATCATTTGTTTGGGGGAATTAAATGATGTGGTTACGAAAGAGTATAATCTTCACCTGTTTCTTCGCTGTAATTGCAAGTTCATGTGGACGCGGAAACGTTAGCGAAAAGGTAGAATTCTCAGTGAGTGGAATCATTCATGGAGAAGAGGTGGACCAAGATGAATACTCTTTCGTGGCCAAAATTCTTCAAGACAATCAAACAATCTGCACAGCGATTCTTTTAAATAACGACACTGCCCTATCGGCGGCCCATTGTTTCGAAAATTATCTTCCAGATGAAATCAGTAACGGCAGCACGACAAGACAAATTGCTGAAATTATCACCAATCCAGAATTTGATTATAGTCTCGATAATTATAGTGATAATGATATTGCCATAATCAAATTGGAAAGTGGCGATCAATTTAACGTAAGTAAATATCCAAAAATAACTGCATTAAAAAAGCAGCGAAGCACTTTTTTAGTTGTAGGACACGGTAAAGATGAAAACAACATCACTGCCCTACGCACTAAAACAATAAAAGAAGTACCAATTAAAAGACGTTGTTATAAAAACACGAAAAAAATTATTACAACAAATACTGCTATTTATGGAGCTGATAGCGGTGGAGCTCTTCTTACTAAAAATGATTTAGGGGAATCATTAAATTTAGTTGGAATCTCGTCGGCGTATTATAAAGGTGATTTTTGCAGAGCAAATTCAATCTTTGTAAATCTTGCTGACCATCTATCATGGATTGAAAAATTCATTTAAAAGAAGAGAAATTCATTTTCTGGGGGGGAAATGATGAAATTAAAACTTATGATTTCGACAGTTGCTTTAAGTATCCTGTCTCATTCTCAAGTCTATGCGGTCGCTAATTTTACAAAGATTATGGCCTCGTATGATCTGACACCAAAGTACCACGGTCTATGTACTCTCGATGACAAAGGTAATATTGGCGGTTTAAATCCGCATCGAAAAGTTCGTCTTGCATCTGTGACTAAGCTGCTTACCACTTTGTGGGCCGTTGAAAAAATTGGACCAGACTTTAAGTATGATACGAAGTTCTTTGAAAAAGACGGTGATATTCATATCGCAGGGGATTTAGATCCGATCTTCAGTACAAGGAAACTTTTCTTTTTGATTTCCCAATTAAACAATATGGGAATCACAGAAATTAACAATCTTACATTTGATAAGAATCTTAAGATTTTCACTGGAGCAGAAGGTTATTCGGGAAGTATTCTTAATATCTCACCAGAAAGAACAGCTCAAAATTTGAGAGATTTCTTTAACACTGATGCGTGGGAAAAACTAAAAGTGGCCTATACGGCCTTTATCAAATCCACTCCAAAAAGTGTGATTGATGCACTTCAGATTAGAGATTCCTTAGATGATATCTCACTAAAAGTTAAAAGTATTCGTTACGTCGAAGAAAATCCATTTAAAGACGATCAAAGTGCTGTGAAGGAAATGACTCACCTATCGCCGGAAATTGAAAAATATCTAAAACTGATGAACATTCAATCAAACAACTACATTGCTGACCAAGTTTTTGAAAAACTTGGTGGTACTAAGGCCTTTGAAAAATATGTTAATCCAATAGTTGAAGAAGATTTTCCAGATTACAAAAATGAGCGTCTTGAATATTCTGCAAATGAACCATCAATTGTGATCAATAGTGGTTCAGGTCTAAATACAGTAAAAAATGGCGCGCGTTTCGATAATTATGCGACATGTGCCATTGTAGTTAAGCTAATTAAGAGACTTGATCAAAAAATGATGGATCTCGATAGAAAAATTCAAGAAATCGTAGCTGTTCCAGGATCAGATGGTGGGACATTTAGAACTCGCCTAAATACTCCGAGAATAGCAAACTCGATTGTAGCAAAAACAGGTACGCTTTTTCATACATCGGCCCTTGCTGGTAAAGTATCTACAAAAAATGGAGATGTTTACTTTGGTGTTTTCCACCAACTTCAAGGTTGGAAAGGAAATGCAAAGATGGCTCAAAATGAGATCGTAACAGAGATTATTGATGCGAATGGTGGACCGAAAAAATTTGACTATAAAAAAGAATACTTTTTTCCTGCAGATCAAATTTTGCAGTAAAATAGGTTCATGAAAATAAAAATAATCAAAATGATCTTTATAGTATCGACGCTCGTAATGGGCGTCTATACTTTTCAAATGTACAGACAATCGGCCCAATTAAAAAACCCAATGCCCTCACAGCACACAAGGCAAACACGCCCGAGTTTAAATGAAGTTACAAAATCAAATGTAAGTGAACAGGCCTCTCAAAATCAAGACAACACAGTTGAAATAAGCGAATCAATCCAACAAGAGCATAAAATTGATAAGTCACTTTTCGAGGAGGCCTTTGATGGAAATGGTGAAAAGTTAAAAGAGGCCATCGAAAATGGTTTTGATATTAACAGTCAAAATGAGAACGGCCAAACGCTGCTCATGAGTGCGATAAATGGTAATTCATCAGACCTATTTTTTTACCTTCTCTCTAAAGGAGCTGACCCCAATATAAAAGATAAGTCAGGTCAAACGGCCTTAGTTTTTGCAAGCAGTGGCGCCAATGAAGATATGACTTTAGAACTTTTAAAAAAAGGCGCTGATCCAAATATTATTTTTAACTCTAAAAAGTTCACTCTCCTAATGGATTCTTCTTTTGAAGGAAATATCAATATTACAAGACATCTTGTTGAGTATAAGGCCGATATAAATGCTATAAACGCCGATGGACAAACGGCCCTGCACTACGCTGCGAGAGAGGGTCATTTGGAGATTGTTAAACTTCTGTTGGCCAATGGTGCAAATAAAAATATTAGAGACTCTAAAAACAAGTCTGCGCTTGAATACGCGGCTGAATCGGAGTTCCAAGCGATTGAAACACTTCTAAAATAAACCTAATTAAATCCTAAAACACAAAACGTTTTTTCTGAGTAGAATCCATCTTGAATAGAATATCCATGGGGTGGAACATGAAACTACTTAGATTTTTTGAAACGATTTTGAAATTTCTTGGTCACAATCAAGATCAGTCTTTGAACTATGAAACATTAGAAATGAAAAAGAACTGCAACCTTGAAGAGCGTGTTCTTCTGCAAAAATTATTTAACGAAAATAACTAAGAGAATTCTTAGATATTAATCTGGCGGGGTCGTTGATTCTCTTTCCTCAATTCCCAAAAACTGACGATCCCGCCTATAAAAAAAAGCGCCTCCAAAGGAAGCGCTCATTGAAAAAAAATTCCAATCAAAAATTAGAACATCTCTTTCCAGGCCTTTCCTGGCTTGAATTTTGGAAGTGTTTTAGCTTTGATTTTGATTTTTTCACCTGTAGCAGGGTTAACACCATCTCTAGCAGCTCTTTTAACTTTTGTAAAAGTACCAAAACCGATTAGAGAAACGTCGTCACCTTTTTTAACTGCTTTTTTGATTGTTTCAACAGCGTGATTAACGAAAAGCTCAGCATCTTTTTTTGAGATGTGAGAAAGTGTTTTTTCGCTTACGATAGCTTCGATAAGTTCCTTCTTGTTCATGAATGCCTCCATAAAAAAACGTTTGTGTGTTCTTTAAATGGTGAGAGATTTTTAATGACTTGGCAAGATAGCTGTCAGAAAATATTAGGCGAATCTTTTAAGAACCGTCACAATCTTTGTTGCGTACTCAGTTGCACTTGCCACATCTAATGAAGGGGCGAAGGATAGCCTCACAGCACCTTTGGCCTCATCTTCACTATAACCCATGGCCATAAGCACACGCGATGGAATAACAGCACCAGAAGAACAGGCAGAGCCTGAAGACACATCCATTTTTGCAAGATCAAAGGCCGTAAGAAGAATATCGGCCTTCTTATTAGGGATAACAAGATAAATGGTATTACCATTTCTATGATTGGCCTTTGCACCAACCAGTTTCAAAGAAGGAATCTCTTTAAGTATTTCATTTTCAATAATGTTTTTACCTACAACTTGCTGTGAAAAATCGTAGCTTTTCATGAGTGATTCAAGAGCAAGCTTAATTGAATAGATTGCGTGAACATTTTCAGTTCCCGAACGTAGTCCTTCTTGTTGACCGCCACCACGAATTAAAGAATGAAAGGGAAAATCTGTGCGCATAAAGCTAAAACCAATACCTTTCATGGCGCCAAACTTATGGGCCGAGAAAGTGAAAGCATCAATTTTTTCGCTAAGCTCTTGCCATTCTTTTATTTTACCGACGGCCTGTACAGCATCAACATGAACAAAACAGCCTGTTTCTTCTTTTAAAGAGACGGCCATATCCAGTGGCCATACAACACCTGATTCATTGTTTACAAATGTATAATTCAAAAGAACTTTATTGGTTTGCGCTTTTATTAAATCACGCAAATTTTCATAAGAAAATTCACCGTTTTCATCAATATCAAAAACAACAAATTGATGTCCGAAAAGTTCTAATTCTTCTTTTAGATTATAAATACATGAATGATCTGTGGGTGAACAAATGAACGTTAGCTTCTCAGAGTTTTTAAATAACTCATAAGCAAGCCCTCTAACTATACTATTAATCCCCTCTGTTGCACCAGAGTGGAAAAAAAGACGGAAATCATTTAAACCAAATGTCTGATAAAGAAACTCACGAGTTTCATTGATATATCGCTTTGATAATTTACCAGATGAGTGAATGGAAGATGGATTTCCAAATGGTAGATCCCCAGAAGAGAGCCAGCTTGTGACCGACTCTGCTAATGGGGATGTGGCATTATAATCGAAATAAAATCTGTTATTGGTTAATTTCACCAATTGGGTTCCTTATGGCAGATGTTAAACCACCTAAAGAAACCTCAGACTGAGATGCGCCAGTTCCAGTACCTGTAGTTGTTCCAGCTCCAGTACCGTTATTAGCAGTAGCTGCTTGAGCAGGGATTTCAACTTCAGCAGACTTTCTTACAAGATCACCAAGTGATGTTGTTGCAAGATATTCTGTCATGATCACACCTAGGTTTTGAAAATAATTCTTTGATAGGTGGAACTCAACAGTGTTTGCTGCTTCAGCTTCTGTACCAAGAATATCTTTTGCAGGGTTGATGTTTTCACCAACACAGTCAAGAATGTCTTTTACAGTGATTTGATCCATTGATCTCGATAGTACATAACCACCACCTGGTCCTCTAACCGACTTAACGGCCTGACCATTTCTTAGCTTTCTAAAAAGCTGCTCTAAGTAGTGAAGAGAGATGTTCTGTCTTTGAGAGATCTCTTGTAAGCGAACAGGGTTTCCATTACTGTGAACAGTAAGGTCGAGCATAGCTCTTACAGCGTAACGTCCTTTAGATGTTAGTCTCATTAGTCTTCCTCCATAAATCCAAATAAGAATTGAACTCGGTTTTTTCTTTCATGAAGCCTTGTGCGTGTTCTCTCAAATCGAGGTCGCGAATCCTACGCTTCCGTTTTGAGTCGATGTTCATTCCAGCGAACTCCGAGCTACGTAAATAGTATGACAATAAACTACCGACACCGTCAACTCGATTTCCGATTAAAAAAAAGAAAAGTTCCAACAAATTTAAAAATTAAGTTATGCTTTTGCTAAAGAATAAAAAACTCAGGTATTTAGGGCCCAAATCTCAAAAAAATCCAAGATGTTAACCAATTTGACGCACGTGGAAAAATTACCGATCAAAGCATTTTGATCGGCATTATTTACCACTAAACGTCGAGTTTATGGAGCAAGAAATTGCGTGACGAAACTGTGTTAGAATCTTCGTTTGCTTCGTTGATTTCAATCACCATTTCATAAAAAGAAAAGTCGATGCTGACATGACGAGAAATATCTCGAACATACTTCTTCCCCCATTCAACAAGAAAAAAATCTTTATTCTCTAAGTACAAAGACAATTCAAGGTGAATGATTTCTTCTGGTTCTTCAAGACGATAGAAGTCTGCATGAGCGACATTGCCATTTTCATTGATGATAGAATATGTAGGGCTCGACATCGCATCGGCCCTGCCACCTACAAACTTCTTTGTAAACGTTGTTTTACCTGCTCCCACTGGCCCAGAGAGGATAATGACAGCAGGTTTTTTAACGGTCTCTTTAAGCTCGCTGGCAATATTTTCGAGATCTGATTCAAAAACTTTTTTCCAAGATCTTTCAAGCATATTTCTAAAATTCCTTAATCAAGAAGCTCTTCGATTTGAGCAAAGGCTTCAGAAAAATGATCAACTATTGATAGCGCCGTCATTGCTCTTGGGCCAAGATTTTCACTTGCAACCTTTCCAGCAAGAGTGTGGACGAAAACTCCAAACAATACTGATTTAGATATTTTACTCTTATCAACGAACATCATACTTGTTTTATGTTCAAGTGGATTTTGTGCAAGGAGGCCACCTAAAATTCCGGCCAAAACGTCACCGCTTCCACCAGTGGCCATACCATCATTTGGAAAATAATTGATGTAGATATCACCATTTGGTAATCCAATATAAGTACATGCACTCTTTAAAACGATAATAGAATTTGTTTCATCAACTGCTTTTTTTAAATATCCAATAGGATTTAAATTAACTTCTTCAGGTGTTGCTCCAACAAATTTAGAAAACTCTCCCACGTGCGGAGTCATAATAGTTGGAAATTTTCTCTTCGTTAAAAGAAGGGCGTCATCATTGATATTAAGTGCATTAATTGCATCAGCGTCAATAACAACAGGTCCCGAAAAATGAGTCAAAACATCAATTACAGATTCTCTCGTGATTTCACGAGAACCTAATCCTGGACCAATTACAATTGAATCAAAACGATCTAGATCGCGAAGAACAGATTCAACCTCATCTTTGTTTGTTGGAATTTGACCAGTCATAATTTCTGGCGTGATACGAGAGACAAGTTCACCGTAATTGTCGCGCCAAGTGGCCGCAGTCACAAGACCAGTCCCCACTTTTAAACAAGCTTCAGAGGCCATCAAAACAGCACCTGTCATGCCTCGAGAACCACCAATAACAAGAGTGTGTCCAAAGCGATTCTTATGGTCAAATTTAGAGCGAGAAGCAATTACATCAACAAAGTGTGATGGATTAAGCAACCACTTATCACCACCACCTAAGGCCTTCGATGAAATCCCTGCATCAATGACAACAACCTCACCTGTTAACTTTGATCCTTCACCAACATAGTGACCAAGTTTAGGAAGACCAATAGCAAGAGTATAATCAGCACGAATGGCCGTCTGTCCAGCTTCTCCAGCATCTCCTGTAACACCAGATGGTAGATCAACAGAGACCATTACCGATGAATATTCATTTACGAGATTAATAATATCAAAAAGGTTATTTGCTAATGGTAAGCGAAAACCCATCCCGATGATGGCATCGATAAATAAAAAGTGTCCACCACCTTGAGAAAGGTAATCACTAAGCTGATCAACGCTTCTTATATCATTTATCCTTACACCATAATTCTTTGCAAGTTCAATTTGTCTATTGAGTTCCTCTGAGTATGGATCATCAGGTAAGAGCATGAAGGCACGAACACGGTGTGAGCGGTTTGCAAGATTTCTTGCAATGGCCATCCCATCAGCAGCATTATTTCCACGTCCACAAAGAACAATAATCTCACCAAAATCCTGATCTTCTAAGAAAGCTTCTTCAATAAAATCAGCTCCTCTAATACCAACATTTTCAATGATCAATCCTTCGCTGAAACCGAATTTACTAATTGCGGCCTCTTCAATCGTCTTCATTTCATCTAAACCAACAACTCTCACAGGGAAACTCCTTATTCCTTGGACGAACTAATATGTATAATTTGCAAATAGTTTTTTAAACTTATCTGTTACACTACCAAGTCCCTCAAATAGGGCCTGGCAAATTATCCAATGACCTATATTGTATTCTTCAAACAGATTATTGGAAAGCAGGGGGCATACACTTTCAAGTGTCAGTCCATGACCGGCATGGCAGTTGATCTTTTTGCTCAACAAGAACTCCTGCGCGGCCTTATATTGAGTCAAATACTTCTCAATATCTTCCCCTTGTAAAAAAGCACGAGCATAATCACCTGTATGAATTTCAACAGCGTCAATATTCATCTCACTCGCTTTTACAAGAGTATGAATATCGGCCTCTAGAAACAGAGAAATCTTTGTTCCAGGGATTTTTTCTTTTAAATAAGCACAAGTTTCACGAACCTTAGCATTATTGGCCTCACCAATAAGATCGAGGCCACCTTCAGTCGTTTTTTCTTCTCTTTTTTCTGGCACTAAACATATCCACTCGGGGCCGGTGGCCACGGCGATATCGATAATTTCTTTATTACAACCCATCTCTAAATTTAGTGGTTTCCCATAGCGCTTTGTGACCAGTTGAACCGCTTCAACATCTATATCCTGAATGTGGCGTCTGTCTTCACGTAAATGAATTGTAATTTGATCGGCTCCATTTTCTAAAACCACACGTGCCGCTTCAACGACAGAGGGATAATCTTCGCCACGGGCCTGTCTTAAAGTTGCCACGTGATCAATATTTACACCTAAACGAATCGTCATTTTATTTCCTTTAATTATTGTCCAAGCTCACGGCTTACAACATCAACAAGCTCATCACATAATCGATCGACTTGCTCAAATCTCTCGCCTTCAACCATGACACGGGCCAATGGCTCGGTTCCAGAGTAACGAACAAGAACTCGTCCCTTATCCCCAAGTTCCACATCTACTTTTTTCAATAGCGCCTGAATTGGCTCAATTGTATCGAGGGGAACTTTTTTATTAACAATAGCGTTTTTAGTCACCTGAGGATACAGTTGAATTTGCGCTAAAATATTTTGCAGTTCTTCGCCGTAAAATTTCATGGCCTCAACCATTTTAAGGGCCGCAAGACAACCATCACCAGTTGTTGCAAACTCTTTAAAAATAATGTGTCCAGACGGCTCTCCGCCTAAGATCGCACCACTTTCTTTCATATGCTCCATGATGTATCTGTCACCAACTTTAGTTCTATGAAATTTCAATCCAAGCTCTCTTAGATAAACTTCGAGCCCAAGGTTTGACATTACAGTACCAACAACCGTGTCCCCTTTTTTCAAAGAGCCTTGATCAAGAAGAAGTTTAGCAAAAAGACCAATAAGAACATCACCATGAATAACTTTTCCATCGTGATTGATAACTGTGACACGATCCCCATCACCATCGAGACAGATTCCAAGGTCTGCACGAAACTTCGTCACACTCTCGGCCGCGCCTTCTGGGTGTAGAGAACCACAATTCAAATTAATATTTTCTCCATTAGGGTTCACCCCTAAAGTCATCACTTCTGCCCCAAGTTCATCAAACATCATCGGCGCAACTTTGTAACCAGCACCATTGGCACAATCAAGAACGATTCTCATGCCATCAAGATCAAAGTCTCCCCTAAGGGCCGATTTCGCATGTACGATATAACGGCCAAAAACTTCTTTTAAACGTTTTGCATTTCCAAGTTTCGGTCCAACCATAACTGGCATTAGATCTGGTGTGAGAACTAAATTTTCAAGCTCTAGCTCAACTTCATCGGGAAGTTTATGTCCAGAGGCATCGAAGATCTTAATTCCATTATCATCAAAACTATTGTGTGAAGCAGAGATCATAACCCCTGCATCCGCACGCATAGATTTCGTAACAAAGGCCACACCTGGAGTTGGTAGAGGTCCAGTTAAAATAACCGAGCCTCCCTGTGAACAAACACCTGCTGCAAAGGCATGCTCCAGCATATAACAACTAAGTCTCGTATCTTTTCCGACAATGATAAGTGGTTTTTTTCTTTTACCATCGCCATGAGTTTGAAAGTAATGAGTTACGGCACGTCCTAGGGCCGTCGCGATCTCTGAAGTCATTGGATAGATATTGGCCTTTCCGCGAATACCATCAGTTCCAAAAAGCTTGCGTTGTGACATTTTCATTTATCCTTTGGATATAAAACAACATTAAAATTATCGAACAGTAACATTAATAGATTGTGGGTTAATTTGCAAAAGATGGACACCATCTGGCAGATTGGCCTTGAGCTTAATTTCCACATTCCCTTTTGACCCCTCTGGTATATCAGCAACCACCTGCACTTGTGAACTTCTAATTGACATTCCCTCGGGTGCGAGGACATCAAGAGACACTTTTCGACTCGTCGCTTTCAAAATCTTTGAAGAAGATAAAAAGCGAATCGGGATATTTTTCAGTGTCAAATTCGCCTTCTTTGCTTTGATATCATAGGCAAATGAAATTGGTTGCTCCCTGTCATAGGTAATGCGCTCGTCAATTTCGGCCAGTGTCGTTTTCACTTCGCCTTCGCCTTCTAGTTCACTAATATCGATGGGTATAGTTTTGGCCATACCAACATTACGCATCACTTCAACAGGACCTTGCAGCATAACTTTATCAGGACTCAATTCTTGTTTAACCATCTTGAGTTCACTTGGCAGCGCGCCAACAAGGTTCATTTTAATGGGGACAAACTTTTTTATTTCACGATCAAGTCTTACAGTAAGAGCATTGGGCGTAACAGAAAGAACATCCACTCCAAAGGGAATAGGAATGTCATTGGGACCAATATGAATCGTAAAATCCTTTCCTTTTTTGAATGGATACTTATTCAAATTGACAACAACACGCTCTTCACGCGGTAAAATTTCGTTAATAAAAGCGCGTGCGCCACGCAACTCGACATTGATCGTACTAAAATTCATGGCCGAAACAGCAAGACCTTCAGGTGAGATAAACTCTATTTTCATCTGCTTTGTGATTTCCTGAGGTTCAGAATTTAAAACGTAGAACCACAAAAAAACACTTATAAACAAACTCACAATTTTAAGGGCCGTCTTCTCAGTTCTTTTGCGATTAATTGACGAGAAAGCAAACTTCACTCTTTGCTTCATCTAAACCTCCCCTTCAATATTTAGAGGTCTAAGTTCGGCACTTAATTTTTCATGGGCCCACAAGTGTTTCATGTATTGACGAAGATGATTTTCATTTTCACAAGGATAGAAAACACCTTTTAAACACAAACTAATTCGTCCTGTTTCTTCACTCACAGTAACGACAACTGCATCACTAACTTCACTAATACCGAGGGCCGCTCTATGGCGTGTTCCTAGGTGGCGGTCGATATCAACATTTTTTGATAGTGGTAAAAAACAACCTGCAGCTGCAATTTTATTATTTCTAAAAATAACGGCACCATCATGCAGTGGCGACTTTGTCTGAAAAATCGAATAGAGAAGATCGGAATGGATAAAACTATCCATCTTCGTACCTGAGGCAATATAGTCAAAGAGCCCGTGTTTTCTTTCAAAAACCATTAAGGCCCCAATTCGTTTTCTGCTCATCGCACTTGCCACTTCTACAATTTCTTCAATATCAAGATCAGATTCTTGCTTTTGCAATAGTCCAAAAACTCTTTTTCCCGTACCAACACTTGCAAGAGCAGAGCGAATTTGATCTTGGAAAAGAATAATAAAAATAAGAAAAAAAGAATCAAAAAAGTGAGTCAGAATCCAGCTTAGAGAATACAGTTTGTAGTATTGTCCAAGTAAGAACAGAATAACGAGAAACGCTATCCCAAGTAACATTTGTAAGGCCCTCGTACCGTGAACGATACGGAGCAACTGGTAGAGTAAGACGGCCACGATAAAAATATCGAGGAAGTCCTTTACCCCCATTTGATTTATGAAAATATCTAATATTTGCATGGCCTATACCGCCCTTTTTGCAACTTCAATGATTTGTATATGGCTACTTTTCGTCACAGGACACCGAATACTTGAGATATTTAATCGACTTAATTCTCAAAACAAGCTCGGCCCTTTATTAGCAAAGATAACTGTGCAGTCATTATGACGAATTTTATCGAGATGAGAAATTATTTTTAAATAAAAATTTCAATACTTAGCGCACTCTTATATGATGGCCATGAAAGGAATTATTCATGAGTATAATCAAAATAGAAGTGAAAACACATGGTGAAAAGTTTTATAATATCACCGAAGAAGTTAAGCGCTATGTTTCGCAAATTTGTGCCAATCACAGTGGCATCCTACATCTTTTTGTGACCCATACAAGCTGTGCTCTGACAATTAATGAGTCCTATGACCCTAGTGCGAGAATAGATTTAGAGAACTTTTTAAAACATCTCGCCCCTAGAAATTTATCACTGATTACTCATACCGATGAAGGTGAAGACGACTCACCCTCCCACATGAAAAGCTTATTGTGTCATCAGAATTTGGCGTTTATCGTTGAAAAAGGACAGCTCTTGCTAGGAACTTGGCAAGGGATCTATCTCGCAGAATTTCGAGACGATCCCAAGACAAGGATTGTATTAGTTAAATTCCAAAAAGACTAAGCGGCTGCCTTTTTAGCTTTTTCCTCAGGAGTAAGCTCCTCAAGAACGTTATTTGAAAGAAGCAGCTTCTTTCTTAGGGCCTCTCGAGAAATTCCCATTTCTTTAGCGGCCTTCGATTTATTACCGTTATTTCTCTTAATTTCAGCAATGATCATCTCTCTTTCAACAAGAGCAATACGATCTTTAAGAGGAATAGAGAAATCACTTACGTAAGGAATTGTTCCAAACATTCTTTGCTTTTGATTAAAATCAAGAAGCGGTGTTGTCGTATTTTCGAGAGCAACTTCAGTAATCACGTGTGAGCGTGGATTATAAAGAACTGCTCTTTCAATACAAGTTTGAAGCTCTTTAATATTGCCTGGCCAATCGTATTCTTTCATTTTTTGAATGGCCTTAGGTGAGAAGTTCTTCATTAGAAGACCTTGCTTCTTACATTCGATTTTCAAAAAGTAATCCACAAGATGATCAACATCTTCGACTCTTCTTCTTAGTGGTTCAATTTGAATATAGGCCTTAGACAGAAGTTCATAAAGATCTTTGTTGAACTCCCCTTCATCAACCATTTTCCCTAGATCTTTAGTTGTAGAAGCAATAATTCTAGCATCTAAACTTAAACGACTACCTGGGATACCTTTTTCTCTTAAAACTTGTAAAAGTCTCTTTTGGAAATCAAAACTAAGGGCACACACTTCGTGAAGAAGGATTGTCCCTCCTTTACAGCTTGTGAATACACACTTCGTTTCATCTGGTCCAAAAAGTCTTTCTGAGAGAGTATCAAAATCTTTATTCTCGCAATGAACTGTATCAAATGCGTGAAGACCTCTTGCTCCTTCGTGGTGAAGAATTTTTGCATAGAGAGTTTTACCAACTCCTCTCTCACCTTGAATTAAAACTGGTGATTCTAGATCTTTGATTTTAATAATAGAGTTTCTCAGTGTCCCGACATGTGGAGTTCTCCCCACAAGAGCAAACTTTCTATCAAATGGCTGAGAGAATCTTCTAATTTGTGTTGTCTCACTGATCGGTGTGAAACCGTGGAACACTGATGAGAAAACAAGTGCTAATACTTTCATTGTTTTTTCATCTTCAATTGTAAAACGATCTTGGTTTCTCTTGTTAATAACTTCGATAACACCAATGATCTTATCTTCTCTATTATGGATTGGATGACAAATAATCGACTTCGTTTGAAATTGTAAAACTTGATCGAAAACTTCATTGAATCGTGAACTATCATTTTGCACGTCGATATTAAGTGCAACACCTGTCGTAAAAACAGAGCCAGCAATACCTAAGCGGTAATCGAATTTTAATGTATCTTTTTCAACCCCAAGAGCGGCCACGGCCTCAAGCTCGTTAGTTTCAGGATTAATGAGAAAAATCGAGGCACGTTGTGCATTCATAATACGCACAACTTCTTCAAGCATATTATCGAGGAAGCCTTCTTTGTCTCCGAAGTGAGTGATGTCTTTAAAAAGAGAAAGAAGTAGAGAGAACATCTCAAAACCTTCAGAAGCACTTGTGTATTTTTCTTTTAGTGCAGAGTCAACCAGACATTCTTTCAAACGATCTGAAGAAAAACTCATAATATACTGTTCAAGAAATTTATGTACTTTTTTCTCTTCGTCAATTTCTACACCGTAGATAATTTCTTCGTCTTCAATGGTATTTGAGAAGGCCCTTACAACTCTCCCCGATAAGTCGAGGTGGAATTTTTTAAATTGAAGTGAAATGGATAGCTCTGCTTGTACAGAAATACGCTGCTTCGTTGAAAAACCAAGACCCGTAACACTAATATCTATTAATTTAGCGTCATCAATATAATGAAAATTTCCTGCTTCATCTTCTATCTGAACAAGAAATCTCAGATCATCAGCTTCCTCAACAGGAATTCTGAACGACTGGTAAAATTTAAATTCTTGAAAACTTGCGAGCATACCTCACTCCTTCAAATATTAAGGCCTATCCTATCGTTGTTATCGGAACTCACTGGCATGAACTTTAGAAAATTGCCTAATAATTTTGGCAAGGCCGAGTAATTCATAAGGCTTAGACTGACAACCTTCCTCAACTAAAACGTTATTCTTTAAGAAGAAAAATAAATAAGAATCATCGTACAAAACCCAATACACATGCCTGATTTCATTGATTTACAACGCCTTTAAGAAATTAATGCCATAAGTCCATTTTTTTTTAGACGTGGCCCGCATTTTTGCGTATAACACACTGATATTCTTAAATTTTATCGACCCTTTAATAAGGAGAAGGCCTTGATCTTTGAAGGTTCTGAAAAGAAATGTGAAGTGATTGTAGACAAAGAGAAAATTGCTCTACGCTCAATTGATGAATCTTTTTGGCGCACACTCGTTTCTAAGTGTAATGCGACGGTACTGTCAAAAATTAGCAACGAGCACTGCGATGCTTATTTATTGTCTGAATCATCACTTTTTGTATGGGATGATCATTTTCTTTTGATCACTTGTGGGCAAACAACACTAGTAGACGCTGTTCTGTATTTTCTAGAACAGAAAGGAAAAGACGTTTTAAAACAACTAATCTTCCAAAGAAAAAATGAGTACTTCTCATATATGCAGCCGACGACATTCTTTGATGATGTTAAGAAGCTAAAAGAGCATGTGGACGGAGAGGCCTTCCGTTTTGGGCATATTGATGCTCACCACAACTATCTGTTTCATATGAATGGAGAATACACTCCAGATAAAGATGATAAAACTTATGAACTTCTTATGTATGACATTTGTCCTCTGTGCATTGATGTTCTAACAAAAGAAAATCAAACGAAAGAAGTCCTTAGAAAGTTCTTGGCCCTCGATCAGCTGATCCCAGGCTTTGAAATTGATGATTTCGTCTTTACTCCATACGGTTATTCATTGAACGCACTTAAAGACGATCAGTATTTAACGATTCACATCACTCCACAAGAAGAGAGCTCTTACATTAGTTTCGAAGCAAACTTCAATCTTGTGGAAAAGATTAATATTCCACTTGAAGTATTAAGACCAGGGTCTTTTGATCTTATTACTTTCAATGCTGATGATACAAAAGAGTTATCTAAATTTGTACCATCGGTATATACAGATAAAAGACGTGTGCAAGATGAGCTAAAGTGTGGTTACAAAGTAACATTCACGCACTACTACAAGCACGTACAAGAAACACAAAAACCATACAAGATTAAGGAGCTATAATATGAATTCACATCTATGGGTTGAAGAAAGATTTAGAGATTTTTACGGAATGAAGTATAAAGTTGAAAAAACACTTTTCTCTGGAAAAAGTGAATTCCAAACTGTTGACGTAGTTGAGACTAAAGGTCACGGAAAAATGCTTCTTAACGATGGTCTCGTAATGGTTACTGAGCGCGATGAGTTTGTATACCACGACATGATCACTCACGTTCCTCTATTTGTTCACCCAAATCCAAAGAAGGTTCTTGTTATCGGTGGTGGAGACGGTGGAACGGCAAGAGAAGTTATTCGCCACCCTTCAGTTGAAAAATGTGTCATGGTTGAAATTGATGGAATGGTTGTAGACGCTTGTGTTGAACATATCCCGCAAACAGCTGACATGCTTAAAGATCCAAGAATTGAACTTCTTATTCAAGATGGAATTGAATACGTTAAAAACACAAAAGAAAAATTCGACGTTATTTTAGTTGATTCAACTGACCCAATCGGTCCAGCTCAACCACTATTTAACGAAGACTTCTACCAAGATATTTATAATTGTCTAACGGACAACGGAATTGTTGTATCTCAGGGTGAATCACCATATTTTGAAGTAACAATGCAAACGAAACTTGTCTCAATTAAGAACAAGCTTTTCCCAAATACTTTTGTATACAACTTCTCTAACTTAACTTACCCAGGTGGTCTGTGGACATTTACTTTTGCATCAAAAGGTCTTCACCCACTTAAAGACTTTAACCCGCAAAGAGTTAAAGATTCTGGATTAGAGTTTGGTTATTACAATACAGATATGCACGAAGGTGCTTTCAAGTATATTCCAACTTTCCAAAGAAAGAACTTAGAAGGACTTATTCAAAACTAAGGTGGAGTAATGGCAAAGAAATATTGGCTCATGAAAAGTGAGCCTGATGTTTTTTCAATTGATGATCTTTCTAAGAGAGAAAATCAAACTGAACACTGGGATGGCGTAAGAAATTATCAGGCCAGAAATTTCATGAGAGATGAAATGCAGGTCGGTGATATTATTCTTTTCTACCACTCAAATTGTCCAGTGCCAGGAATCGCAGGACTTGCCACTGTGGCAAGCTCTGCTTACCCCGATCACACGCAATTTGATAAAAAGTCAGATTACTACGATCCAAAATCCACACAAGAAAATCCTCGTTGGATGATGGTTGACGTTAAATTTAAAAAGAAATTTGCCAACGTTGTTTCTCTTCACTACTTGAAAGAGTGCGACGAACTTAAAGATATGCGCCTTCTTCAAAAAGGCAACAGACTTTCAGTTATGCCTGTTAACAAAGAAGAATATGAATTTATCGTTGGACTTTCTTAATTAGAAAAAAAGACGAAGTTTAAAACTTCTGATAAATGTCTGGCCTTTAGGTGAATAGCTAAAGGCCATCACAAAAAGACAAAGTGTCAGTAAAAAACCCATCGCTCCCACTATAAATATCCCACCAAGACCTACTCTTGCCTTAAAACCTTGATGATAATAGGCCGATAAGCTGTGTGTGCTTTTTTTCTTTGATAATGTTGATGACGATGTGGAATAGTCGTGGGCCTCAGACATTTTACTCTCCTTGACCCACTTATCGACTTATTTGTGTCGGACTTTATTTTTTAAGATACGTGTAACCAGCTAAGCAGTCCTCATAGAAGTCAATTAACCTGACCCCTTCACGCGGATTTATACTTCCCTTGCTGATTTCCTTATCGATACTTCTCTTAATCGTAAAGGCCATGTATTCAGGATTATACTGCATAGTCGAAAGAACTTGCTCTGCAGACGAACCTTTAACAACTTCTTCAATATAGAAGTCTTGAGGGTCATCATCGTGTCCATAAACGTGAACTTCATTCAAGCGACCAAATAAGTTGTGCATATCACCCATAACGTCCTGATAAGCACCAGTTAGGAAAATACCTAAAAAGTAAGGCTCATCAGGATTTAGTTTATGGATAGGAATTGTCTTTCTTTCACCATCCAGATCAATGAACTTATCGATCTTTCCATCACTGTCACAAGTAATATCCACAAGTGAACAATTTTTTGATGGTCTAACATCAAGTTTAGAAATCGGACAAATTGGTAAAAGTTGATCAATGGCCCAACTATCAGCGGCCGACTGAAATACTGAGAAATTACACAAATACTGGGCCGATAAAACTTCATCAAGTCCTTGAAGTTCTTCAGGGACGAAGTCTTCTTCTTCCAGCTTATCGTTAATCTTCTTTAAAAGTTTCCAGTAAAGAGTTTCAACTTTTGCTCTTTCTTCAAGAGAAATTACACCTAGCTTGAAAGCATTAATGGCATCATCTTTTAATTGAACAGCGTCGTTGTAACCTTCTTGCAATGAAGAAAGCTCATCAAGCATATCAACAAGATCGCGCATATTTGAAACAAGGATATGCTCCCCTGTTACTTTCTTTGTATCGAGACTTTCTTCTGTGTTATCAATTTCACCCACTACATTTGTAATAATACAAGAGTGGTGGGCAGTGATGGCACGTCCCGATTCAGTTACAATATTTGGATGTGGAACATCTTCAAGATCACAAATTTGCTTTAAACCATAAACGATATCTGATGCGTACTCCACAATTGAGTAGTTCATAGACGAATCATTTGTCGACTGTGAACCATCATAATCAACTCCTAAACCACCACCAACATCGAAGTACTCAATAGGCACATTCATTTGATAAAGTTTAGCGTAGATTCTTCCACCTTCTTGAATCGCTTCTTTTACAGAACGAATATCTGTAATTTGAGAACCAATATGAAAGTGGAAAAGTTTGATACAGTGATCAAGCTTTTCACTTCTTAAGTATTGAACAGCGCGGATAATCTCTGCAGTAGATAGACCAAATTTAGCTCTATCACCACTTGAACTCTCCCACTTTCCACGACCCTTAACAGTCATCTTACCTCTAATACCGATTAGAGGTTCAACATCCATGGCCTTTGCCGTATCCACAAGAAGTTTTAGTTCTGAAAATTTTTCGATAACAACAATGATCTTTCTTTTAAGTTTTCTTCCTAGCATAGCAAGACGAATATATTCTTCGTCTTTATATCCATTAAGAACAGTAAGAGCATTCTTATTTGTATTGTAAGCAAGAACTGACAAAAGCTCTGGCTTAGAACCGGCCTCTAGACCGTAATCATACTTTGATCCAGCATCCACGATTTCTTCTACAACTTCGCGCATCTGGTTTACTTTTACAGGGTAAACACCACTGTAGCGGCCTTCGTATCCGGCCTCTTCAATAACCTGTCTGAAACAAGTGTTAATGCGTTTTACTTGGGAGCGTAGAACGTCCTGAAAACGAACAACAGCAGGAAAAGGAATATTTAATGCCTTAATCTCATCAACAACGTCTTTAATGGAAAAAGAAATTCCATCATCGACTCCATTTGGTCTAACAGTAAGATCTCCATTGTCTGCAATTTGGAAATAACCGCCGCCCCACTTTGAAACGTGGTAGGCATCCTCTGCATCTTTGATTGTCCATTCAGTGTTTTTCATTCTATCACCTACCTCCTAAGTATATGTGATTACAGGCCCACTTATTACAGGTAGATCACCCTAGTGGCAACTAAATTGTAAACGCATGTGCTAAATTATATTACATTCCCTGCTCATCTTCATCGAGATTGTTATCTTCAATCTCTTGAGACTTTTTAAGAGCGATATTTACACTATGCTCATCACGAAGATCGTGAAGCATGGCAAAGTGTACAGCGGTTTTGAAACGCTCCCAATAAACTTTGTGTTTGCGGTTATCAGAGCTTGGTAGCTCGAGCGTATAGGTTGGAATTCCCATCTCATTACCCGCAAAATTACCAAGGCTACCTGGAAAGAAAGGATAGTTCTTCATTTTGTAACCCTGAGCGGCCTTACTCATATTGAGCAAAAGCTGAGTTGCCTTGTGAGCAATCTTAACACCAAGAGTTTCTGGCCCATCGTAATCTAGGAAAGTCAGCGGGGCGTGAACAGAGAGAATCTTATTTGGTTTATATCTTCTGATGAGATTTACTTGAAAACGAGTTTCCGGCTCGCTCATGGCCTTGTGCCCAGGAAAGCGTCTCTTATCTGCGGCATATCGATGCTTCCATAAATGTAGGGCCTCTTTATCCCAATCTTGAGTTGGAAAATTTCGATTGAGGTCTACACCACGTGCATTTGTGCGCGAAGGTTTTGTTGTAAAAAAAGAGTCAGGGCTTACGATTGGGGCCACGATGATAAGTTTGTTTTGTAATTCTTCATATCCAGGTTCTAATCCTGCATAGATGCGCTCAATATGAGTCATGATATCAAAACAAAATTTTACCGGAGTAATCTCGTCACCATGAACGGCACAAAAAATCATTGTGCGATCAACTGTAGGATCTTTTTCTTTTTCTTCGTTTCCAAACACCGCCCAAATAAGAGGATCACCATTTACAGAATTTCTAACATGCTTCCAGTTATAATTCTTACAACGTGAAACTCCCCAACCCCAGTGCAGGAAAGTTTTATTAATTTTATTGCAATACTGATTAAGGGCCGGCGACTGTTCAACCAATTCGTCACTCAATTTTTTTATAGGCGCAACAGAAGTTGTAGATGAAAGTTCACCTTCTTTTTTAGCGTGAAGTTCAGCAGTGACAACTCCCTTATTTTCGATCTTTTTTTGATCGTCTTTTAAGAAAAAAGCACATGAGCTCAAAACCAATGTCAGAAGAATTAAAACTGTCTTTTTCATCTATTTCCCTATGTGTTTTAACAGTACCCCATTATAATCATAAAGAACCGAAACAAAAGAGTTTTTATGGTAAAACCGAACATTTTCCTCGTGTCAAAAAACAACCATTTGCCTACACTTTCACGCTTTCAAGAAGAGGCCCAAGCACTAGGCCTAAGTGCCCAAATCATCACTGTAGAGCAACTGTCACAATTAGACTTTAGCGAACACGATTTTATCATAAACCGCGTCACTGGAATTACCTACGATGACGAAGATTTAGTTCGTCTTCGAGAAATACAAAAGCGTACAAAAACCACTATTTGCAATACTCCTAACGCAACCCTTTCATTTAGAGACAAAAGTAAACAATACAATTTTTTATTGAATCAAGGTGTCAATACGCCTCAAACTCTTGGGCTTTGGGAGTTTAATTTTAACAATCCTCAGTTGAATCCCCCCTATATCATCAAACCGTTGAGAGGAAATAAAGGAATTGGAGTCGAATATTTTGAGACTCTGGCCGAACTTAAAAATTTCCACATGGAGAAATTGGCCATTGAAGATCTGCGCTATATTGTCCAACCCTATATTCAAAAGCAAAGTGAGTTACGACTTTTTATGATTAATGGTGAGCTCATTGGTGCGCTGGAAAAAGATGTTCAAGATAAAGTTTGCAATGCATCTCGAGTAGAGTGTCGGTTTATTGAAAGGAGTAATCTCGATGAAAAACTTATTGCTATATCAATAGCAATAACAAAGGCCTCAGAACTTTTTTATACAGGAATAGACGTTATGGTTTTTAACGAACAATATATTTTTCTTGAAATGAATACTTCTCCAGGTTTTATGGAATTCGAAAAATATTCAGGCATCAATATCGCAAAGAAAATTTTAAAAAATCTTACAAGAGATGATTAAAAATAATTGAAGGTATTTTAACGAGATAATAAAGAAACATTTTTCCAGTACTCACTTTCTCAAACTTTAATTTTTCAAAAGTTTCTTCGTCTGTCATATGTCGGGAACTATCTTCAATACGCACATAAACACTATCTTTTAAGGCCTTCGCCATGGCCGGATTATTGCGACATACAATCGCATGTTCCATATTATAATTATTAGATCGTGGATCAATATTATATGTACCAATTACTGAAGTTTCATCGTCCACAATAATAGTTTTAGCATGAGTTCCCCATCTGTTTTTCTTAAAGATTGAACGAAATACAGGATAATTCTTTACACTAGAGCCCTTAATTAAAAAGAGATCTAGGCCAAGTTTTAACCATGAGCGAACGAGGTCATACATGCGAGAACCAACATAGACAGCATCAGTAGAATACAGACCATTTGTTAGAACTTTAACTTCTGTTCCCTTACTCAATGCCACTTTGATATTTTTTTTCATATCCTTATCCATAATAAAATAAGGAGACTCTATCAAAACATTATTTTTTGCGTTTTTAATAAGATCAAAAACTCTATACTTTAGCACGCGTGCATTATCCGTTTTCTTTCGCCCAACCGAAGGCATATCTGAATAGTAGCCAATGTCATCACAAACAAATTCGTCATTGAGACTTCTCTTGTTGAATTCTTCCCCGGCCCAAAAATCTTCAAGCTCAATCATCAGACTCGTTTTTTCTGATGAGTAAAGAAACTCATGTTCCTTGGCCATATTCTTCTCATAACTTCTTAAACGAGAGCGATACTGAAACAACTGTTGATGCTCATTTTTATGATGAAAACGACTCATTTCTGGTCTTTTGGCAGGGTCAATTGTTTTAGTAAATTCAGATTTCCAAAACACATCAAAACTTTGACGTACAGTCTTGGCAATTGGACCATCAACGAAAATGTCTCTATCAATGAAATTGTAATTCTCATCCATATCAAAATATTCATTTCCAATATTGCGGCCACCAATAATAACTTTTTCATCATCAACGATTAAAGTCTTTCTATGATTGCGATATTGAGCGCGATTAAAAAAGATATTAGGAAGGGTATTAAAGAAGCGAACTTCAATTCCTGCATTTTTTAAGTGCGCCAAAAGATATTTGTTCATGGTTTTTTTAACGAGAAATTTATCAAACAAAACTCGAACCTTAACTCCCTCGCTGGCCTTTTGAACTAGGGAGCGCAGGATTAATCTTCCGGCCTTATCATGGCGAAAAATAAAGTATTCCATTTCAATGGTATTTTGAGCGGCCTCGATCATATCAAGACGTTTTTTAAGTGAAAAAGATCCGTGGTTTAAGATTTGTACCTGATGGGGCGTGTATTGTTCTGAAACAAAGGGCGAGAAAGCTTGTTCTGCATGTGCAGATATAATAAAAAAAGTTAATAGAATTAACAACTTAACCCTAGACAACACATCCCCCTTTTGCGAACAAACATGTGTAAGGTCTATAAAACACATCAAGATGGCCGAGTCCAGTGCATTGCATTATTTTTGTAAAATCTATAGTTTTATGATGGTTATGCCGAAAATTAGTTTGGCTATTCAAATTTTTTGTATATAATGGATACAAATGGGGGATTACATGTACATTTGTATTTGTAACGGAATCACAGAAGATCAATTAAAAACAGCTATGACGAACTCGTACAATGCTAAAGAAACACTAAAGAAACTTGGTGTAGGCGATAGTTGTGGAATCTGTCTTGTGGACGCCATAGAAAGAATTCAAAAAGATAGCGAACTAAAAAGTGAGCAAATTCTTCAAAATCCAACAACAAATCGTTAACTCTAGTTGCCACAAACTCCTATCATTTTTATAATACCTATAAATTTGATCTAAGGAGACCCCGATGAAAGGAAGTCAAAAAGTAATTGACGCTCTAAACTCTGTTCTTACAAAAGAACTAACGGCCATTAATCAATATTTTCTTCATGCAAGAATGTTACAAGACTGGGGCCTAGCTAAGCTTGGACGCCTTGAATATGAAGCAAGTATCGATGAAATGAAGCACGCAGATGAGCTTATTAAAAGAATTCTTTTTCTTGAAGGACTACCTAATCTTCAAAAGCTTGATCGCATTAAAATTGGTCAAAATGTAAAAGAAGTCGTTGAGGCCGATCTTGAAGTAGAATACTCAGCTGTACCTCATCTTAAAGACTGTATTAAAATCGCTGAGGCTGAAAGTGATTACGCAACTCGTGATCTTTTTGTTCAAATTCTTAAGTCTGAAGAACACCATATTGATTGGCTTGAAACTCAAAAAGGTTTAATTGAAAAAGTTGGTGTAGAAAACTACATGCAATCTCAAATCGAAATGACAATGGAACACTAAGAGTTCTTACTCTCTAAATATCTTAGGGCCAAATTACGCAAGTCGATTTTGGCCCCTAGTATTTTCAAAATCATAAAGACACCACCGATCTTTCTATCTAAAAACACAATATCTTGTGGTGGACTTGCTATATCCACTTTACCAAACATCTGCATACCATTTTTTAATAAATCATCGGCCAATCTTGTGGCCCCCCAATCATAGATTTCACCTTTAAAAGGATCACCAAGTAAGCGTGCATTATCCCAAAGAAGATCTTTATCCTTGTCACTCATTCCCGCACGAAAATAATTCATACGCTCAACGACTTCAAAATAAAGCTCTCTGTCCCCTACAATACAGGCCCTCATCATATCTTGGTAACACTCTCCAATGGAATCTGAAACATCCTTAACAGAGCCAAAGTCCAGCAAGACCCATTGCCATCTGCCTTGAATATGTCGGAGAAGGTAATTTCCATAGTGAGGGTCTGATTGAACTTTTTTAAATTCAAAAAACTCTCGCAAATAGAGTTCAAAAAAAGACGTTGCTAATTCATTACGAACGTCTTGCGCCAAAGATGCAACAACATCTGAATCAACTTTTACACCATCGATAAATTCAGTGGCCATTGTGGTGTCACTACAAAAGTCATCATAAACCTTTGGAATGTAATAGCGTTCATCGCCCTCTAAGCATTGTATAAAAAAATCGTGTGACTGTTTTTCCTTTTGGTAATCCATTTCATGGATCATCATTTTTTTGACTTCATCTAAGAAGGGATCAAGATCAAACTTTTTAGGAAGTGCTTTGATACCTTTTAGCAATAATTTCAAGGCCAACATATCTGAGTTTATGGCCTTTTTGATATTCGGATATTGAATTTTAAGTGCCATCTTTTCTTGATCTTTTGTATAGGCCACATGAACCTGACCTATGGATGCAGCAGCAAAAGGGCCATGTTCAATTTTTAATTGGTCAAAAAAATGATTGGGAATATTTTGAGAGATATTTTCAAAGTCAAGGTAATGAGTTTGGGTTTGCAATTTTTTAAAAACATCATTTACCTCTTTGGGTAAAAAATAATCACCATAAACAGAGAGCATCTGTCCGGCCTTTAGGGCAGAGCCTTTCATCATAGCAAGCTCAGAGTAGATCAACTCACTATGCTTAGAAAGGGCGCTTGCACCTTTTTCTAATACATCATCCTTTTTCTCAGAAATATAATCACGGCCTACTTTGTAGGCCATTTTGGCGAGAGAAAAATTTCTTTTAAGCACGTTGCTTTTGAGATCTTTTATTTTTTTCATAATTTGCAATTACTAATGAGAGGACAAGAACACTTGTTCCAATTGAAAATGGGACAATATCAACTGAGTCCCCAAAAAACATAAAACTTACAAAAATCCCTACCGGGATAACCATATTGTTCATCACGGCCAATATTCCGACTTCGACTTTCTTGGCCCCTGTGTTCCACAAAAAATAACAAAGTCCAGAAGCAATGATTCCTAACCACAATAGGACAAAATACTGTGTTGTGGTTGTTGGAATCTTATTAAAATTGGAAAAGAGCAAACTTAATAGACCAATAAATACAGACGCGCCAAAATAGAAGTAAAAAAAGACATTGCGATCTTTTAATTGAATTTCTTCTAATTCATTTTTTAATTTTCTGTAAAAAACTTGGCCTATGGCAAAGCAAATATTCGACCCCTGGACAAGCAAAAGTCCAACGAGAACATCATTGCTCATTTGTTGATAACGAATAATATAACTGCCTAAAATGGCAACAAGGGCCGCAAGTAAATGATTGGGTGAAAATCTTTTTTCTAAGAAGTCACCAATCAAGGCAATATAAAGGGGTGTCGTAATAGTGAATAAGATAACTTCCGGAACTTTTAAAAAGGCAAATGATTTGTAAAAGCACAAATACATAAGGCCAACTTGAATCAAACCACAAAGTGCAACCTTCGCTTTAAGCTTCCAATTATTCGTGAAGCTTGTGAAGGGAATAAAGCAAAGGGCCGCGAGCACGAAGCGAATTAAAATGGCCAGATAACTATCAATCTGGCCAGAAATATAGTGGCCTATCAAGGGAAATGAAAAGGCCCAAACAAATGTAACAATCCACAAATTAAGCAAAATTAATCCTCAGTGCTCTCAACCTTTGGCAAGAAAGAAAGCATGATAATTGGCACAATCAAAAAGAAGGCACCATATATATAAGGTCCACTTGAGCCAATGCGCCAGTAAACAAGAGAAGCAACAATAGGACCGACAACACGGGCCAAGGCCCCAAG
The DNA here is from genome assembly GCF_000447755.1 of Bacteriovorax sp. BSW11_IV. Classification (GTDB taxonomy): domain Bacteria; phylum Bdellovibrionota; class Bacteriovoracia; order Bacteriovoracales; family Bacteriovoracaceae; genus BSW11-IV. The sequence continues at coordinate 24,700 of NZ_AUNE01000043.1, read as the reverse complement.
AGATCTAAAAATACCAATGCTGCGTCCTTGAACTTGCGAAGGAGTGTAAAGACTTACTAGTCCAGTTAAACAAGGAATGGCCATGGCCGAGCCCACAGATAGAAAGAATAGACCAAAATAAACCATGCCGCTTGTGTAAGCATTTCCTATAAGCAGTAGCCCAGGAATTAGAGAGATTAGACCAACAATGGCCATTTTCTTTTCCCCAACTTTATGGGCACTACGTCGAACGACACCACCTTGAATAAGAGCAATGATCAGTCCGATAAAGATAAACATATAAGCATTATCCATTGACGAATAACCAAGCCTTTCAACTGCTAAGAATGTAAGTGTAAACTCCATACCAGAAAAGGCCGTTAAAAAGAAAAAGTATCCAAAGTTTGTAAGGTTAACACCTTTGTACGGTAAGGGTGCAAAAAGCTTAAGAGGATTTGTTGTTCTTTCTGATTCTGCTCTACCTCTTTTTTCCTCTGGTAAAGTTTCTTTAAATCTTCTGACAATGTAGAAGAGGTTGAAAAAAGATAGTACAGCTGCAATTAAAGCAGGCATTGAAAAAGGATTAACCCCATAATCAGCAAGAACTGGATAAATCTTAGTGAGATCGATTAAAGAAAAAATTCCCCCCATGGCCGGACCAATGATAAACCCTAGAGCGAAGGCAATTCCAATAATGGCCATTCCTTTAGAGCGATTCTCTTTAGTTGTAATATCGGCCACGACAGCAGTAGCTGTAGAAATATTACCTCCCATAATTCCACCAATAAATCTGGCCAAAATTAAGAGTGTGAATGATCCAGAGAAGAACCATAGAACATAACTAAGACCTAAAAAGAATATTGAAATTGAAAGAATTGGCTTTCTTCCATAACGGTCAGATAAACTTCCCCATATAGGAGAGGCGACAAACTGAAGTAAACTATAAAGGGCCCCTAAGGCACCACCAAATAGAACGATGGCATTCATCGACATGTGACCACTTTCATTAGCAAACGAAGAGATGGCACCAAAAATTAATTTCAAGAAATAATTATCACCATCAACTGTCAAATAGTGTTTGGCCAGTGCTGGGAACAAAGGAAAGATAATCGAAAAACCGATGAGATCTAAAAACAGCGTGAGAAAAATAATTTTTAACACCGACTTCGCCTCAGAACTGAGCGGCGGTGATTGCATTTTTTGCTGTTTCAAATCCATGTAGTCTTCCTTTTCTAAATAGTAAAAATCTTCTTTTCTTTTTGTGATATCGGCCAGTGTTTGGTTTTCTACAAAACTTGCAAAATCTTCACACCACTTTTGATCGTCATTTAAACATGGCACAAGGTGAACAACCCCTCCGTGCTCACTAACCTCTTCAACAAGCTCATGACCGAGCTCATCAATTGTCTCTAAACAATCGGCCACGAAACTCGGGGCATAAACAACAATATGCTTTTTACCCTCTTTAACAAGATCACAAATATATTCATCTGTGTAAGGTGTTAGCCATTCTTCTGAACCAAAGCGAGATTGAAAAGTCATGTGCACAAGATCGCGATACTTGGCCGGGAGTCTATCTTTAATCAACTTATATGTTTCAAAACAGTGTTGGTAGTAAGGATCTTTTTTATAGATAACCCTTCTTTTAGGAATTCCGTGAAAACTTAAAACAAGAGCATTTGCACTAAGGCCATTTTTTTCAAGCTCTTCAAATTTTTCAACAATTAGGCGCACACTATTATCAATGAAGGCCTTCGATGTATGAAAGTGAGACATCACTCTTAGATGAGGAATGCGCACCTTTTCTTTCAGCATATGAAATAGCCCATCAATACCTGAGGCCACAGTACTTTCTGAATACTGTGGAAACATAGGAATGGCCAAAAGCTCAGTGGCCGGACTTTCTTTTTGATCGAGATCGTCTTCCCAGTCTGAATAAACTTCTTTTACTGTTGGAGATGATAATAAGAAGGCATGATTAATTTCTAAATGCTCTTTATCTTTAATTGAAGCTTTTACTTTGTCGCTGAACTTTCTTGTGATTTCGATTAATGGAAACGTTCTCCCATCCCAAATACGAGAATAAAGTTTTGCAGATCTCTTTGGCCTAAAAGGCAGCACAAATAAATTAAGAATAAGTTTCCACAAAGTGGGATTAATATCCACAACTCTTGGGTCACCCAAAAATTCTTTTAAGAAAGTTCTGACATCTGCTATTTTAGGAGACTTCGGTGAACCCAGCTGAACGAAAACAACTTTTGTTTTAGGTCCTGTTGCTGGTAGAGTTTTATGGAAGGTGTTTGACGCGTTATTTTTTTCCACAATTTACCTTAAAGCTTTAATTATTCATTGAGTTAAGCTATGTTTTGCATAAAAGACATATAATACTAACATATAGCAAATACCAGACATAAGGACTAGAAAAATGGCCGTAAAAAAGAAGACAAATACGAGACAAACTAAGAAAGGTCGCGACGTTAAAGAACTTGCTGACTTTGCGCTGGGTCAAAACGAAACTGTTTACCCTACGACTTATGCTCCAGAAATGCTTGAGGCCTTCGACAATAAAAACCCAGGAAAAGACGCATGGACAACTTTTGTATGCACAGAGTTTACTTCTCTATGCCCTAAGACTGCTCAACCAGACTTTGCTCGCGTATACATTAATTATATTGCTGATAAAAAAATGGTGGAATCAAAATCTCTAAAGCTCTATTTATTCAGCTTTAGAAATCACGGAGATTTCCACGAAGATTGTATCCAAAAAATTTGCGACGATCTAACGGCCCTTATGAATCCAAAATATCTTGAAGTCATCGGTGAATTTACTCCAAGAGGTGGAATTGCAATTTATCCATTTGCCAGTTCGTCTAATAATGGGAAAAAATATAAAGAATTAAAAGAGAAGAGATTTTTCGAATACGCTCCAGGTAAATATTCGATGGACCTCTCTAAAATATACTAAGGAGATATTATGTTTGGTCTAGGAATGGGAGAGGCGCTAATTATTCTTGCCGTTGTTCTATTGATCTTTGGTGGAAAAAAACTACCTCAACTTGGTAAGTCTATGGGTGAGGCCATCAATAATTTTAAGAAAGGTCTAAACGAAGGCGCGAAAGACTCTGATAAAGAAAAAATAGAAGACAAAGAAAATAAGTAAGGCCTTAACTTAAGGCCTTTACAATTTCAAGCACTATAGAATGATTGTGGGGCATTGACTGATAGAGCTCTAGGCATTTTCTTTCGATAATGTCGTACTCAAGCACAATGCCCTTTTCTCTAAGTAAAATATCCGCATATCGACAGGCCCTATTAATAAGCTTTCCATTGGAAGGGCGCACCCATACCATTAGATTTTCCACATAGCGCCCCATGCGTCCCATGACTAGAGTTGAATGCATATTAAGAATCAACTTTAAAAAAACTTGTTCCATCCAAGTGTATTGAAAAGAAGAAGTAAATTCGATGCTCATATTATCAAAGTTCAAAATTAATTTATCATCGCTGTGATGTAAGTGGACACTGTGCTCTACCTCTTTGGCCCTTGGATTGTGAGAACTAATATCCATATCCATGAGATATAAAAACTGTGTTTGCCCACCATGCCCGCGCCAATTTAGTGTGCGCGGTCTTCTGCCCAGCATTTTTATCCAACCATCAAATGCACTAATTGCATTTTCCATAAAGCAATATACAAACGAATCCCTTTTGGCACTTGAAACACTATCAAAGGGCGATAATCCAAAAGTAGGTGCACGCTCAGTGGTATCAGTTAAAACAGAAAGAGCATTAAGTCCTGAGACAAAATAATTCACTCTTTCATTTTTTTTATAAAGACCACTCTCCCACTCAATAAAGGGAATGAGTTTTAAAAATTCACTTTTTTGATGAAGCGCTACAAAGTCTTTAAAGAGTTGTACAACATTGATCTTTTCATTAAAGGCCCGCTCTAGAGCAAGACACATAAAAAGAAGCTGTACAGTTGTTGCTTGTAATCGCGTACTACCGGCCAATGCCATGGGGCCACAAGTAAGATTGATCTTTTCAATGGCCGAGTTCTCAATCACACCACGTGAGCGCTCCACAGGAAGAAGTTCTTCATCAGGATTACAGTAGATAAAAAATGGTTTTTCTCGACAAATTTTTGAGGCCTCTTCAACTGCACCAATAACAAAAGGCGTTTCTCCCCCTTCTGTTATCCCTACTATAAGATCAGCGGCCGAGGGATTAAAAAGATGAAGTTGATCTTTACCATATTCAGGATAGTCTTCAAATTTTTCAATGGACTTAATAAGAGCACTATCCCCTCCGGCCATAAAAGAAAGGAGTTTGGCACCAAACTTCTCTTTGAAAAAACTTTCCAATGCCAATGATAGACGTCCTGTGGCGCCACAACCACAAACAATTAATCGACCACCACTACTTAGTGATCTTTCAATGGCGAAAATAAGTGGGTCCAATTTGTGTATATTCTTTTGAAGAGAAGCGAGAGCAAGCTTATCCACTTCATAAAAATCGGAAATGGCCTTCGCAAGATTGCTCTCACAATCAAAAGACAAATTGCGAGTCAAAGGATGACAACTTTCTGTCGTCAAATGCCCTAAGGAAAAATAATCTTTGTCATTCATGAATTACTGAGCTTTTTTTAATTCTTCTTTTACAAGGTTTATAAGCTCATCAATATCAAAAGGCTTGATAATGATGGCACTAGCACCTTTAAGTTTAACGTCACTTTCATTGACGTCAACTGCTCCGGTAGAGAAGATAAAAACAGGAAATTTTTTATGGGCACACAACTTCTGTGCTTGTGACAAAAATTCAAGGCCAGACATTTCTGGCATCATAAAATCTGATATGACGACATCGAAATCGTTTTTGGCCAAAAGATCTAAGGCCTTCTCCCCACTTAAAACGGGTGAAACCTTAAAGCCTTCCATCTCAAACGAATCGCCGCATATATCAAGAAGATCTTGCTCATCATCAACTAAAAGTACGTGAATTGGTTCGGTAGACATTGCTCCCCTTTAGCAAGTGATTCTATTAGGAATAATCTACACCAGAGAACAAAAAAAAAGAGGCCTAAAACAAGCGGACCTCTTTTTTTTAATGTTATCTTTAGAAAAAAATGAATGATTTATTCGATAATTTCTAAAACAGAACGCTTCTTCAATTTAGTTGAAGCGGCATTGAGAATAGTTCTTAAAGCACGAGCTGTACGCCCTTGCTTACCAATAACTTTACCAAGATCAGACTTATCAACTTTAAGCTCAATTACAGTTGTCTGCTCACCAACGATCTCATTGACTTCAACATGATCTGGCATATCAACTAGAGCTTTACTAACGTAATTAATCAAATCTTTCAGTTCACTCATAACCTATTCCCAATGTAACAAGAATTAAACTTTAGTTTATAAATACAATTCAACAAAAACTATTCTATATATGTTTTTGTAAAAACGGTACCTTTTTTTTAACTAAAGAGCAATTTTGTTTCTTTTGAGAAGAGACTTAACTGAATCAGAAATAGTTGCACCATTAGCAAGAAGGTCTTTAATTCTGTCAGCCTTAATATCAATAAGGTTGTTTTCAGCTAGGTGTGGATTATATTGTCCAAGTCTTTCAATAAAACGACCGTCTCTTGCATTTCTAGAGTCAGTTGAAACGATTGTATAAATTGGCTTGTGTGTTCTACCACCACGCTGCATTCTAATTGTAAGCATTTAGCTACTCCTACATCAGTAATAACAATTAACGAAACAGTAAAATATATACTTTTACCGAAGAAATCAACCTATATTTCAATAATTCTGAGGTTTTTTCTCATATTTAGGGGCCTTTTACAGGTCCCCACAACGTAATTTGTTAATTGAATTCGTAAAATCACGAGTAATTCTATTGATTGCGTGCACTGAAACCTCTTTTTGGTTGCCTGAAAGGATTGCACCTAATCTGATTTCATCTCTTAATCTCTTATAGCGTGATTCATAAAGTTCAGAACATTTCACAGACTCAGCATCTGCAAGCATCTTACAAAGATACTTATTACCCGTAACCTGAGTACTAAGAAGTCCCACTCTCATGGCGAAATCTTCTTTATCCATATATTTGTTGTTAAATTCAGAAGTCAGTTCACTAAGCTCTTGGTAAGCGTCGTTAAAGAGTGAGCGGCAATCATCATTAGATACAAATGCCTGTGCTGATTGTGTAAGGGTAAAAAGAATAAGGCCTGTGGCCAAGAATTTTTTTAACATAAATGCCTCTCTAAAACATGGTTATGAATTAGAGAGACTATAGCAAATTCTAAAAAAGAACTGTTTGCGCTAGATACTTTTTATAGGCCCTGTCCAAGAAATGAACGAAGCATCCACGTCTCTTTATCGAGAAACGCAACTTGCTCATCAGCAAAGGCCACAGTTGTTGTATCCCCTTCGCTCATTTGGCTAAGGGCCTTGAATTCTGTTCTAAGAAAGTCAAAGTCCTTAAGGATATTTTCAACAACATACTTTGCATTAAAGTCAGTGCTTGCATCTTCTGAGATACGACCGACTTCAAGAATTTGTTTTAACGTCACAAGTGGTCTACCACCCAATTGTAAAATTCTCTCAGCTAAAGCATCGTACACTTCTTGAAGATGGTCATAGTAGCCCTCTGTCTTTGCATGGATTTCAAAGAATCTTTCCCCTTTGATATTCCAGTGGTAGTTTTGGGCCTTCGTCCCAAGAATGTGTAAGTCCGCTAAAATTAAGTTCATTTTTTCTGTAATATTTTTCATAAAACCCTCCAGTTGGTATTATTATGGGAAAGATCATAACATAAATGAAATCAATTTTAAGTATGGCAATATAGATATAATCTATATAAACAACAGACGTTAATAGACAATCATAATAAGGTATTCCATGCCCTTTATTGACATCCACACCCACAAGGCCCCAAGAAGTGGCATATTAAGCATCCGCAACATCCGATGGGGTAAAAAGGGGCATTTTGAGGGTCTGAAGGCCATACAAAACGATATGATCGTAGATGCAATCTCAATTGGACTTCATCCATGGGATGCACAGTGGGATCAGCAAGCTCCAAATTGGCATGAATTGGCAACTCTTCTTGAAAATGAAAATGTCTACTTTTTAGGAGAGACAGGTCTTGATTACATAAAAAAAGAAAACCTTTCTCAGCAAGAACTGGCCTTTCATAAACAAATCGAACTCTCCCAAAAAATTAAAAAACCAATTCTTATTCACTGTGTGCGCGCCCTGAGTGAAATTCTCAGTGAAAAGACCTCGCGAAAAATTGAAGGCCCCTGGGTTCTTCACGATTTCAACGGTAATTCACAAGAGATTCAAGCGGCCATGAAACATGGCTGCTACATAAGCCTTGGCAAAAATATGATGAGAGACAATACAAAAGTTGTTAAGGCCTTAATGGCCATAAAAAGAGATCGTCTCTTTTTTGAAACTGATGAGAATGACTATAGTATTGAAGAAGTCTATCAACGTTATTGTGAACTTAGTGGTATTGGAGAAAAAGGACTTCTTGAGCTTTGTGAGCAAGTCGAAAATAATTTTAAGACACTTTTCGCTCTAAAGTCTCTACCATTTTATTGAGAAGAACATCCCCACGAATAGGCTTAACGATATAATTGGTCACCCCGACACTAAGGGCCTCGACGACATGATCTTTTTCATTATCGGCCGTAACCATGATAAAAGGAACTTCGTTATAACGAGGATCAAGTCTTACTTTTGATAGAAATTGCATTCCGTCTAACACTGGCATTTCACGATCTGCGAGGATCAGTCCGATGGGAGTAAAAGCTTTATAACTTTCATTAAGAATTTGTAAGGCCTCATCACCATTAGTGGCACTGACAATATTTTTGAATCCTTTTTTTAAAAGAATTTGTTTGATAAAATTTCTCGTATCAATACAATCATCGACAATTAAAATACGTAATGCCGCGCTTACCGTCATAATCCTCTCCTACAACCTTGTCTTCACAAGTTCATGCCAATAATTGAGATGGTCAGCACATCGATCGAGAATATCGTATACTTTTTTACGATCAACTGGCTTATTTATAAAATAGCGAAAGCCGTTGGTATAACACTCAAGAGTGGTAATAAGTGTTTCGTCCCCTGAGAGCGCCACGATCTGTATCCCTCGATTCGTTGAGAGCATTTCTTCAACAACACTCCATGGTTTTTTTCCACCATCAAGGTGGATATCGACAAAGGCCACGTGGAAATTCTTCTCTTCGTCTTCTAAATATTTTTTTGCCTCATCTAATGTTTGGCAGTAATCAATGACAAAAAGACCTTCATAGCGAAGATCAACATAGCGCTTTATAAGATTGAAGATGGACTCGTCATCATCAATGAGAAGAAGTCTGTAAGGATGGGTAAAAACATTCATACTGAAGATCCTTAGAAATTAAGATTGTGCTCCTAATTAATTTAAACATGACGGTTAAAAATGATGCCTTAATTAATTCTAAATTTTTGGGACGACCTTAAAAGTGTGAAACTATAAACAAATATCTGTCTAAAAAATAAACGGCCACTGTAATTATGCCCCTGTCTCTTTTGAATCATTCGGATTTCAATTAAAAAAGGCAAAAGACATCAGGAGTAGGTCAATGAAAAAGTTATTAGTAATATGTCTCTTAGTGACAAGTATGGCCTCAATGGCAAAAGTATCTGTATTTGAATGCTCGCCTCATATTGGCGCAACCAATATAACTGAAGACTACAGCTATACGATTAGAGAGAAATCTCTTTTTGGTATTGTAACTAAAGTAGAACTAAGAAACGAACACGAAGATACATGGCTTTCATGTGAAAAAGATCTCGAAAGTGGTAGTGCTGTATGCGATGGTTGGGACTATCCTTACAAGGGCGAAACTGTTCATTTTATGAATATCGAATTTAACTGCGAAAAGAGCATATAAAAAAAGAGGCCTTGGCCTCTTTTTTTTATTTTTTAAAATATCCGCCACCCCAAGGGCCTTTTCCTTTACCTTTCTTCTTTTTGCCACCGCCAAAAGGATTATCAAAATCTGGCATACCACCAGGCATACCGCCACCAGGCATACCGCCACCTGGCATTCCTGGGAAACCACCCATACCAGGCATTCCACCACCTTTAAACATTTGCATCATTCCGCCCATCATTTTTTCCATTTGACGGAACTTTGCAAGGAAGTCCTTTACCTGAGCAACTGTGTTTCCAGAACCTTTTGCAATTCTTTCAATACGAGATTCTTTAATAAGCTTATAGTCCTGTCTTTCTTGCTTTGTCATAGAATTGATAATAACTCTCATACGAGTCATTTCAGTTTCTGCTGGAGACAGATCTCCAATTTGACGAAGCATTCCACCCATACCAGGGATCATTTTTAAAATACTCGACATTGAACCAAGATTTTTCATCATATCCATTTGCTTCATGAAATCTTCAACAGTGAACTTACCTTTTTCAAGGTTTTTCATCATGCTTTCAGCTTCTTTTTGATCAATGGCATCTTCTGCTTTTTCAACTAAAGAGAGAACATCTCCCATATCAAGAATTCTTTTCGCCAGACGATCTGGGTGAAAAAGCTCTAGATCCTTCATCTTCTCGCCTGTAGAGATATACTTGATTGGTACACCTGTTACGTAGCGAATTGAAAGTGCCGCACCACCTCTTGCATCGGAGTCCATTTTCGACAGAACAACACCTGTTAAGGTAATGGCATCGTGAAAACTTTTTGCAACGTTTACAGCTTCTTGTCCAGTCATGGCATCGGCCACCATAAGAACTTCTGGATTCATTGAAGAAAGAGATTCTCTTACTTCTTTAATTTGTCCCATAAGTTCGTCATCGACATGAAGACGACCGGCCGTATCGATAATAACAACATCTTTATCATTTTCTTTTGCAAAGGCCATCGCTTTAATAGCAATATCCTTTGGATGCATTGAAAGATCACTGTCAAACCAATCAACACCAAGATTCTTTGCGTGTGTGATGAGTTGATCTTTAGCTGCCGGTCTGAAAGTATCGGCCGGAACGAGAAGAACATTTTTCTTCTTCTTATTGCGAAGGTGAAGAGCAAGCTTTCCTGAGAAAGTCGTCTTACCTTGACCGTTAAGACCTACCACAAGAACTGGAACGATATCTTTTCTGTCGAGATTTAATTCTTCGTTTTCAACACCCATAACTGAAGCAAGTTCATCGTGAACGATTTTAATGAACTGCTCGCCAGGATTTACACCCTTAATTACTTTTTCACCCAAGGCCTCTTCTTTAACTTTGGCTATAAATTCCTTTACGACTTTAAAGTTAACATCGGCCTCTAGAAGTGCTGTTCGCACTTGTTTAAGAGTTTCTTCAATATTAGTTTCAGAAATTTTCCCTTTGCCTTGAATATTTTTAAATGCATCAGAAAACTTTTCACTCAACGTATCAAACATCTCAATTCACCTTTATTTTTCAATATGATCTAAAATAATTTTTAAACAATCTTTTGGCTCAGACACAAGATGGTCTGCACCCATTTCTTTTAGTACTTCCACATTTGCATAAGTACTCCAACAAGCTCCAATCGAAAGACAGCCAAAATTCATAGCGCCTTGGATATCGGTATAGCTATCACCTATCATCACAACTTTATCGGCGTCACACTCTCTTCCAAGCATCTCATATAGTCCCTGAGGATGAGGCTTGGAAATGGTATCGTCCATACAGCGAAAATCGAGAAAATCTTTTGCAACACCTAGTTCATTCAAAATCTCAAGGGTTGTTTTACGATCGCGACCTGTCCACACATAAAGAAGTAGACCTTCTTTAATAAGATCTTGTAACAGCTCTTTAATGCCATCAAAAAGCTCGTAGCGCAAATTCAACTCGGCGCAAACTTGCTGCCATCTCAAAATAAATTGACGGGCCTGCTCAGTTTGCTCTTGTACTTCAATACCAAAATTTGCAGCAAGTTTCACTAAATCAGCGACATATTTTTGCTCGACTTCCTTGGCCGTGACCTCTCTTTGCAAATATTCCGTTAAAAGTACGGAGAGGGCGCGAAAAGTGGCCTTTTCACTAGAGATCAGGGTTCCATCGCAGTCAAATACAATAAATCCTCTTGGGTTTTCCAAATTCATCGTCATTTTTCCATCTGTTGGGTCTTGGCAATTGACGCCAATCTTAACCTCTGGTAAACAATTGGGCCATGACAAAAGCGTTAAGAACTCCATTTTCCAGTGATTTACAACAAAAAATTGATACTCTCAAAGAGCGTCAAAAAAAGATAATGCTAGGGAGCGTCGAATTCAATTCGCCATTACTCCTTGCACCAATGTCTGCCATAAGTATTGCTCCGTTTCGTCTATTGATGGAAGAGCTCGGTGCTGGTGGTACAGTGAGTGAATTGATTTCATGCCACGGCATCAATTACCAAAATGAAAAAACACACCAAATGCTCACTATAGATCCAAGAGAAGAGCATATTGGAATTCAACTTTTTGGCGAAGACCCTGAGGCCATGGCCCGTGCTGCACTTGTGGCCCAAGAAAGAAATCCAAAATTCATAGATATCAATATGGGCTGTCCCGTAAGAAAAGTCGTCACAAAAGGTGGTGGCTCGGCCCTTTTGAAAGAAACGCAAAAGCTAGCGAACTTTTTTAGCACGATGAAAAAAGATTTAAGCATTCCACTAACTGTAAAAATAAGAACAGGATGGGATGAAGAAAATATCAATGCCAAAGAAGTTGTTCATATTGCCAAAGAAGAAGGCCTTGAGTTTGTTGCCATTCACGGGAGAACAAGAACACAACAGTATAAAGGACACGCCAATTGGAATATCCTAGAGAGTGTTGCTTGTGAGGCCGAGCTTCCTATTATTGGCAACGGCGATCTTCATGAGGCCCACGAAGTTAGGGATCGTATGGGCCAGACAAATTGTCAGGCACTCATGTTAGGAAGAGGACCATTGAGAAATCCTTTTATTTTCTTAGAAAGTTATTTAACTGCTGATGACACAATTAATTTTGGACCAAAAGATTATTTTGAAGTGATCACACGTTTATATGATTACCTCTCACAATATACAGATAGAGAAAGAACCCTTCTTGTGCAAATGAGAAAACATATCGTATGGATGGCACAGGGCTTTCCTGGTGTTGCGAATTTTAGAGGACAAATTTTTCAAACTCCTGATCTTGGCGACACAATGAAATTTACTGAAGATTACTTTATGGGCCTAGACCACCGTACATCAAAATCTATTGACCACTCTGAGGCCTTTATGACCTCAGGTCACGGTTAGCCACAATTTACAGGCATAGTTAGGGCCATGGATTTCATGGCCTTTTTTTTGTCAACTCATTGAATTCAAAGCGAATATAAACTTTTTTACTCAAGTTTAGTCCATGGCCTATCGAAAAGAATGAAAGTCGTTAATAATGGACCATGATGAGAACTAAAAGAAACTTAGCTACATTCACAACAACTTTCGTTTTAGCAATGATATGCACCGATGCTCTTGCAGCTGGCGCAAGACACAATACTTGTAATCAGATGAAAGAAGCTTTGCGCTCTATTGCAAAAAAGCAAGAACAACTTCCTATAGAATTCACAGATGCTAATGGCAATAAACTCGCTAATTATGGTGAGCTTCAAAATCAATACGACGAACTCTCTGCAAAATACGTTATCCTAAAAGGTCTCCTCGATCTTAAAATGGAATATGATAGCTTCAAGGCCCGTGCCTTTGATAAGGATTTTGGAACTATCGATGGGCAAACACTAAACGATATTCAAAATGTCGCCAAGGCCAAAAAGACGGCAAAAAAACTTGCTCTACTCTACGATCAATTCAATAAAGAGAGTTTCATGTACAACACACAGGCCGGACCTGTGGGACAAATGGAAATGACTCAGCTTATGAAACCATTGAATGAACTTGGTCAAGAATGCCAAAAAGAAATCAATGTGTTCAACTCGCCTATGGCATGCTCTGTAATCCAGCAAGATTCAAACAAAAATATCTTTCAAAATTTCGGTGAACAGTTTACTGGTAATGACCAAAAAAATATGATTAACGGCTTTAATCAAGCAAAGATGGCCCTAATCTCAAACCATACACCAGTTGAACAAAATCAAATTCGCGAACAGATTCTTCAATCTTATAAGAATATCGCCAGAGAAGTTTTTACGGCCGAGAACTATGCACAGGACTATAGAATTCTCGATGATGCTGAAGATATGATGTTAAAAAACATCTATAGACTAATTAATGTGAAACCAGACAATGAGACGACTCATACTGATTATTTAAAATTCAAAGAAGAGTTTGCAAAAACAGATATCGAATCATTTAAAAATGATTATGCAAATTGCTTTTCGAACTCAATGTTCGATCAAAGTAGTGATCCTCTAAAGGCCTGTGCTCAAGAAAAAGCGTCAATTACTCAATCAGCAAGAGCATCACTTAATAATGTGAAGAGCTTTCTGTTAGAAAAAGAAATCACGGCACGCGCCAATCCTGAACAAATTGAAAAAAATGAAATGACCATTTTAAATAAGAGACAAAATATCCTTGCGAAGGTGAAGTCCCTTAAAGATTTTTCTGAAATTGTTGAAAGAAATCCAAAACTCTACAATTTCGCTCCGAAAAATTTCATGGCCCAGTACTGCCCTAGCACAACTGAGGATATCGCGGCCTGTATGAAAGAGATTAACGGCACTGATTTAAAAGCAGCGGTTGATCTGGCCAATAAAGAATTTACTGAAATTCAAAACGCCCGCGCCAATGCCCTTAAACTTTTTGATAATCCTGACTACCATCAGTTAGAGACAATGAAGCAATATATGATTGCAGACTTAAAAAATGGTCGATGTAATAAAGAACAAGAAAATAAAATGATTCTCGTAAATGCTTCAGACTGTGGGCGAAACTTAGACAATTCAAGAGACCTCTCTAGTTTTGTAAAAGTGGGAGAAGATTTTATTAGGGCCATCGATAACAGATACCCAGGAGTCTATGAGAGTGAACTTGCAAGTCTAGAAGCACTATCAACAATTACAGATATGTGTAGTAAAAAGTATAACAGCTCTATTCCAAGCGAGAATGACGATCTCAATGAAGAAGAAGGTCAGACTTCAAGTAAGTCCAACTCTAACATGAGCGCTGAAGATATCCATATCAGCCGTTACTGCGATACTTATGCGAAAAGATATCAAAGAGTGAGACAAGAAGAGCACAATCGCAAGAAAACAGAACAGAAGCTAGAAGACGTTAAGAAGAATCACTATGTTTATGATGAATCAACTAATAGAATGATTAAGACACCAAAAAGATCAATTGCTGCGACTATGTTTGTCTCTGGTATGAAAAGCTCCCTTGGACTTCTTCCTACATACTTTCAAACAAGGGCCAATAGCAATATCGCAAATATGCAGGCCAATTCTCTAATTGCTCAAAAACAATATTTGCACAATATGCAAGGTGCCCATCAGTGGTATGGTTATGGAGTCTCTCAATACTTCCTAGATAACCCAGCTCAGACAAACTTCTATTTCAACAACCCGATCTACTTCCAGCAGTCGTCAATGGCCCTGCAATCAATTAGCGGTGGATCGACAACAACTAGCAGTACCAGCTCATTTAGCTGGTAATTGCCCTAAATCTTTGTCATTTTTTTTCGCCATTTACCTAAGATAACTTGATTCTTAATGTTTTTTAACAAACTTTTCTCTTTGTTTTCAAGTTCTTACGACTTTTCATCCATATCTCGGCACAAAATACCTGAGAAGAACGATAAAATAGAAACATCTAAACTCACTGAATTTCTAAGACGATAAAGAGATCAGGATGAATTTAGGTTTTTTAAGGATGAAGAATTTAATTAATATTATTACACTTTTACTTTTCACTTTGGCCTTGGGTGCTTGCGTCCCGAGTTCACCTTCTGCTTCTCGTAAAAAGAGTTCAAGCGGAAGTACGGATAGCTCTTCAGATGCTGGCTCAGTTGATCTTGAAAATCAAATCTACTGGTACACAACAAGTGAAGTAGTCGGCGAAGTTACGATCAATCAAAGCTCATCTAGCGCGCTATACGTTAGAGGAAAATCTGTTAACAACTACCTTTCTTTAAATAGCAATATCAACAACAGCTACTGTTTGGCGATCAACTACAACACAGCAAGCACTGCTATTGCACCGATTTATCGTGTAAGAGCAATTCCATTAACATCACTTGATCTTAAAACAGGCCTAAAAGAAAACTATTTTAGAATAGATCTTCATTCTCTAAATGATAATCAAGCGGCCTGTAGCGGTCTTATTCCCCACTATGAAGCAAAGGATGGGGCCAGTGTAACAACGACAAATGGTAGCTACTCACTTGAGAGCTTATGCCCAACTTGTCGTGGGAAACAGTCTTCTGTGGTCATCTCTCTTTATAAATCAAGCAATGGACTTTCCTTAAGCTCTATCGTTCCAAATGGAGAACTTGATCTTAGTAGCCTTACCCTTAGAGTTGATTTTGGAAATAACTCAAGTGATTCAGGCGGCAGCTCACTATGTTCTAAAAGCTCATGTATGGCCCAAGGCTTTGATTGTTGTATCGACGGTCAATGCGTAACAGATGGGGCCTTAAAGAGCAATCCAAACCCCGATGATCTTCTTCAGGCCATTCGCGATGTAAATCTTGATCGCAGAAATTATATTAAATGGCCGAGCGTATACAACGTTTGTGGTGAAGGTGCGCCAGATACAGGTGATGGCGACGATACGAGTGATCCAAACGATGATGCGGCCACAAGACTACAAACCTATATTGAAAAATACAATTGTCTTGCAGGTGCAAAGCTAGATACTCCAAGTTACGCTGCCTGTGTTCCTAGTGGTGATCTTACAAGCTTTGAGGCCATCAGAACAAGTGTTTGGAAAGAATGTGGATGTGCTCTTGATCCTATTACAAATGATCCACTCGACCCTCGTTGTCCAGACTACGGATTAAAACTAGTCACATCTTCAAGTGGTGCCACTATTGATGTTGTTTGTGATATTCCACCAGCAGACGATGCGAATCCCCCTATTTTTCAAGAACTCGATGTCGCAATTTCTTCACGTCATACTCCTCACCGCTTTTTCGCAGAAAACGGAACGAACTATGATGACTTAACAGGAGTAAGAGGTAGTCTACCAAACCTTAAGCAAGAAGGTGAAGAATTCCTATACTTCGATGAAGTTGGAAAATCGGGACCAGTGCCAACGTCATTTAGTATGAACGCAATCTTAGGACAGATGAGTGTATCTCTAGATAAGGCACTACCTGCAAAAATGATCGAAGTTGAATTGAATAAAAATTACCTTATTACTGTTAACAAAGGTACATACACGCCGTGTCCACAGTGTGATAAGGACAAATGGTTTCAAGTGTTCATGTCACACCCATCTTCAAGCTATGGAAATGGAATAAACGGTGATCCTATTACAACAGACAGAACAAGATTTGGGTACAACAATAGCAATGCTAACTATGAAGACAATGTGTTTGGGAGAGCTTGTTGGGTTCCTCCGACAATGATTCCTTTTACACATAAAAAAGAAACAAGTCTTCAAACACAACGCCTTAACAGACTTATGTCCCAGGCCGCGATGTATGTAAATGGCTACCAAAGAGACTGGTATGGTTTTAATAAAGGTGCTGTCATTGGCTCTTTTGATGGTGTGAAGTGGTTCTCTATTGGCTCACTTTCAAGAAGAGTGAGATCATCTTCAAAAAAACTCTTTGTTGCCATCAATGCTCCATTCGCAGACCTTGCTGAACAATCGTCAATTTCAATATCTGTAAGAGAGGATCTTGGCGATGGTCAAGCATCAACAAAAGACTACGACCCTGCCCTTGCACTTAACGATCTTAATCAAAACCAAGGGGCCACTTGTCAGCGTTTCCACCAATGTAATGTTGATGCCGATTGCGTGACTCAACTTGGTTGGGAATACACGTGTGCCGATGTTGGAAGTTATAAAACTTATTTGCCTAAGTTTTCAACAAGTGCGGATGAAAAGTTAAACGATGAATCTGCAGATGCAACGTTTGCTAGCATTATCTTTGACGGCTTTCAAACGACGAATAAGAAAAGATGTGTCTATAGAGGTGCTGGTTCAGTTTGTAAGCTGACGCCAACATCAGACCTAACAAATGCTAATACACAAAAGCTTTTCACTTGTGCACCAAACTTCTACTGTGCTGGACTAAATGATAACAACTTTAATAAAGAAGTGATCAGAGCACCAAGTTCACTTTCAAATATTCTTTATGGACAAGAGGCCGATGTACTAGGTCGCCCAAGTAGTTATGTTGGTGGAACTGGTGATGGAATTCTTGACAGTAAAGTCATTACAAATATCACTTACAATGCTGCCCTCTTCTTTGGAAAAAATACAGCAAGTGCAGGAGCGCAAGATTTTGGACTCTGTCGTCCAGGTAAGGCCTTGGCCCTCGATCCAGCTGATCAACACAGAAGCAATGACCTGCTTAAGAGAACGGATTATATCAATCAGATCGCCTCATGTAATAGCTCTAATTTAGACCCTATTGCGCGCGTGCAGACTTGTCCTGCCTTTGATGATGATGGCAATTATGTGAAGACTCAAACAGCAACTGATATTCTCAACAGACACTCACAAAATATGTGTGGTGTAGAGTCCGTAAGACCAAATGGACTTTCATCTTTTGATGATATTGAGGCCAGGGCGCTTCCAGTATTAGCTGAGCTTACAACTGTTAAATTTGCTAAGGATGCATGTTTTAGAAGGGCCGGTTCAGTTTGTCATACAGACCTAGACTGTTCACCAAATAAAGTACATAAGAACTCTGCTCTATTTTTAGCGCAATCAGACTTTGGAAATACTGAAGCAGAGTATCGCTTTTGGAGTGAAGATCTCGTTTGTAGTCAAGGAAAACCAAAACCAATCTTTGGTTCAACTGAAGCAAATTCGTGGGATCTAACACAAAATCGTTGTTGCCGTGAAGTTGGTAAAACAATCACAATGTACACAGAGGGAACTCATTTAGATGGAAATGAAAATAATCAAATTCTAAATGTAACAAGCTTTCCTTATAACAATACGGCCGCCAATGGACGCTATTCTCGCTATACTGTGGCCTCGCCAACAAATGCTGCGCCAGTAAGTTCAACACCTATAGCAACAGCGCCAAGAGTGGCACAGAATCAAGTTCCAAATGCTTTTCAGTGGAAGACTTTTAATGATACTGCAAAAAGAACTTGTTGCGGTGGCGGATGGGTTCGTAAATTTGCCGATGGAACAAATAATTGGAATAAAAAACGTGCACTAAATATCAATGTCGAATCACTACAATGTCTAAACTACAACAATACATTGTATAAGGAACCACTACCAGGTGCCAGCACATTGAACTACCAAAAAGACTATGGAAAAATTTGTCTGTATCCATCTGAAAATGGTGCCTGTGTTCAAACACCTCTTCGCAAGGCCGCTGGTTTTGAATTGAGTCCACCTACTGTTGTCGCCAATGCCGCAACGGCACTAGCGACTTTGGACACAAGCCCTGAGACACAATTTGATAATCTTTCTTCTGATGTTCTGTACATGCCTACTCCATATAGAACAGGCTCTGCTCCAGATAAGATTTTCAATTACTTTGAAGACAGTGAATTTGATTACGATCTAAGCGTTTACTTACCAAATTATATCGCTGATAGAGCGGCCATAACATCAGTTAGAGCGAAATATTATAACTCTAATAATAATGAAATCGCTGAGATCACATTTAACGAAAATATCCCTTCATGTACTATTGTTACAAGAGCGAAAGATCACCTTGCTGAAAAAGAATGGTGCCTTGAAAATAAAAGTGGTTACCTTGTTCTTCACGCAAACGCTGGTGATACAGGCACTCTTGAGGGTCTGGGAGATATTCCTGAATCCTATCAATATGCAGGTCTAATTGTTGAATTTAAGCCATACAGAAGATTAGTTTCTGAAAGTGCGGGAACAAAAACACCGGCCAATACACCATTTGATCCAGGTAACGATCTCTATTATGCAACGAAACTTTCACGCTTTGAACTAGCTGGTATTCCGCAAATGGTTTACGAGCCGGTTTACTGTAACGATGATCCTCAAAATCTTGTACCTGGTCTTTTTGCATGGGATGATAGAGCAAATTTTGAAGCAAACTCATTTGATTACAACGCAACTTCAAGTAATCCAAATTCTATGTCACAAATTTACGGACAACTTGTCACAAGTAACGGTGCTGCAACAAATGACACAATCAATCCTCTAAATAGAGTTGTTGATGATTCTGGAATTAATCAGCAGGCGATTTTCTCAAATAAAGACTTCATGTGCTGTATTGAATTGGGTGAAGAAACAACAAGTTCTAGTGGCTGTTGTTCAAACCATGCCACAACTGATGACAATGGAAAAATGACTTGTAAAATCCCAAGTGGAACAGATCTAATGGTTTACTTTAACCGCTTTATTTCAGGTGATGGAACTGGTGAAGATGCTCCAGGTGGTGGTCTTGTAGACACTGACTTCATTATGGAAACGGGTGAACCAAAACTGTCTCAAGAAGTGTACACAAAAATCCGCGCTCTTGGAGAGGCCTACTGTGACAAGGGTGTGACATCTGATGATGACTCTGGTGGGAAAACAAGAAATGGGGCGACTTTTGGAGACTTCTCACCTCAACCAAATAACGGTGGTTTTATTGGAGAGGATTCAGGCTTTGATCCAAACTCTGTACGTACCTACTCGATTATTGACTCTGCCGATGACGCTGATGATAATAGGGCCACAGGTACAGGATATTTCTTCCAAGGCTATCGTTGGGGTCACCATATTTATTGTAAGTAGTGTCAAAATTGACGGATAGCAAAGAATAGAGATAATGCGTTAGAATAAATTAAAGGAATACTATGAGAACTTTATTTATACTAGCGCTTCTTGTGCCAGCATTCACTTTGGCAAAAGAATCCCAGATAACATGTTACCACACTCAGATTTGCAATATCGTGCACTATCTTGCACCCAAAGTTTCATTGGAAGTTTTAGAACTGCCAAAAGAAACTGACCCCCATCATTACGAAATCAGCGCTAAGGAGTTAAAGACTCTTGTTAAAGCAAAGCATCTTATTACGCCAAATCGTGCCCTTGTGCCTTGGATAGAAAGAGCTCTTGTAAGTAGAAAAACTGAAGATAGCTTAGAGCTGGGCCTGCCAAAGATGAATGGCCAAAGTGATGGGCCTCTCGCCCATTTTTGGCTCTATAAAAAAGGTCTATGTGAGGCCATTGATTCCATTCGAAATAAACTTCAATCTTGGCAAATTCCCATTGAAAATAAAAATTGTTCCGATTTAAAAATTGAAGAACTCTCAAAAGCTCAAAAGCGACTTCTCGTTGTAACCCACGATGCCCTCTATCCACTGGCCAGTGAGCTAGGCCTTGAAATCGTGGCCGCGAGAACTTCACACCACTCCCATGAAGTCTCAGCGCAAACTCTAAAAGAAATTGCCCTTAAGACCAAGAGTCGCAAAAGTTTGTGGATTGTTGAAAACCAAATAAAAATTCCGCCCACTGTTTTATCTTATGTAAAAAGTGACGATAAAAAAGTAAATTTAAACACTACTGGGGAGCTTTATGAAACCCCAGGACAAACCTTAAAGAGCCTTTTAAAGGAAATCTTCAGTGACAACTAAACTCATTGAGGCCACAAATATCAGCTTCCACTATCATCCAGATGAGACAATCTTAAAGAATGTTTCTTTTTCTGTTCATGAAAAAGAAATGCTAGGAATCATAGGTCCCAATGGTGGTGGGAAGTCGACTCTTTTAAAAATTATTACAGGTCTTCTCACTCCTACAGAGGGAGAGATCAAGCGCTATAGTACAAAAATGTCTTACGTTCCTCAGACCACTAAACTGAATAACACGCTTCCCCTAACAGTCTCAGAGTATTTGAGCCTTGCAGGTGATTTTGATGATAGGCAAAGAAGAGGCGCCCTTGAGTTTGTGTCTATGGAAAAGTACTACAACTCTCTTGTGAGAGAACTCTCTGGAGGTCAAAAGCAGCGTATCCAGCTGGCCAAGGCCCATTTAGAAAGACCAAAAATACTTGTTCTCGATGAGCCTACAAATGGCCTAGATAGCAATGGCCAAGACCAGCTTTTAAAGCTTATTACAGAGATTAAAGAAGAACACAGTGCCAGCGTAATTATCGTTGATCACAATATCAACCAAACGCTTCGTTTCTCAGACAAGATTCTTTGTCTCAATAGAACTGGTCACTGGCACAATAAAAAAGAACTCGTAAGAAAAGAGCATATTGAATCCATTTATCACTGTGAAATGGAACACCTCATTATTCATGAGCAGTTGGGAGCTGGCCCTCAAACGCCGCATCACCAATGTACGATTCACCCCCATGAAGAAGGCACAATTGGGGAACTGAACTGTAAAGTTGATTTTATTAAGAAAGAGAAAAAAGATGTTTGATTTGGCGCTAGCTGATTTTTTACAATTTGATTTTTTAATGAGGGCCCTCATTGGCTCTATTCTCTTATCGTTGGCCACAGGACTCTTATCTCCTCTTCTTGTTGCTAAACGCTACGCCTTTATGGGTTCGGCCATTTCGCATTCCACTCTTTTAAGTCTTACGATTACTTTTGGACTTTTTAATCCACAAGGACCAATTGGCGTTTTTTTATCTCTTATTTCAATAACACTGCTTTTGAATTGTTTTTTGGCCCACACAACTTACAAAGAAGATGTGCCGGCCGACAGTATGATTGGAATCTTTTTCACCACAACCATGGCCCTGGGGATTATCCTTCAATCACTTACTAATAACGGCAACAATCTTATGAATTACCTCTTTGGTAATATCCTTCTGCTAGAAAGCGCCGATGTGATTATCCTGTCCATTCTCATGACCATTACAGGACTTGCCATTGTCCCCTTTTTCAAAAAGTGGATTTACTTTACCTTTGATAGCGAAGGCGCAAAAGTCAGTGGCCTAAATACAAAACTTCTCCACTATGCCTTCTTTCTCTTAGTCTCTTTAATCATTGTAAGCTCTGTAAAACTTGCGGGAACAGTGCTCATAAACACCCTTCTCATCATACCGGGTGTTTTTGCGTTTAAGGTCGCTAAAAGTGTTAAACAAGTCTTCATCGTCTCGACTTTATTTTGCCTTATTTCGGGCATTATTGGCCTTGTCGTGGCCAATAAATTCAACCTACCAACAGGTGCCACAACAACAATCATTCAATTTGTAGGGCTTTTACTTGCAACGATCATGGTAAAAAAGTAAGTAGGTGTCTAAAAACTAGACACGCCCTCTCTTATAACTCTCTAATATTACAGTAATCACTTCCTTGCCATTCTTGGCACCAAGCTTGCTTAATAAAAAGCACAAACTTGGAAATCGGGAGATTACTATGAAAAGAAAAATTTTATTACCGCTAATGGCAATTAGTTTTTCTCTTCCATCTTTTGCTGGGGAATGCGACTACGTTATTGAGGCCTACAAAGACAGAGGAAGAAAAACTTTTCATGATTTAACTGTTGTTGAAAAAGATGCTCTTAACTCTTGTTTGGCCGACAACCCAGAAGCAGAAAAGTCATCTGCCTATAAAGGTTTTCAAAGCAAAACACAGGCCTTCGATAAAGAAAGCGAAGAGGCCCGTAAAAAAGATGCACACGAAAAAGAAGTTCTTGCTGGAAGACAAGCAAAAGTCTTTGGCACAAAAGAACTCAATAATTATGGACTCCCTCTTTTTGCCGTAAAAGTAGAACACCTTTGGGCATCAGAGGATAAAGGTTATCGTCACAGTAAAATTGTTAGACTTACTGATGCAAATGATTTCTGTAAGAAAAACGGTTATCAAAGAGCTGGTCAAGTTGTTATTGAAGCGAAGGCCAACAAGGGTAACGAAGCAGATAAGCTAAGTGCACAAGGTACTATTATCGAAGATATTTGGTACAAAATGGGCAATAAGAAAACACCATTTAAGTATGATGAAGATGATTATGACCAAAGAAAAGAATTTAGAAAACCACACGTTTTAAAATTCAATTCTATTGAGTGTATTAAAAACTCATACAAAGAAGATAAACTAGATGACATCGTTACAGTATCAACTTTCAAAGATGAGCTAGGTAACGAGCAAAGACTTCTTCTAGATGAAAAAGAGCATGAACTGAATGAACTTTTTGGAAACTTCATGATGGGTAACGAAAGAGCTGACTCTCGTGGCCAAGAAGAAGTCTTCAATGAAGATAGAAATTGTAAAAACGGAAAGAAACTAGGCGTGAACTACTCATACTGTAGCTACGGATACAAAGAAGTTTCTTTTGACGAAGATGAATCTGGCAGAGAGTCTGGCGTAGACAATAGCAGTTATATGCCAAGTACAAGACTAAAAGATCGCTTCAATGAAATCGACAAAAGATATAATAGCGGAGCAACTCGCTAATATATAAATCCCCCCAAGTAAGAAAGACCCTCTCCCCCCAGAGGGTCTTTTTTTTTGACCTCATTTTAAAAAATCATTAAAATAAAAGAGCGTTCTAGGAGTGAACCTCATGAATAAACTAATACTACTTACAATTTGCCTTTTTCATTTATCCCTGCCCATAATGGGTCAGGACGATATTGATTGGGAAAAGAACTTTAAACCCCATATGCTTGACCATCTCAATGAGGGTTGCCCTTCAAATTCAGAGTGCACAGCTGAGCTTGGAAAAAAGAGAAAGGCGTGGGAAGATCTTTTTAAAACACGCCCAACTGTAATGGCCATGAACTCTTTGGCAAAGACCATAGGTTTTCCTCTAAAAATTTGGAATGATAAAAATTCTTCAAAAGAAGATTACATTTCGTGGAACTCTCCATGTGAAGTACATAATAAAGAAGGTCAAGAAATCAGAACGGCAGAAACTTTTATAAAATCACCCTTTAAAAAGGGTGACCACACTCTTTTTCATAAAATTTATATGGAAAATGGGGATAAGGTTAAAGAGTATATCATTCCAAGAGATGAAACCCCTCTTTACAAAGATGGAAACGACTTGGTTTTTCTCCTCGAAGAAAAAGGTCATTACTTTGGTATGAGAATTAATGAAAAGAATGAGTATTCTTTGATAAAAAATCCATCAACTCAAAATTTTTCAGAGTTTATAAGCTGTCCTAAAAAACTCCAGGATTATTTCGATAAACACGTGCACAAAGATCTTTATCGCTTTTCTAATTGCAAGGCCCTGTGGAATAACAAAACAAAAAAATATGAAACGTTTATTGTAGGAAAGGCCTGTTCTTAGTGAGTGCTGTTAAAATTAAATTTTGCACGATTAATCTAGAAAACTTCTTTATTGTAAAAAGTGAGTATGCCCCTAATCCAGGAATTTATAAATCCCTTGATAAAATCAAATGGATGGCCAAAACAATCACTGAAATTGATGCCGATATTTATATGCTGACAGAGATTGGAGGAATTGAATCTCTTGAATACTTCAACGATATTTACCTCGAAGGGCGATACCACCCGATTATTCAAACAGGTAACTCCAATAGAGGAATAGAAGTTGGCTACTTGGTAAAAAAGACGCTGCCATTTAAATATCAACATAGCACGTATAAAAATCATCCGATTAATTTTCTCTACCCCCATGAAGTTGAAGA